>NZ_JBVJDS010000013.1:0-212381 GCF_055582185.1 Streptomyces sp. NPDC042201 | reverse complement strand
TTCGCGATCTCCCACAGCCCATCCGGAACAATCCAACTCCACATACCCCGCCCCATGCACAGCCCAACGAGCCACCCCCACATAGGACACGGTCTAAGCCTTGATTGGTGCGGTCGACCTGGCGGCCTGCTCGATCTTCGCGCAGTAGGCTGCACGGGCTTCCTCGTCGATCGACTTCTCGTGTTCGGAGCGCAACCCGGTCCGGCCGTCGAGGCCCTCGCGCAGGATATCGGCGTGCCCGGCATGCCGGATGGACTCGCCGAGGACATGGACCAGGATGGCGAACAGGTTGGTGTCGGCATAAGGCTCCGGCCACCACGGCACGTGGCCGGGGGCGTCGAGGGGAAGCTCGTTGATCGTCGCGTCCGAGTGTTCCCACGTGCGCCGGTAGAACCCGATGATCTGATCGCGGGTCTCGTCCTCCGTCGCCCACAGATCGCTGCCGTTGGAGTCCTGCCACCGGGGCAGCGGTTCCGGGGAAGGGCGGTCGAAGACCTCGCCGAAGTACCTGGCCTCGACGGTGGCCACGTGCTTGACCAGGCCGAGGAGATTGGTCCCGGTCGCTGTCAAAGGTCGGCGGGCGTCGTATTCGGACAAGCCGTCGAGTTTCCAGAGCAGCGCCTTGCGGTCCCGCCGCAGTCTCCCGTGCAGGTTGTCTTTCGCGAATTCATCGATCATGCGGCATGAGCCTGCCATGGGCCGCTCGTGGTCTCAAGATCCCGTACGTGGCCCACAACGACAGGCAGAGCCGAGGCCTGGCCATGGCCGCCGCCCTGACCTGCTACAAGAAGCTCGCGAAACTTGCCACGTGAGACACCCTCTAAGCTTGTTCTTTGTCTTCCGGTCTCGAACTGAGTCGCTCACCTGGGGATTCGCCGGACGCGGGAGCGGCCTTCGTCTGATCATGTGCTCCGACCAAGGTGCACGTGACCGAGACGAAGGCCGTGAGTGTCCCGTCTCATTCGATCTTGCCGGTGACCAACCCCATGACCAGTGCGGATGCAAGGACGCGTGAGACAGGTCGAGGCCGGAATCTCGGTTGACGTTGTCGCTCGCCAAAGTTCACGACGACCAATCTCAGATGATCTTGTCGCTCGGCGTGGGATGGTCAGTATCCGAGCTTGCGTCGCCGCCATGCCTCTGTTTTGCACCTCGCTGAGCAGTAGACGGCTCCTTTCCGGTGTTCCAGCCCTTCGGTCCAAGTGGACTTGCAGATCAGGCATTTCACCTTCAGCCTGGACGGTTCCGCTTGATGGAGCCTCCATCTGCGTGCCCGGCATGCGCTTGAGCAGAAAGCTGCGTTCGGGCGGCCCTGCGAGCCGAGTCGGGTTCCGCAAGTGAGACAGCGCAGGTCGTTGGTGCCGCGGCTAGGATCCGCCCCTTCGCGCGAGCCAGCGACAGGCGGAATGGGAAATGGGTGATCGTCGGCCGTGCGGTAGTGACGCTCTGCCTCCATCCAACGGCGGAGTGCATCGCGCTGGAGTGCCCGTGTTTGTCGGCCAGCCGCACCAGGACGCCGGAGAGGCCGATCACGGTGTGCACCTTGCCGTCGAACCTCGCCCGGTCACCGGGCCTAACCGCCAGCGGAGGTCTCACCAGGCCGGCACCACCCGCTGGACCATGCTTCGCGGCCCCAACGGACGTGATTCCAGGTCAACTTCCAGAACTCGGCGCCAGAGCAAATGATAGAGAACCGGCAGCACAGCCGGGCGGTCACCGACCCGCTCGGCCCCGGCCAACAGGGCCTCCGGCTCAGTGAAGGCCGCCGCCAAGTGCGAGGCGACAGGTTCCCGGTGGTTGCGCGGGTGCCGGTAGCCCGCCAGCCACTTGACGTTCGCCAACAGCACCGGATCGATCACTCCACACCCGGTGGAAGGCCCAACCGGCGAGTTCGCAGGCCCGTGCGGTGGCTGCGAACGCCTCCGCATCGTCCGGCGCGATCCGATCGTCCGGACGGACATCCACCACCAGGCCGCCGCCGTCATCGAGTCGGGCGAAGAAGTCCGGGACGTGCCCGCGACGGCCGCGCCGGCCGGGCCAGAACAGCCGGAACGGCTGGCCAGCCAGAGCCGTGACCTGCGGATCGAAGTCCATCAGCATCGCGTGGTGCCGTTCCAGGTGCGACTCGCAGGACAGCTGCCCGGCCGTCGTGGCCGCCCAGTAGTCACGGGTCACGGACTTCTGCCCCTGGTAGGACTTGACCGTACGCACCGGCGACAGCCGCTCGAACCTCAGTGTCCAGCAGGCCGACAACGGCTCGCGGCGGCGTACGCAGTCCTCATCGACGTATACCACCTCGAACGCAGCCTGCCCCAGCCTTTCGACATCCATCGCCCGGCCCCCGGATCGATCACACGGAATCGATCCAAGCGAAGTCGCCAGCAGACACCTCCGCCAGCGATGCGGCCTCAGACCACCCGTGAGAGGGAACAGCACCTGAGACGGAGCATGGTCAGCGGCAACTCCAGCTGAGACTGCGGTCCGGGTCTGCCCAGGTCAGGAACGTGATCGCAGAGAACGAGCCAGGGCACCGGGCGGGGCATCGGGCGGAGCCGTTCCCGCCGCCGAGTGGGAACGCCCTCGCAGAGCACCTCGTCACCGTTTCTCTGAGCTGCGGTGATGTCCACAAACCGGAGCCGGTGGCGGTCGACCGGCCTGGTTCGCGGCCCGGAATCGCGGTTGCTGACCAGATCACTCCGTTACGGGCAGGCACTCGGTGAGCAGGTCGATGACGTCGTGCCAGGCGCGCTGCGCGTGCTGTGGGTGGTAGCCGACGCCGGGGACCATGGGGTGGTCGACCGGCGGGTGGTGGAAGGCGTGCAAGGCGCCGCCGTAGACCGCGAGGCGCCAGTCGACGCCCGCGGCCTGCATCTCGGCGGTGAACGCGTCCCGTTGCGCGGGCGGCATGATCGGGTCTTCCGACCCGACCCCGGCCCACACTGGGCAGCGGATGCGCGCCGTCTCGCCCGGTCGGCCTGTGGTCAGTGCGTTGACTGTGCCGATCGCGCGTAGGTTGACGCCGTCGCGCCCGAGTTCCAGCCCGATGGCGCCGCCGGTGCCGTAGCCGACGGCGGCGATCCGGTCGGGGTCGGTCCGCGGTTCGGCGCGCAACACGTCGAGCGCCGCGTGGCCTATGCCCCGCATCCGGTCGGGGTCGGCGAGCAGCGGCATGCAACGGGCCAGCATCTCGTCTGGGTCGCCCAAATAGCGCCCGCCGTGGACGTCGAAGGCCAGCGCTACGTATCCCAGTTCGGCGAGCGCATCGGCCCGGCGGCGCTCGACGTCGCTGAGCCCCGGGCCCTCTGGTCCGAGCAGCACCGAGGGCCGACGGTCGACGCCGGCCGGGAGCGCGAGGTGCCCGATCATCGTCAGGCCGTCGGCCGGGTACTCGACCGTGCGCGTTGTAATCGTCGTCATGAGACTGGACCGTAGTGATCGTCGAGCCCGGTCGGGCCGGTGTTCTCCGCCGGCGGAACAGCGCGGGAGTGCCTCTGAAATGCGGCGATGGCTCACAAGATCCGTCACAAACCCCGTTCCCGCAGCAGCGTTATCGGATCACCTGCCCTGGGCACGGTGCTGGAGGTGGACCTGCCGGGTCCTGCGCCGGGGGACCGGCGCCTACACGACGAACAAGTCGGATGCGAAGGGGTTCGCGGAAGCGTTCGCTGAACTCGACGGCCAGTAGAGGGAGCCCCCGCGAGCGCAGAGCTGGGGCGAACCCGACTGAGCGACAACATCGCGTGAGAATCAGTCTCCGCCCCGGCCCACTGCGACAACGTCACATGAGACCAGCCGCGAATCCAACAAGGTCACGTGAGACAGCGAGAACATTGCGAGAGACGGGACACGAAGGCCGTGAGGATGAGTCTGCTGCCTGCTGCCGTCCGGGGCGAAGCGTTCGCGGAAGCGTCACGCTTCCGTGGCGAGTTCTACGAGTGTCTGACCGCACGGCGCGACGAGTTGTTCGAGCTGGTGGACGCGGTGCTGTGTGCGGACGGTGCGGTCCACCCAAGGCTCACCCACCGCTCATCCTGGCTCGACCACGATGGTGAACTACCCCTGGTTGAGGGGACGTTGATGCGGTTGAAAGTCGAGCACCTGTCGAAGGACCGGGATGCCCCGCCGGTGTGGTCATGGTCCTCCAAGACCGGGGCCACCCCGGACGACGTGGACCGCTTCTGGCAGGCGTTTCTCCGCCGCTTCGATCTGGAACACACCTTCCGCTTCGCGAAGCAGACTCTCGGCTGGACCAGCCCGAAACTCCGCACTCCCGAGGCCGCGGACCGCTGGACCTGGATCCTGATCGTCGCTCACACCCAGCTTGCAGGGCACCCCGCTACGACGTCAGCAAGACCGTCAAACGCCCCGAGACCCTCAAGGCCATCGGCAAGCCCGGAAGATCTTGGTAGATAAAGAACAAGCTAAGGGGCTATATGAATGTCTCGGTGATGACTTTCTCACGTTCCCAGCCCCGTATGGCGCACGATCAGCGGATGGCCTGCACCACGTAGAGAGCACCAAGTGCTGCGGGCAGGGTGCCGAGAAGTAGTCGCAGAGCTGTCTCGGGGAGGCGCGGTTGGAGGTGGGCGCCGAGATAGCCGCCGACCAAGCCGCCGACTCCGCAGGCGAGGCCCAGGAGCCATTCCGGCGCTACATCTCCACGGCTGATCAGGGACAGCAACGCGAAGGTGGCCGCGCCAACGAGCGAGGTCGCGAATGTGGAGGCGAGGGCCGCCGGGGCGACGCGGGCGACCGGCAGGCCACGGCCAACGAGGATCGGTCCGAGAAGCGAACCGCCTCCGATTCCGTAAATCCCTCCCACGATGCCCACGGCCAGCGCGAGGCCGGTGACGGTGCGTGCGGACGGTTCACCAGCGGCCCGCTGGGGTGTTGGGCGGAGGGTGCGTGTGCACAGCCACAGGCCGAGCGGGAGGAGGAGGGCGGCGATGAGGAGTCGGAAGACGGTGGGGCCTGGGAGGGCGAAGACCCGGATGACGGCGCCGAGGATCACTCCGGGCAGGGTGCCGGCCACCAGGAGCCTGGTGAGTGGTCCGCGCAGGGCGCCGGTTTGGCTGTAACGCCACAAAGCCCCGGGTCCGGCGATGACGTTGAAGAGGAGGTTGGTCGGCGTGACCGCGGGGTTCGGCACACCGAAGACGCTCAGCTGGACCGGGAGGAGGAACACCGCCCCGGACACCCCGACCGGTGCGGTCATTGTCGCGATCAGCAGCCCTGCGGACAGGCCTCCCAGCGCAGTCAACCAGTCCACCGTTGCTCCCGCCCGTGTCCGTTGCCGGACCAGTATCAGCACGCCCGCCGGCGGCGCGGCCGGTCGGCAACGCGATGTTCATGAGCAGCAGGTGCAGCCGGGGCGGCAGCCGCGCGCGTCCGTCTCGTCGCCCGAGGACGGCACAGCTGCGACGGAGTGGGCGGATGGTGCGCAACAGCCCTTGCCCTGCCAGGCGTCGCGCCCTTCCTTCACCGCGATGGCGGCGATGACGAGGGCGGCGATGGGGTCGGCCCAGGACCAGCCGAGGGTGGCGTTGAGAACCAGCCCGATCAGCAGGACGGCGGAGAGGTAGGTGCACAGCAGGGTTTGCTTGGAGTCTGCGACTGCGGAGGCGGAGCCGAGTTCGCGCCCGGCGCGGCGCTGTGCGGCGGAGAGGAACGGCATGATCGCCAGGGACAGGGCGGCGATGACGATGCCCGGGACGGAGCGGTCCGCCTCGCCGGTTCCGGTCAGGGCTCGTACGGCGTCGAGTGTCACGTACGCGGCGAGTGCGAAGAAGGAGACGGCGATGATCCGCAGCGTGGTCTTCTCCCGGGCCTCGCGTACGCCGTGGTCGCGGGCGGAGAACTGCCAGGCGACTGCGGCGGCGGAGGAGACCTCGATGACGGAGTCCAGGCCGAAGCCGACCAGCGCGGTGGAGGAGGCGATCGTCCCGGCGGTGATCGCGACGGCCGCCTCGATGACGTTGTAGGTGATCGTCGCAGCGACCAGCAGCCGTATCCGCTTCGCGAGCGCGTCGCGGCGGGCCGGGGACGGCCCCAGGGATATCGCGGTCATCAGCAGCAGCCCTTCGTGGCGGCGTCCGGGCAGGTCTTGTCCGACTCGACCGCGACCACCGCGGCGAGGACATGCTCCAGGGCGTGGCCGAGGCGTTCGTCGGCGAGTTCGTAGCGGGTGCGGCGCCCGTCGGGCACGGTGACGACGAGGCCGCAGTCGCGCAGGCAGGCAAGATGGTTCGACAGCCGAGTGCGCGAGATGTCGAGGGTGTCGGCGAGGTCGGAGGGATAGGCCGGTTCCTCGCGCAGCGCGAGAAGGATCCGGCAGCGGATCGGGTCGGCGAGCGCGCGGCCGAAACGGGCCAGCACCTCGATGTCAGAAGCAAGAGTCAGCAGCACCCGCAAGACAGTACAGCGATATCTGAATTCAGGAAATCATGGATCATTGGCTCCGGCCGGACACCTTGCTCCGCTACGGTGCGCCGAGATCTTCCGGCTGGCATTCGGCGGCGGGCCGCCGCGAAGGAGCAGGCGATGAACGCGGTGGGGACCTCGGCCGGTGGCGGCGAGTTGAAGCGGCGCCTGGGGGTGTCCGACGCGGTGCTGATCGGGCTGGGGTCGATGATCGGGGCGGGCATCTTCGCGGCGCTCGGTCCGGCGGCCCAGGCGGCCGGGTCCGGGCTGCTGCTCGGGCTGGCCCTCGCGGCGGTGGTCGCATACTGCAACGCGATGTCCTCGGCGCGGCTGGCCGCCCGCTATCCGGCCTCCGGCGGCACCTACGTCTACGGCCGCGAACGGCTCGGTGACTTCTGGGGCTACCTGGCCGGCTGGGCATTCGTCGTCGGCAAGACCGCCTCCTGTGCGGCCATGGCGCTGACCGTGGGCACCTACGCCTGGCCCGGTCAGGCCCACGCGGTTGCGGTGGCCGCCGTGGTGGCACTGACCGCGCTCAACTACACGGGTGTGCAGAAGAGCGCGCGGCTGACCCGCGTCATCGTCGCGGTGGTCCTGGCGGTTCTCGCCTCGGTGGTCACCGCCTGCCTGACCAGCGGGACTGCCGAGACCGACCGGCTGGACATCGGCGCGGACGCCACGACGGGTGGTGTTCTGCAGGCGGCCGGGCTGCTGTTCTTCGCCTTCGCCGGATACGCCCGCATCGCCACCCTCGGCGAAGAGGTACGCGACCCGGCCCGCACCATCCCCCGCGCGATTCCCCTCGCCTTGGCCATCACCCTCGTCGTCTACGCCTGTGTGGCCGTCGCGGTTCTGTCGGTGCTCGGGCCCGAACGGCTCGCCCACGCCACCGAACCGCTCACCGAGGCCGTACGGGCGGCCGACGTCCCCGCCCTGGCCCCCGTCGTGCGCGTCGGTGCGGCAACCGCCGCGCTCGGCTCCCTGCTCGCCCTGATCCTCGGCGTCTCCCGTACCACCCTGGCCATGGCCCGCGACCGGCACCTGCCCCACACCCTGGCCGCCGTCCACCCGCGCTACGGCGTTCCCCACCACGCCGAACTCGCCGTGAGCGCGGTCGTCGCCATCGCCGCCGCCACCGTCGACGTGCGCGGCGCGATCGGCTTCTCCTCCTTCGGCGTCCTGGCCTACTACGCGATCACCAACGCCGCCGCCTACACCCTCACCCCGGCCGAGCGCCGCCTGCCACGCGCCGTTCCCGTCCTCGGCCTGGCCGGCTGCACGATCCTCGCCTTCGCCCTGCCCCTGACCTCCGTCATGACCGGAGCCGCCATCCTCGCCGCCGGCGCGGCCGTCTACGGCGTACGAAAGGCACGCGTCCGCAGCTGACCGGCGCTGAGCCCCACCCACTCTGGGGCGGGCGAAGCACCACACCCGATCTAGGGTGGTGCGCAGACCGGCAGCCTGGCCGGAACATGTGAAGAAAGACGCAGCCGTGACGGGACAAGAGCAGACCCCCCAACTGGCGCAGGCGTAGCCCGAGCACTGGCAGCACACCTACACCGCCCACCCCGGCATGTACGGAGAACAGCCCTCCGAGCCAGCCATCCACGCCGTCGGCGTCTTCCGTACGGCCGGAGCCCGGGACGTCCTGGAGCTCGGCGCCGGACACGGCCGCGACGCCCTGCACTTCGCCCGGATGGGCTTCACCGTCCAGGCCACCGATTTCTCCGCCACCGGCCTGGAACAGCTCACCCACGCCGCCCAGGCGCAGGGCGCCGGGGACCGTGTGGCCACCACTGTGCACGACGTCCGCGAGCCGCTGCCGCTGGCGGACGGCTCCGTGGACGCGGTATTCGCGCACATGCTGCTCTGCATGGCCCTGTCGACCAAGGAGGTCCACACCCTGGTCGGCGAGATCGCCCGGGTGCTGCGGCCCGGCGGGTCCTTCGTCTACACCGTCCGGCACACCGGCGACGCCCATTACGGCACCGGCACCACGCACGGCGACGACATCTTTGAACACGGCGGCTTCGCAGTGCGCTTCTTCGATCGCGACCTGGTCGACGCCCTCGCCGACGGCTGGACCCTGAACGAGGTCCACGCCTTCGAGGAGGGCGACCTGCCCCGCCGACTGTGGCGCGTCACCCAGGCCCTGCCCCGGTGAGTGCCGCCCCGATCCCGGTGCCCGACATCACCGTCGATGGCACCGGCCAGCTCTGCATCACCCTCCTCCTGCGGCTCGTCGCCCGCGTCAAGGACGCCCAGCCCGGCACGGTCGTACATCGCCACTGACCCGGCCGGCCCGCTGGATCTGCCCGCCGGGTGCCGCATGACCGGCCACACCTACCTCGGACCCGTCGCGGAACCCGATGACACACCTGCCGTCTACGCCCTGCGCCTGGCCGCCGACGCGCGGCCGACCATCCCCCACGCGCCCTGGCACCCGGCCTCGGCCTGACGCGCCCCGGCCGCGCGGATCAGCGCAGGATTTGACGGCGCTGATCTCAGCTGCCGCAGGCACAGCCCGCGGCTGCCTGCGCGGACGCTGCGGTCCCGGCGGTTTCGTTCTGCCCGGAACAACAGGCATCGCCGTCCAGAGCGGGGCTCTTGCCCAGCTGGTCGGCGTCGGCCTTGACGACATAGACCTCCCCCGGCTCCTTGCCGGGGCCGTGGACCCACACCTTGTCCTGGAGGGCGTAGCAGCAGGACGTGTCGTTCTCCTCGAACGTCGCGAGCCCGGCGTGCTTGAGCCGGGTGGCGGCGGTGACCTCGTCGGTGCTGTCGACCTCGACGCCCAGGTGGTCCAGGCGAGTTTCCTGGCCCGTCTCGCCCTCGATCAGGACGAGCTTGCGGCGGAGTGGTGATCGCGAAGTTCGCGTAGCCGGGGCGCCGCTTGGCCAGTTCCACGCCGAACAGCTTGGAGCACCTTCGGCGTCTGGGCGGACATCACCCGAGACCTCCCAGTCATCAGCCCAGCCGATGATGTGACCCCGACGGATGCGGCGGCGGTGAGTACATCTTCCCGCTGCACCGGGGATGACGCGGCGAGCTTCACCCGCGACAGCCGCCGCACACCGAGCAGGCACGTGCCCGCAACCGTCGTAGCGGCCACCCCCAGGACGATCTTGGTCAGCCTAGGAAGGTCAGGCGGACCTGGCGGCGGGGGTTGTCGATGTTGGTGTCTACCAGGCAGATGGACTGCCAGGTGCCCAGTTCCAGGTGGCCGTCGATGACCGGCAGGGTGGCGTGGGGTGGGACGAAGGCGGGGAGGACGTGGTCTCTGCCGTGGCCCGGGGTGCCGTGGCGGTGTTGCCAGCGGTCGTCGGCGGGGAGCAGGGTATGGAGCGCGGCGAGGAGATCGGTGTCGCTGCCGGCGCCCGTTTCGATGATGGCCACGCCGGCGGTCGCGTGGGGCACGAAGATGTTCAGCAGACCGTCCCGGCCCGCCGCGCTCTCCTGGAGGAAGCTCTCGCAGGCGTGGGTCAGATCGGTCACGGCCTCGGCGGTGCCGGTGCTGATGTTCAGGATCCTGGTGGTGAATGCGTCGGACATGCGTCCATCCTGCCGCCCGGTCCCTGGAATCGCGCGTCCGCGTGCCGAGACACCATTGACCTGATCAGGAAACGCTCGCTACGTTCTGCGCCATGTTGCGTTCAGCTCTGCTCACCACGCGCGGTCACATCGACCTGCTGCGGGTGGCGTCCGCCGCGTGTTGTCGCGGCTGCTGACGTCTTCTCAGCGCTCTCCCCGCTCTCTCTTTTTCGGCTGCGCCCCCTATCCGTGTGCCGGCCTGGCTCTCGTCGCACCGCCACGCGTGGACGCTGAGGCGATAGTCCCCCGCGCACCCTCTCGCGCCCGCTCCCCTCCTCGCCCTTCCGCTGCCTGTGGAGCCGCCATGACCGTCGACCATGCCCCGCCGGATATATCAGCCATATCCGTGAATCAACCGCCCGTTCTGGAGCCGGTCACTCCTGTCTCCGCCCCCGGCTCCCGGCGCCGCTCCGTCCCCCGCTGGCTCCGCAGGACCATCGGGCCGCTGCTGCTTCTGCTCAGCTGGCAGGTGCTGAGCGCGACCGGCGTGCTGCACCGCGACATCCTCGCCTCCCCCGGCACCATCGCCCGGGCGGCCGGCGATCTGATCGCGGACGGCACCCTGCCGGCCGCCATGGGAATCTCGCTCCAACGCGTCGCTGTCGGCCTGCTGCTCGGCGGTGTGATCGGGATCGCGCTCGCGCTGGTCTCGGGGCTCTCCCGGCTCGGCGAGGACCTGGTCGACGCGACCGTACAGATGCTGCGCACCGTGCCCTGGGTCGGGCTGATCCCGTTGTTCATCATCTGGATGGGCATCGGTGAGGCACCCAAGATCGCGCTCATCGCGCTCGGCGTCGCCTTCCACCTCTATCTCAATGTGTACGCGGGCATTCGCGGCGTCGACGAGCAACTCATCGAAGCGGGGCAGTCGTTGGGGCTGGGCCGCTGGGGGCTGATCCGGCATGTCGTGCTGCCGGGCGCGCTGCCCGGTGCGATGACCGGGCTGCGGTACTCGCTCGCCACGGCCTGGCTCGCCCTGGTCTTCGGCGAGTCCATCAACGCCGACGCCGGCATCGGCTTCCTGATGAACCAGGCCAGGGAGTTCTTCCGTACCGAGGTCATCGTCGTCTGCCTGGTCGTCTACGCCTTTCTGGGCCTGCTCGCCGATGCCGTTGTCCGCACTCTCGAAAGGCTGCTGCTGCAATGGCGACCGACCTTCACGGGCCAGTGAGCCCCGTGAGTCCGCACGCACCCCAGGTGTCCTCCTCCGGCCCGGCGGTACGGGTCGAGGGACTGACCCGGTCGTTCGACGGCCGTCCGGTGATCGACCAGCTCGATCTGACCCTGCGGCCGGGGGAGTTCACGGCGCTGCTCGGCCGCAGCGGCTGTGGCAAGTCGACCCTGCTGCGGGTGCTGGCCGGCCTCGACCGTGACATCGAGGGCACGGTGCTCGTGCCCAAGCGGCGTGCGGTCGCCTTCCAGGCGCCGCGGCTGATGCCCTGGAAGCGGGTCTGGCGCAATGTGTTGCTCGGGCTGGACGGCAAGCCCGAACGGGCCGTCGCCGAGAGCGCGTTGGCGGAGGTCGGGCTCAGTCACCGGTCGGGCGCCTGGCCCAAGACGCTCTCGGGCGGCGAGGCCCAGCGCGCCTCGCTGGCCAGGGCGCTCGTACGGGAACCGGATCTGCTGCTGCTCGACGAGCCGTTCGGCGCGCTGGACGCGCTGACCCGGATCAAGGCGCAGCGGCTGGTGGCCGAGTTGTGGCAGCGGCGCGGCTGCGCGGTCCTGCTGGTCACCCATGACGTGGAGGAGGCGCTGCTGCTCGCGGACCGGGCGCTGGTGATGCGGGACGGCGTCATCGCGTACGAGACGCCGGTCGCGCTGGAGCGCCCGCGCTCCGTGGGTGATCCCGGCTTCGCCGCGCTGCGCTCCCGGCTGCTCACCGAGCTGGGCGTGGACGAACCGGTCGCCCCGAGCAGCGCCGCCTAGGCCGAGCGCCCGAGCACACAGCAGAGAGCACAGAGCCCAGAGCACCAGCCGCCCGAGTCCTGTTCCGCTCCCGTATCCCCGTACCGCTCCCTCAGAAAGTCATCCGACCATGAAACGCTTCCTGCCCGCCGCCCTGCTGCCGCTCGCCCTGCTCCTCACCGCCTGCTCCGGCTCCTCGTCCGCCGGCGGTTCCGGCGGCGCGGGCGGGAACACCGACGGCAAGGGGTCCGTGACCCTCAATGTCGGTGACCAGAAGGGCGGTTCCGAGGCGGTCCTGCGCGCCGCCGGTGAACTCGACGATCTCCCGTACAAGATCACGTGGTCGACGTTCACCTCCGGTCCGCCGATGCTCGAAGCGGTCAACGCCGGCGCCGTGGACATCGGTTCCGTCGGCAACACCCCGCCCGTCTTCGCCGCCGGAGCCGATTCGAAGATCACGGTGGTGGCCGCGAGCCACGGCGATTCCGGGGGCGAGGCCATTCTCGTACGCAAGGACTCGCCGCTGAAGAAGACCACCGACCTCAAGGGCAAGTCGGTCGCGGTCGCCCAGGGCAGCTCGGCGCACTACCAGCTGATCGCCTCCCTCAAGAAGGCCGGTCTCGGCCTCGACGACATCAAGGTCACGCTGTTGCAGCCGGCCGACGCGCTCGCCGCGTTCACCAGCGGCAAGGTGGATGCCTGGGCCGTCTGGGATCCGTACACCTCGCAGGTACTGCACGGCGGACAGGGCCGGGTGCTGACCGACGGCCGGGGCGCTGTCAACGGGCTGAACTTCCAGGTCGCCGCGCCCGCAGCCCTCAAGGACAAGGAGAAGGCCGCGGCGCTCGGTGACTTCGTCGAGCGGCTGCGCCGGGCGCAGGACTGGGTCTTCGAGCACCCCGAGGAGTGGGCGAAGGTCTGGGCGAAGGACACCGGGCTGCCGTACGAAGTGGCCCTGGACGCGGTGAAACTGAGCTACGGAACCCGAGTACCGGTCGCTCTGGACGCGGCCGCCGTCGCCTCCGAGCAGGAGATCGCCGACACCTTCGCCGACTTGAAGCTCATCCCCCGCCGCTTCGACTTCGCCGACTACGTGGACGACCGCTTCAACAAGGACCTGCCGCCGTCGACCTCCCCGGCGCGCAGCTACGGAAAGGCCTCTTCCTGATGAGCATTCATCTGCACTGGTTCCTGCCGACCGGCGGCGACGGGCGCACGCTCGTGGACCGCCATGCCTATACCGACGGGGGTATCAAGCGCTCCAGGATCACCCCGGTGAGCGGGGTGCGCGCCCCCGACATCGACTATCTGACGCAGATCGCCAAGGCGGCCGAGCAGTTGGGCTTCGAGGCGGTGCTGACCCCGACCGGTACGTGGTGCGAGGACGCCTGGCTGACGACGGTGGCGCTCGCGCAGCACACCGACCGGCTGAAGTTCCTGGTGGCGTTCCGGCCGGGGCTGATCTCGCCGGTGCTGGCGGCGCAGATGGCGGCCACGTACCAGCGCATCACCCGCGGGCGGCTGCTGCTCAATGTGGTGACCGGCGGGGACTCCACCGAGCAGCGGCGCTTCGGTGATCATCTCGACCACGACCGGCGCTATGCCAGGACGGCGGAGTTCCTCTCGGTGATCCGGGGCGCCTGGAGCGGACGCCCGTACGACTTCGACGGTGAGCACTACCAGGTGGAGGGCGGGCTGACCGCGCTGCCGCCCGACCCACTGCCGGAGATCTTCTTCGGCGGCTCGTCCCCGGCGGCGGGACCGGTCGCGGCCGACCACGCGGATGTCTATCTGACCTGGGGCGAGCCCCCGGCGCAGGTGAAGGAGAAGATCGACTGGATTCGCGGTCTCGCGGAGGAGCGGGGCCGTACGGTCCGCTTCGGCATCCGGCTGCACACGATCTCGCGGGACTCCGCGCGGGACGCCTGGGCCACGGCGAACCGGCTGCTGGACGATCTCGACCCCGAGACGGTCGCCGCCGCCCAGCAGGCGCTGGGCAAGAGCGAGTCGGTCGGGCAGCAGCGGATGCTCGCGCTGCACGGCGGTTCGCGTGACCAGCTGGAGATCTCGCCGAATCTGTGGGCGGGGGTCGGCCTGGTACGGGGCGGTGCGGGCACCGCCCTGGTGGGCAGCCACGCCGATGTCGCCGACCGGATCGAGGAGTATCACGCGCTGGGGATCGAGCACTTCGTGCTCTCGGGCTATCCGCATCTGGAGGAGGCGTACTGGTTCGGGGAGGGCGTGACGCCGGAGCTGGCGGCGCGCGGGCTGCTCGCGCACGTGCCCCCTTCCCCGCTGCTGGGCGTGCCCGCGGTGAACGGCCGTCCGGCGTCGGCCCCCGGAGGTGCCCCGCTGCTGTTCGCCGGGGGCCGCTGAGCGGGAAGATCTCCGGCCCACGGTCTGTTGGTAGAACCGTGAACGACTTCGGGGTACGGGACATCGATGTGGTGGTCGTCGGCGCCGGGCAGGCGGGCCTGTCCGGCGCCTTCCATCTGCGGCGGTCCGGGCTCGCTCCCGACCAGGACTTCGTGGTGCTCGACCATGCCCCGCGGCCGGGCGGCGCCTGGCAGTTCCGCTGGCCCTCGCTGACATACGGCAAGGTCCACGGCATGCACTCGCTGCCCGGCATGGAGCTGACCACCGCGGAGGCCGATGACAGCCGGCCCTCCTCCGAGGTGATCGGCGCGTACTTCACGGCGTACGAGGAGCGCTTCGGCCTGCGGGTCCACCGGCCCGTCGATGTCGCGGCGGTGCGGGAGGGCGCGGGCGGGCGGCTGCGGGTCGAGACGTCCGAGGGGACGTGGTCGGCGCGGGCACTGATCAATGCCACGGGCACCTGGGACCGTCCGTTCTGGCCGCGCTATCCCGGTCAGGAGACCTTTCTGGGCCGCCAGCTGCATACGGCGGACTATCCAGGCCCCGCGGAGTTCGCCGGGCTGCGGGTCGTCGTGGTGGGCGGCGGAGCATCCGGCACCCAGCATCTGATGGAGATCGCGAAGGTCGCCGCGGACACGACCTGGGTGACGCGCCGGCCGCCCGTCTACCGCGAGGGGCCGTTCGGTGAGGAGCAGGGACGGGCCGCCGTCGCGCTCGTCGACGAACGGGTGCGCCAGGGCCTGGCGCCGCAGAGCGTCGTGTCGGTGACCGGGCTGCCGGTGAACGAAGCGATCACCCGGGCGCGCGAGGAGGGGGTGCTCGACCGGCTGCCCATGTTCGACCGGATCACCCCTGACGGCGTGGCCTGGCCCGACGGGCGGACCGTGGCGGCCGATGTGATCCTCTGGGCGACCGGGTTCCGCGCGGCCATCGACCATCTGGCACCGCTCGGACTGCGGGAGCGCGGCGGCGGTATCCGGGTCGAGCGGACCCGTGCCGTACGCGACGAGAGGATCCATCTCGTCGGGTACGGGCCTTCGGCCTCCACCATCGGGGCCAACCGGGCCGGACGGGCGGCGGCGCGGGACATCGTCCGGCTGCTGGAGCGCGAGGCGGCGGCGGCCTGACGAGCCCCAGCCGCCCCGCGGGTCAGCCTGCGTCGCTCGCGCTCCCGCGCTTCTCGTTGAACTCCTGGACGTTCTTCTCATGCTCGGCGTAGCTGTTGGTGAAGCGGGTGTCCCCGGGGGCCACCGTGACGAAGTACAGCCATTCTCCGCTCGGGGGGTTGATCGCGGCGTTCATGGCCTGCTCCCCCGGGTTCCCGATCGGCGTGGGCGGCAGGCCCTTGCGCTCGTACGTGTTGTACGGGCTGTCGGTCTTCGTGTCGGCCTGGGTGGTGTCCAGGGTGGAGCGGTTCAGCGCGTAGTTGAGGGTCGAGTCCATCTGGAGCGGCATGCCCAGGGCGAGCCGGTTGTGCACGACCCTGGCGACCTTGCCCATGTCGGCCGCCGTATCGGCCTCCGCCTGCACGATGCTGGCGATGGTGACCGTCTGATAGACCGTCACTCCGTTGCGCTTGGCGCCGTCGATGATGCGGTCGGCCCCGAAGCGTTCATTCGCGGTGTTGACCATATAGCTGAGCAGCGCGGCGGGCGTGGTCGAGGAGAGGACCGGATACGTCGCCGGGAAGAGATACCCCTCAGGGTTGCCCCCGGCGGCCTGTGGCAGCTTGAGCCGCGCGGTGAGCGCCGCTTTCCGGGCGGCGCCGGCGGGCACGCCCAGAGCCTGGTCGACGGTGGCGTACACCTGGGAGGCGCGCCGGCCCTCCGGAATGACCAGGGTCGTCGGCGCTTCCTGGGTGCTGGTCCCGCTGTTCCCCCCGGTCAGCAGAAGTACGGGAACCAGCACCACGGCCGCCACGACGAGGGTCGCGGTCACGATCAGGACCAGTCGGCCACGGCGGGTGAGACGGGGTCTGCGCCCGGGCCTGGCCGGCGGAGGCTCGTTCATCATGCGGGAACGCTAACCCGGAGTGATCGCCGATCCCGGCACCTGCGGTACTACGACACGGATCGCTTACGGACAGTGAGCGATCCGTGCGGACAAGCGCTCGAGTTCACGGCGCGATGGGTGCCAGGCTCTCGGCCGGTGCCGGGGTGCCGTCGGGCGTCGGATCCCCTTCGGCGATGTCGGCGTGTGCCGGCCGGCTGTCCCTGCGGACCAGTGCGGCGTAGCGGCCGTCCTGCCCGAGCAGTTCGTCATGGGTGCCGCGCTCGGTGATGCGCCCGGTGTCGAGGACCACGATCTGGTCCGCGTCCCTGACGGTGGAGAGCCGGTGCGCGATGGTGATCGTGGTGCGTCCCTCGGAGAGGGCGTCGATGGCCTGCTGCACCGCGTGCTCGGTGCGGGTGTCCAGCGCGCTGGTCGCCTCGTCGAGAATCAGGACGGGCGGGTCGCGCAGGATGGTCCGGGCAATCGCCAGCCGCTGCTTCTCGCCGCCGGAGAAGCGGTATCCGCGCTCGCCGACGAGAGTGTCGTAGCCATCCGGGAGCGAGGCGATGTGGTCATGTATCTGGGCGGCGCGCGCCGCTGTGCGTATCTCCTCGTCCGTGGCGTCCGGCTTGGCGAAGCGCAGGTTCTCCGCCACGGAGGCATGGAAGAGATAGGTCTCCTGGGACACGACACCGACCGCGCGGGCGAGGGTGTCGAAGTCCACGTCCCGTACGTCGACGCCGTCGAGCAGGACCCGGCCGCCGGTCACGTCGTACAGCCGGGGTACGAGATAGCTGAGCGTCGACTTGCCGGAGCCCGTGGGCCCGACGACGGCGAGGCTGCCCCCGGCGGGAACCGTCAGATCGATCCCCCGGAGCGTCATGCCGTCCTTGTCGTCATAACTGAAGTCGACGCCGTCGAACCGCACTTCGCCGCGGACCTTGTCGATCCTGACCGGCCGCTCGGGCTCGGTGATGTCGACGGGCAGATCGAGGTATTCGAAGATGCGCTGGAAGAGGGCGAGCGACGTCTGCATCTGCACTCCGGTGGAGAGCAGGCTCACGGCGGGCCGGAAAAGGCCCTGCTGGAGCGAGACGAAGGCGACGAGCGTACCGATGGAGACGGCGGTGCCACCGGTGCCCAGCGCGATGCCCGCGGCCCAGTAGATGACGGCCGGCATGGCGGCCATGACGATCCCGATGGTCGACATCCGCCACCGGCCGGCCATGTTGGAGCGCACTTCCAGGTCGACCAGGCGCTCGGACTCGTCGGAGAAGGACTTCGTGAGCGAGTCGGCGCGCCCCATCGTGCGGCCGAGGAGGATGCCGCTCACCGAGAGCGACTCCGTGACGGTGGCGGCCATCGTGGCCATCTGCCGCTGGCGGTCCGTGGTGATCTTCTTGCGCTCGCGGCCGACCATCCGGCTGATCCAGACGAACACCGGCAGCAGGACCATCGAGACGGCGGTGAGCCGCCAGTCCAGCGCGAGCATCGCGACGACGGAGGCGACGACGGCCGTGAGGTTGGAGACCAGGGAGGTCGCGGTGGAGGTCACGGTCGCCTGCATACCGCCGATGTCGTTGGCGATACGGGACTGGACCTCTCCGGTCCTGGTCCTGGTGAAGAACGCGAGCGGCATGCGCTGCAGCTGGGTGTAGACGCCGGTCCGCAGATCGTGCATGACCCGCTGGCCGACCGTGGTCGAGATCAGGGTCTGCAGCACGCCGAAGACACTGTTGACGACCGCGGTGAGGATCATGCCGAGGGCGAGCAGACTGAGCAGTCCGGTGCGGCCCTGCGGGATCGCGGTGTCAAGGATCTCGCGGAGCATGAACGGCGAGGCGACCGAGACCAGCGACGAGGCGCCGACGAGCAGTCCGACGACGGCGAGCCGGCCGCGGTAGGGGCGGAAGAGACCGAAGATGCGGCGCAGCTGGGCGGGTGGCTCCGGCTGCCCCGAACCCTCGGAGCGGGGCGAGGGGGTCCAGGTGGATGATTCGGGTTTCATGAGCTCCTTCGACGGGTGAGGGGCTTCGACGGACAGTTCGCCACACAGGTGGAACAGTGCGGACTTTGCAGAGCTTAGCTCACTGTTACCTATGTTCACAATGAGCCTTGTCCTGATATTATTCCGCCATGAGCACCCCCGACGTCGACGGCATGCTGGCCGAGCAGCTGCTGCGGCTGACCCGCCGGCTCCACCGCATCCAGACGCGGCAGATGGAGCCGATCGGCATCACTCCGGCACAGGCCCGGCTGCTGCGCACCGTCGCGTCGTACGACAGGCCGCCGCGGATGGCCGACCTCGCGGAGCGGCTCGAAGTGGTGCCCCGCGCCGTGACCAGCCTGGTCGACGGGCTGGAGGCGAGCGGCTCGGTGCGGCGCGTGCCCGATCCGACCAACCGCAGGGTGGTGCGGATCGAGCTGACCGAGACCGGCCGGGCCACGCTGAGATCACTGCGCGTCGCGCGCCGGTCGGCGGCGGAGGACATCCTGGCCCCTCTGACCACCGAGCAGCGCGAGGTGCTGGGCGGACTGTTGTCGACTCTGGTCGACGGAGGTCATGAGCACCAGCGCCGCTGCTGACCGAGCCCGGCGCTGACACCGAAGCCGACACCGACACCGAAGCCACTGTCCCCCGTCTGGGTGCATCCGCGCTGTTCATTCCAGGCCCCGTGCGGGCGGCCCCAGCTGGCTCGTTCTGGCTCCTGCTCGGAAAACCCATTGCCCCGGGCGCTCCAAAAGGGCGAACCTTGCACGGTTTGGGCCACCCACGAGCCATGGGACATCATGCAGATTCGCGACCTTCCGTATCCCGATCCAGGGGTTCCCGATGCTCGGTCAGGCCCCCGGTTCCTGCTGTGGCTCGGACGCAGTCAGCTGGGCGGCCAGCTCAAAGCCGTGTGCTGGGGCCTGCTGCACTTCGCCGGCATCGCCGGCCTGTCGGCGTGCGCCGGGCTCGCCGTCCAGGCGGTCATCGACCGCTCCGGCGGCCGGCTCGCGCTCGCCGGCGGCCTCATCGCGCTGTTCGGCGCCGCCATCGCCGTCGGCGACACCATGCTGCACCGCACCGCCGTCACCAACTGGATCACGGCGGCCGCACGCGTCCAGCAGCTGCTGGCCCGCAAAACCGCGGAGCTGGGCTCCGCGCTGACCCGACGGGTCGCCGCCGGCGAGGTCGTCGCGGTCTCCACCGGCGACGTCGAGAAGATCGGCTGGTTCGTGGAGGCGCTCTCGCGCTTCCTGGCCGCCGCCATCGCGATCGTACTGATCTGCGTCGGCCTGGTCCTGTACCTGCCGGAGCTCGGCACGATGATCGCCGTCGGCGTGCCGGTGCTCGCCCTCGCGGTGCTGCCGCTGCTCCCCCGCGCCACCCAACGGGCCGACATCCAGCGCGAGAAGGCGGGCAAGGCCACCGAACTGGCCTCGGACACCGTCGCCGGCCTGCGGGTGCTGCGCGGGATCGGCGGCGAGGAGCTGTTCCTCGGCCGCTACCGCGCCGCCTCGCAGGAGGTGCGCAAGGCCGCCGTCCGCAGCGCGCGTATGTGGTCGCTGATCTCGGCGATCCAGGTCCTGCTGCCGGGCATCCTGCTGATCACGGTCGTCTGGTACGGAGCCCGTCTCGCCCTGGACGGACGCATCGAGGTCGGCGGTCTCGTGACCGTCTACAGCGCGGTGACCCTGCTGCTCTTCCCGCTGCGGCACTTCGAGGAGATCGCCATGGCGTACTCCTTCTCCCGGCCGTCCGCCAAGCGCGCGGCCCGGGTGCTGTCGCTGGAGCGGACCTCGTTCGAGGACGAGCGCGGCGGTCTCGACGACGCCCGGCCGACCGGGGATCTGTACGACCCCGCCACCGGCCTGCTCGCCCCGTCCGGGCAGCTGACCGCCGTGGTGTGCGGCGATCCGGACGCGGCGGGGCGGCTCGCCGAGCGGCTGGGCGGCCACGCGACCGAGGAGGAGAAGAGTCTGTCGGTGCTGCTCGGCGGGGTGGCGCTGGACGATCTCCCGCTGGACGCGGCGCGGGCCAGTGTGCTCGTACAGGACAAGGACCCGGTCCTGCTGTCAGGGACGCTCACGGAGCTGCTGGACATCCCGGCCTCCGGCGCTGTCGACGCGGAACAGGCGCTGGAGGCCGCCCAGTGCGGGGATGTCCTCGAAGCGCTCGTCCAGGCGTCGGTGGACGGCAGCGGCGATCCGATGCGGTCCAGGATCACCGAGCGGGGCCGCTCGCTGTCCGGCGGGCAGCGTCAGCGGCTGGCGCTGGCCCGTTCGCTGGTCACCGATCCGGAGGTGCTGGTGCTCGACGAGCCGACCTCCGCCGTCGACTCGCACACCGAGGCACGGATCGCGGAGAGCGTGAAGGCGCTGCGGTCGGGCCGTACGACCGTGGTGTTCGCCTCCTCGCCGCTGCTGCTGGACCGCGCGGACCGGGTGGTGTTCGTCCACGAGGGCAAGGTCACGGCCGTGGGTCTCCACCGCGAGCTGGTACGCGGCGACGCCGACTACCGCGCGGTCGTCACCCGCGAGACCGAGGACGAGCAGCACGCCGGGCAGGACTCCCCCGCCGGCGAGGAATCCCCCACCGAGCAGGAACACATCATGACGCCGGCTTCACCGCGGGCACGGGAAGAGATCGAGGAATCAGCATGATCGGCCTGGCGCCTCCGGCGTACGACCCGGCGGCCCCGGCGTCGGCGACGACCCTGCCGGTGGGCACACCGGCGACCGTACGGGCCTATGTGCGGGAGCTGCTGAGCAGACACCGCAAGGCGTTCATCCTGCTCGTCACCGTCAATGCCATCTCGGTGATCGCCTCGATGGTCGGTCCCTATCTGCTCGGCGGCATCGTCGAGGACCTCTCCAACGGCGCGCGCGAACTGCATCTGGAGCGCGTCGCCGTGGTGTTCGCGGTCGCGCTGGTCGTCCAGACCGTGTTCGTACGGATGGTGCGGCTGCGCGGGGCGATGCTCGGTGAGGAGATGCTCGCGGATCTGCGGGAGGACTTCCTCGTCAGGGCCGTCGGGCTGCCGCCCGGCGTGCTGGAGCGGGCCGGCACCGGCGACCTGCTGTCCCGGATCACCACCGACATCGACCGGCTGGCGAACGCCATGCGCGAGGCCGTGCCGCAGCTCGCGATCGGCATCGTGTGGGTGGCGCTGCTGCTCGGCGCGCTGACCGTCACCGCGCCGCCGCTGGCGCTCGCGGTGCTGCTGGCGCTGCCGCTGCTGATCGTCGGCTGTCGCTGGTACTTCAAGCGGGCGCCCTCGGCGTACCGCTCGGAGGCCGCCGGATACGCGGCTGTCGCGGCGATGCTCGCCGAGACGATCGACGCCGGCCGGACCGTCGAGGCGCACCGCCTCGGCGGGCGCCGGGTGGCGCTGTCGGAACAGCGGATCAAGGAGTGGACCGCGTGGGAGCGATACACGCTCTGGCTGCGGTCGGTGCTGTTTCCGGTCATCAATCTCACCCATGTGACGATCTTCCTGGCGGTGCTGGTGATCGGCGGGGTCTTCGTCCTGCAGGGCTGGATCAACGTCGGTCAGCTGACGACGGGCGCGCTGTTCGCCCAGATGCTGGTGGACCCCGTCGGTCTCATCCTGCGCTGGTACGACGAACTCCAGGTCGCCCAGGTGTCCATCGCGCGGCTCGTCGGGGTGCGGGACATCGAGCCCGCCGCGGGTGACGCGTCGGTCGTGCCGGAAGGGCGGGACGTCAGCGCGGACGAGGTGCACTTCGGCTACCGCGAGGGCATCGACGTACTGCACCGGGTGACGCTGAACGTCAGCCCCGGTACCCGGCTCGCGCTGGTCGGTCCTTCGGGCGCCGGGAAGTCGACGCTGGGCCGGCTGCTCGCGGGTATCTACGGTCCGCGGACGGGCCAGGTCACCCTGGGCGGGGCGGAGTTGTCCGAGATGCCGGCGGAGCGGGTGCGGGAGCATGTCGCCCTGGTCAACCAGGAGCATCACGTGTTCGTGGGCTCACTGCGCGACAATCTGCTGCTGGCCCGCACGGGCGCGCAGGACGCCGAGCTGTGGGCGGCCCTCGGCGCGGTCGACGCGGACGGCTGGGCGCGGGCGACGGACAAGGGCCTGGACACCGAGGTCGGTTCCGGCGGTACGGCCCTGACTCCCGCGCAGGCGCAGCAGATCGCGCTGGCCCGGCTGGTGCTCGCGGATCCGCACACCCTGGTGCTGGACGAGGCGACCTCGCTGCTGGACCCGCGGGCGGCCCGGCATCTGGAACGCTCCCTGGCCCGGGTGCTGGACGGCCGTACGGTCGTGGCCATCGCGCACCGGCTGCACACCGCGCATGACGCGGATGTGATCGCGGTGGTCGAGGAGGGCCGGATCACCGAGCTGGGCAGCCATGACGAGCTGGTGTCGGCGGACGGCGCGTACGCGGCGCTGTGGCGGTCCTGGCACGACTGAGCAGGACTGAGCAGGGCTGAGCGGGGCTGAGCAGAGCCGCGCACGGTCGGCCCGGGCGAGCACGGGGGGCTCGTCCGGGCGGGCCGTGCGCGGCGGTCAGATGAAGCCCAGCGCGGCCGCGCCGCCCAGCCCGCCCAGCAGCATGAAGGCCGGCATCAGCACCTTCATCTCCACCCAGGCACCGGCCCGGAAGCGCAGGGCCTTCGGCGGGCCTATCGGGTACCAGCGCTTACGGCCCAGCGGTATGGGCCACAGGATCGGGCAGCCCGACACCGTCAGCGCGTCACCGATGTCATGCACGAGCGCGCCCAGGACGATCGGCAGGCCGAGCCAGAGATATTCCTGGCCGGGGCCGGTGAACAGCCAGGCCGCGCCATTGCCCGGCTTGTCCAGGATGTCCGCCAGCATCCAGGCGCTGGTGGCGCCGAGCAGCCAGACGAGCACATCGCTGGAGACCCGGGCGGCCCGCCACAGCAGGCCCTCCACCGCCAGCACCAGATGGACGAAGAGGATGAAGAGCACGGCCCAGCGGCCGCCGGATATCGCCAGCGCCGAGGCGCCACCACCGGTCAGGACCGCCCAGAGCCAGGTGTGGGTCAGCGTGCGGTGCCCGCCGGTGCGGCGGGGGTCGCCCGGCTTCCTGGTCGCCTTGTAGACGGAGTACGACAGTTTGTCGACGATCTCGCAGAGCGCGCGCGACACCGGACCGAAGGCCCGGGAGATCGTCGCGGCCTTGTGATCGAGGTCGGGAGCGAGGGCGGCACCCGCGCAGATCAGGGCGCCGACGACGAGGACCGGCCACGGCATCTCGTATCCGGCGGCGGCCGCGGCGGCACCCACCCCCAGCCAGGCCGCTGCCCCTGACAGAGAGTGTGCCGGTCCCATCATGGTCGTACCCGCCCCATTGCAGTGGTGATGAAGCCCCGTGTGCTGAAGCTCAGTTGACAGGGCAGCGTATCGCCCATGATCTTCGGCCCGCCGTCCGGTTCCCTGATCCCGGCGGAAGCCAGGCAAGATGGGGGCGTGACCCTTATCGATCAGCTGCCGCCGGATGCCGACCCCGATGCCCTCTTCGAGGCTTTCTCCTCCTGGGCCGAGGGCCAGGGCCTCACGCTCTATCCGGCTCAGGAGGAAGCGCTGATCGAGGTGGTCTCCGGGGCCAATGTGATTCTGTCCACCCCCACCGGCTCCGGAAAGAGCCTGGTCGCGGCGGGTGCGCACTTCACGGCGCTGGCGCAGGACAAGGTCACCTTCTACACCGCGCCGATCAAGGCGCTGGTCTCGGAGAAGTTCTTCGACCTGTGCAAGCTTTTCGGCACGGAGAACGTCGGCATGCTGACCGGCGACGCCTCCGTCAACGCGGACGCACCGGTGATCTGCTGCACCGCCGAGGTGCTGGCGTCCATCGCGCTGCGGGACGGCAAGCACGCCGACATCGGCCAGGTCGTGATGGACGAGTTCCATTTCTACGCGGAGCCGGACCGTGGCTGGGCCTGGCAGATCCCCATTCTGGAACTGCCGCAGGCACAGTTCATCCTGATGTCGGCGACCCTCGGTGATGTCGCCCGCTTCGAGGAGGACCTGACCCGCCGCACGGGGCGGCCGACTTCCGTCGTACGGTCCGCGACCCGGCCGGTCCCGCTGTCGTACGAGTACCGCCTCACCCCGATCACCGAGACGCTGACCGAGCTGCTGGAGACCAAGCAGGCGCCGGTCTACATCGTGCACTTCACGCAGGCCGCCGCCGTCGAGCGGGCGCAGTCGCTGATGAGTATCAACATGTGCACGCGCGAGGAGAAGGACCGGATCGCCGATCTCATCGGCAGCTTCCGCTTCACCACCAAGTTCGGCCGCAATCTCTCTCGTTACGTACGGCACGGCATCGGGGTGCACCACGCGGGCATGCTGCCCAAGTACCGGCGGCTGGTGGAGAAGCTCGCCCAGGCCGGTCTGCTGAAGGTCATCTGCGGTACGGACACGCTGGGCGTCGGGGTCAACGTCCCCATCCGTACGGTGCTGTTCACCGCGCTCACCAAGTACGACGGCACGCGCGTGCGCACCCTGCGGGCACGGGAGTTCCATCAGATCGCGGGCCGGGCGGGCCGGGCCGGGTTCGACACGGCGGGCCTGGTCGTCGCGCAGGCGCCCGAGCATGTCGTCGAGAACGAGAAGGCGCTCGCGAAGGCGGGCGACGATCCCAAGAAGCGCCGCAAGGTGGTCCGCAAGAAGGCCCCCGAGGGCTTCGTCGCCTGGTCGGAGACCACCTTCGACAAGCTCATCGGCTCCGATCCCGAGCCGCTGACCTCCCGCTTCCGGGTCACGCACACCATGCTGCTGTCGGTCATCGCCCGTCCTGGCAACGCCTTCGCGGCGATGCGCCATCTGCTGGAGGACAACCACGAGCCGCGCAAGCAGCAGCTGCGGCACATTAGGCGGGCCATCGCCATCTACCGTTCGCTGCTGGACGGCGGGGTGGTGGAGCGTCTGGAGACCCCCGACGCGGAGGGCCGTATCGTCCGGCTCACCGTCGATCTCCAGCAGGACTTCGCGCTCAACCAGCCGCTGTCCACCTTCGCGCTGGCCTCGTTCGAGCTGCTGGACCCCGAATCGCCTTCGTACGCGCTGGACATGGTCTCGGTCGTGGAGTCCACGCTCGACGATCCGCGGCAGATCCTCGCCGCCCAGCAGAACAAGGCGCGCGGCGAGGCGGTCGCCGCGATGAAGGCGGACGGCGTCGAGTACGAGGAGCGGATGGAGCGGCTCCAGGACGTCTCGTACCCCAAGCCCCTGGAAGAGCTGCTCGTCCACGCCTACAACGTGTACCGCACCAGCCATCCGTGGGTGGGTGACCATCCCGTCTCGCCCAAGTCGGTGATCCGGGACATGTACGAACGGGCGCTGTCCTTCACGGAGTTCACCTCGTTCTACGAGCTGGCCCGCACCGAGGGCATTGTGCTGCGCTATCTGGCGGGCGCGTACAAGGCGCTGGAGCACACCATTCCGGACGACCTCAAGTCGGAGGATCTGGAGGATCTCACCGCCTGGCTCGGCGAGATGGTCCGTCAGGTCGACTCCAGTCTGCTCGACGAGTGGGAGCAGCTGGCCAATCCGGAGGTGGAGACCGCCGAGCAGGCGCAGGAGAAGGCCGACCAGGTCAGGCCGGTCACGGCCAACGCGCGCGCCTTCCGGGTCCTCGTACGCAACGCGATGTTCCGCCGGGTGGAGCTGGCCGCCCTGGACAAGGTCAACGATCTGGGCGAGCTGGACAGCGAGTCGGGCTGGGACGCGGACGCGTGGGGCGAGGCGATGGACGCGTACTGGGACGAGTACGAGGACCTGGGCACCGGACCCGATGCCCGCGGGCCGAAGCTGCTCGCCATCGAGGAGGACCCGGAGCACGGCCTGTGGCGGGTCCGGCAGGCCTTCGCCGACCCCAACGGCGACCACGACTGGGGCATCAGCGCGGAGGTCGACCTCGCGGCCTCCGACGAAGAGGGCCGCGCCGTCGTGCATGTCACGGCCGTCGGCCAGCTCTGAGAACGGGAGAACACCGAACCATGACGAACCCCGCCGAGCGGCTGGTCGATCTGCTCGATCTGGAGCGGATCGAGGTCGACATCTTCCGCGGGCGCAGCCCCGACGAATCGTTGCAGCGGGTCTTCGGCGGGCAGGTCGCCGGCCAGGCCCTGGTCGCGGCCGGCCGCACCACCGACGGAGACCGCCCGGTCAACTCGCTGCACGCGTACTTCCTGCGGCCGGGACGCCCGGGTGTCCCGATCGTCTATCAGGTCGAACGGGTCAGGGACGGACGGTCGTTCACCACCCGCCGCGTCACCGCCGTCCAGCAGGGCCGCACGATCTTCAATCTGACGGCCTCCTTCCACCAGCCGGAGGAGGGCGGCTTCGAGCACCAGCTGCCGCCGCGCCTCGACTTTCCCGATCCCGAGACGCTGCCGACGGTCTCCGACGAGGTACGTGAGCATCTGGGCCGACTGCCCCAGTCCCTCGAGCGGATGGCCCGGCGCCAGCCGTTCGACATCAGATACGTGGAGCGGCTGCGCTGGACCCAGGAGGAGATCAAGGACGCGGACCCGCGCAGCGCGGTGTGGATGCGCGCGGTGGGGCCGCTGGGGGACGACCCGCTGGTGCACACCTGCGCGCTGACGTACGCGAGCGACATGACGCTCCTGGACGCGGTCCGTATCCCGGTGGAGCCGCTCTGGGGGCCGCGCGGCTTCGACATGGCGTCGCTGGACCACGCGATGTGGTTCCACCGCCCGTTCCGCGCGGACGAGTGGTTCCTGTACGACCAGGAGTCACCGATCGCCCGGGGCGGCCGGGGCCTGGCCCGGGGCCGGATCTACGACCGGGAGGGCCGGCTGCTGGTCTCCGTCGTACAGGAGGGCCTGTTCCGGCGGCACGACGACGCTTCGTAGCGCGACGGACCTGCGTCGTCGCTGTCAGACGCCGGGGATCGGGTCCTGGTCGGCCTCGCGCCGCCGGGTCCTGATGTCCGGCGCGGGCGGATGGAGCTTGGCGTCACAGGCGGGGCCGAGACCGGTACGGCGCGATGCCGCACCGGTGAGCGGCCTGCCGCACATACCGCATCTGACCGGACGGCGGGCGCCGCCGTCCGGTTGCGAGCCGGGCAGCCGGTCGTCGCCGGAGCCGGGCAACCGGTCGTCGCCGCGCCGTGATTCGTGCCTGTCCGAACTGTGCATGTCCCAGCTGTACCAGCCCGCCTGCGGCGGCGCTCACGCGCGGGTCCACAATGAAGCGAGAACGCCGGCCCCGAGGAGATCTTGATGACTCTGTACGACATCCCGCTGCACACCCTCACCGGTGAGCCCACCACCCTGGCCGCCTACCAGGGCCGGGCCGTGCTGCTGGTGAACGTCGCGTCCAAGTGCGGTCTCACCCCGCAGTACGCCGGGCTGGAGCGGCTGCAACAGCAGTACGGGGACCGGGGCTTCACCGTCCTCGGCGTGCCCTGCAACCAGTTCGCGGGCCAGGAGCCCGGCGACGCGGAGGAGATCCAGACGTTCTGCTCGGCGACGTACGGGGTCAGCTTCCCGCTGCTGGAGAAGACGGACGTGAACGGGGAGACCCGGCACCCGCTGTACGCGGAGCTGACGAAGACCGCCGACGCGGAGGGCGCGGCCGGGGACGTGCAGTGGAACTTCGAGAAGTTCCTGCTCTCGCCGAAGGGCGAGGTGGTCGCCCGCATCCGCCCCCGCACCGAGCCGGAGGCCCCGGAGGTCGTCGCGGCGATCGAGGCGCAGCTTCCGGCCTGACGGCGGACCGCCGGGGCTGCCGCCGCGCGTGAGCGGCCCCGGCCCCGCGAAGATCCGCCGGACAGGGCCTAGCGGATCGGCATGCCCGACAGGGTGCGGGCGATCACCAGGCGCTGGATCTCGCTCGTGCCCTCGAAGATCGTGTAGATCGCGGCGTCCCGGTGCATGCGCTCGACCGGGTACTCGCGGGTGAAGCCGTTGCCGCCGAGGATCTGCACGGCCTGCCCCGTGACCGCCTTCGCGGTCTCACTGGCGAACAGCTTCGACATGGAGCCCTCCGCCGAGGTGAACGGCTTGCCGGTCGCCGCCATCCAGGACGCACGCCACACCAGCAGCCGGGACGCGTCGATCCGCGTACGCATGTCGGCCAGCTGGAACGCGATGCCCTGGTTGTCGATGATCGGACGGCCGAACTGGCTACGCGTCCTGGCGTAGTCGAGCGCGACCTCGTACGCCGCCCGCGCCGTGCCCACCGCCATCGCGCCGACCGCCGGGCGGGAGGCCTCGAAGGTGGCCATGGCCGCGTTCTTCACCCGCTCGCCCCCCGGCGCCGCCGCTCGCTCCCGCGCCCGGGCGAGACGCTCGTCCAGCTTCTCCTTGCCACCGAGCAAGCAGTGCCCCGGCACCCGGACGTCCTCCAGGACGACCTCGGCGGTGTGGGAGGCGCGGATGCCGTGCTTCTTGAACTTCTGGCCCTGGGAGAGACCGGGGGTGGCCGGCGGGACGATGAAGGAGGCGTGGCCCTTCGAGCCGAGAGCCGCGTCGACCACGGCGACCACGACATGGACGTGGGCGATGCCGCCGTTGGTGGCCCAGGTCTTGGTGCCGTTGAGCACCCACTCGTCCTTGGCCTCGTCGTACACCGCGCGGGTACGCATGGCGGACACGTCGGAGCCCGCGTCCGGCTCCGACGAGCAGAAGGCGGCGACCTTCACGTCGTCCGCGTCGCCGTACATCTGCGGGATCCAGGTGCCGATCTGCTCCTCGGTGCCGTTGGCGAGGACCCCGACGGCCGCCAGGCCCGTACCGACGATCGACAGGGCGATGCCGGCGTCACCCCAGAACAGCTCCTCCATCGCCATGGGGATACCGAGGCCCGTAGGGTCGAAGAACTGCTGGGCGTAGAAGTCCAGGGAGTAGATGCCGATCTTGGCGGCCTCCTGGATGACCGGCCACGGCGTCTCCTCACGCTCGTCCCACTCGGCGGCGGCCGGGCGGATGACGTCCGCGGCAAAACCGTGGAGCCACTCACGGACCTGCTTCTGGTCGTCATTGAGATCGAGCGTGAACTCGGTCATGGTGCCCTCCAGCACTCCATCGCCTGCATATGTTACTTAAGGTAACAGCAGTCTGTTACTCGCAAGTAGAGGATGTCAACCGGCAACAACCTGGTCAGCATTGACGGCGGCAACGGTGTTACGTTGCCCAGGCGTCACGCAATCGCACGGGCGGGGAGACACCATGGAGACCACACAGCAGGCCGAGCAGCAGCGGTCGGCGCGACAGCGGCGGCGCCAGCTGCTGGAGGCCGCCGACCGGGTGGTCCTCCGGGACGGTCCGCACGCTTCCATGAACGCCATCGCCGCCGAGGCGGGCATCACCAAGCCGATTCTCTACCGTCACTTCGGCGACAAGGGCGGGCTGTACCGGGCGCTCGCCAAGCGCCACACCGACGCGCTGCTGGACGCCCTGCGGACGGCGCTCGACGCGCCCGCCGAGCGGCGCGAGCGGGTCGAGGCGACGCTCGACACGTATCTCGCCGCGATCGAGGCGCGTCCCCAGGTCTACCGCTTTCTCATGCATCCGGCCGAGGACACCCAACTGCCCGAGCAGGGCTTCGATGTCGGCCGCCATTCGGCCCCGCTGCTGCGCCGCCTCGGTGAGGAACTCGCCAAAGTCATCGAGGACCGGGTCGACCTCGGTCCCGGCAGCGAGCAGCTCGCCCGCGTCTGGGGGCATGGCATCGTCGGCATGATGCACGGCGCCGGCGACTGGTGGCTCGGCGAACGCCCCTGCTCACGGGAGCAATTGGTGCGCAGCCTGGCCGATCTGCTGTGGGGCCGGCTGGCCGAGGTCAGCGACCGCGCGGGCGGACCCGGCTTCTGAGCGGCCCGGAGATGGACCGTGCGGGTTACGAGCCGGTGGCCCAGGGCGCCCGGCGCGCGGCCCGGAGCGCCCTGGAGCGCCGCCATCCGCTGAGCCGGTCGGGGTAGACCATGCCCTCCAGATGGTCGCACTCGTGCTGCAGACAGCGGGCGAAGAAACCCGAGCCGCCGATCCGTACCGGTTCACCGTCCTGGGTGACACCCTCCACCACGGCATGGTCGAACCGCTCGGTCCCGGCCTCGATGCCCGGCAGCGACAGACAGCCCTCGGGGCCACGCAGCGTGATGCCGTCCGCCTCCGTGAGGCGCGGGTTGACGACGTGTCCGAGATGCCGGACGTCCTCGTCGTCGGGACAATCGAACACGAACACCCTCAGCGGCACGCCTATCTGGTTCGCCGCGAGACCCACCCCCCGGGCGGCGTACATCGTGGCGAACAGATCCTCGACCAGGGCGCCGAGCGCCGGTCCGAAGTCCGTGACGGGCTCACAGGGCGCGCTCAGCACCGGATCGCCGAACAATTTCATGGCGTGTACTCGCCCGGTACTGCCGGGGATCGGACGGTTTCGCATGACGGTCAGGGTACGGTCCACAGTGACCTCCGCCTTCTGCCCGGTGCCGCGGTTCGGGCCCCTGGCCGGATCTCGATAGGCTGACCCACGGACCGATGCGAGGAGGACCAAGGACGATGTCAGGCAACACGGAGCCGCTGTCGCCGCGGGCCAAGCTGGCCGTGACGGCGGGCAAGGCCGCAGCGGCGGTGTCGCGCGCAGCTGGGCGCGGCAGCGGATCGGTGATCGGCGGCAAGGTGGCGCTCAGACTCGACCCCGATCTCCTGGGGCGGCTCGCGCAACATCTGGACGTCATCCTCGTATCCGCGACGAACGGCAAGACCACGACGACGCGGCTGATCGCCGAGGCCCTGCGGGCCGCGGGGCCCGTCGTGTCGAACGCGCTGGGCGCCAACATGCCGGCCGGGATCACCTCGGCCCTCGCGGGCGGTTCCGACGCACGGTACGGCGTGATCGAGGTGGACGAGAAGTACCTCGCCGGTGTGGCGCGCGACACAACGCCCAAGGCCATCGCGCTGCTCAACCTCTCCCGCGACCAGCTCGACCGCGCCGCGGAGACCCGGATGCTCGCCGAGAAGTGGCGCGAGGGCCTGGCCGGCACGAAGGCCATCGTGATCGCCAACGCCGACGACCCGCTGATCGTCTGGGCGGCCTCCTCCTCGCCCAATGTGGTGTGGGTGGCGGCCGGGCAGGAGTGGAAGGACGACGCCTGGTCCTGCCCCTCCTGCGGCGGTGTGATGCAGCGCCCGGGCGACGACTGGTTCTGCGGCGAGTGCGGATTCCGCAGGCCCCCGCCCAGCTGGGCGCTGCACGGCGATCATGTGCTCGACCCGCACGGCTCCGCCTGGCCGATCCACCTCCAGCTGCCCGGACGTGCGAACAAGGCGAACGCGGCGACGTCCGCCGCCGTCGCGGCGACCTTCGGGGTGCCGCCGCAGGTGGCGCTGGAGCGGATGTACCAGGTGCAGGCCGTGGCCGGCCGGTACGACGTGGTGTCCTTCCTCGGCCGTGACCTGCGGCTGCTGCTCGCCAAGAACCCCGCGGGCTGGCTGGAGACCTTCTCCCTCATCGATCCGCCGCCGACCCCCGTTATCCTCGCCGTGAACGCCCGTGGCGCCGACGGCACGGACACCTCGTGGCTCTGGGACGTCGACTACACCCGGCTCGCCGGGCATCCGATCTTCGTCATCGGCGACCGGAAGCTGGACCTCGCCGTACGTCTCGAAGTGGCCGGTCTGGACTTCCGGGTCTGCGAGACGGCCGACGAGGCCGTGCAGATGGCCCCGCCCGGACGGATCGAGGCCATCGCCAACTACACCTCGTTCCAGGATCTGCGCCGCCGCGTCGGCAACTGAGACCCAGGGACACCCGACCCCGGCCGCCGACGAACGACCCCGGCCGCCGACCCCCCGACGGACCGACGGACACCCTGAAGGACGAGCGAGCATGAGTGACAACGGCCTGCGCCTGGTGTGGATCTACCCGGACCTGCTGAGCACCTACGGGGACCAGGGCAATGCCCTGGTGGTGGAACGCCGGGCCCGCCAGCGCGGTCTGGGCGTCACCCGCGTGGACGTGCGCAGTGACCAGCCGGTGCCGACCTCCGGCGACATCTATCTGATCGGCGGCGGCGAGGACCGGCCGCAGCGGCTGGCCGCGGAGCGGCTGCGCCGGGACGGCGGGCTCAGCCGGGCCGTCTCCAACGGCGCGATCGTGTTCTCGGTCTGTGCCGGCTACCAGATCCTGGGCCATGAGTTCATCAATGACCTGGGCGAGCGCGAGGCCGGCCTCGGGCTGCTCGATGTGGTGTCCACCCGCGGCGAGGGCGAGCGGTGCGTCGGTGACGTACTGGCGGACATCGACCCGCGGCTGAATCTGCCGCAGCTGACCGGTTTCGAGAACCATCAGGGCATCACGCACCTCGGTCCGTCCGCGCGGCCGTTCGCGCGGGTCCAGCTCGGCCGGGGCAACGGTACGGGCGACGGCACCGAGGGCGCGTACAACGACACCGTCTTCGGCACGTACATGCACGGTCCGGTGATGGCGCGCAATCCGCAGATCGCGGACCTGCTGCTGAAGCTGGCCCTCGATGTGAACGCGCTGCCGCCGACGGACGACCGCTGGTACGAGGCGCTGCGTGCGGAGCGGGTCGCCGCGGCGGTCCAGCCGGCCTGACGGCTGCCCGGAGCCTGTCCGGAGCCTGTCCAGCAGTCGGACGCGGTTTTCGGTACCGCCAGGGCACGCCGGTAGGCTGGCCGCCATCTGGCCGGACGATGGAGTCCGGCCGTCGTCCCTCGTTGCAAAGGTATTCCGGGCCATGCGAATTGGTGTGCTCACCTCAGGCGGCGACTGCCCAGGCCTCAACGCCGTGATCAGGTCCGTCGTACACCGCGCCGTCGTCGACCACGGCGACGAGGTGATCGGCTTCCACGACGGCTGGAAGGGCCTCCTGGAGTGCGACTACCGCAAGCTCGACCTGGACGCGGTCGGCGGCATCCTGGCCCGCGGCGGGACCATTCTCGGCTCGTCCCGGGTCCAGCCCGCGCATCTGCGGGACGGGGTGGAGCGTGCCAGGGGCCATGTGGCCGAGCTGGGTCTCGACGCGATCATCCCGATCGGTGGTGAGGGCACCCTCAAGGCCGCCCACCTTCTCTCCGACGCCGGGCTGCCGATCGTCGGCGTACCGAAGACCATCGACAACGACATCGCGTCGACGGACGTGACCTTCGGATTCGACACGGCCGTCGGGGTCGCCACCGAGGCGCTGGACCGGCTGAAGACCACCGCCGAGTCCCATCAGCGGGTACTGATCGTCGAGGTCATGGGCCGGCACACCGGCTGGATCGCGCTGCACTCCGGCATGGCGGCCGGCGCGCATGCCATCGTCGTGCCCGAGCGGCCCTTCGACATCGGTGAGCTGACCGAGCTGGTCGGCAAGCGCTTCTCGGCGGGCAAGCGGTTCGCGATCGTCGTGGTCGCGGAAGGCGCCAAGCCGCGCGAGGGCTCGATGGAGTTCGACGTGGGCATCAAGGACGTGTACGGCCACGAGCGCTTCGCGGGCGTGGCCCGGCAGCTCTCCATCGAGCTGGAGGAGCGGCTCGGCAAGGAGGCCAGGCCGGTGATACTCGGCCATGTCCAGCGCGGTGGCACCCCGACGGCGTACGACCGTGTCCTCGCGACCCGCTTCGGCTGGCACGCTGTCGAGGCCGCGCACCGCGGCGAGTTCGGCATGATGACGGCGCTGCGTGGCACGGACATCGTCATGGTCCCGCTGGGCGAGGCCGTGGAGACGCTCAAGACGGTGCCCGCCGAGCGGTACGCCGAGGCGGAGTGCGTGCTCTGAGCGCCGCCTGAATCCCTGGTACGGAGTACGACCTGGTGCGCACCAGGTCGTCACCGCCCCCGGTCGCAGCAGCGGCCGGGGGCGGTTCTAGTCTGGTGGGGACAACCGGCACGTATCAGGTCGGCCGGCCCCGGGCCGGCGCGTACCGGGCCGGCGGGTAGCAGGCACGTCCCACGGGAGCACACGGATGGATCACAGCGGGCACGGCATGACCATGGATCTGCCGCCGTTCACGCTGGGACGGGCGCTGGAGTACTCCCCGGACCTGTTCTTCCTGATCGGCTGTCTGCTGGGGCTGGCGCTGTACGGCTGGGGCGTGCTGCGGCTGCGACGGCGCGGCGACCGCTGGTCGGCCGGCCGTACCGTCGCCTTCACGCTCGGTGTGCTGAGTGTGGCGCTGGTGATGTGCACCGCGCTGAACGACTACGGCATGGTCATGTTCAGCGTGCACATGGTCCAGCACATGGTGATCAGCATGGTCTCCCCGATCCTGCTGCTGCTCGGTGCGCCGGTGACGCTGGCGCTGCGGGCGCTGCCGGTCGCGGGCCGCGGCCGCAAGGGCCCGCGCGAGCTGCTGCTCGCGCTGCTGCACAGCCGCTATGTACGGATCATCACGCATCCCGCCTTCACCATCCCGCTCTTCATCGCCAGCCTGTACGGGCTGTACTTCTCGCCGCTCTTCGACTTCCTGATGGGGTCGAAGCCCGGCCACCTCGCGATGATGGTGCACTTCCTCGCGGTCGGTCTGATCTTCTTCTGGCCGATCATGGGGGTCGACCCGGGACCGCACCGGCCCGGCTATGTGATGCGGATGCTGGAACTCTTCGCCGGGATGCCGTTCCACGCCTTCTTCGGCATCGCGCTGATGATGGCGAGCGAGCCGATGGTCACCACGTACCGCACTCCCCCGGCCTCGCTCGGGATCGACGCCCTCACCGACCAGAACGCGGCGGGCGGTATCGCCTGGGCGTTCAGCGAGATCCCGTCCGTGCTGGTCCTGGTCGCGCTGGTCTACCAGTGGTACCACTCGGAGCAGCGCCAGGCGACGCGTTCCGACCGGGCCGCGGACCGGAACGGTGACAAGGAGCTGGCGGAGTACAACGCCTATCTCGCCTCACTACAGGCCCGGGGCCAGTAGCGCGAACCCGTCGTCACGGGCGACGATGTCCTTCACGGGCGACGCGGCCTTCACGGCCACGGCCGGGAGGAGGACGTACATGTCCGGATCCACCAAGACGATGGGTGTCGTGACGGTCGGTGCGCTGGTCGTCGTGACGGGCTACACCGCGGCGCTCGGCAGCAATGGCTGGCTCTGGTTCGGGTGGGTGGTACTGGGCCTGGTCACGATCGGGATGATCGCCTCACGCGGCAACTGAGCGGGCGGCGGAATCATGCGGGGCTCACCCGACAGCGGAGCCCCGGACGGGTCCTGGGACCGGTCCGGGGCCGTATGCCCTCCTGGTCACGCGCTCACTTGGACTCGGTGACGCGGAGCGCGGGCTTCCCGTTCACGTTCGCCGGAGTCCCGTCGGTGCCGTGCTTGAGCGATTCGAGGATGGCCATGCCCTGGCCCACCAGGCCGGCCGCCATGTCGTTGACGCCGTCGGTGCCGTTGAGCACGGTCAGGTTCGCGCCGGACATGCCCCGGGAGGCCGCGTCGGCCAGCGCCGGCAGGTTCTCCACGATGCGGTTGGCCGCGATGAGTTCCTGGTTGCCGTCCTTCAGGGACGTGGCACGGGCGGTGTTCGCGTCGGCCTGCGCCTGAGCGAGGGTCCGCTCGGTGTACGCGCTGCCGTCCGCCTCGAACTTCGCCTGGTCACGGGCCGCTTCGGCCAGCGTGCGCTGCCGGTACGCCTCGGCGTCCGCCGGACGCCTGACCTCGGCCTCCAGCCGCTGGGCGGCCAGCTGCGCCTGACGCTGCGCCAGCGCCGTCTGCTCCTCGATGGTCTGCTGCGAGGCCCTGGCCTCGGCCAGCGGTCCCGCCTGGGCGGCGCGGGCGATGACCTGCTCCGTCTCGGCGTGGAAGCCGGCCCGCTTGATCCCGGTGTCCCGCTCGTACTCCGCCTTGAGAGCGGCCGCCTGCTGCTCGCGTTCCGACGCCTCCTGGTCCGACTTGGCCTGGGCGATCCGCGCCTGGCTCGCGACCGCGGCCGCGTGCGGGGCCGCCAGGTTGTTGATGTAGCCGGTGGCGTCGTCGATCTCCTGGATCTGCAGGGCGTCCACGACGATGCCGAGCTTCTCCATCTCGCTGTGACTGCCCTGCTTCACTTCCTGGGCGACCCGGTCCCGCTCACGGATGATCTGCTCGACGGTCAGTCCGCCGATGATGGAACGGAGGTGACCCGCGAAGATCCGGCCCACCAGCTCTTCCATCCGGTCCTGTTCGGCCAGGAAGCGCCGGGCGGCGTTGGCGATCGACACGGCGTCGTCGCCGACCTTGAACACGGCCACCGCGCGGACCTTGAGACGAATTCCCTGCTGCGTGACGCAGTCCTCGACGATTTCCGCCTCCCGCAGCGCCAGGGACAGCATGCGGGCCTTCTGCTTGATGGGCGTGACGAAGCTGCCATGGCCGGTGACGATCCGGAACTGGGTGTCCTGGGCCTGTCGCTTGGAACCGGATATGAGCATTGCCTCGTTGGGCGCGGGAACATGCCAGAAGAGCATGGGGGGCTCCTGTCGTACTTATGCTTATGCCTTTTCGTGCTTCTTAGGAAGGGAAGGGCTCCACGATCACCGACCGGGCCGAGATGGAGTCGACGACGATCACGCGAAGGTTTCTGCCGATCGGATGGGCGGCCCAGGCCGCGTACGCCTCGGACCCGCCCCGTACGGACACCAGCACCTCGCCGGGCCCGTCGGCCGGGATCGGAACGGTGACCCTGCCGATCGCTCCGACCGGGCTGTTCTGCGAGGAGTCATCTGCCACGCACATACGTCGTTGCTCCACCCGTTTCCCTCATGACGTCGCTCATGCCCCCAGGCGGAAGGACGTGGAACAGTGTGTCGGGGACCGCGGACGCGGGTGCGTGTGCCCGTGTCCCTACAGCCGGTTCATCAGCCGCGATCATGCGCGATCACGCCTCCTGGAGGGCCGCTCCTGGGCCTCGTCGGCCATCGAGGGTGCCCCCGGCGAATCGGCCGACGGCGACCGTGCCCTCGATATCTTCACGATACTCCGCGAGGCGTCAGGGAGGCGTTATCGCCGACGGCGCCCGCGCGCGGCGTTGCGCTGAGCGCCACGGCGGCCTCGCTCGTGTACATCAGGAAGGTCAGCGTCTCCTGGAAGTAGAGCCGGACGCTCGTGTCGTCGTGGGACAGATAGCCGATGGACACGTCCTGGCCGATGCGCAGTTCGAAGTCCCCGCCCCGCGTGGACAGCAGGAAGGCGCCGTCGATGGCGGGCGCCCAGATGATCTCGCCGTCCAGGACCCGGTCGATGTGCTTGTGGATCGGGTAGCCGTGGTCGGACGTCTCGTTGACCGCGGTGTAGGCGTCGGCGCTGAGCGCCAGGGTGTACGCGCCGCCAACGCCCGCCAGCCGCAGGGTGCTCACGGCCTGGCTGATGGCGTCCGGGTAGTCGCGCACCTCGGCCGGCAGGGCCAGTTCCGGGTGGGACGTGCTCCGACGGATGCCCGCGATACCGGCTTCCGGATACCCCTCGAACACCGCGCGGTCCTCGGCGAACGCGATCTTCCGGGCCGCGTCCTTCACCGGCTGCCAGTCCGCGTCCTTGGCCCCGCGCTCGACGTCGTCGACCTGACGGCGGTCGACCGTGAACGGCACGCGCAGCTCGACCACCGGCTGTGAGCGCCGCGTATGGGCGACGATTCCGCCGGCCGGCGGATCGATGGTCTCCAGATGGCCGGTGCCGACCGCCGCCGCCTCGGCGTCGAGCGGCTCGGGCAGGTCGACGATCCGGCGGCCGGCGACATGGCGCTTGAACGTGCGCCGTGCCTCCTCCTCCAGGTCGGCCCACGCGGCGTCGGAGATGGGCGCCAGTTCACGGTGCAGGTTCTTCATCGGGGGTGCTCCTCTTCAGGTTGCCGATCCCCAGTGAGTCGTCGTCCGCGGGCGCAGGCGTGACCTCGGGTGCCGCGCCGGCCGTATCCGCCGTGCGGGCCCCGGCCGTGGTCTCCGTACCCGGCGGATCGGGCAGGTTGTCGAGGAAGTCGGCGCTCGGCACGAAGAACAGCGTGCCGGTGACGGCGGTGGAGAAGTCCAGGATCCGGTCGTGGGTGGCCGGCGGGCTGCCGAGGAACATGTTCTCCAGCATCTGTTCGGTGACGGTGGGGGAACAGGCGTACCCGATGAAGTACGTGCCGAACTCGCCCCGCCCGGCGCTGCCGAAGGGCATGTTGTCGCGCAGGATCTGCCGCTGGGTGCCATCAGGGTTCGTGATCGTGTTCAGTGCGACATGAGAGTCGGCCGGTTTGACGGCGTCGTCCAGCTCGATGTCGGACAGCTTCGTACGGCCGATCACCTTCTCCTGCGCCTCGACCGGCAGGGCGTTCCACGCCGGCAGGTCGTGCAGGTATTTCTGTACGATCACATAGCTGCCGCCGGCGAACTCCGCGTCCTCGTCCCCGATCAGGACCGCCGCGCTCGCCGCCCGCCCGACCGGATTCTCCGTACCGTCCACGAAGCCGAGCAGATCGCGTACGTCGAAGTACTTGAACCCGTGCACCTCGTCGCGGACCGTGACGGACCCGCGCAGGCGGTCCATGATCTGGGTGGCCAGCCCGAAGCAGAGGTCCAGCCGCATCGCCCGGATGTGGAAGAGCAGGTCACCGGGCGTGGATACGGCGCGGTGCCGGGCGCCGGCCAGTTCGCGCAGCGGATGCAGCTCCGCCGGGCGCTCCCCGCCGAACAGGCGGTCCCAGGCCGGCGAGCCGATGCCCGCGACACAGCTCAGCTCCCCACGGGGCGCCCGGAACCCGACGGCCCGCTGGAGCCCCGACAGGTCGGACAGGAGGTCGCGCGCGATGGGCTCACCGCCCGGGTCGACCGTCACCACCAGGAAGATCGCGGCGCCCGTCAGCGGGCTCAGCACCGGCTGCGGGGTCACCTCGTGGGCGGGAGAGGCCATCGGCGCGCACCTCCTCGCTCGGCAGGCCCGGAGGCCGGCAGGGCTCGGACGCCCGCCGACGCGCTGGGTGCCCCCGGCCTCCTCCATTCTGCTGGGCGGCCGCCGGCCGCGCATCCGGTGGTATTACCAGGGGCGGCGCCCACACATACACTTGCCTCCGCCGGGAACCCGGTTGACCTGGGACAACGTGGTCCTGGAGCAGGTCGGGTCAGTAAGGAGCTCACGCAGTGTTCTATTACGTCCTCAAATACGTGCTGCTGGGGCCTCTGCTGCGGCTGCTGTTCCGGCCCCGGATCGAGGGGCTGGAACACATTCCCGCCGAGGGCGCGGCGATCGTCGCGGGAAATCATCTGTCGTTCTCCGATCACTTCCTGATGCCGGCGATCATCAAGCGGCGCATCACCTTTCTCGCGAAAGCCGAGTACTTCACCGGCCCCGGCATCAAGGGCCGGCTGACCGCATTCTTCTTCCGCGGTGCCGGGCAGATCCCGGTGGACCGGTCGGGGAAGGAGGCCGGGCGGGCGGCGATCCGGGAAGGGCTGGGGGTGCTCGCCAAGGACGAGCTGCTGGGGATCTATCCGGAGGGCACCCGCTCGCACGACGGCCGGCTCTACAAGGGCAAGGTCGGGGTCGCGGTGATGGCGATCAGGGCGCAGGTGCCGGTGGTGCCGTGCGCCATGGTCGGGACCTTCGAGATCCAGCCGCCGGGACAGGTCGTCCCGCGGATCAAGCGGGTCTCGATCCGCTTCGGCGAGCCGATGGAGTTCTCGCGCTACGCGGGTCTGGAGAACGAGAAGGCGGCGATCCGCGCGGTCACCGACGAGATCATGTACGCGATCCTCGAACTGTCCGGGCAGGAGTACGTCGACCGCTACGCGGCCGAGGTGAAGGCCGAACTGAAGCCCGAGCAGGCCAGGAAGTTCCCGAGGCTGCGCCGCTGAGAGCGGATCCGCCACCGGCGAAAGCCCCTGGGCGCGGCGTTCTCCGTACCTCTAGCGTCCCCCGTATGGCCAGGGGAAGAGCAGTGGTGATCGGCGCGACGGGACAGACGGGGCGGGTCGCGGTACAGGCGCTCGCCGAGGACGGCTGGGAGGTGTGCGCGGCCTCCCGGGGCGGCGCCAGGGACGAGCGCTGGCCCGGGGACGTACGGGCGGTACGGCTGGACCGGGAGGACGACGCGGCGCTGGCCGCGGTGGTGGGCGACGGCTGCGATGTGCTGGTGGACCTGGTGGCGTTCGGGCGGCCGCACGCACGGCAGTTGACCGGACTCGCCGACCGGATCGGTTCGGCGGTCGTCATCTCCAGCGGCGCGGTGTACGAGGACGAGCGGGGCCGTAGTTTCGACACGCAGGGCGAGCCGGACGGCGTTCCCCGCTATCCCATGCCGATCCCGGAGAGCCTGCGGACCGTGGCGCCCGGCGAGGCGACGTACGGCACGAGAAAGGTGCGGCTGGAGCGGGATCTGCTCGCGGCGGGCGACACCCTGCCGGTGACGCTGCTGCGGGCGGGCGCGATCCACGGGCCGTACTGCCGCTCACCGCGCGAGCTGTTCTTCGTCAAGCGGCTGCTGGACGGCCGCCGGCGGCGGGTGCTGGCGTACGGCGGCCGTAGCCGCTTTCATCCCGTCCATGTGTCCAACCTCGCCGAGCTGATCAGGCTGGCGGCGCTGCGTCCTGGCTCCCGGGTGCTCAACGCCGCGGATCCACAGGCACCGACCGTCGCGGAGATCGGTGAGGCGATCGACGCCGTGATGGGCCGGGAGAGCGAGACGGTGCTGGTGGACGGTCCCTCGCCGGAGGGAATCGTCGGCTCCACTCCCTGGGGACTGGAGCATCCCGTCGTCTACGACATGTCGGCCGCCGAGGGGCAGTTGGGCTACCGGCCTGTCACCGGCTACGCCGCGTCACTGCCGGAGACCGTCGGCTGGCTGACCGCCCAGCTGGACGGCCGGGACTGGAAGGACGCGTTCCCGGAGATGGCCAGGACGTACGGGCCCCACGGCGATCTCTTCGACTACGCGGCGGAGGACGCCTGGCTGGAGCGGGCCGGGCGGGGAACGGCGTAGCCAGGGCCCGAGACCTGCCGGTCGCCGGACCCAAGGAGGGGGCGACCGGACGGGCCGGTCGCCCCCTTGGAAACCCCTTGGTGCTCCCCCGCCTTACGGCTTGGGCGTGGCGTGCGGGGCGCACGTCACATCGCGGCTGTCCAGCGCGCCGGTCAGCAGGTAGGACTTCACCCGGTCGTTGACGCACGGGTTCACCAGGTTGGTGATGCCGTGCGAACCGGCGTCCTGCTCGGTGATCAGACGCGAGCCCTTGAGGCGCTTGTGCAGCTCGACAGCGCCCTCGTACGGCGTGGCGGCGTCACGCGTGGACTGCGTGATCAGCACCGGCGGCAGACCCTTGCCGGTCTTGACGTCGACCGGGGTCTGCTGCTTGACGCCCCAGGTGGCGCAGGGCAGGTTCATCCAGGCGTTGGACCACGTGAGGAACGGGTGGTCCTCGTGGAGCCGGGTGTTGTCCCGGTCCCACTTCTGCCAGCTGGTGGGCCACTGGGCGTCGGTGCACTCGACGGCCGTGTAGACCGCGTTGCCGTTCTCCGCGGACGCGTTGCCCTTGGTGTCGGACAGGTCCGGGGCCGCGGCGTCGACGAGCGCCTGGGTGTCACCGCCGAGGTACGCGCTCCAGATGCTGGCGACAGGCACCCAGCTGGAGTCGTAGTACGCGGCGCCCTGGAACAGCCCGAGCAGCTCGGCCGGTCCGACGACACCGCCGAACGGGCTCTTCTTGGCGGCGGCGCGGAGCGCGTCCCACTGCTGCCTGACCTTCTCGGGGGTGGTCCCGATGTGGAAGGTCGCGTCGTTCTGGGCGACCCACTTCATCCAGTCCTGGAACCGGCCCTCGAAGGCGACGTCCTGGTCCAGGTTGGCCTGGTACCAGATCTTCTCCTTCGACGGGTTGACCACGCTGTCGACGACCATGCGTCGCACATGCGTCGGGAAGAGCGTGGCGTAGACGGCGCCGAGGTAGGTGCCGTAGGAGACGCCCACGAAGTTCAGCTTCTTCTCACCGAGCCCGGCCCGGATGACATCCAGGTCGCGTGCGGTGTTGGGCGTCGTCATGTGCGGCAGCATCCAGCCGCTGCGCTCCTTGCAGCCGTCCGCGTACTCGGCCGCGAGCTTGCGCTGGGCGCGCTTGTCGGCCTCGCTGCCGGGGACCGGGTCCGCCTTCGGCGCCTTGACGAACTCCTGCGGGTCGATGCAGGAGATGGGGGCCGAACGGCCGACCCCGCGCGGGTCGAAGCCGACGAAGTCGTACGCCTTCGCGGCGTCGGCCCAGATGGCGTTCTTGGTGACGACGCGGCGCGGGAACGCCATGCCGGAACCGCCGGGACCACCGGGGTTGTAGAGCAGGGCGCCCTGGCGTTCGTCCGGGGTGCCGGTGTTGCCGATGCGGTCGACAGCGAGCTTGATCTGCCGGCCGTTGGGCTTCGTGTAGTCGAGCGGGACACTCACCCAGCCGCACTGGATGGGCTTTTCCAATGCCCAGTCGGCCGGACAGTCCTGCCAGTCGATGCCCTTCTTCGCGGCCCGTTCGGCCGCGACGGTGGCGCCGTACGCCGCGGAGTCGCCGTGGTGACGGCCGTCCGCGGTGGCCGCCGGAGCGGCTATCGCGCCCGCTATGAGCGTGCCCACGAGCAGAGTGCCGGCCGAGCCGAGCACTGCTGTACGTCTCAAGTGGAGCCTCCCCCTTGGTGATGCGCTGCCCGTGCAGCGCTGTTCGATGGTGCTCCTGGGGATCCTTACGCCTATGAGGCCACCGGGAACAGGCCGGATGACCATTTCTTTACCTAACCCATAACCGGTGACCGCGGTCCCGCTCAGCGGTACGCCTCTTCGGTCAACACCTCGTCCAGTACCCGCCGCAGCCGCAGAGCGTCCGGCGCGACGGCCGTGACCAGGACGGCCGGTCCGGCCAGCGGGGTGAGTACCGCGGTGTCGCCGAGCATCCGCGGCCGTGCCGGTTTGTCCTCGAACTCCGGTCCGGCGAGCAGGAGTTGACCCACGGCGCGGTGTCCGCCGAGAACCGCTCCGCCGTCCCAGCCGCCGGGCGCGCCGGGGCCGTACGCGAGCTCCTGGTCGAACAGGGGGCGCCCGGCCCGCCGGACGGTGAGCCGGGTGAAGAGGGTGCCGGGCAGCTCGCCGTGGCGGCCGAGGATCTGCTCCTCGCGGAGCACCAGGCGTCCGGTGGCGGCGAGTTCGACGCGCGTACTCATCCGCAGATCGCTGCCGTACGCCGAGATGAGCTGCTCCGGCAGCCAGCTCAGCTCGGCCTCCTCGCCGACGGTCAGCCGCACGTCGTAGCGGGCGGGTCCGGCCTCGCCTCCGGCCACGCGTCCGGGCAGGGCGACCGTGGCCGCCGCGGCGTCCACGGTCAGCCGGGCCCCGTCCCGTACCTCCGCCTCGATCGCGAGCCGGTCGCCGCCGAGCGGCGCGCTCATCGCGCCGACGACGGTGACCCGGCTCCCGGGACCGGTGGCGCGGGTACGGCGCACCGCGAGCGGTCCCTCGCCGGCCAGCACGGGCAGCCCGGCGCGGGTGGCGACGATACGGGCGGTGGCGTGGACGCTCACGCGGTCCAGGCGGCGAGCCGCGCGAGCACCCAGTCCGACACCGGCCGCACCCCCTCCTCGGCCTCCCCGGTCTTCAACGACATGAAGGCGACCGGGAGTTCGCCACGCTGTTCCTTGGCGTCGCGGGCCATCCGGCCGAGGTCGGAGCCGACGTACGGGGCGAGGTCCGTCTTGTTGATCACGAGCAGATCGGCGGTGGTGACGCCGGGGCCGCCCTTGCGCGGAATGTCGTCGCCGCCCGCCACATCGATGACGAAGATCTGCGCGTCGACCAGTCCCTTGGAGAAGGTGGCGGTGAGATTGTCCCCGCCGGACTCGACGAGGATCAGATCGAGCGGGCCGACCGCGTCCTCCAGATCCTCGACGGCTTCGAGGTTGGCGGAGATGTCGTCGCGGATCGCGGTGTGCGGGCAGGCGCCGGTCTCGACGGCCTGGATGCGCTCGGGCGGCAGGACGGCGTGACGGAGCAGGAATTCGGCGTCCTCGCGGGTGTAGATGTCGTTGGTGACGACGGCGAGGGACAGCCGGTCGCGCAGGGTGCGGCAGAGCGCGGCCACGGTCGCGGTCTTGCCGGAGCCGACAGGCCCGCCGAGGCCGATACGCAGGGCGCGCCGCCTGCCGTCGGGACGCACGGCGTCGGCGCTGACCGCGGCCGGGCCGGTGTGGGTGTGGTCGAGGTGCATGGGGCGGCTCCTGTCGGGGCGGTGCGAGGAGGGGTCCTGAAGACGGGGACGACGGGGACGGCCGGGACGACGGGCGGTGCGACGGGCGCGACGGGCACGACGGGGCTCACGAGGCGAACAGCCGTACCGGCCAGGCGGCATGCGCCTGCGCGGTGATGTCGAGCAGCGGGGCCGAGGCGGCGGGCAGCGCGTCGACGCCCTCGTACGCCGCCCGCGCGGCCCGCTCCGCGACCTGGTCCAGCTCGGGCGCGAGGCGGGCGAGAACGGCGGCGGCCTCGAAGGGGTCGAGGCTGAGGAGCCGTACGGCCGCGGTGGCGGGACCGCTGACCGTCTCGTACGCCGCACAGTGCGCGGCGTCCTCGGGGGTCAGTCCGGCGGAGCGGGCGACGAGACCGAGCACGACGGGCTGGTGCGCGCCGCGCGGCCGGGCCGCCGCGAGCGCGTCCAGTTCCTGGCCGGGCCAGGTGGCGCGGGCGGCGCGCATCAGCTGCCGGCCGAGCTTGCGCGCGGTCGCCCGCAGCGCGGGCGAGGGGGTACGGGCGTCCGCGGCCTCGTCCAGTTCCAGCGGGTCCAGGCCCCGGGCCGCGGCGGCGGCGAGCGCCGCCGCGGTGAGCCCGGTGGTGTGCAGCCTGCCCCGGCAGAAGGCGGCCAGGTCCCCGGCGTCGCGGATCCGCCCCGCCTTGACGGCCGCCTCCGCCCCGCCCGAGTGGGCGTGGCCTCCGGCGGGGAACCGGCCGTCGGCGAGGACGAGCAGCGCCGCGCGGCTCACCGGGGATCCCCCGGCAGTCCACGAGATGCCAGCAACGGGCTCGTCGGCAACGGGCTCATCAGAAGAGGAAGTAGCGCTGGGCCAGGGGAAGTTCGGCGGCGGGCGCGGGCTCGACCGGCTCCCCGTCGATCGTCACCGTGAACGTGTCACTGTCGACCTCGACGCGCGGCAGGGCGTCGTTCTCCCGCATGTCCGCCTTGGTGATCCGCCGGGTGTTCCGGATCGGCACGAACGCCTTGGCCAGGCCCAGGCGTTCGGGCAGCCCGTCCTCGATGGCCGCCTCCGCCACGAAGTTGAACGAGCTCGCCGCCGCGGCCCTGCCCAGGGCGCCGAACATCGGCCGCGGCAGGATCGGCTGCGGGGTCGGGATGGAGGCGTTGGCGTCGCCCATCTGCGCGTACGCGATCTGTCCGCCCTTGATGACGAGCTGCGGCTTGACGCCGAAGAAGGCCGGATCCCAGAGCACCAGGTCGGCGAGCTTGCCGGTCTCGACCGAGCCGATCTCCTGGTCGAGCCCTTGGGCGACGGCCGGGTTGACCGTGTATTTGGCGACATAGCGGCGGGCGCGGTGGTTGTCGGCGCGGCCGTCGCCGGGCAGGGCGCCGCGCCGCTTCTTCATCACGTGCGCGGTCTGCCAGGTCCGCATGATCACCTCACCGACACGGCCCATGGCCTGGGCGTCGGAGGAGATGATCGAGATGGCTCCGAGGTCGTGCAGGATGTCCTCGGCGGCGATGGTGGAGGGCCGGATCCGGGACTCCGCGAAGGCGAGGTCCTCGGGCACGGACGGGTTGAGGTGGTGACAGACCATCAGCATGTCGAGGTGTTCCTCGATGGTGTTGACGGTGTGCGGCCGGGTCGGATTGGTGGAGCTGGGCAGGACGTACGGCTCCGAGACGACGGTGATGATGTCCGGGGCGTGCCCGCCGCCCGCGCCCTCGGTGTGGTACGCGTGAATGGTGCGTCCCGCGATGGCGGCGAGGGTGTCCCCGACGAAGCCCGCCTCGTTCAGGGTGTCCGTGTGAATGGCGAGCTGGACGCCGGTCTCCTCGCAGACGCCCAGACAGGCGTCGATGACGGCGGGGGTGGCGCCCCAGTCTTCGTGGATCTTGAACCCGAGCGCCCCGCCGCGCAGTTGGGCGTGCATCGCGTCGCGCGACATGGTGTTGCCCTTGCCGAGCAGACCGATGTTGACGGGGAAGGTCTCCAATGCCTCGAACATCCGGGCGAGGTGCCATGCCCCGGGCGTGACGGTGGTGGCCTTCGTGCCCTCGGCCGGTCCCGTACCGCCGCCGACGAGGGTGGTGACGCCGGACGCGAGCGCCTGGTCGACGATGGTCGGCGAGATGAAGTGGACGTGCGCGTCGATCGCACCCGCGGTGAGGATCTTCCCGTTGCCCGCGATGACTTCGGTCTCGGGTCCGATGACCAGGTCGGGGTGGACGCCGTCCATGGTGTCGGGGTTGCCGGCCTTGCCGATCCCGGTGATCCGGCCGTCCCGTACGCCGATGTCGGCCTTGACGATGCCCCAGTGGTCGATGATGACGGCACCGGTGATCACGGTGTCGGGCGCGCCCTCGGCCCGGGTCGTACGGGACTGGCCCATCGACTCACGGATGACCTTGCCGCCGCCGAACACCGCCTCGTCGCCGGCGAGTCCGGGCCCGCCGGAGCGGTCCTCCTCGATCTCGACGAGCAGATCGGTGTCGGCGAGGCGGATCCGGTCGCCGGTGGTGGGGCCGAAGAGATCGGCGTACCCGGCGCGGGACAGCTCAGTCATCGAGGGGACCTCCGGTCTCTCCCCGCAGGCCCGGGACGACGCGCAGCCCGGCGAGGGGAACGAGTGCGATGCCGACGGGGACTCCGGGTTCGAAGCGCACGGCGGTGCCGGCGGCGATGTGCAGCCGCTTGCCGCGGGCGGCGGCGCGGTCGAAGTCCAGACCGGGGTTGGCCTCGGCGAAGTGATAGTGGGAGCCGACCTGGACCGGCCGGTCGGCGGTGTTGAGGACGGTCAGCCGGGTGACCTCGCGGCCCTCGTTGAGGGCTACGGGCTCGTCGGCGTAGAAGATCTCTCCGGGAATCATCGGCGGCGCTCCCCCGTCAGACGATCGGGTCGTGGACGGTGACGAGCTTGGTGCCGTCCGGGAAGGTGGCCTCCACCTGCACGTCGTGGATCATCTCGGGGATGCCTTCCATGACCTCGTCCCGGCCGAGCACCGTGCGTCCTGAGGCCATGAGTTCGGCGACGGTACGGCCGTCCCGTGCGCCTTCGAGGAGGTGCGAGGTGATCAGGGCGACCGCCTCGGGGTGGTTGAGCCGCAGTCCACGCGCCCTGCGCCTGGCCGCCACATCCGCGGCCACATGGATGAGCAGACGCTCCTGTTCGTGCGGGGTCAGTTGCACGCTTCCACCTCATCGTCTCCGGCCCGGTGAAGGACCGGGCGCAGCGCGAGCCTAGCCAGATTCAACACTCTGTTGAACTGTGATCGCCGATCTTCACAGTCAGGCATTGCACGGTATGGCGGAAGTTTTACCGGCGTGTAAACAAATCAGTCATACGGGGCGGCCTCCCGGCCGCGGCGTCACCTGCCGTGGCCGGGAGGCCGCTCACCCGTCTCCGGACCGCGACCCTCCGGGGCGCGGTGTTCCTGGCGGTGCTCCGGCCGGTGCTCCGGCCGGTGTTCGGCCGCGATGCCGAAGCGGCGCCGTTCGCCGGGAGCGGACGGCATGGAGCGGATCGCCGAGACCGAGCTGATCACCTGCTCCTCCTCCACCTCTCGCTCCTTCTCAAGTCGCTCCAGGTCAGCGGCCGAGACCAGCGCGACGAGCGGCTTCCCGTGACGGGTCACGACCACTCGCTCGCCGCCGTAGACGACGCGATTGATCAGATCGGCGAGTTCTGCCCGGGCTTGCGTCACCGGAATCTCGTAGGACATAGTCCCCATCATAACGGTCTGTACATCCTGTACATTTTTTACAGAGACCAGTGCATGAGGAGAGGTACGTCATGAACCGCCTTTCGGCCCGCTATGTCCTGCCCGAGTTCACCGAGCGGACGAGCAACGGAACCCGCACCCTCGATCCGTACTCCAAGCTCCTGGAGGAACGGATCATCTTCCTCGGCACCGCCGTCGACGACACCGCGGCCAACGATGTGATCGCGCAGTTCCTGCACCTCGAGTACGCCGCGCCCGACCAGGACATCTGTCTCTACATCAACTCCCCGGGCGGCTCGGTCAACGCCATGTCCGCGATCTACGACACGATGCAGATCGTCACCTGCGACGTGGAGACGACCTGCCTCGGCCAGGCGGCCTCGGCCGCGGCCGTGCTGCTGGCCGCCGGCGCCCCGGGCAAGCGGATGGCGCTGCCCGGCGCCCGGATCGTCCTCCAGCAGCCCGCCATCGAGGAGCCCGTCCAGGGCCAGCCGTCCGATCTGATGATCCACGCCGAGGAGATGCTGCGGCAGCGGGCCCTGCTCTCGTCGATGCTGGTGCGCCACACCGCGCAGAGCGCGGAGCGGATCGCCGAGGACATCGACCGGGACACGATCTTCGACGCGCCCGGTGCCAAGGCGTACGGCCTGGTCGATCACGTGGTCCAGAACCGCAAGACGTCCCTCGGCGGCCCCTTCAACCCGTCCGGCTCCTCCGGCAGGCGGTGACCGGTGACGCTGCCGCCCGAACTGCCGCCGCTGCCGGCACTGACCCGGGCCGAGGGCGATGTCGTCGACAGCTATCTCGGGATCATCGACCTGCTGGGCCGGATCAACCCGGCGCGCGGCGCGGACACCTACAGCGCGCTGCGCGCGGCCCAGGCCCTGCCCGCGCTGGCCGCCGAGCTCAGGGACGCCCTGACGGCGATGCACGCGCGGGGCGAGACCGAGCTGCACGCGTCGACCCTGGCGCGAGCGTTGAGGGTGCTGGACGGGGAGCGGCGGGCGGATCGGGTCACCATGCCGCCCGGACAACCGACTTGAGCGCGGGCGGCGCTCCCGTACGGACGCGTCCGTACGGGAAAAGCCCCCTCGTTCGGCGTATGAACTGCCTGGACAGGACGGGGGAATGAAGTTGCGCAAAGCGGCCGGACGCGCGACGCGTCGCCTTGCTCCCGTGCAGGTGGAGCCCTCATCAGACGCCATGGCCCTGACACGAAACGCCGCTCAGCCACCCATATGGGTCCAACGTGATGAGACTCACATATCGTCGTTTCGCCTCGGAAATCCACCTGTTGCTACGTCAAGATCCGTGGGACGACAAGCCCCCGCCACCACGACGGGGCGGTCCGGGCGGACGCTGAGTCCTGCCGCCGCGCCGGATGTCTGGTCGACACGAGTGGATCGGCAGGAGTGGAGGACCCGAGCGGTACGGGATGACCTGATACAAGGTCACCCCTAGGGGTTAAGTCGCTTAGGCGGCCGGGCATCTTCGCCTGTCCGAACCCGACAGGTCATCCTTCACAGGCGGCTGACGAAGGGTTGCGCATGACTGCGCAGACGTATGTCCCGTCTTTGCTCTCACGGGCCGGTGCGGTATCGGCCCTCACGATCGCGGCCGTCGGCGGCACCATGCTGGCGCCCGGTGCCACGGCCGAGGCACACGCCGCTCACGCGGCCATGGCTCTACGGATCGCCGCCTCGAAGCAGGGGGCGCCGTACCAGTACGGAGCCACCGGGCCGCACAGCTTCGACTGCTCGGGGCTGACGCTCTACTCGTACAAGAGAGTGGGTAAGCGGCTCCCCCGCACGGCTCAGCAACAATACAACAAGACCAGACATATCCCCCCCTCCGGCCGACACCGCGGGGACCTCGTGTTCTTCCATTACGGAAGCAACGTCTACCACGTCGGAATCTACGCGGGCCGCGGGAAGATCTGGCACTCGCCGAAGACCGGGGCCGTGGTGCGGCTGGAGCGGATCTGGACCCGCGGTGTCTGGTACGGCCGGGTGAACTGAGCGCGCGGGGGACGGCCCCGCACTCGGACGGGCGCTGACGGCGCGTCGGATCGCGCCGTCGGTTGCCCCCGGGGCCCCGGCCGGTCCTGGCCGGTCCGTGGCTCAGCCCTGGACGGGGGCCGTCCAGGGCAGGGTGATCCAGACCGTCTTGCCGCCCTCCGAGGTCGGTGTGACGGACAGCCGGCCGCCGCACTCGGCGGTCAGCGAACGGATGATGACCATCCCTCGGCCGTTGTCCTGCTGTACGGCCGCGGGGAGCCGCTGCGGCCAGCGCGGGTGGCTGTCGGTGACCCCGAGGCGCAGCTGTTCGTGACGCTCCAGCCGGATCTCCACGGTGAACGTGGGCGACTGGCCGAGGGTGTGCTGCACGGCGTTGGTGGCCAGTTCCGAGACGATCAGCCGGACCGTGTCGGCGGTCTCGGCCTCGCTCGGCAGCCCCCATTCGGTGAGCAGTTCCGCGACGTATCTTCGCGCCGCGGGCACCGACGCCGGATCGCTCGGCAGGGTGATGGATGCTTCCTGGTGATCTGCCATGGCGACGCTGTCCCTTTCCCGCCGGACCGGACTCCGGCACAGCACGGATGACTGTGCGGACGGCCTCGGACCGCGCTTCGCCGCCAGAGTGCCACTCATCGTGGCGTTCCCACGGCCGATCCACCGAGATCTGCATATATCTGTCGCTCGAAGCGGTGAACTCTGCGACGCGAGACCGTATCCGGGCGCCGGAAAGATACCTTCGTCGGTCATGCGGCATATTCCGGCGGTGCGCCGGCACAGGCTCGGGGACGAACTGCGCAGGCTGCGCCGGAGCGCGGGACTGACGAGCGGGGAGACGGCCCGGCTCCTCGGCTGGCACCAGTCGAAGGTGAGCCGGATCGAGACGGGCGTCAGCCGGGTGAAGGACACGGATCTGGCCGGGCTGCTCGACGCGTTGCGCATCGGCGACCCGCGGCTGCGGACGCTGCTCGGCGCCCTGGCGGGGACGGCGGGCGACGGGCCGGGGTGGTGGCAGGCGTACGGCGGGGTGATCCCGCCCGGCTATCGGGATTTCATCAGCCTGGAGTCGCAGGCCAGCGCGGCGCGCACGCTGGAGACGTCCGTGGTGCCGGGCCTCCTGCAGACACCCGGCTATGCCAGGGCCGTGACACGGGCCGCGCTGGAGGGTCTGCCGGCCGCGACGGTGGACGCCCTGGTCGATGTGCGGCTCGCGCGTCAGGAGGTGCTGCGGACCGCGACGCCGCTGGAGCTGCACGCCGTGCTCGACGAGGCGGTGCTGCGGCGGGAGGTCGGCGGGCGTGCGGTGATGCGGGAGCAGTTACGGCGACTGGCGGAGCTGGCCCGGCTCCCCCACGTACAGCTGCGGGTGTTGCCGTTCACCGCCGGCGGCTATGCCGGGCTCACCGGACCCTTCGTCGTCTTCTCTTTTCCGCACATTACCGATCTGGATTTGGTCGTTCTCGACCACTTGACGAATAGCCTCTATCTGGAGCGGAAGGAAGACCTGGAGGCGTACCGCTCGGCGTTCGACACGACGCAGGCGCATGCCCTCTCGTCCGAGGACTCATTGGATCTCATCGCCGGCATCGGTGACGGCGCGTAGGGAGCATCATGTCCGCTTACCTCGCACAGCCCCCTGCCCAGACTTCAGCCCCCACTCCCCCCACTCCCCCGCTCTCCGCCGGCCCGTGGCGGCGCAGCAGCCGCAGTACCGGGATGAACAACTGCGTGGAGACCGCCCGCACCGGCGCGGACGGACTCGCCGTACGGGACTCCAAGAACGTGACCCGCCCGCATCTGTCCTTCTCCACGGCCGCGTGGACGTCCTTCGTCTCCGCGTTCGGTGAGGAGGTGTTCGGGGCCTGAGAGCGGTCGCGTACGGACACTCAGCCGACGGCCGTGACCGCTTCCGCGGGCGCGGTCGCCGCGATCGTCCGCACCGCCGTGTCGATCTGCCGCTCTGTCAGATCGGCACGCGCGGTGAGCCGGATCCGGGAGATACCGTCCGGCACCGAGGGCGGACGGAAACAGCCCACGGCCAGACCCGCGGCGCGGCAGTCGGCGGCCCAGCGCACGGCCGCCTCCGGTGACGGCGCCTGTACGGACACCACGGCGGCGTCCGGCCGCACGGCGGTCAGCCCTTCCCCGGTCAGCCGCTGGTGCAGCGTTCTGGCGACCGCCCGTGCGCGGTCCGCCCGGGCGGGCTCCCGGCGCAGCAGCCGCAGACTCTCCAGGGCGCCGCCCACGGCTGCCGGGGCCAGACCGGTGTCGAAGATGAAGGTACGGGCGGCGTTGACCAGATGGTCGATGACCCGCGCAGGGCCGAGGACCGCGCCGCCCTGGCTGCCCAGGGACTTGGAGAGCGTCAGGGTGGCCACCACACCGTCCGCCCCCGCGAGGCCCGCCGCGTCCAGCGCGCCCCGGCCACCCTCGCCGAGCACGCCCAGACCGTGCGCGTCGTCCACGACCAGGGCCGCGCCCCCCGTACGGCAGACCTCGGCCAGCTCCCGCAGGGGCGCCGCGTCGCCGTCCACCGAGAACACCGCGTCGCTCACCACGAGGGCCCGCCGCCCGCCGTGCTCGTCGAGGGTCTTGCGTACGGCGTCGGGCGACGCGTGCGGTACGACCACGGTCTCGGCGCGCGAGAGCCGGCAGCCGTCCACGATCGAGGCGTGGTTGCCCGCGTCGGACACGAGCAGCGAGCCGCGCGCCGTCAGCGCGGTGAGGGCGGCGAGATTGGCGGCGTAACCGGAGGAGAGGACGAGCGCGGCCTCGAAGCCGCAGAAGGCGGCCAGTTCCCGTTCCAGTTCGGCGTGCAGGGCGGTGCTGCCGGTGACCAGCCGGGAGCCGGTGGCGCCCGCGCCCCAGCGGCGGGCGGCGTCCGCCGCGGCGCCGGTCACCGCGGGGTGGCGGGCGAGGCCCAGATAGTCGTTGCTCGCCAGATCCAGCAGGGCGGAGTCGGCCGGACGCGGCCGGAGCGTACGGACCAGACCCGCCCGCGCACGGCGCCGCGCCTCGTCGTCGGTCCACGCGAACGGATCGTCGTGCCGGTCGGGGGAATCCCGCTGATCCTGCTCCATGGGTCCGGTCCTTTTGTAGGCAGCGCACAGACCCTAACCGGGGCGCGACCGGGTCAGGGTGTGGCCATGCACACACCTCGATCCGCCGGTGTTGTCGGGTTCCTCCTTGGCCGCGGGGCTCCCGGTAAGCCAGGATCGGCACTATGGATCTGCTGAAGACGCTGGTGGAGAAGGGCCTGCGGCGCGAGCTGCCGACCCGCGAAGAAGCCCTCGCCGTACTGGCGACCTCCGACGACGATCTGCTCGACGTGGTGGCCGCGGCCGGGAAGGTGCGCCGTCAGTGGTTCGGGCGGCGGGTGAAGCTCAACTATCTGGTCAACCTCAAGTCCGGTCTGTGTCCCGAGGACTGCTCGTACTGCTCGCAGCGGCTCGGTTCCACGGCGGGGATCCTCAAGTACACCTGGCTGAAGCCCGACGAGGCGTCGAAGGCCGCGGCCGCCGGAGTGGCCGGCGGGGCGAAGCGGGTCTGTCTGGTCGCGAGCGGCCGCGGTCCCACGGACCGGGATGTCGACCGGGTGTCGCAGACCATCGAGGCGATCAAGGAGCAGAACGAGGGCGTCGAGGTGTGCGCCTGCCTCGGGCTGCTCTCCAACGGACAGGCGGAGCGGCTGCGGGCCGCGGGCGCCGACGCGTACAACCACAACCTCAACACGTCCGAGGGGACGTACGGGGACATCACCACCACGCACACCTACGCCGACCGGGTGGAGACGGTGCAGCAGGCCCAGGCGGCGGGCCTCTCCGCCTGCTCCGGGCTGATCGCCGGCATGGGTGAGAGCGACGCGGACCTGGTGGATGTGGTCTTCTCGCTGCGCGAGCTGGACCCGGACTCGGTGCCGGTCAACTTCCTGATCCCCTTCGAGGGGACGCCGCTCGCCAAGGAGTGGAACCTCACCCCGCAGCGCTGCCTGCGCATCCTGGCGATGACGCGGTTCGTCTGCCCGGACGTGGAGGTCAGGCTCGCGGGCGGACGCGAGGTGCATCTGCGCACGATGCAGCCGCTCGCGCTGCACCTGGTCAACTCGATCTTCCTCGGCGACTACCTCACCAGCGAGGGCCAGGAGGGCAGGGCGGACCTGGAGATGATCGCGGACGCGGGCTTCGAGGTGGAGGGCGCGGACACGACGACGCTGCCCGAGCACCGCGCCGGCGGCTGCGCTCCGTGTGGCGGAGGGGAGGCCGCACCGGCCGCCGCCGATGCCGGGACCGCGAGCGTCGGGGCCGCCGCCGAGGCGGTCGCCCCGGCCCGTACGGACCTGGTGGCGGTACGCCGCCGTGGCGCCGGTACCGACCTGGCGCCCAATGCCTGAGCTTGCCCCGGGTGACCTGCTGGCCCTGGACCGGGCCCATGTCTGGCATCCGTACGGTCCCATGCCGGGCCGCGCCGAACCGCTGGTCGTGGAGTCCGCGTCCGGGGTGCGGCTGCGGCTCGCCGAACCCGCCCACGGGCAGCGCGAGTTGGTCGACGGGATGTCGTCCTGGTGGTCGGCGATCCATGGCTACAACCACCCGGTGCTCAACGAGGCGGCGCGTGGCCAGCTGGACCGGATGAGCCATGTGATGTTCGGCGGGCTCACCCACGAGCCGGCCGTACGGCTCGCGGCCACGCTCGTCGACATCACTCCTGAGCCGCTGCGCCATGTCTTCCTCGCCGACTCGGGTTCGGTGTCGGTCGAGGTCGCGGTGAAGATGTGCCTCCAGTACTGGCGCTCGGTGGGACGGCCCGCGAAGCAGCGGCTGCTGACCTGGCGGGGCGGCTACCACGGCGACACCTGGCAGCCGATGTCGGTGTGCGACCCCGACGGCGGGATGCACGATCTGTGGTCGGGGGTGCTGCCGCGCCAGATCTTCGCGGACGCGCCGCCGGACGCGTTCGAGGAGCCGTACGCGGACGGGCTGCGCGAGCTGATCGCCCGGCACGCGGACGAACTCGCCGCGGTCATCGTCGAGCCGGTGGTGCAGGGCGCGGGCGGGATGCGCTTCCACTCCCCCGGCTATCTGCGGGTCCTGCGGGACGCGTGCGACGAGCACGACGTGCTGCTGATCCTCGACGAGATCGCGACCGGCTTCGGCCGTACGGGCACGCTCTTCGCCGCCGAGCAGGGCGGCATCTCACCCGATGTGATGTGTGTCGGCAAGGCGCTGACCGGCGGCTATCTCACCATGGCCGCCACGCTGTGCACCGCACGGGTGGCCGAGGGCATCTCGCGCGGCGATGTCCCGGTGCTGGCGCACGGACCGACCTTCATGGGCAATCCGCTCGCCTCCGCGGTCGCCAACGCCTCGATCGGGCTGCTGCTGGGCCAGGACTGGGAGCGCGAGGTCAAACGGATCGGGACCGGTCTGCGCGACGGGCTCGCGGAGACGGCGTCCCTGCCCGGCGTACGGGACGTACGGGTGCTGGGCGCCATCGGGGTCGTCCAGCTGGACCACGAGGTGGACATGGCCGCCGCGACCCGGGCAGCGGTGCGCGAGGGCGTCTGGCTGCGGCCGTTCCGCGATCTGGTGTACACGATGCCGCCGTATGTGACGGGTGACGAGGATGTCGCCAGGATCTGCCGCGCGGTGGCCGCGGCGGCCTCGGCGTCCGCGGCGGCACGGAAGGGCTGACATGCCGGTAGTGATGGTGACGGGGACCGGGACGGAGATCGGCAAGACCGTCGTCACGGCGGCGCTCGCCGCGGCGGCGCTCGCGCGGGGACGTACGGTCGCGGTGCTCAAGCCGGCGCAGACGGGGCTCGCCCCCGGCGAGGCGGGCGACGTGGCCGTGGTGGCACGGCTGGCGGGGAAGGTCACCGCAGTCGAACTCGCGCGGTTCCCCGACCCGTTGGCGCCCGCGACCGCCGCCCGGCGGGCCGGGGCGGCGGCGGTACGGCCCGAGGAGGTGGCCGTCGCGGCCGAGAAGCTGGCCGCCGAGCACGATCTGGTGCTGGTCGAGGGCGCGGGCGGACTGCTCGTACGGTTCGACGAGGCGGGCGGGACACTCGCGGACGCGGCGCGGCTGCTGCGGGCTCCGGTGCTGGTGGTGGCGCCGGCCGGGCTCGGCACGCTGAACGCGACCGCGCTGACCGCCGAGGCGCTGCGCGCCAGACAGCTCGATCCACTCGGCGTGGTTGTCGGCAGCTGGCCTGCCGCACCGGATCTGGCGGCGCGGTGCAATCTGGCGGATCTGCCGGAGGTGGCGGGGGCGCCGCTGCTCGGCGCCGTACCGGAGGGCGCGGGCGCGCTGCCGCCCGCGGAGTTCCGGGCGCGGGCGGCGTCATGGCTGGCGCCGCGGCTGGCGGGGCGATGGGACGCGGCCTCGTTCAGCGCGGAGTTCGCAGCGGATGCGGGGACGCGGCCGGCCGTGGGGTGAGCGCTGTCCGCGTCGCGGTGCTCACGCCCGCTCGACGATCATCTTCCCCACGTTCTCGCCGCGCAGCATGCCCAGGAACGCGTCCACGATCGACGCGCGCCCGTCGAGGCGGAGGACGACGGAGCGGTGCTCTCGATGGTGGGCAGCGGTCTCGGCATGGCGATCATGCCGATGCTCTCGCTGACCGGAGCACCGCCGTCGGTCCGGATCACCTCGCTCGGCCGGGGGCGGCCTTCGCGGTCCGTCGGTTACGTCACCGCTGCCGGGCCGGCGGGCACGGCCGCGGTGCGCGCGCTCATCAGAGAAATCCGCCGGCTTCGGACTCTTCCCGCGTCATCCGGAGATCACAGGATGGAGCCCGGGCTGTAGCCCGCGGCCTCGGGGTGCTGCTTCACGATCTCGTCGACGCGGGCGACGACCGTGGCGATCTGATCCTCCGCCGCGCCCGTGAAGGACAGCTTGTCCGCCATCAGCGCGTCCAGTTGGGCGCGGTCGAGGGGCATACGGTCGTCCGCGGCCAGCCGGTCCAGCAGTTCATTGCGCTCGGCGCCCTGCTCGCGCATGGCCAGGGCCGAGGCCACCGCGTGCTCCTTGATGACCTCGTGCGCCGCCTCGCGGCCCACCCCGGCGCGTACCGCGCCCATCAGCACCTTGGTCGTCGCGAGGAACGGCAGATAGCGGTCCAGCTCGCGCGCCACGACCGCGGGGAACGCGCCGAACTCGTCAAGGACCGTCAGGAACGTCTCCAGCAGCCCGTCGAACGCGAAGAACGCGTCCGGCAGCGCCACCCGGCGGACGACGGAGCACGAGACATCGCCCTCGTTCCACTGGTCGCCCGCCAGCTCGCCGGTCATCGACGCGTAGCCGCGCAGGATCACCATGAGGCCGTTGACGCGCTCGCAGGACCGGGTGTTCATCTTGTGCGGCATGGCGGAGGAGCCGACCTGGCCGGGCTTGAAGCCCTCGGTGACCAGTTCGTGCCCGGCCATCAGCCGGATCGTCTTCGCGACCGAGGACGGCGCGGCCGCCAGTTGCACCAGCGCCGTCACCACGTCGTAGTCCAGCGAGCGCGGATACACCTGGCCGACCGAGGTGAAGGCCTGCGCGAAGCCCAGATGGCCCGCGATGCGCCGCTCGAGCTCCGCCAGCTTCGCGGTGTCCCCGCCGAGCAGGTCGAGCATGTCCTGCGCGGTGCCGACCGGGCCCTTGATGCCGCGCAGCGGGTAGCGGCCGAGCAGGTCCTCCAGCCGTCCGTACGCCACGAGCAGCTCGTCGGCGGCCGTCGCGAACCGCTTGCCGAGGGTGGTGGCCTGGGCGGCAACATTGTGCGAGCGGCCGGCCATGACCAGCTCGCCGTACTCGCCGGCGAGCTTCGCGAGGCGCGCGAGCACCGCGACCGTACGGTCCCGCGTCAGCTCCAGCGAGAGCCGGATCTGGAGCTGCTCGACGTTCTCCGTCAGGTCACGGGACGTCATGCCCTTGTGCACCTGCTCATGGCCGGCGAGCGCGTTGAACTCCTCGATCCGCGCCTTCACATCGTGCCGGGTGACCTTCTCGCGCTCCGCGATCGACGCCAGGTCGACCTGGTCGAGCACGCGCTCGTAGTCGGCGAGGGCGGTCCGCGGCACCTCGATCCCGAGGTCCTGCTGCGCCCGCAGTACGGCCAGCCACAGCTGGCGCTCCAGCTTCACCTTCTGCTCGGGGGACCACAGCAGGGCCAGCTCCGCCGAGGCGTAGCGGCCGGCAAGGACATTGGGGATGCGAGGCTTCGCAGACACGGCAGTCACGTGAGCTGATTCTACTGGCGGTTTGTGCAGGTCGGCGCCGCGGCCCGGTTTGTGGCTTGCTACGAGAGACCCGGGGCTTGCTACGAGAGACCCGGCGGGGCGGAGTCCGGGCCCGGCGCCGTGAGAGGCGGCGTCCGGTACGGCAGCAGCTCGGGACGCTTGGCCGGACGGCCGTCCCCGGAGGAGCGCCCGGTGACGCGGCGCATGACCCACGGCCCCAGATGCTGGCGCGCGAACCGTATGTCGCTCGTGCGCCGCATCACCCACCGGACGGGCGCGGCCTGCGGCAGCTCCGCGCGCCAGTCGTCCTCCGCCTCCAGGCCCAGCGCCTGCCAGACGGCCTCGGCGACCCGGTGGTGGCCCTCCGCGGTCAGATGCAGCCGGTCCACGTCCCACAGCCGCTGGTCGCCCAGCACCGTCGCCCCGTACAGATCGACGACCAGGGCGCCGTGCCGCTGGGCCAGGTCGTCGACGAAGGTGAACAGCTCCTCCATCCGCGGCCGGAAGCGCTCCATGACCGGACCGCTGCGGCCGGGACTGCGCATCAGGACCAGCTTTCCGCAGGACGGCGCGAGGCGCTCCACGGCCTCTTCGAGCAGCCCGCGCACCCTCCCCATGTCGCACTTCGGCCGGAGCGTGTCATTGAGTCCGCCGACCAGCGTCACCACGTCCGGCGCCATCGCCGCGGCGACATCCACCTGTTCCTCGACGATCTGGCCGATGAGCTTGCCGCGTACGGCGAGATTCGCGTACCGGAACCCGGGGGTGCGGGCGGCGAGACGGGCGGCGAGCAGATCCGCCCAGCCGCGGTACGAGCCGTCGGGAAGGAGGTCGGACATGCCTTCGGTGAAGGAGTCACCGACCGCGACGAAACTGGTGTAGTTGGCATTCATCTCCATGGCGGAGCGATCGTACCGCGCGGTACGCAGGCGTCCCGAGGGAGCCCCGGCACCGCCGTCACGCGTGCCTGCCCACCAGCTCGCGCAGGACGTCCTCCATCGTCACCAGGCCTTCGAGCCTGCCGTCCTCGTCCTCGGCCGCGGCCAGATGGGTACGGCTGCGGCGCATCGCGGTCAGCACGTCGTCCATCGGTGTCGTGACCCGCACCCGCGCGACGGCGCGCATGGCCGCCACCGCGAACGGCACATCGCGCGGCAGGGCGTCCAGCGCGTCCTTCACATGGAGGTAGCCGAGGATCCGCCGTGAGGCGTCGACCACCGGGAAGCGGGAGAAGCCGGACTCGGCGGCAAGCCCTTCCAGCTCCTCGGGGGTGACCCCGGGCCGCGCGAAGACCACCCGCTCCAGCGGCATCACCACATCGCTCACCGGCCGGCGCCCCAGCTCCAGCGCGTCGTGCAGCCGCTCGGCCGCGCGGTCGTCGAGCAGCCCGGCGTGGCCCGCGTCCGTGACCAGTCGGGCCAGTTCGTCGTCGGAGAAGGTGGCGGACACCTCGTCCCTGGTCTCCACCCGGAGCAGTTTCAGCAGGGCGTTGGCGAAGGCGTTGACCGTGAAGATCACCGGCCGCAGCCCCCGGGCCAGTCCCACCAGCGGCGGACCGAGCAGCAGCGCGGCCCGGGCGGGTCCGGCCAGGGCGACGTTCTTCGGCACCATCTCGCCCAGCAGCATGTGCAGATACGTCGCCAGGACGAGCGCGATGACGAACGAGATCGGATGCACCAGACCCTGCGCCACGCCGACCGCGTGGAAGAGGGGCTCCAGCAGATGCGCGATGGCGGGCTCGGCGACGATACCGAGCACCAGCGTGCAGAGCGTGATGCCCAGCTGCGCCGCCGCCAGCAGCGCCGACACATGCTCAAGACCCCAGATGACACTGCGCGCCCGCCGGTTCCCGGCCTGCGCCTCCGGCTCGATCTGGCTGCGGCGTACGGAGATCAGCGCGAACTCGGCCGCGACGAAGAAGGCGTTGACGACGAGCGTCAGCAGGCCGATGAACAGCTGGACGGCGGTGATCATCCGCTCTCCTCGGTGTCCACAGTGTCCTCGGCGGCCTCGGCGGCCGGGCGGGGCGCGCGCAGCAGCAGACGGGCGGCGCGCCGGCCGGTGGCATCCGTGACATCGAGCCGCCAGCCGTCCAGTTCGACGACGTCGCCCTCGGCCGGGATCCGGCCCAGCTCGGCGGCGACGAGCCCGGCGAGCGTCTCGTACGGCCCCTCGGGCATCCGCAGTCCGACGGCCTCCAGCTGGTCGGCGCGTGCGGCGCCGTCCGCCGACCAGAGCGCCCTGCCCTCCGCGTCCTCGCCCAGCGGGGCCAGGTCGGGGGTCTCGTGCGGGTCGTGCTCGTCGCGTACCTCGCCGACGACCTCCTCCACGATGTCCTCCAGCGTCACCACCCCCGCCGTCCCGCCGTACTCGTCGATGACGACGGCCATCGTGGTGCCGCCGGAAAGACGGTCGAGGAGCTTGTCCACGGTCAGGCTCTCCGGCACCAGCAGCGGCTCCCGCAGCAGCTCGGCCACCGGGAACCGGGGCCGGCGCTCCGCCGGGACCGCCAGCACGTCCTTGATGTGCGCCACGCCGACGACCGAGTCGAGGCTGCCCCGGTAGACGGGGAAGCGCGAGAGGCCGGTGGCGCGGGTGGCGTTGGCGACATCCTCCGCCGTGGCCCGCACGTCGAGGGCCATGAGCTGCACCCGCGGGGTCATCACGTTCTCCGCGGTCAGCGCGGCCAGACTCAGGGTCCGTACGAACAGCTCGGCGGTGTCCGCCTCCAGCGCGCCCTTCTGCGCGGAGTGCCGGGCCAGGGCGACGAGCTCCTGCGGGCTGCGGGCGGAGGCCAGCTCCTCGGTGGGCTCCAGGCCGAAGCCGCGCACGATGCGGTTCGCGGTGTTGTTCAGATGGCTGATGAACGGGCGGAAGGCCAGGGTGAAGTACCGCTGCGGGGTGGCCACCACCTTGGCGACGGCCAGCGGCGAGGAGATCGCCCAGTTCTTCGGGACCAGCTCGCCCACGACCATCAGGACGAGGGTCGACAGGGCCGTACCGATGACCAGGGCCACCGAGGAGGCCGCGGAGGGGGAGAGGCCCACGGCCTCGACCGGCCCGCGGATCAGCTTGCCGACGGACGGCTCGGCGAGCATGCCGACGACCAGATTGGTCACGGTGATACCGAGCTGGGCGCCGGAGAGCTGGAAGGTGAGACTGCGCACAGCCTTCAGGGCGCCCGCGGCGCCCCGCTCCCCTCGCTCGACGGCCCGTTCGAGATCGCCGCGCTCGACGGTGGTGAGCGAGAATTCCGCCGCGACGAAGGCCCCGCAGGCGAGGGCGAGCAGCACCGCCACGAGGAGCAGAAGCACTTCGGTCATCGGTTCACCTCCGTCCCATGATCGGTCAGCGGGAGAAGGACCGCGCGACGGCTCGACGGCCCGGCCCGCCCGGCGGCCCGTGGGGAGCCTCAGCCGTCCAGCGGCTTGACCCAGCGGGTCCACTGCGGCTGCGGACCGTATCCGGCCGCCCGCCAGGTGTGCTGAGCGCGCTCGTTGCGGTCGAGCACCATCGCGTCGCCGCGTCGCCCGCCCAGGCGTACGAAGCGCTCCTCGGCGGCCGCGAGCAGCGCCCCGCCGATGCCCAGGCGCCGCTGGTCAGGACGCACGGCGAGCCGGTAGAGATGGCAGCGCCAGCCGTCGAACCCGGCGATCACCGTGCCGGCGAGCGCGCCGCCCCGCTCCGCGAGGATCAGCGCCCCGGGATCGCGGGCCACCAGCCGCTCGACGCCGTCGCGGTCGTCCGTGATGCTGGTCCCTTCGGCGGCGGCCTTCCAGAAGGCGAGCACCGCGTCGAGGTCGGCCGGCGACGCGGCCCGTATCCGGAGATCGTCCATGCCCGGATCCCATCACCGGCCGCCGTGCCCCGTCGAACGGATTCCGCGATGCGGTCAGCTGCCGCGCAGCTCCTCGATCACCGGACCGAAAGCCTCCATGAACGGGTCGAGGACAGTCAGGTAGCTGAAACCGAACCGCTCCCGCCGCTCCCGCAGCTGGTCGGCGATCTGCCGTACGGTGCCCACGGCGATCACCGGAACTTCCAGGATCTGGTCCTCGGTCAGATGCGGAGCCATCGGGCGCAGCTCCCGTACCGCCGCCCGCCGGTCCTGGGTGACCGTCACCATCTGGAGCAGCAGATTCAGCTCCGCCGGGGCCGGCCGGCCGGCTTCGAAGCCCCGGTACGCCGTGACCCGCCCGTCCAGTTCCTCGGCGGTGAGCACCCGTACACCGTCCGGTGTGACCCGGGCCCCGGTGAAGGCGGTGATCTCCGCGTGCTCGGCGGCCAGCCGCAGCACCCGGTCACCGTTCCCCCCGATCAGCAGCGGCGGCCGCGGCAGCTGCGCCGGCCGGGGGACATGTGCCTCGTCGCCGAGCAGCCGGTCCAGTTCCCCGACCATGCGCGTGAGCAGATCGACCCGTTCGCGCGGCGGGAGGAACTCCAGACCGGCCCGTTCGTGCTCTTCCTGTACGTAACCGGTGCCGAGCCCGACCTCCAGCCGCCCTTCGGTCAGCGTGTCCGTGGTCGCGATCTCGCGGGCGAGCAGCGCGGGGTTCCAGAAGGCGGTGTTGAGCACGAACGTCCCGAGGCGTGGCCGCCCGGTCGCCTCCGCCGCGGCCACCAGGGCCGGGAACGGCGCGGGCATCCCCAGGTGGTCCGGCACCTGGATCACGTCGAAGCCGAGGTCCTCGGCCCGTCTGCACCGCTTGCGCCACTCCGGGCCGGCGGCGGGCGTCAGCATGTTCACAGCGAACCGGAAGGGGCGTGGCATGGAGTCTCTCCTTCTCTTCGTGTGTCCCGGCCTCTTCGGGAGTCCCGGCCTGTGCGGGTGTCCCGGCTCTCGGGTGTCCCGGCGGGCAACCACTTGTCCGCGCTAGCACTGACGCGCTAGCTTGGTGGGGTGGCCAAGACTCAGCTGAACGTACGCGTGGACGAGACCACCGCGGAGGCCGCTCGCCGACAAGCCTCTCAGCGCGGGGTGAGCGTGAACCGCTATATCGAGGAACTCGTCCAGCAGGACACGGGCGAGGCCGGACGTACCTTCGTCGAGTCCGCCGCCGACTTCATGAAGCAGTACGCATCGGTCTTCGTCGAGGAGTTCGGCGCGGAGCGCGAAGGCGCGCGTTGACCTTGCGGATCGAACTGGCCTGGCTCCTGATGGTCGCCGAGCACCACACACCCGGAGACCCGCAGGTCACCGACTGGGGCGCGCTTGTCGCCGCCGTCAGCCGCCATGACGCGGAGATATTCGGCACCCCCGTCTACAGCGACCCGCACGCCCGCGCCGCCGCCCTGCTGCACCTGCTGCTCCACGTGCCGGCCCTGGAGCGCTCCAACGCGATGTACGCCTCCGCCGTGGCGTACGGCTATCTCGTCGCGAGCGGGCTGAAGGTCGTCACCTCGCCCGAGCAGGTCCGGGATCTGGCCAAGCTGGTCAAGGGCGGCACGGCCGACGTCCGGGCCATCGCCGAGGAGCTGCGCGGCTGGAGCCTCTGAGCCGCGGCCTCCGACGGGACACCCGGCGAGGCGGGTCGCTACGGCGGGTCTGTCTCCGTGACCGCGGCGACGAGCCGCGACCGCCGCTCCCCGCCCTCGCCCGCCACGCCCACCGCGAGCCAGCGGCCCTCGATCCGCCACAGGTGGAGATACCGGAGCCCTTCGCTCAGCTCGCGCCAGGGCTCCGGTATCTCCTCACCCTCGCCGCCCCGGACGTGGACGCTCCACAGGCTGATGTACTGCGGCTCCCCGAAACGGGCGGAGAGGATCTCCGTCAGCGCGGTGTGCTCCGCGGCGCACTGATCGGCGTCCTCGATCAGGCGCGCGACGTCCTCGTCCCCGCCGTCGTACCGGAAGCCGTCACTTCGGGGCAGCTCGGCGAGGTGGTAGCCCGGTCCGCTCGTGCCCACCTCGGAGGGGCCGCGCTCCGCCGGGAACGCGCGGACACGCAGCAGCTCGATGACGGCGAGGTGCTGTGCGGTGGTCATCGACTCAGTAAACCCTCGGGGACTGACAATTGGCTGCCCGTCAGGTGAGTACGGTGCGGTGCCACTGCCCCGTTCCGACTCCTCGTGCGGTCGCCCAGGCGTCACAGCCTAATAAGGCGGGCGTGCTCGCCACTCGCCGCACCGCCAACCACCGAGTAGCATCCGCCAGACACGCGCACGACCGGGAGGACATACCGTGGGGCGGCTGACCGGCGGAGACCCTTCGCTCCTGCGGCGGATCAACTCAGCGGTGCTCCTGCACTCCCTGCGCGGCGCCGGCTCCCTCACGCTCACGGATCTGACCCGGGTCACGGGTCTGTCCAGGCCGACGGTCGAGGGCGTGGTGGAAGGGCTCATGGTGGCCGGCCTGGTCGTCGAGTCCGCTCCGGAGGAGGGCGAGGCCCGTAAACAGGGCCGCCCGGCGCGGAGATTCCGGTTCCGGGCCGAGGCCGGGCATCTGCTGGGCATCGAGATCGGGCCGCACCGGGTGGCCGCGCTGCTCTCCGGGCTGGACGGCCGGATCATCGGCGCCGGGTCGCGGGAGGTCTCGGAGACGGCCGACGCGGACGAACGCCTGGAGCGGGTCAGGCTCGCCGTGGCCGATGTGCTGCGGCGCGCGGGGGTGGCGCGCAGCTCCCTGCGGGCGGTGGGGGTGGGCAGCCCCGGGATCGTGGAGGCCGACGGGACCGTACGGCTGGGCACCGCGCTGCCGCAGTGGACGGGCCTGGCACTCGGTGAGCGGCTGCGCCGCTCGTTCCGATGTCCGGTGCTGGTGGAGAACGACGCCAACGCGGCGGCCGTGGCCGAGCACTGGAAGGGCGCGGCCACCGACTCCGACGACATCGTCTTCGTCCTGGCGGGGCTGAGTCCCGGGGCGGGCGCCCTGATCGGCGGGCGGCTGCACCGCGGCTTCGGCGGGGCGGCCGGCGAGATCGGCGCGCTGCATCTGCTGGGCCGCGATGTGACACCGGAGAAGCTGCTGTCAACGACGGACGAACCCCTCCATCCACTCGACGAGCAGGCGGTGGCCAAGGTCTTCGCACACGCCCGGGAGGGCGATGTGCGCGCCCAGGAGGCCGTTGAGCGCTTCATCCAGCGGCTGGTGCACGATGTGGCGGCGCTGGTGCTGGCGCTGGACCCGGAGCTGGTGGTCGTCGGCGGCTGGGCAGCCGGACTCGACGGCGTACTGGATCCGCTGCGCGACGAACTCTCCCGCTACTGTCTGCGCCCGCCCCGGGTGGCGCTCTCGCTGCTCGGCGAGGCGGCGGTGGCCACCGGGGCGCTGCGGCTGGCTCTCGACCATGTCGAGGAGCAGCTGTTCGCGGTGGAGGGAACGGTGACGGCCCGCCGCTGAGCGACGGGCCGTACGGTACGGGCAAGCGTGCGGAAGGCCAAGCTTCAGGAAGCCCGGCGCTCCTCCGGCTGGTCGCTGATCTCCAGGTCGCCGGAGTCCCCGAAGGTGAGCCGGCAGGTGTCGGCGCGGTAGGTGGCCACCGAGACGGCGGCGGTACGGCCCTCCACGACATAGCGCGTCGTCACCACGAGGACGGGGGCGCCCGGGAGCCGGTCCAGCTCCTTCGCGTCGTCGGCGCGCGCCGAGCCCAGCTCCACCGCGCGGTCCTGGCCGTCGAGGCCGAGGCGCTGCAGCTCACGCAGGACGCTGCGGGCGCGCGCGGGTCCGGACGGCGCGTCGATGGCCGACAGCTCGGGCACCGACGAGGACGGTACGTAGAGCAGCTCGGCCGCCACGGACTGCCCCTGGGTGACGCGGATCCTGCGGACGGTGTGGACCTCTTCGGCGGCGTCCGTCTCCAGCAGCCTGGCCACCGCGACGGGCGCGGGCGCCAGGGCGCAGTCGAGGGGCTGCCAGGTGTCCTGGGCGGCGCCCGGCCATTCGTGCTGGGGCGTGGAGACGTCCACGCCCACGCGCGGCGGGGCGACGGTCGTGCCGACACCGCGGCGGCGCTGCAGCCTGCCTTCCAGCTCCAGCTGTTCCAGAGCCTGCCGGAGCGTGGCGCGGGCGACCCCGAAACGGGCCGCCAGGTCACGCTCGTTGGGCAGGACCTCCCCCACCGCGAAGTCGGAGTCGAGCGCTTCGCCGAGCACGGTCCTGAGGTGCCAGTACTTAGGCTCCGGCACTGATTCGAGCTGCGTGGTCCCCACCCTGATCCTCCGCAATCGCCGTGTCCTCGGCGGGTTTTACGTGCCCTTGTTTATTAAAGGTTCCTGCACTAACAGCGACGATAGGACGGCTCATCCCGTTGGTCAAGACCAATCCTCTGCCGTTACCGAGAGAAAGCACACTCCGACGCAGGGTGTTCACAGGACGTTCGTACACCGCCGGGGCGCGCGCGGCACGGAGCCCCGCGTCCGGGGCGGCGGACGGGGGCTCTGGGGCACAAACGGTCAGTGCGCGGACACTCCACCGAGCTTGTCCGGGTTGCGGACGAGGTGGATGCACTGCACCCGGCCGTCCCTGATCTCCAGCTGAAGGACGAGATCCGGCGCTCCGCCCACGCTGACCAGCACTGCGGGAGCGCCGTTGATCTCCATGACCTCGAAGGTGTACTGCGCGATGTCGCCGGCGACGGCGAAGAGGAAGCGGCCCACCTTGTCGGCGCCGTCGATGATCCGCAGGGGCGCCTTGGACTTGCCGCCGCTGTCGCCGACCAGCCGGACGTCCGGCGCCAGCAGGGAGAGCAGCGCTTCGAGATCGCCGCCGCCCGCCGCGGCGAGGAACCGCTCGGTGAGAGCGCGGCGTTCGGCCGGGTCGACGTCGTAGCGGGGTTTGCGTTCCTCGACATGGCGGCGGGCCCGGCCCGCGAGCTGCCGTACCGCCGCCTCGCTGCGGTCGAGCGTGACGGCGATCTCGCCGAACGGGAAGCCGAAGGCCTCCCGCAGCACGAACACCGCGCGCTCCAGCGGCGAGAGCGATTCGAGCACGACCAGCACGGCGAGCGAGACCGATTCGGCCAGCACGGCGCACTCGGCCGTGTCGGGGACGGCGGGCCCGAAGTCGGTGACGATCGGCTCGGGAAGCCAGGGGCCGACATAGGCCTCGCGCCGCGTCTGCGCCTGGCGCAGCCGGTCGATGGCGAGCCGGGTGGTGATCCGTACGAGATACGCGCGCGGCTCGCGGATGTCCGTACGCGCGTCGGCGCTCCAGCGCAGCCAGGCGTCCTGCACCACGTCCTCGGCGTCGGCGATCCGGCCGAGCATGCGGTAGGCCACACCCGTCAGTACGGTCCTGTGCGCTTCGAAGGCGTCGGTGCTCGCGGTGTCGGTTGCCACGTTCCCATCCCAGCCGACGGCCCGACGGAGGTCCAGGCGATATCCGTGCGGCGCCGGACACAACCGGCCGGGCCGCGCCGGAGCGTGGAACCGGACGCGGCTGTTCACGCGGGGTTCGCGCGATGGCCGCCGCCGGGCGTTAGGCATGGCACGACACCCACGGCACACCTGCCCAGGAGACCCCTCGATGTCACACAGCTCCGAGAACACCTCAGGCCGGTCACCGGCCGCCGGCGTCCCCCAATCCCCCGCCCGTCGCAGTGTGCTGCGCGGCTCGCTCGCCGCCTCGGCCGCGCTGGCCCTGCCCGGCGCCGCTTTCGCGGCCGCCGCCCCCGCGCAGGCCCTGTCGGGTCGGCCGCGGGCCGCCTGGGGCGTCCAGACCGGCGATGTCACCTCCTCGTCGGGGCTGGTGTGGGTACGGTCCGACCGGCCCGCCCGCATGATTGTGGAGACCTCGGCCACCGAATCGTTCCGCCGCGCCCGTAGTTGGCACGGTCCGCTGCTCGGCCCCGGCACCGACTTCACCGGGACGGTCCCGCTGCGCGGACTGGCCGCCGGCGAGCAGGTGCACTACCGGGTGACACTGGCCGATCCCGAAGATCCCCGCCGTACGGGCGAGCCGGTGTACGGCACCTTCCGCACGGCGCCGGCGCGGCGCGGACAGGATGTGCGGTTCCTCTGGTCGGGCGACATCGCCGGGCAGGGCTGGGGCATCAACCCGGACATCGGCGGCCACCGCGTCTACGACGAGATGCGCCGGCTCAACCCGGACTTCTTCCTGTGCAGCGGCGACACGATCTACGCGGACGGGGTGATCGAGCCGAGCGTGACGCTGCCCGACGGCCGGGTCTGGCGCAACGTCACCACCGAGGAGAAGTCGAAGGTCGCGGAGACCCTCGCCGAGTACCGGGGCAACTTCCGGTACAACCTGCTCGACGCACACGTACGGCGCTTCAACTCCGAGGTCCCTTCGATCACCCAGTGGGACGACCACGAGGTGCGCAACAACTGGTACCCGGGCCAGATCCTGGACGACGACCGCTACACCGAGAAGAACGTGGACGTACTGGCCGCCCGCTCGGCTCAGGCGTTCCATGAGTACTTCCCCATCTCGGCCCCGCACGCGCGCGGTGCGGACCGGCGTATCCACCGGGTCGTGAACCACGGCCCGCTGCTCGATGTGTTCGTCCTCGACATGCGAACGTTCCGCAACGCCAACTCCCCCGGCCGGCAGGCCGACGACGTCAACGGCATCCTGGGCGCCGAGCAGCTCCAGTGGCTCAAGCGCGAGTTGTCGCGCTCGCGCGCGGTGTGGAAGGTGATCGCCGCCGATATGCCGATCGGTCTCGTCGTGCCGGACGGTACGACGAACATCGAGGCCGTCGCGCAGGGCGATCCGGGCGCTCCGCTCGGCCGGGAGCTCCAGATCGCCGATCTGCTGCGGTACATCAAGCACCAGCGGATCACCGGCACGCTGTGGCTGACGGCGGACGTCCACCACACCTCGGCGCAGCACTACACGCCCGAGCTGGCCGCCTTCAAGGACTTCGCGCCTTTCTGGGAGTTCGTCTCGGGGCCGATCGCGGCGGGCCAGTTCCCGGCCAGCGCGCTGGACGGCACGTTCGGCCCCGACCGGGTCTTCGTGAAAGCTCCTCAGGGATCCAATCTCTCGCCGATGGAGACGCCGCCGCTCTTCGGCGAGGTGGACATCGACGGTGGCAGCGGGGAGCTGACGGTCCGGCTGCGGGCGCAGGGCGGCACGGTGCTGTTCACCAAGGTGCTCCGGCCGGGGAAGGTCGGGCAGTAGGAGCCCGAAGTCGATTGTCAGTGCCTGGATCTAACGTCTTTTTCATGACGCGATCCGTACAGGCGCTTGCCTATTCACGTCCGTCCGCCCTGGAGAACACGCGGGGCGGACGGCTGCTCGGTCTGGAGACCTCGGGCGGGCTGACACCCGCCGGAGCCGAGGCGCATCCGCGCTTCTTCGCCGGATTTCTGTCGTCGCCGCGCGCGGCCGCCCGGGGGCTGCTCGCCGTCGCGGACGTGGCGGGCGCGCGCTACTACCAGCGGGTGCTGGCGGCGTCGCTCGACCCGGTGGTGACGGGGAACGGGGACCGGCTGCGCTTCGAGTCGTTCTCCGGCTGCTGCGGGGTGTACGCGCGTCTCGATGTGCTGCGGGAGGGACTCGACGGCGCCGGGACGGGACATGGCACGACCAATGTGGATGTGAACAATCCGCTGCGCGAGGCCCTGTCACGGATGACGGCCGACGATCCGCTGCATCTGCGGGTGGGCCCCGACGAGTTGACGGTCACCACCCTGGACGGCCCGGTGGTGGAGAAGAAGGTTCCGCTGCCGGACCGCTGGCTGCGCGGCTTCGCGGAGGCGCAGGTGGTCTCCGCCGGATTCGACCTGCGGGCCGAGCTGACCGCGGCGGAGGCCGTCCGCTTCCTGCGCTCGCTGCCGCGCGGTTCCGGCAACGCCTCCCGTGGGGCGATGTGGGTCGTACCCGCGGGGAGAACGCTGCGGCCGACCACCAGGCCGGTGCCGGGCGCTGTCTGTCTGCCGGGCCCCGAGCGGCTGGTGGCGTTGCAGCGGGTGCTGCGGGACGCGACGGCGCTGCGGGTGTACGGGCCGGTGGCCGACGGAGCCGCGGCGGCGAGCGCCTGGGAGGTGGTGCTGCCGGGGATGCGGCTCACCCTCACGCTGTCGCCCGACGCGGCGCGCGGATTCTCCGGCGAGGGCGGGGTGCTGGAGGCGCTGGCCACCGAAGAGGCCGCGGGGGACGCCGAGCTGGTGTCCGTACTGCTGGCGTGGGAGCCACGGATCGATCCGGTGGAGCTGGCCGCGGAGGCGGGGCTGACGGTGGAGCGGGTCCGGGCGGCGCTGACCCGGCTGGGGACGGCGGGCCGGGTCGGCTACGACATCGCGGACGCGGGGTACTTCCACCGGGAGCTGCCGTACGACGCGCGGCGCGTGGAGCGGCACAATCCGCGGCTGGTCTCGGCCCGCGCCCTGCTCTCCTCGGGCGCCGTGGCGCTGGACGGCGAACTGGCCTCCGTGGCCTCGGGCGAGCGGCGCTATCAGGTGCGGGAGACGGGCGGGGTGCTGAGCTGCACCTGCCGTTGGTGGGCCGACTACCGGGGACGACGCGGGCCGTGCAAGCACGCGCTGGCCGTCCGGATGGCCCGGCGCGAGGCCGTTCTGACCGCCGGAGGTGCCCGATGAGCGAGTTGCTCGACGGTGTACGGGCCGGTCGTGTCGAGAGTGTTCCCGGGCTGGTCGAGCCGCTGACGGCGGCGGACCGCAAGGAGGCGCTGGCCGCGCTGAAGGCGCTGCGCACGGAGCTGCGCGGGTGGCCGTGGGGCCGGTGGCGGGAGCGTGGGCAGATCCAGCGGGCGCTGGTCGTGGCGGGCGCCGGCTGCCATACGGGGGCGGCGGCGACCGCGGCCTGGCTGGGCGCCCGCGATCTGCGGGAGGGTTCCCGGCTGCCGCACGTCCTGCTGCTCGACCTTCTCTCGGACCGCGAGCCGGCCTGGCTCGGCGATGTCGCCCACCGGCTCGCGGGCCGGGCGTCGACCGCGGAGCTCGACTACCCGTTCATCTCGGGGCTGGTCCGGCTGTCGGGTTGTCCCGCGCCGGCCACGGACGGATACGTGCACGGCTGGGTCGACGCGGCGGCGCCGCGCGACGGGCTCCTCGCCTCGCTGCGCGAGGATCCGCAGGTGCGGGTCATGGTCCCGCGGCTCTTCGGGACGGCCGAACTGCCGCGTCCGCTGGCCTGGTACAACGACCCCGCCGAGCCGCACCACTGGCCGTCGGTGCTCACCGCCCTGGCCGAGGAGGGGGTGGTGGAGCGGCGGCTGCTCGTGGACTCCTCCGTCGCGCGCCTGCTGCGCGGCGGTGTGCCGGGCGATCTGGTCTTCTTCCTGAATCTGCTGGACTGGCTGGCGCTGACCCCGGACGAGGAGCGGGAGCACATCTCCGACTGGATCGCCATGGCGTCGGACGGGACCTCGCAGGTCGCCGGTCACGCGCAGGGGGTGCTCGCCCGGCTCGCCGTGTCCGGCGCCCTGCCCGCGCGGAGCCTCGCGGACATGTCGCGGTCCGTGCTCTTCCGCTCCGAGAAGAAGCTCGTCCGGGCCCAACTGGTGCTGCTGGGCAAGGTCCTGCGCGCGGACAGCGGCTCCGCGGGCGAGCTGCTGCCTGCGGTCGCCGAGGCGTTCGGACACGAGGACACGGGTGTCCAGGAACGGGCGCTGAAGCTGGTGGCCCGGCACCTGTCCACCGTGGAGAGCGGCCTGCGGTCGGAGCTGGCCGCCGCGGCCGCGCTGTTGAGCCCCGTCCACCGGGCTCGGGCCACCGAGGTCTTCGGCGAACTGCCGGCGGAGCCCGATCCCGGCCCGTACGAGGAGTTCCTGCCGCCCGCGCCGGAGCCGGTGCGTCTGGAGCCGGCCCCGGCGACCCTGGCCGAACTGGTCGAGGAAGTGTCGGCGCTGGTCATCGCGGGCGGCGACATGCCGACGTTCGAGCGGACGCTCGACGGTCTGGTCCGCCACGCCCACCGGGACAGGACGGCGCTGGCCGACGCGCTGCGCGACGCGTTGGCGGACCGCTGGTGGCTGGACGACACGGCCGCGCACCACCGTGACGAGCGGTTCTCCCGGTTGACCCGGGGTGTGGAAGTGGTGGCCGCGTCGGTGCTCGGCAAGGTCTCCGAGCGGATGCTGTCGCAGGCGAACGCGCGCGGGACGGCGTCGAGTTCCTGTGCGCACTCCGCGCTGAACGGGGTGATCGACGCACGGCTGTGGGAGGCCGCTCATCTGGTGCGCGCGAAGCCCGTCCCCTTCCTGCTCGCCACCCCGACCTGGAGCACCGGCGCGCTGGACCCCGAGGTCCTGGTGGAGCGGCTGGCCGAATACCAGCGCCTGCGCGCCACCCCGGCTCCGGTCGACTTCGCCCAGGCCCTGCTGCGTGTACGGCGCGGCCGGCACCCGGAGACGGCGCGCGCCGCCGCGGCGCTCGGCACCCCCGAAGCCGACCGGCTCGCCGCCTGGCTCATCGAGGAGGGGACCGCGCTCCCCGCGCTTGGACGTACCGGGGCGGCCGGGGCGGCCGGGGCATCGGAGCCGACCGAGCAGTCTGAGCAGGCCGAACAGATCGAACGGTCCGAGCCGTCCGGGGCCGGCCGCTGGTGGCCGCGTTCCCGGACAAAGGCGCAGCGGCTGCTGGCCGAGAGGAGAGAACGGCTCGTCATCCACCGGGAGTTCCCCCGTGCGTTCCAATGGCTGGGCCGTACGGAGATCCGTACCCGCTCGCACTGCTACCACTGGGGCGGGGAGCTGACCAGAAGCTGGCCGGCCGTGCTGCCGGAGGACCGGGACACGCTCGCCGCCTGGCTGCTGCCCGAGGTGGTGGGCTGCGCGGAGCACGACCAGCGGGCCGGGGCCTGGTGGCTGCCGCTCCTCGCCGAGAGCGGCGGTCCCGCGGGGCTCGCGCTGCACCGGGCGCTGGCGTACGGTCTGGGCGCCCGGCACCCGGAGGACCGGCTGTCGGCCGTGGACGCCCTGCTGGTGCTCGCCGCCCGTGGCGACCTGGACGGATCGCTGCTGGGCCAGGAGCTGGCCACCCTGGTGGACTCGGGTCCTGTCAAACTGAACCGGCTGGCCGACTCGGCCCGTACGGCCGCCGCCACCGGTGCGTATGGCACGGTCTGGTCCGTGCTGCGCGCCGCGCTGCCCGCCCTGTTGGCCCCGGGGGCCGCGCGCGCCGGGACGGCACGACCCGGTCTCGGGGAGATCCTGTCCGTGGCCGCCGAGTGTGTGGAGCGGTGCGGTGCGGCGGAGGAGATATCCGGTCTGCCGGAGGTGGCCGGACGCGGCGGTGCCTCGCGGGTGACCGCGCAGGCGGCCCGGCTACTGGCCGCATTGCGCTCCGAAAGCGATCAGTCCAAGCCAAAATTGACGTGAGACGCCCCAAAAGGGAACAGATCCATACTTAACCCATCAGTCACAAACCGTTCGTGATCACGCAACACCATTCGGTCAGAGTGAGGTCATGACTGATGTGACATCTGCGAAGAGTGTCCGCCGTCCGCACCACTGGCGGCGGGATCTTGTCGAACTGGCCGCCCTGTTCACCGCTGTGGCCGTCGCCGACGCCCTGGCGAACATGATCGCGCACGGACCCGACGGGGCTTTTCTGCTGGTCGCGTCGGCCGTGGCGCTCGCCGCCACGGCCGCGTTCCACACCTGGTGGGCACGCAGGCACAGTCAAGCCCCACCCACGCCCGGCGCCGGCGGGACCACCGCCGGCGCCGTGACCTCGCCCGATCCGGGGGTACGGGAAGGGCGAGGGGCGGCGGAGACCACGCTCTGGCGGATGCGGACCACCGTGCGGGACGAGCCGGGGAGTCTGGCCGCGCTGTGCACGGCGTTCGCGGCGCACCGCGTGGACATCCTCACCCTGCAGACCCATCCGCTGGCCGACGGCACGGTCGACGAGTTCCTGCTGCGCGCCCCGGCCTCGCTCCAGGCGAAGGACCTCACCCGTGAGGTCTCGGCCGCGGGCGGCAGCAGTACGTGGATCGAGCGCGCCGACACACACGACCTGGTGGACACCCCGACCCGGGTGCTCGGCCTCGCCACCCGTACCGCCCTGGACGCGGCGGAACTGCCTCTCGCGCTGCGCCAGCTGCTCGGCCGCTGCACGATCCACTCCCGGCCCGCCGTCTCCGTCACCGGGCGTGTCACCGGCGAGACCGCGCCCGTCGAAGGCGTCCTGGACGGCACATCGATGCGGCTGCGCGATCCGAACGGCGGCAGCATCACCGTCGAGCGTCCCTATCTCCCCTTCACCCCCACCGAGTTCGCCCGGGCCCGCGCCCTGGTCGAGCTGGACGCCCGGCTCGGCCCGCGCATCCCCCGCAGCCAGGACGTGCTCACCCTCCCGCAGGGTGAGGAGATCACCGTCCGCCGCGCCGACCCCGACGATCTCGACGCGGCCCTCGCCCTGCACCGCCGCTGCTCCGACCGCACGCTCGGGCTGCGCTACCACGGCCCGGTGGGCGACGCCGACCGCTACCTCAACCACCTGCTCAGCCCGCGCTTCGGCCGTACCCTCACGGTCGAGACGGCCTCCGGCCGCCTGGTCGCCCTCGGTCATCTGCTCTGGGACGGCGACGAGACCGAGGTCGCCCTGATCGTCGAGGACGCCTGGCAGCGGCGCGGGATCGGCTCCGAGCTGCTGGGGCGGCTCGTCGCGCTCGCCGTCGAGGCCCGCTGCGGCAGCGTCTACGCCGTCACCCAGGCGTCCAACACGGGCATGGTCGCGGCCATGCGCGGCCTCGGCCTGCCACTCGACTACCAGATCGACGAGGGCACGCTCGTCATCACGGCCCGGCTGGACCGGACGGCCGCGGGGACGCCGGCTCCGTACGGGGACGCCGTACTGCTCGATCATGAGCAGGCCGAGTCCTAGGCGAGTCATTCCGAAGTCCCGTCTGCCCGGCGGCGCCCAGCACGCACGCTCGCGGCGTTGCCGAAATGCCCTAGTAGCTCCGCTACGAGGACACCTCGGCGCCTTGCGACCGCACGCACCGGACACCGCCGGGCCCGCCCTCCGGGCGGGCGACGCTACTTCGGAACAACTCGTCCAGGCGTCGTCACCACCGCGCGGCCGGCGTGGGCGGGCCGCTCACCCAGTGCCCCGTCCAGATCCCGCCAGAGATCCTCGACGTCCTCCAGACCGACCGACATCCGCAGCAGCCGGTCGCTGATTCCGGCGGACCGCCGGTCTCCTTCCGCCACGATGCGGTGGCTGATGGAGGCCGGGTGCTGGATGAGTGAGTCGACGCTGCCCAGACTGACCGCCGGGGTGATCAGCCGTACGCCGGCGGTCACCCGGTGCGGATCTCCGTGCACCTCGAAGGCGATCATCGCCCCGCCCAGCCGCGGGTAGTGGACCCGGGCGATCCGCGGATCGGCGGTCAGCCTGCGGGCCAGTTCCGCCGCGGTCTCCGACGCGGCCCTGATCCGTACGGGCAGCGTGGACAGACCGCGCAGCAGCAGATAGCCGGCCATCGGATGCAGGACGCCCCCGGTCGCGAACCGGACCTGGCGCAGCTTTCTCGCGAACTCCTCGTCGCACGCCACCACCCCGCCCAGCACATCGCCGTGGCCGCCCAGATATTTGGTCGCGCTGTGCAGGACGAGCCGCGCGCCGTGCTCCCTGGGCCGCTGGAGCACGGGGGTGGCGAAGGTGCTGTCGACCAGCAGCGGCACCGATCCGCACCCGTGCGCCAGGGCCCGGATGTCGACCTCCGCCAGGGTCGGATTGGCCGGCGTCTCGACCATCACCAGCCCGGTGTCCGGGCGGATCGCCTCCTCGACCCCGGCCGGGTCGGTCCAGGTCACTTCCGTACCGAGCAGCCCGGCGGTCAGCAGATGGTCACTGCATCCGTAGAGCGGACGCACCGCGACCACATGGCGCAGGCCCATGCTCGCGCGCACGAGCAGTACGGCGGTGAGCGCGGCCATTCCGCTGGCGAAGGCCACCGCGCTCTCGGTCCCTTCGAGCCGGGCGAGCGCCGTCTCGAAGCGGGCCGTGGTCGGATTGTCCAGCCGCGCGTAGACGGGCGGTCCGGCCGGCCGTGCGCCGGTGGTGGCGAACTCGTCGATGCGCGCCGCCTCCGCCCGGGTGTCGTACGAGGGGTAGGTGGTGGACAGATCGAGAGGCGGGGCGTGTACGCCGAGGCTCGCGAGATCGTCGCGTCCCGCGTGCACGGCTTCGGTGGCCAGGGCCCGGATGGGAGCCTCGGTCGGACCGTCGAAGTCTGTAATGTCCATGACCTCACTCTGAACACCCGGCGGCCTGTGTGGGCAAAGTGCCGTGCTACGTTCGGCCGATGGCCGAATCTGTCGTGCTGGACGCGATCGATCTGCACATATTGCGCCTGCTGCAGAACGACGCACGGACCACCTACCGGGAGATCGCCGCCGAGGTCGGCGTGGCGCCCTCGACCTGCCTGGACCGGGTGGCCAGGCTGCGCAGGTCCGGGGTGATCCTCGGGCAGCGGCTGCGCCTCGATCCGGCCAAACTCGGCCGTGGTCTGGAGGCCCTGCTCTCGGTCCAGGTCCGGCCGCACCGCCGGGAGCTGATCGCTCCGTTCGTGGAGCGGATCCGGACGCTCCCCGAGTCGCGGGCGCTGTTCCATCTCACCGGCCCCGACGACTATCTGGTGCATGTGGCGGTGGCGGACACGTCCGACCTCCAGCGTCTGGTGCTGGACGAGTTCACCTCACGGCCCGAAGTCGCCCGCGTCGAGACCCGGTTGATCTTCCAGGAGTGGGACTGCGGTCCGCTGATGCCGCCTTCGTCGGCCAATCCGACCGGCGCGCGCGAAACAAAGATGTGACGTGAGGGGCAGTCTTGGAGAGGATGGCCCGCATGTCAGCCACAGCCGGCAGCGCGCTGCCCCGCCAGGTCGCCGACGCCTACGTCGACGCACTCATCGAACTCGATCCGATCACCGGCACCTTTCTGGGGGTCGCGGAATGCTCCCGCCGCCTCCCCGACTTCTCCCCGGCCGGGCAGCAGGCTCTTGCCGACCTCGGCCGCGCGACCCTCGCCCGGCTCGACCGGGCCGAGGCGCTGCCGGGCGCGGACAGCGATGCCGAGCGGCGCTGCGGCCGGCTGCTGCGTGAGCGCCTCACGGCCGAACTCGCCGTCCATGACGCCGAGGAGGGGCTGCGCGCGGTCAGCAATATCCACTCGCCCGCACACCACATCCGCGATGTCTTCACCGTGACACCGACCGACACGGACGAGGACTGGTCGGCCGTCGCCGAGCGGCTGCGGGCCGTACCCGCCGCGCTGGCGGGATTCCGCTCCTCGCTGGAGCTGGGTCTCGAACGCAAGCTGCCGGGCGGCCCCCGTCCCACCGAGACGTTCATCGGCCAGCTGACGGACTGGGCGGGCGAGGACCGCGGCTGGTTCGAGGAGTTCGCCTCGGCCGGCCCGGACTCGCTCCGTGCGGAACTGGACAGCGCCGCTGGTGAGGCCACCGCGGCCGTCGCGGAGCTGCGCGACTGGATGCGTGAGGTGTACGCGCCCGCCGTCGAGGACGCGCCCGACACCGTGGGCCGGGAGCGGTACGCCCGCTTCTCGCGCTACTACAACGGCACCGACCTCGATCTGGACGAGGCGTACGCGTACGGCTGGTCCGAATACCACCGGCTGCTCGCCGAGATGAAGACCGAGGCCGGCAAGATCCTTCCGGGCGCCGGCCCATGGGAGGCGCTCGCCCATCTCGATGAGCACGGGGAGCACATCGAGGGCGTCGACAACGTCAGGGACTGGCTGCAGAACCTGATGGACGAGGCCATCGAGGCGCTGGACGGCACCCACTTCGAACTCGCCGAGCGGGTACGGCGGGTGGAGTCCAGGATCGCCCCGCCCGGCGGCCCCGCCGCCCCGTACTACACCGGTCCTTCCGAGGACTTCTCGCGCCCCGGCCGCACCTGGCTGCCGACCATGGGCGACACCCGCTTCCCGGTGTACGACCTGGTGTCGACCTGGTACCACGAGGGTGTCCCCGGCCACCATCTGCAGATCGCGCAGTGGACGCATGTCGCCGACCGGCTCTCCCGCTACCAGGCCTCGGTCGGCCAGGTCAGCGCCAACGCGGAGGGCTGGGCGCTCTACGCGGAGCGGCTCATGGACGAGCTGGGCTTCCTGCCGGACGCGGAGCGCAGGCTCGGCTATCTGGACGCGCAGATGATGCGTGCCTGCCGGGTGATCGTGGACATCGGTATGCATCTGGAGCTGGAGATCCCGGCGGACTCGCCGTTCCACCCGGGCGAGCACTGGACCCCCGAGCTGGCGCAGGAGTTCTTCGGCAACCACAGCGGCCGCCCCGCGGACTTCGTGGAGAGCGAGCTGACCCGCTATCTGTCGATGCCGGCGCAGGCGATCGGCTACAAGCTGGGCGAGCGCGCCTGGCTGCTCGGCCGGGAGAACGCCCGCAAGGCGCACGGCGACGCCTTCGACGCGAAGGCGTGGCACATGGCCGCGCTCTCGCAGGGCTCGCTGGGTCTTGACGATCTGGTGGACGAGCTGTCGAAGCTCTGACCGGCGGACAAGCATGACCGGGGCCGGGCTCGGCCGAGAGGCGCGAGCCCGGCCCCGGCCGGCCCTGACGAGGGGAAGGGTTCAATGGGGGCGGGGTTTGTCTTCTGTGCGGATCCGCTGCGGGCGAGCCGGACGGATCCGGTGTTCGCCGAGGAGGCGGCTCTCGCCAGGGAGCACGGCGCGGCGGTCGCTCTCCTCGACCATGACGCGCTGCTTGCCGGGGACACGGCGGCCGCGCTCGCGCGGGTGAGGCGGGACTCGGGGCCGTACTGGTACCGGGGCTGGATGATGCCGGCGGCGGTCTACGAATCGCTGGAGCGTGGGCTGTACGAGCGGGGCTGCGCGCTGCTGACTGGTGCGGGCGCGTACCGCCGCGCCCATGAACTGCCCGGCTGGTACGAGGAGTTCGCCCACCTCACACCGCGCAGCGGCTGGCAGGCCGGGCAGCCAGGTGCTCCCCCGGCGCAGGACGAGCTGGCCGCCCTCGCGGCTCCGCTCGGGACGGGCCCCGGGGTGGTGAAGGACTTCGTCAAGTCCCGTAAGCACGAGTGGGACGAAGCGTGCTTCGTACCCGAACTGACGGACCCCGCCGGGGTCGCGGCCGTGGTGGGCCGGTTCTTCGCGCTCCAGGAGGATTCCCTCGCCGGGGGCGTGGTGCTGCGTGCGTACGAGCGGTTCGTGCCGGGCGGCGAGGCCCGGGTGTGGTGGCTGGACGGCACGCCGGTGCTCACCACCGCCCACCCGGACACGCCCGGCCGGCTGCCGGAGCCGGAGCTGGGCGCGGTGCGCGTCGCGGTGCGGGCGCTCGGCTGCCGGTTCGTGACGACGGACATGGCGCTGCGCGAGGACGGTGCGTGGCGGGTGGTGGAGGTGGGGGACGGCCAGGTGAGCGGCCTGCCGGCCGGGGCGGACGCGACGGAGCTGTTCGCGGCCCTGGCCGGCGCCGATACCTCCGGTCAGCGGCGGAGACCGCCCTCCGAGTCGATGACCTGACCGGTGATCCAGCCGGCTTCGTCGGTGGCCAGCCAGGCGATCAGCCGGGCCGGGTCGTCGGGCATGCCCCAGCGCCCGGACGGGAACATCGCGGCGATGGCGTCGTAGTCCGCCCCTGACAGGTAATCGGTGTCGACGGGGCCTGGGTTGACGGTGTTGACCGTCACCCCGATCTCCGCGAGCGAGGTGGCGAGGGACCGGGTCGCCGAGGCGAGGGCGCCCTTGGCCAGGCCGTACGCGATCTCGTCCGGCATCCCGCCCGCGAGATCCTGGCCCGAGGTCATCATCATGACCCGGCCGCCGGGCGCACGGTCCGTACCGTCCGTGGGCGTGGAACGGAGCCGGGCGTACGCCTGGATGAGCAGGATCACCGACCGGGTGTCGACCGCCCAGTGGGCGTCGAGCATCGCCGCGTCGATGGTGTCGAGCGTGCCGTCGGAGCCGCTGAGCGCGTGGTTGGCGACAAGGATGTCCAGCCTGCCACCGAGCGCCTCGGCGGCGGTGGTGATCAGCGCGGCGGGTGCCTCGGTCCCGGAGAGATCCCCGGGACCGTGCACCACGCGCGCGTCCGGATCCGCGCGTGCCTCACGTACGAGAGCGGCGACTCCTTCCGGGCCCTCGGGGTCGGCGCCCCAGGGCTGGCCGGCGTCGTGCGGCACATGGTGATGGAGATAGACGGAGGCTCCGTACGCCGCGAGGCGCCGGGCCACCGCGCAGCCGATGCCGCCACGACGGCTGGCCCCGGTGACAAGAGCGGTCCTGCCGAGCAGCGGCAGCGGGTCGCGGCGCAGGGCTTGGGCGGTGGGAGGTGCGAGTTTGGGCATGGGCACCCATGATGGTCGGCGCCGGGCCGGCTGTCATACGGATTACGAGCCGCCGTCCCGGCCCGGTCCGCTCGGGAGGGCCGGTCTGGTCGCGATGACGACGGTGGCGTCGAGTTCGTCGGACGTGGCCACCCGCGGGATCAGCCCGTCACGGGCGACGGTGTCGACGGCCCGCGGCGCTTGGCGCTCGCTCGTCTCGAACAGCAGATGGCCGCCCGGTGCCAGCCACACCGCCGCCGCGGCCGTCACCCGCCGCAGGACGTCGAGCCCGTCCGCGCCCCCGTCGAGTGCCACCCGCGCCTCGTGCACACGGGCCTCCGGGGGCAGCAGCCCGATCTCCTCGGTCGGCACGTACGGCACGTTGGCGAGCAGGACGTCGACGCGGCCCCGCAGCGTGGCGGGCAGCGGGTCGTAGAGGTCTCCCTCGAACACCTCACCACCGGCGGCGACGACGTTGCGCCGGGCACAGCGCACCGCGGCGGGGTCGATGTCGGCGGCGTACCACTCGGCGTGGTCCAGGGCCGCGACCAGCGCCGCGCCCAACGCGCCCGAGCCACAGCACAGGTCGACGACGACAGCGCGCGGCGGGGCGAGGACGGCGGCCTCGCGTACGAGGAACTCGGTGCGGCGCCGGGGTACGAAGACCCCGGGGTCCACGGCCACCCGCAGACCGCAGAACTCCGCCCAGCCGAGGACGTGTTCGAGCGGGAGGCCGTCGACCCGCCGGTCCACCATGGCGGCGAGGCCGGCCGGTGTCCTGGCTTCGGCGATGAGCAGGCGTGCCTCGTCCTCGGCGAAGACACAGCCGGCGGCCCGGAGCCTGGTGACGATGGCGGACGAAGGGAGAAACGACGGGGAGAGCGACATGGGAGCCTTTCGGGATGCCTGTGGGGCTCCCTCGGTCACCTATGCCTGACGGACCGCGCGGTCATGAGAGGGGAGCACCCGACCTGATACAGCGGTAATGGGTCTCACCTCCTCGGTACGTCCACTGCTGGAGACGGCAACACTACCCGAGCCCCACCGCCACGCGCAGACCTTCGCACCGAGCCGAGCCGGGGGCCGCCGGCCCCCGGGAAAACGGGTACCGGCGCATCCGTCCCGTACGGCAGCCTCGTCGGCATGACGACGCGCACGCTCTATCTCTCCCCCCGCGTGACCTCGACGGCCACCGCCCTCGCGGCGGCCGCCGCGCGCCGCGGGATACCGTCGCGGACGCTGCACGCCCGACGGGTTCCCGAGGAGCATCGGGGGGATCCAGGAGCGGCGCTCTACGCCGGGCCGCTGTTCGCCGACACGGTCGCGCGGGAGCTGGGGCTCGAGCTGCTGGAGGCGCACGAGGACTGGCTCGCGACGCTGCCGTACGAACTGACCCGGCGCCGGATCGAGTGTCTGGCCATCGGACGGGCCCGGGAGCTACGCGTCCCGGCCTTTGTGAAGCCGCCCAACGACAAGAGCTTCCCGGCGAAGATCTACTTCGACGGCAGCCGGCTGCCGGGACCAGACGCCGTGGACGACGACGCGCTGGTACTGGTCAGCGACATCGTGGCGTTCACCGCGGAGTTCCGGCTGTTCGTGCTGGACGGCGAGGTGGTCACGGGCAGCCGCTACGCGGTGCACGGCGAGATGGACATCGCTCCGCTGGAGAGCGATCCACGGCGTGCCGAGGTGCTGGACTTCGCCGCCCGGCTCTTCGCACCGAAGGTGCCCGCGCTGCCGAGTGCGGTGGTCGTGGACGTCGGTACGGTCGACGAGGGCGCGGACGGCAGGGCATGGGCGGTCGTGGAGGCCAACGCGGCCTGGGCCAGCGGGCATTACGCCTGTGACACCGACGCCGCGCTCGATGTCCTGCTGCGCGCGGCACGCCCCGTCGCGGACCCGGTGGACGCGCCGTTCCTGCGTCCGCTGCCCACCGTCGTAGGGTGATCGGGCGCCGTACGAGGGGTCAGCAGCCGCAGTCCGCCGGGCCGGCCGGCGCGGTCAGCGGATCGGCGGCGCGGCGCTCCCGGCCGTGCCGGGTCTCGACCTCGAAGCCCTCCCGGATCCAGTACTCGATGCCGCCGAGCATCTCCTTGACGCGGTAGCCGAGACCGGCGAGGGCGAGCGCGGCGCGGGTGGCGCCGTTGCAGCCGGGGCCCCAGCAGTACGTGATGACCGGCACCGCCTGGTCGAGGAGCCGCTCCGCCTGTCCGGCGATCAGCGCGGTCGGCAGATGGACCGCGCCGGGGACATGGCCCTGGTCCCACGACGCGGTGGAGCGGGAGTCGAGGACCACGAATCCGGGGTCGCCGCCCGCTTCCAGCGCGGCGGCGACATCGGAGACGTCCGCGTGGAATGCGAGGCTCGCGCCGAAGTACGCGACGGCCTCGGCGGGGGTGGCCGGCGGAATCCGCAGGACGGGGCTGGGGGAGTCGGAAGGACCGGGAACGGCGGGCGGGGAGGTGCTGAGAGACGTGGTCATGACCAGAAATCTACGGTCGCCGATCCGTCTGCTGAAGAGGAATTCCCCGGCGCTTGCCTTGATGGACCGGTGCTTTCCCTGCTATTTCTCGGTGATGACCGAGTATTCACCGGACGCCACGGACTGGCACATTCTGGACACCCTGCAACGCGACGGCAGGATCAGCTTCGCCGAGCTCGCCCGGGCCGTCTCGATGTCCCCGAGCGCGGTGACCGAGCGGGTGCGCCGGCTGGAGGAGGCCGGGGTGATCTCCGGCTACACCGCCGTGGTCGACCGGGAGCGGCTCGGCCGGCCGATCCTCGCCTTCGTACGGCTGCGCTATCCGAACGGCAACTACAAGCCGTTCCACGATCTGCTGGAGGCAACCTCCGAGATACTGGAGGCCCACCATGTGACGGGCGACGACTGCTTCGTACTGAAGGTCGCCGCCCGCTCCATGAGCCATCTCGAAGAGATCTCGGGCCGCATCGGGGCGCTGGGCTCGGTGACCACGAGCGTGGTCTACTCGTCCCCGCTCGCCCGCCGTTCGCTCAGCCGCTGAGCACAGCCGCCTGAGCTCGGCCGCCTGAGCTCGGCCGCCTGAGCACAGCCGTCAGCCCGCCACGCGCTGGCGGACCGCCGAGCCGTGCCGGTCCTTGACGATCTCCAGCTGGGTGGGGATTCGGCGGCGCAGATCGGCGACATGGCTGACGATGCCGACGCTGCGGTCCCGTTCCCGCAGCGAGTCCAGCACGTCCAGGACCTCGTCCAGCGTCTGGTCGTCCAGGCTGCCGAAGCCCTCGTCGATGAAGAGGGTGTCCAGCCGTACGCCCCCGGCCTCGTCGGTGACGACATCCGCGAGGCCGAGCGCGAGCGCGAGGGAGGCGAAGAAGGTCTCGCCACCGGAGAGCGTCGCGGTGTCCCGCGCGCTGCCGGTCCAGGCGTCGATGACCTGGAGCCCCAGACCGGACCGCCGCTGGCCGCCGGCCCTGGCGTCGGAGTGGACCAGGGCGTAGCGGCCGGAGGACATGCGCTGGAGCCGTACGGTGGCGGCGGCCGCGACCTGTTCGAGGCGGGCGGCCAGGACGTACGACTCCAGGCGCATCCTGCGTTCGTTGTCGGTGGAGGTGCCCGCGGTGAGCCCGGCGAGGCGGGCCACCCGGTCGTACTCCTCGCGCACCGGGCCCAGTCCGCGCACCTCGGCCTCGGCCCGCCGGGAGAGCCTGCCCAGCTCGGCGCGGCGGTCCCGGGCGGTGGCACAGGCGGACGACGCGTCGCGCAGGGCGCGCTCGGCCGCCCGGTGGGCGGCTTCGGCGGCGCCGGGGTCGGCGGCCGGACGGCCGGCGGCGGCCTTCGTCTCCGGTTCGGCGAGCCGGTCGGCGACGGCGGCGGCCTCGGCCTGCCAGTCGTCGAGGCGGTGCTGAAGGTCGCGCCGGGACGCGCCGGTGAGCAGGGCGGACGCCGCGGCCTGCGGGGTGTCGAAGCCGGCCCGGAAGGCGGCGTCCGCGAGCCGGCCGTCGGCCTCCTTGAGGCGCAGCGCGGTGGTGTCGTAGGACCGTACGGCTTCGGCGGCTTCGGACAGCCGCCTGGCCCGGCGCTCCAGTTGCTCGGCGCGCTCGGCGACGCTGTCCGCGTCGCCCCGGGCGCGTACCAACTCCGCTCGCAGCACGGTCTGTTCGCGATCGAGGGCTTCACGCCGCGAGGTGCGGGCCGCGACCCGGTGTTCGGCCTGCCGCCGGGCGTCGAGCCGGCCCTCGTGCTCACGCTCGGCGCGGCCGAGGGCCTCGCGGGCGGCGTGCGTACCGGCCGCGACCCGGTGTGCTTCGGTGTGTTCCCGCTCCAGCCGCTCGGTGAGCGCGGCGAGTTCGCCGAGGCTCGACTCGCCGGCCGCCGCACGGGCCGCCGCGTACCGCTCCCGTACGGCCGCGTGCGCGCGCTCGGCCTCGCCCCGGGCCAGGTCGGCGCGCCGGTACGCCGCCTGCGCCGCGTCCTCCGTGGCGGAGTCCACCTGGCCGTCGGCCGCCCGCGCCGGCACGGGATGCGCGTCCGAGCCGCAGACCGCGCAGGGCTCGCCGTCGACGAGCCGGGCGGCCAGCTCGGCCGCGATGCCCCGCAGCCGTCGCTCCCGCAGGTCGAGCCAGGTCTCATGCGCGGTGTTGGCGTGTTCCCGGGCGGAGCCGAGCCGCTGTTCCGCGTCGGTGGCGGCCGCTTCGAGGGTGTCGCGCAGGCGGGCCGCTTCGAGCCGGTGACGGGCGGGGTCGAGCTGTCCGGCGAGCTGTTCCGCGCGGGTCGCCGCCTCCTGGGCGGCCTCGATACGGTCCTGCACCGTCCGGCGTACGGACTCCCAGCCGGCCAGCCAGCCGGCCGCTTCGTGGAGGATCTCCTCGTCGGCCCGCGCCTGCCGGTCCAGATCACCGTGTTCGGCCGTGATCTCCGCGCTGCGCCGCTCCGCGCGCCGGGCCGCGTCGAGCGCGCCGAGTTTCTGGCGCATGGTCCGTTCCAGCGCGGCCAGTTGTTCCGCACCGGCGTCGGCGAGACCGGACGACAGCAGGTCCCGTGCGCGTGCGTACGCGCTGGCCGCCGTGTGATGCGCCTGCTCGGCGTCGTCGCGCAGGGCGAGCGCCGGGGCGACCAACTCCGCCTTGTGGGCGCGCTCCAGGAGCGCCTGCGCCCGCTCGCACTCCGGGCGGCGCGCTTCCAGCGCCTCGGCCCGCAGCCGGGTGTCCGCGAACCGCTGCTGCAGCCTGGCCAGTTCACGTTCGGCGTCCAGTGCCTGCCGGGCGGCCCCCTGCCGGCCCTCGGCGGCGGACAGCGCCGACTCGGCGATGTCGGCGCACTCATGGGCGCCGGACCGGGCGAGCGCGGCCCATTCCAGGACGGCGGAAGCGAGCCCGGCGTCGCCCGGCTGCCGGTCGGGCAGCGGCGGCGCGGAACTGCCGCGCGCCGCTTGGGCGATGCGCTGGGCGATGCCGAGGAGCCGGTCGTCCCCGGCGCGCACCTGATGCTCGGCGGCGCGGCGCAGCTCGGCGAGCCGCTCCTCGACGGCGGCGAACCGGCGGGTGTCGAAGAGCCGTCCGAGCAGCTTGCCGCGCGCCTCGGCGTCGGCGCGCAGAAAGCGTGCGAAGTCGCCCTGGGGCAACAGCACCACCTGGCAGAACTGCTCCCGGCTCATCCCGAGGAGCTGGCCGATCTCCTCGCCGAGCTCCTGGTGGGAGCGGCTCATCGCCCGCCAGGCGCCGCTCGCGGCGTCGTACTCACGCAGCCAGCTCTGTGCCTTCTCGGTGGTGAAGCCGGTGCCCTTCTTCTTGAGGCGCAGCTGCGCGGGCCGCCGGGTGATCTCCAACCGGCGCCCGCCCACGGTCAGTTCGAGGCCGACCTCGGTGTATGTCCCCACGGCCGCGTGGTCGCTGCGCAGGGCGGCGCCGGGGCTCTGGCGGGCCCCCGGCACGGCGCCGTACAGCGCGTAGCAGACCGCGTCGAGGACCGAGGTCTTTCCGGCGCCGGTCGGGCCGTGCAGCAGGAACAGCCCGGCGGTGGAGAGCGCGTCGAAGTCGACTTCCTGCGTGGCGGCGAAGGGGCCGAAGGCGGTGATGGTCAGCCGGTGCAGTCTCACGGATTCACCTCACGCACCGTCGCGTCGACCCGGACATCGTCGAAGGCGTCGCGCAGTACGGTGCGCTCCCGCTCGTCGGGCCCGGCCCCGCCCCGTACATGGGCCACGAAGTCCTCCGCGATCTGCTGGTCGGTGCGGCCCGCGAGGCGCTGCGCGTAGGAGGCGAGCGGATCGTCGCCGGCCCGCTCGGGATCGAAGACCAGGCTGAGCGTATACGGGAAGCGCTCGGCCAGCCGGGCCATGGGCTCGGCCGGGCGCACCGGGTCGGTGAGGGTCGCCTCGACCCAGGACTCCTCGTGGCGGGCGAGGGCCGGATCGTCGAGCAGCGCGTCGAGCCGGCCACGGATCCGGGCCAGGGCGCGCGGCACCGGGCAGTCGATCCGCTCCGCCTCGATCTCGCCGTCCGGCCCCAGCTCCACCAGCCACATGGTCTTGCGGTGCGTGGTCTCCGAGAACGAGTAGGCGAGCGGGGAGCCCGCGTAGCGGACGCGCTCGGTGAGGGCCTGGGAGCCGTGCAGATGGCCGAGGGCGACATAGTCGACGCCCGCGAAGATCCCGGCGGGCACGGCGGCGACACCGCCGACGGTGATGTCCCGCTCGCTGTCGCTGGGGTCACCGCCCGCGACGAAGGCGTGCGCGAGGACCACGGAGCGGGTGCCGGGGGCGCGCCCCGCGAGATCGGCCCGTACCCGCTCCATCGCGGCGCCGAGCACGGCCTCGTGTCCGGCCTTCGACGCCTTGAACTCGTCCTTCACCAGAGCGGGTTCGAGATACGGCAGACCGTAGAAGGCCACGTCGCCCCGGGCGTCGGAGAGCAGGACGGGGGTGGCGCAGCCGGCCGGGTCGGTCCGCAGATGGATCCCGGCCCGCTCGATGAGACCCGCGCCGACACCGAGCCTGCGGGCCGAGTCGTGGTTCCCGGAGATCATCACGGTCGGTACGCCCGCCTCGGCGAGGCGGTGCAGCGCCCGGTCGAAGAGCTCCACGGCGGTGAGGGGCGGCACGGCACGGTCGTAGACATCACCCGCCACCAGAACCACGTCCACGTCGCGGTCGCGGACCGTCGCCACGAGGTGGTTGAGGAAGGCGGCCTGGGCGTCGAGCAGACTCACCCGGTGGAACGACCGTCCCAGATGCCAGTCCGACGTGTGCAGAATCCTCAAAGCTCAGCTTCTCCTCGGCGTCCGGGGCGGGGTGGGGTGGGTGAGTGGGTGGGCGAACCGTCGTCAGATGTCAGAAGAACGTCTCCGCGCCCAGTTCCAGCACCGCCGTCCCCGCCGTCGTGTCCGCGAGCCACGCCCGGAACTCCTCCACCTCGGTGTCCGGCAGACCGATCCCGATCGTCACCGCCTCCGCGTACCGCACCTCGCGCACCGCGCGGCCCATCGCGCGCAGATCGTTCTCCAGCCGGCCCGCGCGCTGGTGGTCGACGGTGACGGTGGCGAGCCGGAAGCGCTGCCGGGTCAGCGTGCCGACCGTGTCCAGGGCCTCGCCGACCGCTCCCCCGTACGCCCGGATCAGTCCGCCCGCCCCGAGCTTGACCCCGCCGTAGTAGCGGGTGACGACCGCTGCGGCGTAGCGCACCTCGCGGCGCATCAGCATCTGCAGCATCGGCACCCCCGCGGTGCCGCCCGGTTCGCCGTCGTCACTCGCCTTCTGTACGGAGGCGTCGGCGCCGATCACATAGGCGTAGCAGTTGTGGGTGGCCGTCGGGTGCTCCCTGCGGACGCGTGCGACGAACTCCTGCGCCTCCCGCTCGCTCGCGGCGGGCGCGAGCGCGCAGATGAAGCGCGACCGGTTGATCTCGGTCTCGTGCACGCCCGCACGGGCGACGGTCCGGTACTGCTCCTGCATGCCCCCACCCTATGCAGGCGTACCGGCCAGGACGGGCCCGGGGGAATCGCCAGGACCGGCCGTCTGTTGTCATGGGGCGAACCGACGACCACAGGAGGCAACCGTGTACGGCGACCCGACCACCATCCGCAGGGTCCTCACGGAGCGGGGCGACACCTGGGCGGTGGTGGGACTGTCCTCGAACCAGCAACGCGCGGCGTACGGAGTGGCGGCGGTCCTGCAGCGCTTCGGCAAGCGCGTCGTACCGGTGCACCCCAAGGCCGAGACAGTCCTAGGCGAGCAGGGCTACGCCTCGCTGGCCGACATCCCCTTTCCCGTCGACGTGGTGGACGTCTTCGTCAACAGCGCGCTGGCGGGGCCGGTCGCGGACGAGGCGGTGGCGATCGGGGCGAAGGCCGTGTGGTTCCAGCTCGGGGTCGTCGACGAGGAGGCGTACGAGCGCACCCGCGCGGCCGGTCTCGACATGGTGATGGACCGCTGCCCCGCCATCGAGATCCCCCTGCTGGGCGGCTGAGCGGCTGAGCGGCCGGGGCCGGCGCGTCAGACGCCGAGTCCCTCCAGGACCACCGCGCCGGGCAGGCCCGCGAAGACCTTGCCGGGGACGATCAGCTTGCCGCGGCGGCGGCCGCTGCCGATCAGGACCCATTCGGTGTCGAGCACCGCGGAGTCCACGAGCAGCGGCCAGCCGGCGGGCAGCCCGATCGGGGTGATGCCGCCGTACTCCATGCCGGTCTCCGCGACCGCCGTGTCCATCGGCGCGAACGAGGCTTTGCGCGCGCCGAGTTGCCTGCGGACCGCGCCGTTGACATCGACGCGGGTCCGGGACAGCACGACACACGCCGCGAGCGTCGACTCGCCGCCCCGCTTGCCCGCCACGACCACGCAGTTGGCGGACTGGTCGAGCAGCTCGGCGCCGTAGTGCTCGGTGAAGGCCGCCGTGTCCGCGATGGCCGGGTCGGTGTCGACGAACACCAGCTGCTCGGCGGGCACATCGCCCTGCCACGCGCGGACCGCGTCGGCGACCGGCTGGGTGAGCAGGTCGAGGCAGTCGGGGGCGGGGCGGGCGTTGTCGAAATGTCCCAGGGGAGCGCGCATGCGCGTCACGTTAACAGCGCTCCCCCGGCCGCGATCCCGGCGTCTCAGCCTGCGGGCGGGATGGAGACGGACATGATCAGCTCGACCGTCCCGGCGCCGTCGTTGCGATAGGTGTGCGGGACGTTCGCCTCGAAGGCCGCCGACGCGCCCGCCGGTACGGAGTGCGGCTCGCCGTCCACGACGAGGGTCAGCTCACCGGCGGTCACATGGAGCAGTTCGGTCGTGCCGGCCGGATGCGGATCGGATGAGCTGGCGTCGCCGGGCATCAGCGTCCAGGACCACAGTTCGACCGGGCCGCGGGCCTCGGCGCCGACCAGCAGGGTGGTGCGGCTGCCGGCCGGTGTGGACCACATCCGTACGGCCTGGCTCCCGGGCACGACCGTGACCTGGGGGCCCTTCTCGTAGTCGAGGAGTGTGGTGATGGAGACGCCGAGGGCGTCGGCGATCTTGACGGTGGTGCCGACGCTCGGGTTGGTACGGGCCTGCTCGATCTGGATGATCATTCCGCGGCTGACGCCCGCCCGTGCGGCCAGGGCGTCGAGCGTGAAGCCCCGCTCCCCCCGCCAGCGCTTGAGATTGCGGGCGAGCGACTGCGTGAGCTGGTCCAGGTCCGACACATTCCGTCCAATATGCGCAAGGGGAGCGTTCAACAGGCCGCACTACGGTGGGGTGCACCCGATCGTTCATCGCACTGTACTGCGAGGACCCCGGCCGAGCCCGTTCCCCTCCGTTGTCTAGGGTCTTTCGTTTGGATCAGGCCGGATCAGGGAGCGGGGCCTGGTGCCGTGTATCGCAAGGCGGAGGAGGGAGTCATGGCGGAGCCATGGCGACCGACGACAACGCGGCGAGGTGCGGCACCAGGCCCCGCGAGCCCGGCATGATCCAAACGAGAGGCCCTAGGTCTCCGGATCCAGTTCGGCGAGGGCCAGCAGCTGCTCGGGAGTAATGCCCTCCGGGATCGGCACAGGCGCGGGGGTGCGCAGCGGCGGCTGCCAGCCCAGCTCCGGATCCCAGCTCCGTACGACCCGGGCGGGCGCCCCCGCCACCACCGCGTGGTCCGGCACCTCTCCCCGTACGACGGCGCCCGCGGCGACCACCACGTTCCGGCCGAGCCGGGTGCCGGGCAGGATCACCGCGCCGGTGCCGAGCCAGCAGCCGGGACCGATCTCCACCGGTTCCATGCGGGGCCACTGCGTGCCGACGGGCGTCTTGGGGTCGTCGTAACTGTGGTTGGTCGAGGTGATGTAGACGTACGGGCCGCAGTACGTCTCCGTGCCGATGGTCACCGTGGTGTCGGCGATGACATGGCTGCCACGGCCGAGCACCACACCGTTGCCCAGCGTCAAAACCGTGTCGGGGCCGAGGTCGAGACCGGGCATCATCCCCGCGGTCAGCGTGACCTGCTCGCCGATGACGCAGTGGTCGCCCAGCTCGATCCACGGCTCGCCGAACACCGTGCCCTGCGGAAAGGCCAGCCGGGTGCCGGTGCCGATCCGGCGGAAGCGCAGCCGCCCCGGACGCCCGGCGCTGACCGCGCCCGCCTCCTGGACCCAGCTCCAGCCGCGATGGACGGCCCGCGAGACGAGACGGCGCCACCAGGCGGTCAGCGAGGAGAACGTGTTTCTGTCCTTCGGCACGCCGCCACCGTACTCTTCGTGCCCTCCGCACTCTTCGCGCCCTCTGAGCTCCCCCGCGGCCGCCATATGCGCTCCCCCCGCCGACGCGACGGACCGAGTTGGCTGGAATCCGCTGATCACAGGGGGTATCGGCGCTCCGGGCGGAGGGTTCCTGAAGGCCGGACGGGCGACAATCAGGTCCGTACCGGCAGGACCGGACCCGGATGGCACGGTCGGCGGCAGCTTCCTCAACTACCACGCCACCATGGGCCGGTGGGTGACTTCGGGCCGAACTCTTCCGTTGTACCGGCTCCGGCCGTTCTGAGTCTTCCCGCACCGCACGGCCTGGTTAGCATGAGCGCCACATGTGGTGCGGAAGATCGCCGTCCTCATCGGTGTCCGATCCCGCCCGTGCGGCCGAAGCGCGCTGGTCGGCCGGCTGTTTCCCCCCGCACTCAAGTACCGAGGGACCGCGGAATGTCAGTGCCTGTCGCCCCCACCCCGCACCGCATACGCACCAAACGGTCGTTGTCGCTCGCCGTCCCCCTGGCTCTGCTGGTGGTGGCCGGCGCGGCAGCGGGCGCGGTGGCCGCCGCGGCCCCCGGGCCCGCCCGTACCTGGGTCGCGGCCACCGTCGCGGTCGCGTGGGTGTGCGTGGCGGTCACGCTCGTCACCACCGCGCTGATACTGCGGCGTGGTGCGGTCACGGCCGACAGCGAGCTCAGCACGGCGCGGACGCAGCTGGCCCAGGCCGGCGCGGAGTCCGCGCATCTGCTGAACGTCACGCTGCCCTCGGTGGTCAAGAGACTGCGGGACGGCGCGAGCGCCGAGGAGACGCTCGCCGTCACAGCCCCGCCCTCCGATCCCCAGCTGCGCCGTGTCCTGCAGGCGTTCACCATCGAGGTCGGCGCCGCCGAGGAGCGCGCGGCCGGCGCGGCCGCCGACAGCGAGAGCGCCGTGACGCGGCTGGCGCAGGCGAGCGACGATCTGGACCGGCTGACCACGCGGACGCTCCCCGCCGCGATGAGCGGACTGCGCTCGGGCGGCTCGGCGGACACGGTGCTCGGCTCCGTCGAACCGCCCGCCGATCCACGGCTGCAGGTCCTGCTGTCCACGCTGGTCAGGGACTTCGCCGCCAGCGAGCGGCGTGCCGCCGCGGCCCAGGCGGCCAGCGCGAAGGCACTGAGCCGGGTGCAGGCGAAGGCCGTGAGCATGCTGGCCGATCTGCGCGAGATGCAGGACCGGCACGGCGAAGAGGTCTTCGGGGATCTCCTCAGGCTCGATCACAACACCTCGCAGCTCGGCCTGCTCACCGACCGGCTGGCCCTGCTGATGGGCGGCCGTGCGAGCCGCGCCTGGAACAAGCCGATCGCCATGGAGAGCATCCTGCGCGGCGCGGTGGGCCGGATCGCCGCCTATCAGCGGGTACGGCTGCACTGCTCCACCAGCTCCGCCATCGCCGGGTTCGCCGCCGAGCCCGTGATGCATCTCCTCGCCGAACTGATGGACAACGCCGCGAACTTCTCCCCGCCGATCGACGAGGTGCATGTCTATGTCGAGGAGCGCACCGCCGGTCTGGTGGTGACCATCGAGGACAGCGGTCTGAAGATGGCCGACGCCGCGATGCGGCGTGCCGAGGAATCCGTGTCGGGCCGGATCACCGACCTCGCGCTGCTGCAGGGCACCCGGCTCGGTCTGGCCGTGGTCGGCCGGCTGGCCGCCAAGTACCACATCAGCGTCAACTACCGTCCCTCGTCCCGCGGTGGCACGGGCGTCGTGGTGCTGTTCCCGCCGCAGCTCCTCGCCCAGCAGCGCGGTATGGCGCCGGAGCGCTCCCTGCGGCGCCAGGCCCCGGCGGCGACCCTGCCCGCGCCCGCCGCGCCGCCGGTCACCTCCTCCCCGGCCGCCCAGCCGTCCGCCCAGCCGTCCGCGCCCACCCGTCCCGCAGCGCCGGCGCCGTCCGCGCCGTCCACCCCGCAGGCCGCGCCGGAGCCGGGGGCCGGCGCCGAGGCGGCGACGACCAACGGTCTGCCGGTGCGTCCGCCCGGCCGCACCATGGCGGCGGCCGACCGGGGCAGGCCACGGCCGGCGGCGGAGACGGAGACCGGCACCGTACGGCCCGGCCGCGACGCCGGATCCCAGTTCGGGGCCTTCCACCGCGCACGCCGCACGCCCAAGGACCCTGGTAATCCCGCCGAGTAACCGGCCGCGACTCCCCGTACGGCGCCCGGGGAAACCGGCGCCCATCCCCACCCAGAACGCGAGATTGGAGGCACGGGCTGGTGACCGGCTTACCGGACACAACCCGCCCCACGCACCCCATGCAGACCACTGACAACAGCCTGACCTGGCTCCTCGAGAGCCTGTTGGAACGCACCCCCGGCACGCGGCATGCCCTGGTGCTCTCTCGTGACGGGCTGAAGCTCTGCTGGAGCCGTCATCTCACCCTCGACCAGGCCGACCAGCTGGCCGCCATCTGCTCCGGGATCCAGGCGCTGGCCCAGGGCGCCTCGGTGGAGTTCGGCAACGGCACGGGCGGCGTACGGCACTCGATGACGGAATTCCACGGGGGGCTGCTGTTCATCGTGGAAGCCGGCGACGGGGCCCATCTGGCGGTGGTGGCCGAGGACGGCGCCGACCCCGGTGTGGTGGGCCATCAGATGACCGAGCTGGTCGAGCAGATCGGTGAGCATCTGCGGGCCGAGCCGCGCACACCGGCCCCGGAGAGTTCTCCGTCATGACCCGCCGGCCCGTCGACACCGGGGATCCCGACCGGCTGTACACCGTCACCGGTGGCCGCAGCCGGGTCGACGACGACTCGTTCGACCTGGTCACCCTGATCGTCAGCGAGTGTGAACCGACGCCGGGCATGCAGTCCGAGCATGTCCGGATCCTCGAACTGTGCCGCCATCCCACCGCGGTCGTGGAGATATCCGCGGAGCTGAAGCTGCCGGTGATGGTGGTACGGATTCTCCTCGGCGATCTCCTCGCGACGGGCCGGATCACCGCCCGCCATCCACGCTCGGCGCGATCCCTCGCCGAGCTGCCCGACTCCGCCCTCTTGAAGGAGGTGCTCCATGGACTCCGGAACCTCTGAGCTGCCGGCCCGTACTCCGCTGGCCGACGCCGCCGAGACCGGTCTCAAGATCGTCGTCGTGGGCGGGTTCGGGGTCGGCAAGACCACGCTCGTCCGGTCGGTCAGCGAGATCCGTCCGCTCAACACCGAAGAGGTCATGACGCAGGCCGGGGTCGGCGTCGACGAGACGGCCGGGCTGACCAACAAGACCACCACGACCGTGGCCTTCGACTTCGGCCGGATCAGTCTCAACGACCGCATGGTGCTCTATCTGTTCGGGGCGCCGGGACAGGAGCGGTTCTGGTTCCTGTGGGACCGGCTGTTCTCCGGGACGCTGGGCGCGGTCGTGCTGGTCGACACCCGGCGGATGAGCGAGTCCTGGTACGCCATCGACCGCCTCGAACACCACAAGACGCCGTTCGTGGTCGCGGTCAACCGCTTCGACGAGGACATCTCGGCGTTCTCGCTGGCGGAGATCCGGCAGGCGCTCTCGCTGCCGGAGCATGTCCCGCTGATCGACTGTGACGCGCGGGTCCGCTCGTCCGGCAAGAATGTCCTGATCACCCTCGTGGACCACCTCTACGAACTGGCCATGGCCCGGGAGCTGACATCGTGACCGACCCCGCAGGCATACCAGCCGACCAGGCCCCGCCACCGGGCTGCCCCGCGCACGCCGGCGCGGTGCCGCTGAGCGGCCTGGAGTACCAGCAGACCCCGTCCCAGCTGTACCGCACCCTGCGCAGGGAGCACGGCGCCATCGCTCCCGTCGTGCTCGACGGCGGCATCCCCGCCTGGCTGGTGCTCGGCTACTCCGAGGTCTCGTACGTCACCGGCCACGACGAGCTGTTCGCCCGTGACTCGCGGCGCTGGAACCAGTGGGAGTCCATTCCCGCCGACTGGCCGCTGATGCCGTTCGTCGGCTACCAGCCGTCGGTCATGTTCGCCGAGGGCCGGGAGCACCAGCGGCGGGCCGGTGTGATCACCGAGGCGCTGGAGGCGATCGACCAGTTCGAACTCGCCCATATGTGCCGGGAGATCGCCGAGGGGCTCATCGACGCGTTCGCCGGCAGCGGGCAGGCCGAGCTGATGGCCGCGTACGCGCACGCGCTGCCGATGCGGGCCGTGGTCCGGCTGTGCGGTATGCCGGCCGACGGCCTGGACACCGAGGACCTGGTACGGGATCTGAGGATCTCCCTGGACGCCGCCGAGGGTGACGACCCGGTCGCCGCCTATATGCGGGTGCAGGAACGCATGCGGCAGCTGGTGAAGGACAAGCGGAACAGCCCCGGTTCGGACGTCACGTCCCGGATGCTGTCTCATCCGGCCGGGCTGACGGACGAGGAGATGATCGTCGACCTGATCACCATCATCGCCGCCGCCCAGCAGCCGACGGCCAACTGGATCTGCAACACCCTGCGTCTGCTGCTGACCGACGACCGGTTCGCGCTCAATGTGTCCGGTGGGCGGCTCAGCGTCGGGCAGGCGCTGAACGAGGTGCTGTGGCTGGACACCCCGACGCAGAACTTCATCGGCCGGTGGGCGGTGCGCGACACCCAGCTCGGCGGCCGGCACATCAAGGCCGGTGACTGTCTGGTCCTGGGGCTCGCCGCGGCCAACACGGATCCGCAGATCTGGCCCGAGGGGCATATCGGCCCGGAGAACTCGGCGCATCTGTCGTTCAGCAACGGCGAGCACCGCTGCCCCTATCCGGCTCCGCTGCTCGCCGACGTCATCGCGCGCACCGCGATCGAGACGCTGCTGGAGCGGCTGCCCGACGTGGTGCTGGCCGTGGAGCCGGACGAGCTGGCCTGGCGGCCCTCCATCTGGATGCGGGGGCTGACCGCGCTGCCGGTGGAGTTCACCCCGGTCGTCCAGTAGGGCCGGCCGCCGGGCCCGGGGCATCCCCGGGCCCGGCGGATGCCGTCATGCCGTGACGGGGGTGAACTCCACCGGCAGGGACTGCGGTCCGCGGGTGAACACACCCTGCTCGTGCGGGTCGAACCCGTCGGCCAGCCGGACGTCCGGCATCGCGTCGAGCAGCTGGTTGACGCCGGTCTCGACCTCCGCCTTGGCCAGCAGGGCACCGACGCAGAAGTGCCGTCCGAGCGCGAAGGCCAGATGGTCGGCGGCCGCGGAGAAGGCGGTCGTCGTGGTCAGGTCGTCCCGGAAGATATTGAAGGTGTCCGGCTCCTGGTAGCGGGAGCCGTCGCGGTTGGCGGCGCCGATCAGACAGGTGACCGTGGCCCCGCTCGGTACGGTGCCGCCGCTCAGCTCCACGTCCTTCGCCGTCTGGCGCATGATCATGTGCACCGGCGGGGTGAAGCGGAGGGTCTCCGCGAACGCCCGGTCGATCAGGGTGCGGTCCGCCTGGACGGCCGCGAGCTGCTCGGGGTGCGTCAGCAGATTCGCGAAGATGCTGGCGATGGCCTTGTCGGTGGTCTCGCCGCCCGCGGCGAGCAGCAGGCTGCAGAACGCCTTGATGTCCTCGTCGCTCATCCGTACGCCGTCGACCTCGGCGGCGCAGAGGGTGGAGAGCAGATCGTCACCGAGGTTGTCCCGCCGGTCCCGGATGATCGGGATCATGTACTCGGCGAACTCGACGCGGGTACGGTCTCCGGCCGCCGCGACCTCCGCGTCGCCCGACAGGTTGCCCAGGAAGGCGATGACCGCGGTGTACCAGCCGTGGAACCGGGCGTGGTCGGCCTTGTCGAGGCCCAGCATGTCGGCGATGACGTTGACCGGGAAGCGGGTGGCGAAGTCCTTCACGAGATCGACGGACCCGGTGTGCCGGAACGAGTCGATCAGTTCGCGGGAGTTGCGGTCGATGACCGGCAGGAACTTGTTCTGGAGATCGCTGCCGCGGAAGGCGGGGGCGACCAGCGCACGGCGTACCGAGTGCTCCCGCCCGCTGAGCTGAAGGATCGTTTTGCCGTGTACGGGTTCGATCTGCCAGTCGTAGTTGTCGGTGGTGAACACCGACTCCTTGTCCTTGAAGGCCCGCTCGACATCCTCGTAGCGGGAGATGATGTAGCTCTTTGTGGCCTCGTGCCAGATGAGCGGCGCACTCTCCCGCATCACGCGATAGGCCGGGTAAGGGTTCTCGGCGAACTCGGGCGACAGTATGTCGGGGATCTGCTGTGCGGTGGCCATGAAGCTCCCTCGGTATGTACTCGCCCGATGGGTAACGGGCGGCAGACCCAAGGTTATTGATCATCCGTCATCAGAAGAAGTCCGGTCCTGGCCGACCTGGTGCGGGGCCGCCGGGAGCGGTCGCCTACGGTGCCGGTACGCGCGGCCACGACGTCACGCGCGACCGGGAGCCACCGAGGGGACGACATGACGGAACGGGCATTGATCAGGGGCGTGGGCGGGAAGGAGCCCAGGATCGATCCGACGGCGTTCACGGCCCCGACGTCCGTGGTGGTCGGCGAGGTCACCGTGGCCGCGGGCGCCAGTGTCTGGTACCAGAGCGTGCTCCGGGCCGACTGCGGGGCGATCGTGCTGGGCGCCGACAGCAATGTCCAGGACAACTGCACCCTGCATTCCGACCCCGGCTGCCCACTCACCGTCGGCGCGCGTGTATCGGTCGGCCACAACGCCGTACTGCACGGCTGCACCGTCGAGGACGAGGTGCTGATCGGCATGGGCGCCACCGTCCTCAACGGCGCGCACATCGGCGCGGGCTCGCTGGTCGCGGCGCAGTCGCTCGTACCGCACGGCATGCGGGTGCCGCCCGGTTCACTGGTCGCGGGGGTGCCCGCCAAGGTCAAGCGTGAGCTGACCGAGGAGGAGCGCGCGGGGATCAGGCTGAACGCGGCGGTGTACCTGGATCTGGCGAAGGCACACCGCGAGGCGTACGAGAGCTGAGCGGCGGGGGGCCGAGCGGCGGGCCGGGGCTCCTGGCGGCTTCCGGTCAGTCGGCGGCGCGTACGGCGTCGGGATCGGCCGCCGCCTGCGCGGTCGTCGCCCGCGGGGACTCCGACTGCTCGGCGGCCTTCTTGGCGCGGTTCTTCAGGACGAGCATCGAGATGAGCCCGGTCAGCACCGCGAGCACGAGGCCGAGCCAGGAGAAGCGCTTGAGCCAGGCCTCGGCGACCACGCCCACCGAGTAGATGACGGCGGTCGTACCGCCCGCCCACAGGATCCCGCCCAGCACATTGGCGATCAGGAACTTCCAGTACGGCATGCGCAGCACGCCCGCGAGCGGACCCGCGAAGATCCGCAGCAGCGCGACGAAGCGGCCGAAGAAGACCGCCCACATGCCCCACTTCTCGAAGGACCGCTCCGCCATGGAGATCTGGGCCTCGCCGAAGTGCTTGGGGAACTTCCCGCCGAGCCAGGCCAGCAGCGGCCGGCCGCCCCTGCGGCCGATGGCGTAGCCGATCGAGTCACCGATGATCGCGCCGGCCGAGGCGCAGGCGCCGAGGATGTACGGATCGATGTCGCCGTGCTGGGAGGCGAGCAGCGCCGAGCTGACCAGCACGATCTCGCCCGGCAGCGGGATACCGAGGCTTTCCAGCCCGATGACCACACCCACCAGGAGATAGATGCTGACCGCGGGGATGGTCTCGAGCCACTCCTGCACGTGCAACGCCGGTTCCTCCCGTGATTCCCTGTCCAGCCGTCGGGCTCACCGCCCGGCGCGCGCCTCACAGGCGCACGCCGGGCAGCCTACCTGCTGGCGGGGCGGGGCCGGCGCGGTCAGGAGTTCGGGCGGAGGGTCCAGACCACGGTCATCTCACCCGTGACCGCGCCGTCCTCGCGGGTGAGGGCGACGGTCACGGGGAATTCGGGGCGCGCTCCGCCGTCCAGGTCCGCGACGACATCCGCCGCCGGGCGGCCCAGCGCGGCGGTCGCCGTGAGGGTTCCCATGGCGAGTTTCCGGTAGTCGATCCGCGCCGTGACAGCGAGCGGAACCGCGCGGTGGAGCTGGTCACCGAAGGCGGCGAGCACGATGGCGCCGCTGGCGGACTCGGCGAGCGTGAACATCGCTCCGGCGTGCGGTCCGCCGACATGGTTGTGGTATTCGGGCTGGTCCGGCAGCCGGACGACGGCGCGCTCGGCGGTGGTCTCCAGGAACTCCAGCCGAAGGGTCCTGGCCATGGGGACGGTGGCGGCGAGCATCTCGCCGACGGACATCTGCTCAGCGCTCATGAGGGCGATGTTACCCACGAGTAGTGGGGCTTGGCCATCCCCTGCCGGGGCGGGCGTGGCAGCGGTGGCACGACCCCTCTATGGTTACTCGCCATGTGGCCAGGACAGCAGCCGCCCGGGGGCGAGCAGAACCCGCAGGACCAGAATCCCAATCCGTACCAGCAGCCGGGGTACCAGCAGCCGAATCCGTACCAGCAGCCCGGATATCAGCAGCCCGGTTACCAGCAGCCCGGATATCAGCAGCCGGGGTACCAGCAGCCCAACCCGTACCAGCAGCCGACGGTGCCGCAGTACGGCATACCGGGGCAACCCGGCGGACCCGGTCCTTCGCAGGACAAGAAGAAGACGACCGTCGTCGCGATCGTCGCGGCCACGGCGGTCGTGATCGCCGCCGGGGTCACCGGTTTCCTGGTGCTGAACAAGGACGACGACAAGACGGACCGGGCCGACGGTGACTCCAAGGCCTCCGCGTCCGCGAAGCCGACCGCGAAGCCGCCCGTCGACAACCCCCGGGACGGCTCGGAGAACAAGCCGCAGATCGCGGGCTGGAAGGTCGTGACCAATCCGCAGCACGGGACGCAGTTCGACGTCCCCGCGGACTGGGAGGTCGAGAACCCCGGCGTCATCTCCGGTATCGAGATCGAAGAGGAGGGGGACGGCAACCCCGTCCTCGCCTTCTCCGCCCCCGCCGCCTACAAGTCCGCGTGGTGCTCCGAGGACACCAACAAGGACGGGAAGATGGAGGACCACGGGCTGGGCCGCACCGGCACCAAGGGCGGCCAGGGCGCCACGGACACGGCGTCGGGATCGAAGAACGAGGCGGGCAGCTGGGCCTGGGCCGCGTACGCCCAGCAGGAGACCAAGGCCGTGGCCAAGCAGAAGGTGAAGGTCAGCGAGCCCGAGGCGTACACGACCACCTCCGGGCTCAAAGGACACTTCTCGACCGCCGAGACTACGGGTGTCACCAAGAGGACCAAGTGCGACACCGACGGCAAGTCGATCGCCTTCACCTTCACCAATGCCAAGGGTGACTACGCGACATGGGTGCTCTACACGAGCAGGGACGTGCCGGACGAGATCCCGGACACGACCATCAAGAAGATCCTGGGCACCGTCCGGCTGCTGGGGACCTCCTGAGACGGTCCCGCTGACCGTTTCGCTTTGAATCGGCCGGCGGCTTAACCGGTTGGCAACCAGGGGCGGCTGCGGCAATAGTCCACAGGTGACCTCTCCCACCGACGCCGGCCTCCGCCGCGCCCGTCGCCCCGCCTGGGCCGGCCGCAACTACACACTGCTGACCGCCGCGGCAATCGCCACCAACCTGGGCAGCCAGGGCGCGCTGATCGCCTCGGCGTTCGCGGTGCTGGAGTCGGGCGGCGACGCGGGCGACGTGGGGCTGGTGGCCGCGGCCCGTACGATCCCGCTGGTTCTCTTCCTGCTGGTCGGCGGCGCCTTGGCCGACCGGCTGCCCCGCCACCGGGTGATGGTCGCCGCCAACACCCTCAACTGCCTCTCGCAGGCCGCCTTCGCCGCCCTCGTCCTCACGGGCGACCCGCTGCTGTGGCAGATGATGGCGCTGGCCGCGCTGGGCGGTACCGGGCACGCCTTCTTCAGCCCGGCCTCCGAAGGCATGCTGATGTCCAGCGTCAGCGGCGAACAGGCCGGCCGGGCCTTCGCCCTCTACCGGATGTCCATGCACGGCGCCGGGATCGGCGGCGCCGCCCTGGGCGGCGCGCTCATCGCGGTACTCGGCCCCGGCTGGGTGCTCGCCATCGACTCCGCCGCCTTCCTGGTGGCGGGCTCCCTGCGCGCCTTCCTCGATGTCAGCCACATCCCGGCGCGCGCGCCCGGCGGCGGCATGCTCGCCGATCTGCGCGACGGCTGGCGGGAGTTCGTGGGCAGGCCCTGGCTCTGGACCATCGTCGTGCAGTTCGCGGTGGTCAACGCGGTGGTCGTGGCGGCCGAGGCGGTGTACGGGCCGCTGGTCGCGCGGGACGAACTCGGCGGGGCGGGGCCCTGGGGTCTGGCGCTCGCCGCCTTCGGCGCGGGCACCGTGGGCGGCGCGCTGGTGATGATGCGCTGGAAGCCGCGCCGGCTGCTGCTCGCCGGCACCCTCTGCGTGTTCCCGCTCGCGCTGCCGTCGGCCGGGCTCGCGGTGCCGCTGCCGGCCGTGGGGCTGGCGCTGGTGATGTTCCTGACGGGTCTCTCGGTCGAGGTGTTCGGTGTCTCCTGGATGACGGCCCTGCACCAGGAGATCCCGGAGGAGAAGCTCTCCCGGGTCTCCGCGTACGACATGCTCGGCTCCATCGGCATGATTCCGGTGGCCACGGCGCTGGCGGGACCGGCGGAGAGCGCCTTCGGGCGCTCCACCGCGCTGTGGGGCTGTTCCGCGCTGATCGTGCTGCTGACGGCCGCGGTACTGACCGTTCCGGACGTCCGCCGGCTGACCCGCAGAACAACGTCGAAGACGGAGCGGGCCTCGGTGGCCCCGGCCGCGGCCGCCGCCGTGTCAGCCGATGCTGAAAGCGCCGTCGGGCGGCCGGGGTGACGGCACCGCGCCGGTGTCCCGTACGACCGCCGCGTCCCCGATGAAGCGCCGCAGCGACGGGCCGTGCTGGACCCGGGCGGGAAAGACGTCCGAGGCGGTGCGGCGGGCCAGGGCCGGCGTGTCGATCGGGGTGTGCGAGGCGACCAGCACGGCGTTGCCGAAGCGGCGGCCGCGCAGTACGGCCGGCTCCGCGATCAGCGCCAGCTCCTCGAACACCTCGGCGAAGGTGGCCAGTTGGGAGCGGAGGAAGTCGAAGGGCGCCCCGTCGGCCAGATTGGCGGCGTAGACCCCGCCCGTACGCAGCACCCGCTCGGCCTGCCGCGCGTACTCGACGGAGGTGATGTGGGCGGGGATCCGGGAGCCGCCGAAGACATCGGCGATCAGGATGTCCGCCGAGCGGGCCGGGGCGGCTTCGAGCCGGTGGCGGGCGTCCGCGCCGTGCACGGTGATCCCGGCGCTCTTCGGTATCGGCAGCAGCTCGGCGACCAGCGCCAGCAGCCCCGCGTCGGCCTCCACCACCTGCTGTGAGGAGCCGGGCCGGGTGGCGGCGACATAGCGGGGCAGGGTGAACGCCCCGCCGCCGAGATGGAGCACGGTCAGCGGCTCACCCGCCGCGGCGGCGCAGTCGACGACATGGGCGAGGCGCCGCACGTACTCGAACTCCAGATGGGTCGGCTCGTCCAGATCGACGTACGACTGGGGCGCGCCGTCGACCGTCAGGAGCCAGGCCCGCTCCCGGTCCACATCGGGCAGCAATCTGGCGGTGCCGCGGTCCACGGCACGGATGACGGGGATGGGCTCGTTCACCGTCCCATTGTGCGCCGCGGGCCGGCCCGTCGCGGGCCGGGGTCGCGCACGGCCCGCGGCCCGCCCCCCTGGAGCGCGGGGAGACGGGCGCGGGCCGCCCTGGCGGGGGCGGGGTCACCCCGGGAGCGTCCCCCGGAGTGTCACAGCAGCGAGGTGACCGTGCCCGCGCCGACCGTGCGGCCGCCCTCACGGATCGCGAAGCCGAGCCCCGGCTCCAGCGGTACGTCACGGCCCAGCTCCACGGTCATGGTGACGGTGGTGCCGGGGCGCGCGACGGCCGCCTCACCGAGGTCGATGTCGCCGACCACGTCCGCCGTACGGATGTAGAACTGCGGCCGGTAGCCGCTGGCGACCGGAGTGGTACGGCCGCCCTCGCTCGCGGAGAGGACGTACACCTGCGCGGTGAAGCGCCGGCTCGGGACGACGCTGCCCGGCGCCGCCACCACATGGCCGCGCCGGACCGCGTCCCGCGCCATGCCGCGCAGCAGCAGCGCGACATTGTCCCCGGCCTCCGCGGACTCCATCGGCTTGCCGAAGGTCTCCAGACCGGTGACCGTGCTGGTCTGCGGACCCGCGTCGGCGCCGAGCACCTCCACCCGGTCGCCCACCCGGACCGTGCCGCGCTCCACGGCGCCGGTGACGACCGTGCCGCGCCCGGTGATGGTGAGGACGTTCTCCACCGGGAGCAGGAACGGCGCGTCCGTGTACCTGATGGGCATCGGCACATAGGTGTCGACGGCGTCGAGCAGCGCCTCCACGGCCGCGGTCCAGCGCGGGTCGCCCGCCAGGGCCCGCAGGCCCGACACCCGGACGACGGGCACCGCGTCGCCGCCGTAGCCGTGCCGGCTGAGCAGTTCGCGGACCTCCAGCTCGACCAGGTCGGTCAGCTCGTCGTCGCCCGCGTCGGCCTTGTTGAGTGCGACGACGATGTGGTTGACACCGACCTGGCGGGCGAGCAGGACGTGCTCGGCGGTCTGCGGCATGATCCCGTCGAGCGCGGAGACGACGAGGATCGCCCCGTCGAGCTGGGCGGCGCCGGTCACCATGTTCTTGATGTAGTCGGCGTGGCCCGGCATGTCCACATGCGCGTAGTGCCGGGTGTCGGTCTCGTACTCGACATGCGCGATGTTGATGGTGATCCCCCGGGCCGCCTCCTCCGGGGCCCGGTCGATCCGGTCGAACGGGACGTACGAGGTACCGCTGCCGGCGCGGTCGCTGAGAACCTTGGTGATGGCGGCGGTCAGGGTGGTCTTGCCGTGGTCGACATGGCCCATGGTGCCGATGTTCAGGTGCGGCTTGGTGCGCACGTATGCCGTCTTGGGCATGGTTCCTTCCAGGAACTCGAAGCGTGAGGTGGACCCCTGGGCCTTGCCGACCCTCCCCCTGTGGGGTCCGCCGGACGATCCGGGAAGGGTCAGCTTCGGGCGCCGCCGAAAGGCGCTGCCGCGGTGAATGCGGCTGCGGTGAACGCGGCAGTGGTGAGTGCGGCTGCGGTGAGTGCCGCTGTGGTGAACGCGGCTGTGGTGAACGCGGCTGTGGTGAACGCGGCAGCCTTCGGCGCGTCCGCGACTGCGGACGGCGCTGCGAGGAAGGCGTACCGGGACATGTCGCTGATCCTCGCCCACGGCCACCGTCGCGTCGAATGGTTTTCCGCGGCCCGGCGACCGGGGCGGAGGTTCTTCAAGGCGCCGCGGTTGTGGCCGGTCTGTGCGGAGAGCGTGGCGTCTTGCCGTGAATGACGGGGTTTCGCACGGTCGTCGGGACGATCACACACGCTTGTCGGTTAGTCTCCCCGAATGCTCGACACCGTCCCCAGGCCGTCCCCAGGCCTCGCTGTCCGCTGCTCCAGGGCGCTGCTCTCGCCCTGGTCGCGTCTGTCTCTGCTCGTGGTCGTGCTGGGCGCGGCGGCCGCGGCTGTGCTCCTGTACGAGCCGCAGAGACTGCTCTCGGACGGCTGGCCGACGCAGCTCAGCGGCGGCGCCGCCGTCGTGCTGTTCGCCGTGGCGTACGGGCTGTGTGCCGTCGCGTTCGTACCGCGTCCGCTGCTCAATCTCGCCGCCGGAGCGCTCTTCGGTTCGCAGCTCGGGCTTCCCGCGGCGCTCGCGGGGACGGTGCTGGGCGCGGGGATCGCCTTCGGGCTCGGCCGTTTCCTCGGGCAGGAGGCGCTGCGTCCGCTGCTGCGGGGGCGCTGGCTGAAGGCGGCCGACGGTCAGCTCAGCCGGCACGGCTTCCGGTCGATGCTGGCGGTCAGGCTCTTCCCCGGCGTGCCGTTCGCGGCGGCCAACTACTGCGCCGCCGTCTCCCGCATGGGGTGGACGCCGTTCCTGCTGGCGACGGGGATCGGTTCGATCCCCAACACCGGTGCCTATGTGGTCGCGGGCAGCCAGGCGTCGTCCCCGACCTCGCCGGCGTTCCTGCTCGCGATGAGCTTCATCGTCCTCACCGGTCTGGGCGCGGCGGTGCTCGCCTGGCGCAAGCGCCACCGCCTCGGCGGCCGCTGAGTCCGCGTCAGCCCGCGCCGAGCCCGAGGTCACCGCCGGGCGGCCGGGCGGAGAACCGCTCCACCTCCGCGTCCGTGACCTGCGCCAGCTCCTTCGGCGACCAGCGCGGCGTGCGGTCCTTGTCGATGACCTGGGCACGGATGCCCTCCAGCAGGTCAGGGGTGGTGAGCGCGGCGCACGAGGCGCGGTACTCCTGGTCGAGCACCTGCTCCAGCGTGGTCAGTCCGCGGGCCAGGCGCAGCGCGGCGAGGGTGGCCTTGAGGGCGGTGGGTGACCGGGTCAGGATCGTTTCCGCGGCCTCCTTCGACGCCGGCCGGCCGTCGCCGAGCAGCCGGTCGACGATCTCCTCCACCGAATCGGCCGCGTAACAGGCGTCGATCCAGCCCCGGTCCGCGGCGAGTTGGCCCTCCGGCGCGGAGCCCGCGTACCGGCGCACCGTCTCCCGTACGTCCGCGTCGGCGAGCGCGGCGCGCAGGTCGTCGAGCCGGTCCGAGGGGACGAAGTGGTCGGCGAGCCCGCACAGCAGCGCGTCCGCCGCGCCCACCGCCCTTCCCGTGAGCGCGAGATGCGTTCCCAGCTCGCCGGGCGCGCGGGACAGCAGATAGGTACCGCCCACATCGGGGACCAGGCCGATGCCGGTCTCCGGCATGGCGACGGCCGAGCGCTCGGTGACGATCCGTACGCTGCCGTGCGCCGAGACGCCGACTCCGCCGCCCATCACGATGCCGTCCATCAGGGCGACATACGGCTTGGGGTAGCGGGCGATACGGGCGTTGAGCCGGTACTCGTCGCGCCAGAAGGCGGTCGAGGCGTCCCCGCCGCCGGTGCGCGCGTCCTCGTGGATCGCGCGGATGTCACCGCCCGCGCACAGCCCGCGTTCACCCGCCCCGGAGATGATCACCGCGGCGACGCTCTCGTCCCGCTCCCACTCCGCCAGGGCCGCGGACATCGTCAGCACCATGGGGTGGGTGAGGGCGTTGAGGGCGCGGGGGCGGTTCAGCGTGATGTGGGCCGTGCGGCCCGCCCTGCCGGTCAGTACCGGTCCGTCCTGGCCCATGCTCTCGCTGGTTCCTTCCGTGATCCGACGCATGCGCCCCAGTATCGGACACGTCCGTTCCATGGATCTAGCTGGTCCCCGCCCCCTCCGTGGCTCTAGACGAGTCATTCCGAAGTCCCGTCTGCCCGGCGGCGCCCAGCACGCACGCACGCGGCGTTGCCGAAATGCCCTAGTAGCTCCGCTACGAGGGCACCTCGGCGCCTTGCGACCGCACGCACCGGACACCGCCGGGCCCGCCCTCCGGGCGGACGACGCTACTTCGGAACAACTCGTCTACGCTGGGGACGCAGCTGGTTCGCCCTGCCCGCCAGGCAGACGCGTCGTAAGAGGGAACCCGGTGGGAATCCGGGACTGCCCCGCAGCGGTGAGTGGGAACGACCGCCGTCATACGCACTGGACGCACCGCGTCCGGGAAGCGACGGCCAGTAGGAGCTTCGTACCCGTACGGATACGTACGGTCACGGCCACGAGGCGTGCCCATGAGTCCGAAGACCTGCCACTGCCCGTGTGCGAGCACCGCACACGGAGATCTCGGTGACCTCGTGGGCGGGTCGGCGGTTCTCGGGCGGGCATGCGCGCGACGCGGTGTGCTTCGCCCCGGCTTCCGTTCCTTCGCTTCCCACGGGTCGACCCGGGATCGTTCCCGCACGACTCGCGAAGGAGAGTCCCGTGACACCCAAGTCCGCAGCCGCGGCGTCCCGGTCCACCGTCCATGGCTACCCGCGCCAGGGCCCCGACCGTGAACTGAAGAAGGCCATCGAGGGCTACTGGAAGGGCCGGGTCACCGCGGAAGCCCTGCGGGAGACCGCCCAGGGGCTGCGCCGCGACAACTGGCGGCAGCTGGCCGGTGCCGGTCTCGGTGAAGTGCCCACGGGTGACTTCTCGTACTACGACCATGTGCTCGACACCAGCGTCATGGTCGGCGCCGTCCCCGCCAGGCACCGGGCCGCCGTCGAGGCGGACGCGCTCGACGGCTACTTCGCCATGGCGCGCGGCGCGCAGGATGTCGCGCCGCTGGAGATGACCAAGTGGTTCGACACCAACTACCACTATCTCGTCCCCGAGCTGGGCCCCGACACCGTCTTCCGCGCCGACTCGGCCAAGCAGGTCGGCGAGTTGCGCGAGGCCGTGGCGCTCGGCCACACCGCCCGGCCCGTGCTGGTCGGTCCCGTCACATATCTGCTGCTCGCCAAGCCCGCGCCGGGTGTGGCCGTCGGCTTCGAGCCGCTGACCCTGCTCGACCGGCTGCTCCCGGTGTACGCGGAGGTGCTGGCCGATCTCAGGGCCGCCGGCGCCGAGTGGGTGCAGCTCGACGAACCCGCGCTGGTCCAGGACCGTACGCCCGCCGAGCTGAACGCGACCGCGCGCGCCTACCGCGAGCTCGGGGCGCTCACCGACCGGCCCCGGCTGCTGGTGGCGTCGTACTTCGACCGGCTCGGCGAGGCGCTTCCCGTGCTGGCCAAGGCCCCCGTCGAGGGTCTCGCCCTGGACTTCACCGGTCCCGCCGCCGCCAATCTCCGCGACCTCGCGGCGGTCGGCGGTCTGCCCGGCAAGCGGCTCGTCGCCGGGGTGGTGGACGGCCGCAATGTGTGGATCAACGATCTCGCGGCCTCGCTGACCACTCTGGCCACGCTGCTCGGTCTCGCCGACCGGGTCGATGTGTCGGCATCCTGCTCCCTGCTGCATGTCCCACTGGACACGGCGGCCGAGCGGGAGCTCGATCCTCAGCTCGCGCGGTGGCTGGCCTTCGCCCGCCAGAAGACCGACGAGGTCGTCACGCTCGCGCGCGGTCTCGCCGGGGGCACAGGACCGATCGCGGCCCGGCTCTCGGCGAACCGCGCCGATCTGGCCTCCCGGGCCTCCTCGGCGATCACGCGTGATCCCGCGGTACGGGCCCGCTCCGCGGCCGTGACCGCCGCGGACGCCCGCCGGGACCAGCCGTACGCCGAGCGCACCGTCGCCCAGCGCGAGCGGCTCGGACTGCCGCTGCTGCCGACCACCACCATCGGCTCGTTCCCGCAGACCTCGGAGTTGCGCACGGCGCGCGCCGAGCGGCGGGCGGGACGGCTGGACGAGGCCGGTTACGACAAGCGGATCGAGGCCGAGATCCGTGAGGTGATCTCCTTCCAGGAGAAGGCCGGGATCGATGTCCTGGTGCACGGCGAGCCCGAACGCAACGACATGGTGCAGTACTTCGCCGAGCAGCTCACCGGCTATCTGGCCACCGGGCACGGCTGGGTCCAGTCGTACGGCACCCGCTATGTCCGTCCGCCGATCCTCGCCGGGGACATCTCGCGTCCCGCCCCGATGACCGTCGCCACGACCTCGTACGCGCAGTCGCTGACCGGCCGGCCCGTCAAGGGCATGCTGACGGGCCCGGTCACCATGCTGGCCTGGTCCTTCGTCCGTGACGACCAGCCGCTCGGCGAGACCGCGCGGCAGGTGGCGCTGGCGCTGCGGGACGAGGTCGCCGATCTGGAGGCCGCGGGGACGGCCGTCATCCAGGTGGACGAGCCCGCGCTGCGGGAGACCCTGCCGCTGCGCGCGGCGGACCGGCCCGGCTATCTGGAGTGGGCCACCGAGGCGTTCCGCCTCACGACGGCGGGCGTGCGTTCCGACACCCAGATCCACACGCACATGTGCTACGCGGAATTCGGCGACATCCTCACGGCCATCGACGACCTGGACGCCGACGTGATCAGCCTGGAGGCGGCCCGCTCCCACATGCGGGTCGCCGACGAGCTGGCCGCGGCCGGCTATCCGCGCGAGGTCGGTCCCGGTGTGTACGACATCCACTCGCCACGGGTGCCCTCGGCGGACGAGGCGGCGGCCCTGCTGGGCAAGGGACTTGAGGCGATTCCGGCGGAGCGGCTCTGGGTCAACCCCGACTGCGGGCTGAAGACGCGGGGCTGGGCGGAGGTGCGGGTGTCACTCGAGAACCTGGTGGCGGCGGCCCGGGCGACGCGGGAGCGTATGTCCTGACGCCGGTGGAACGCGGTGCCGGCGGACGGGAATCCGCCCGCCGGCACCGCGACCCGAACCGAGCGCCGGTGCCGGGGGGCGCTAGGAGAGATCCAGCGTCTCGATGATGCGTTCGGCGGCCAGGGTCGCGGTCAGCGTTCCTTCCCGTACCCGCTGTTCCAGCGCGGGCGCGACTTCCCGTACGCCGGGGTGCTCGCGCAGCCGGTCCAGGAGATGGTCACGGACCATCGACCAGGTCCAGTCGACCTGCTGGTCACGGCGCTTGCGCGCCAGCCGGCCGTCGGCTTCGAGGACCGCGCGGTGCTGTTCGAGACGCTCCCAGACGGTATCGAGGCCGCTGCCCTCGCGTGCGCTGCAACTGAGCACCGGCGGCGTCCAGGCGGCGTCCACCGGATGCATCAGCCGCAGCGCGCCCGCGAGTTCACGGGCGGCCGAGCGCGCGTCGCGTTCGTGCGGGCCGTCGGCCTTGTTGACGGTGATGACGTCCGCCAGCTCCAGGACGCCCTTCTTGATGCCCTGGAGCTGGTCGCCGGTGCGGGCGAGGGTGAGCAGCAGGAAGGAGTCGACCATGTTGGCGACGGTGGTCTCCGACTGGCCGACGCCGACGGTCTCGACGAGCACCACGTCGTACCCCGCGGCCTCCATCACGATGATGGTCTCGCGGGTCGCTTTGGCGACGCCGCCCAGCGTGCCGGCCGTGGGCGAGGGACGGACGAACGCCGCCGGGTCCACCGCCAGCCGCTCCATCCGGGTCTTGTCCCCCAGGATGGAGCCACCGGTCCTGCTGGAGGACGGGTCGACGGCCAGCACCGCGACCCGGTGGCCCAGCCCGGTGAGCAGCGTCCCCAGCGCGTCGATGAAGGTGGACTTGCCGACGCCCGGCACCCCGCTGATGCCGATCCGGCGCGCCTTTCCCGCGTACGGCAGCAGCTCGGTCAGCAGCCGCTGGGCGAGCGCCCGGTGGTCGGGCCTGGTGGACTCCACCAGCGTGATGGCACGGGCGATGTACGAACGGGAGCCGTCCAGAACGCCCTTGGCGTAGCTGTCGATGTCGATCCGTGACGGCACGCGCTCACCGCTCGTGGCCGAGGGCGGCGGCCAGCCCCGTCAGCAGGTCGTACGCGGCGTCCGGAATCACCGTGCCCGGCGGGAAGACCGCGGCGGCCCCGGCGCGGTGCAGCTCCTCGATGTCCTGCGGCGGAATCACCCCGCCGACAACGATCATGATGTCCTCCCGGCCCTCCGCCGCCAGCTCCTCGCGCAGCGCCGGTACGAGCGTGAGATGCCCGGCGGCCAGCGAGGAGACACCGACGATGTGCACGTCCGCCTCCACCGCCTGCCGCGCCACCTCGGCCGGCGTCTGGAACAGCGGGCCGACGTCGACGTCGAAGCCCAGGTCGGCGAAGGCCGTGGCGATCACCTTCTGGCCGCGGTCATGGCCGTCCTGGCCCATCTTGGCCACCAGGATGCGCGGGCGGCGGCCCTCGGCGCTCTCGAAGTCCCCGACCGCCGCGCGGGTGCGCTCCACGGCCGGGGAGGTGCCTGCCTCGTTCCGGTACACACCGGAGATCGTACGGATCTGCCCGGAGTGGCGCCCGTACACCTTCTCCAGGGCGTCGGAGATCTCCCCGACGGTCGCCATCGCGCGGGCCGCGTTCACCGCGAGATGCAGCAGATTGCCTTCCAGGCCGGGGCCCGGTCCCGCCTCCGCCGCGGCGGTGAGGGCGCGCAGCGCGTCCTGGCAGACGTTCTCGTCGCGCTCGGCGCGCAGCCGCCGCAGTTTCTCGATCTGCTGGGTGCGTACCGAGGAGTTGTCGACCTTGAGCACGTCGATCTTCTCGTCGGTCTCCACCCGGTACTTGTTGACGCCGATGACGGGCTGGCGTCCTGAGTCGATCCGCGCCTGGGTACGGGCCGCGGCCTCCTCGACGCGCAGTTTGGGGATACCGGCGTCGATGGCCTGCGCCATGCCGCCGGCGGCCTCGACCTCCTCGATGTGCTGCCAGGCACGCCGGGCGAGATCGTGGGTCAGCTTCTCGACGTACGCGCTGCCGCCCCAGGGGTCGATCACCCGGCAGGTCCCGGACTCCTGCTGGAGCAGCAGCTGGGTGTTGCGGGCGATCCGGGCGGAGAAGTCGGTGGGCAGGGCCAGCGCCTCGTCCAGCGCGTTGGTGTGCAGCGACTGCGTGTGGCCCTGGGTGGCGGCCATCGCCTCCACGCAGGTACGGGTGACGTTGTTGAAGACGTCCTGCGCCGTGAGTGACCAGCCGGAGGTCTGCGAATGGGTGCGCAGCGAAAGCGACTTGGCGTTCTTCGGGTCGAACTGCTTGACCAGCCTGGCCCACAGCAGCCGGGCCGCCCGCAACTTGGCGATCTCCATGAAGAAGTTCATGCCGATGGCCCAGAAGAAGGAGAGCCGGGGCGCGAACGCGTCCACATCGAGTCCGGCCCCGAGTCCGGCGCGCAGGTACTCCACGCCGTCGGCGAGGGTGTAGGCCAGCTCCAGGTCGGCCGTCGCGCCCGCTTCCTGGATGTGATAGCCGGAGATGGAGATGGAGTTGTAGCGCGGCATCTTCTGCGAGGTGTACGCGAAGATGTCGGAGATGATCCGCATCGAGGGCTTGGGCGGATAGATGTAGGTGTTGCGGACCATGAACTCTTTGAGGATGTCGTTCTGGATGGTCCCGGCCAGCTTCTCGGGCGGTACGCCCTGCTCCTCGGCGGCCACGATGTACAGGGCGAGTACGGGCAGTACGGCGCCGTTCATCGTCATCGACACGCTCATCCGGTCCAGCGGGATGCCGTCGAACAGCTGGCGCATGTCGTAGATCGAGTCGATGGCCACGCCCGCCATGCCGACGTCGCCCGTCACCCGGGGGTGGTCGCTGTCGTAGCCGCGGTGGGTCGGCAGGTCGAAGGCGACCGACAGGCCCTTCTGCCCGGCGGCGAGGTTGCGCCGGTAGAAGGCGTTGGACTCCTCGGCGGTGGAGAACCCGGCGTACTGCCGGATGGTCCAGGGCTGGTTGACGTACATCGTCGGGTACGGACCGCGCAGATACGGGGCGATGCCGGGGTACGTGGCGAGGAAGTCGAGGCCCGCCGTGTCCTGGGCGGTGTACAGGGGTTTGACGGCGATGCCCTCCGGGGTGTCCCAGACGAAGTCCCCGTCGGCCTTGCCGGTGTGCTCCTTGACGGCCGTACGCCACTGGTCCTCGGTGACCGCGGCCCCTTCGCCGGGTCCGAGGTCGATCTCGGAGAAGTCCGGGATCCGCATCACGCCACTCCCATCCGGTCGAGGACGGAGGTGAGAACGGCGACCGCGTCGCCGCCCGCGGCGACGAACTCGTCGACTCCGGCCCGTAGATATGTCTCACGCTGCTCGCCGGGGCGGCCGGCGAGGAACACCCGCCGGGCACCGGCGGACTTGAGTGCTTCCGCGACGGACGCGGCCCGCTCCGCGTAGAGCGCGTCGCTGGAGCAGAGGCAGGCGACGGTGGCGCCGCTGCGGGTGAAGGCGTCGGCGGCCGTGGACGCGTCGACGGACACCGGGTCATGGACCGGCTCGATCCCGCCGGCCTGGAAGAGACTGGCGGCGAAGGTGGCCCGCGCGGTGTGCGCGGCGGCCGGGCCGAGGGCGGCGAGGAAGACCCGTGGCCGCGCGCCGGTGGCGGCGAGATGGGCGTCGGAGCGGGCGCGGAGCACTTCGTACGCCTCGTCGCGGCGGACCGTGGGCAGTCCGCCCGCCGGGGCCGCCGGCGCCGCGTCGCGCTCCACCGGCGCCTGGCCGAGCTGCGGGAACTCACTGACGCCGGTGATGGGTTCGCGGCGCCGGGCCAGCTGTCCCGTACGCTCCTCCCAGGTCGCCGCGAGCCGCTCGCCGATCAGCCCGTCGCGCAGCGCGGCGCGCTGGCCTCCGGCGCGCTCGATCTCCTGGAACCACGCCCAGGCGGCGTGGGCGAGTTCGTCGGTGAGCCGCTCCACGTACCAGGAGCCGCCCGCCGGATCGATGACCCGGCCCAGGTGGGATTCCTCCAGCAGGATCGTCGAGGTGTTGCGGGCGATCCTGCGCGCGAACGCGTCGGGCAGCCCGAGGGCGTGGTCGAAGGGCAGTACGGTGACGGCGTCGGCGCCGCCCACCCCGGCCGCCAGCGAGGCGACCGTCGTGCGCAGCATGTTCACCCAGGGGTCGCGCCGGGTCATCATCACCGAGGAGGTCACCGCGTGCTGGCGCTGCGCGCCGGCCGCCGGATCCGCGCCGCAGACCTGCGCCACCCGGGACCACAGCCGCCGTGCGGCGCGGAGTTTGGCGATGGTCAGGAACTGGTCGGCGGTGGCGGCGTAGCGGAATTCCAGCTGTCCGCAGGCGGCTTCGACGGAGAGTCCGGCCGCGGTGAGGTCGCGCAGCCAGCCGACGCCGGTGGCGAGCGAACAGCCCAGTTCCTGCGCGTCCGAGGCGCCCGCCTCGTGGTACGGCAGCGCGTCCACCGTGACGGCGCGCAGGCCGGGATACTCCCGGTGACAGAGCGCGGCGAGTTCGGCGGCCTCTTCGGTGGAGCCCGCCGTTTCCCTTCCCGTACGGGCGAGTTGCCCGACGGGGTCCGCGCCGAGGGTGCCGCGGGCGTCCTGGCGCTCCACCCCGCGCTCGCGGTACAGCCGCAGCAACTCCCGCGCGGCGGGCCCGAACGCGTCACCGGCGTCGAGCGCGACGGGGGCCAGGTCGAGGTAGACCCCGTCCAGCACCGTGTCGAGAGCGGACACCGGCAGACCGCCGGCGCCGACGGTCAGCCACAGCGAGGTGGCCCCGTTCTCCAGGTCGGACAGGACGGCCTCATTGGTCCGCGCGGGATCCGGCCGCGTATGACGCTGCCGTACGTCCCAGGCGGCGACGGCGCCGCCCGCCGGTCTGCCGCCCCGGGTGAACGGCGGGAAGCCGGGGTAGCCGGCGTCGCCCGGGGCGTCGTCGGCGGTGTACAGGGGACGGGTGGCAAGCCCGTCCTGGAGCGTCGTGGAGAGCGCGTCCTCGGCCGCCGGCCCCGAGATGTCCCGACCCGACTTGCGCAGTACGCCTTCGACCAGGCTCTGCCACTGTTCGCGGGTCGCATCGGGGAACTCGGCGGCCAGGGAGAGCCCGTCGTCAGGCAGGACCGTCATGACCAGATGTTAAGACAGCTCACGGAACGAGCAGCAGGGCGCGTCCATGTGACCTTTCCCTCGCTGTACCGGCCCGGATTTAGGTCTTTCACGGCGCGTCATTCCCTACGCGACGCGCGCGCGACCCGTTGGTGGCAGGGGCCTGGCCGCAGTCGCGTCACCCGCAGACGCTACGCTGCCCACGACCGGCACGTGATCGCCATCGCTCTCGCACTGGGCACATCACCTTCGATCCCGCGCATCGACCGTCAGCCCTCAGTCCGCCACTGCGCCGGGGTTCCACCGGCCAGTGCATGATCATTCCTTGGATGGCGTAGCACCTCATGTCTTGGTTCGAATCTTTCATCCTCGGGCTCGTCCAGGGGCTGACCGAGTTCCTGCCCATCTCCTCCAGCGCGCATCTGCGGCTGACCGCGGCGTTCGCCGGCTGGCACGACCCGGGTGCGGCGTTCACCGCGATCACCCAGATCGGCACGGAGGCGGCCGTCCTGATCTACTTCCGCAAGGACATCGCCCGGATCATCTCCGCGTGGTCCCGCTCGCTGACGAACAAGGCGATGCGCGGCGACCACGACGCCAAGATGGGCTGGCTGGTCATCGTCGGCTCGATCCCGATCGGCGTGCTCGGCATCACCTTCAAGGACCAGATCGAGGGCCCGTTCCGCGATCTGCGCCTGATCGCCGTCACGCTGATCGTGATGGGCATCGTGCTCGGCATCGCCGACCGCCTCGCCGCCCGTGACGAGACCGGCGGCAAGCACCGCGCCGTCAAGGAGCGCAAGTCGCTCAGGGAGCTGGGCGTCAGGGACGGTCTGATCTTCGGCTTCTGCCAGGCCCTGGCCCTGGTGCCCGGTGTCTCCCGCTCGGGCGCCACCATCAGCGGTGGTCTGCTGATGGGGTACACCCGCGAGGCGGCGGCGCGCTATTCGTTCCTGCTCGCGATCCCCGCGGTCCTCGCCTCGGGTGTCTTCGAGCTGAAGGACGCGGGTGAGGGCCATGTGTCGTGGGGCCCGACGATCTTCGCCACACTCATCGCGTTCGCCGTGGGATACGCGGTCATCGCGTGGTTCATGAAGTTCATCACGACCAAGAGCTTCATGCCGTTCGTGATCTACCGGATCCTGCTCGGTATCGTCCTGTTCGTCCTGATCGGTACGGACACCCTGAGCCCGCACGCGGGCGAGTCGGGCGGCTGACCGACCCCGGCGGGGGCGGGGCGGGCGGCCCGGGAACGACGAGTGTGAGCAAGGACGCTCCTTGATCGGTCCTCAGAGACCCCTCCCTGCCCCTAGGGTTTGTCACATGTCCTTCACTTCCGGATCCGCTTCCTCGGCCTCCGGCGCCGTCGCGGCCAACGAACGGATCCGCGCCCTCGTCGACGCGGCCGACGGGACGTGGCCTGCCGAGGCGTACGAGGTGCTGCTCCTGGAGTGGGCCGCGGCCCTGCACGACGGCGTCGACGAGGCGGCCTGACCCTCGACGGCGGCCGCGCCTCCGCCGTACGGCTCGGCGACGACCGGGACCGGGACCGGGGCCTGACACTCACCACTTGGGCGTATCCGCCCGGACGCGCCCGCGTCGCGCGTGTCCCGCACCCATGATCGACTGAGCATGTGGTCGCAGGATCTACACATCCGGACAAATGCCCGCATCCGATCGACGCGGCGCGTGCACGCGCGACGCGCCGGACCGCAACGCCTCCGACGTGGTGTCCGGCCTGCTCCACACCGGAGACGGTGGATGTCGAAGTACCGGGCGCCGTAGGCCGCGTGCTCGACGGACTGCTGCACGGCCGGCTCGCCGAGGCCGAGGCGATCGACGCCACGTTCGCGCGCGATGTCGCCGAGCGGCTCGCCCGCTTCACCCTCGGCGGGGGCAAACGCACCCGGTCCCAGTTCCTGTGGTGGGGGCTGCGGTCCTGCGGCGACACGGCGGACGTGGACTCCGCGCTCCGGCTCGCCGCCGCACTCGAACTGATCCAGACGTGCGCGCTCGTACACGACGATGTGATGGACGGTTCCCCCACACGCCGGGGCGGACGCGCCGTACACACCGAGATCGCCGACCAGTACCAATCCGTTCCCGGCCGTCGCGAGCGCGAGTCCTTCGCCAGGAGCGCCGCCATCCTGGTCGGAGACCTGGCCCTGGCCTGGGCGGACGATCTCGTGGCCGACACCGTTCTCACCCCTGAGGTCCGCCGCCGGGTGCACGGGATCTGGCGGGCCATGAAGACGGAGATGGTCGCCGGCCAGTATCTCGACCTGCACGGCAAGGCCAACGGCTCCCGGTCGACGGCTCAGGCGATCCGTACCGCCTGTCTCAAGAGCGCCCTCTACTCGGTGGAACGGCCGCTGGCCATGGGCGCCGCCCTGGCCTCGGCCGACCGGCGCACCACCCGGGCGCTCCGCTCCGCCGGCCGCTGCGCCGGTATCGCCTTCCAGCTGCGCGACGACATTCTCGGCGTATTCGGCGACCCGGCGCGCACCGGGAAGCCGTCCGGCGAGGACATCCGCCAGGGCAAGCCCACCTATCTGGTGGCGGTCGCGCGGGCGCGCGCCGAGGCGAACGGGGACCGTGCTTCGGTCACCGTCCTCGAAAGCGCCTTCGGCGACGCGCGGTTGTCCGAGGACGGCCTCGCGCGGGTACGGTCCGTGCTCGTGGCGACCGGCGCACACGCCACGGTCGAGAAGAAGATCGCCCGGCTGCTGGCGAACAGCACCCGCCATCTGGACCGGGGCACCTTCGAACCCGCGGCTCTCCACCGGCTTCATGGACTTCTGTACACGGTCGCCGGTCTCCCCCCGGCCGTCCGCGCACCGTCCGGCCGGCTCGGCGACGGCCCGCCCGTGTCACCGCTCCTGGTCACGTCGACCGAGGCGGGGAAGCCATGAGAACGCTCACCGGACCCACCGACCACGTCGTGGTGGTGGGCGCGGGGCTCGCCGGACTGTCCGCCGCCCTGCATCTGCTCGGCGCGGGACGGCGGGTCACCGTCGTCGAACGCGGCACCCAGCCCGGGGGCCGGGCGGGCCGTATCGAGCGCAACGGCTACCGCATCGACACGGGACCGACCGTACTGACCATGCCGGACCTCCTCGACGAGGCGTTCGCGGCCGTCGGCGACTCGCTCCGCGACCGGGTGGAACTCCTCCCTCTTCACCCCGCCTACCGCGCCCGGTTCGCCGACGGCACCGCACTCGACGTGCACACGGACCCGGCGGCGATGGAAGCCGGGATCGAGCGGTTCGCGGGCGCCCGGGAGGCGATCGGCTACCGGCGGCTGCGGTCCTGGCTCGAAGAGCTGTACCGGGTCCAGATGCGCCGCTTCATCGACACCAACTTCGACTCCCCGCTGCGGCTCCTCCATCCCGACCTGGCCCGGCTGGCGGCCCTCGGCGGGTTCGGCCGCCTCGACGCGCGCGTCGGCCGCTTCCTCTCCGACGAACGGCTGCGCCGGATCTTCTCCTTCCAGGCCCTGTACGCGGGAGTGCCGCCCGCCCGCGCCCTCGCCGCGTACGCCGTCATCGCCTACATGGACACGGTCGCCGGTGTGTACTTCCCGCGTGGCGGCGTGCACGCCCTGCCACGGGCCATGGCGGACGCGGCGGCCGACGCGGGCGCCGTATTCCGTTACGGCCACGAGGTCACCCGGCTCGAACGGCGCGGCGACCGGATCACGGCCGTCGTCACCGGCCAGGAACGCGTCCCGTGCGACGCCGTGGTGCTCACCGCCGACCTGCCGGTGGCCTACCGGCTGCTCGGGCGCCGGCCGCGCCGCCCCCTGCCGCTGCGCCACTCGCCCTCCGCGGTGATCCTGCACGCCGGCACCGACCGCACCTGGCCCGGGCTGGCTCACCACACCCTCTCGTTCGGCGCCGCCTGGAAGGGCACCTTCCGCGAACTGACCCGTACCGGGCGGCTGATGACGGATCCTTCGCTACTCATCACCCGGCCGACGGCCACCGACCCCGCGCTGGCGCCTCCCGGCCGCCATGTGCACTATGTCCTGGCACCGTGCCCGAACACCGACATCGGGCCCAGCGCCCGTGACTGGCACGACCTCGCGCCCCGCTACCGCGACAGCCTGCTCGCCGAACTGGAGCGTCGCGGGCTCGCCGGCCTCGGCTCCTCCATCGAGGAGGAGTGCCTCGTCACGCCGGTGGACTGGACGGCCCAGGGACACGCCGCGGGTACGCCCTTCTCCGCCGCCCACACCTTCGCGCAGACCGGGCCGTTCCGGCCGCGCAATCTGGTGCGCGGTACGGAGAACGCCGTGCTCGCCGGATGCGGTACGACCCCGGGCGTCGGCGTGCCGACCGTGCTGATCTCCGGGAAACTCGCGGCGGCCCGTGTCACAGGGCTCCGGCCACCACGCTCCACGCCGGCCCGCGGCCCACGCTCCGCGTCGAAAGGCACCCCGGCATGACCGACCGCGAACTGGACGCCGCGGGCATCACCGAGCCCGCGCTGCGCGCCGCCTACGCACACTGCCGCCGGCTCAACGCGCGGCACGGCAAGACGTACTTCCTGGCCACCCGGCTGCTGCCGGTCGAGCGGCGGCCGGCCGTGCACGCGCTGTACGGCTTCGCCCGCTGGGCCGACGACATCGTCGACGACCTGGACAGCGGTGCGACCCCGGCCGGGCGCGCTCGCGCGCTCGACGCACTGCGACAGCGGCTGGACACCGGGCTGCGCGACGGCGTCAGCACCGAGCCGGTGGTCAGGGCGCTCGCCCACACGGCGCAGGCGTACCGCATCGATCACCGGCACTTCGCGGACTTCATGACGGCCATGCGCACCGACCTGGAGGTCACGGACTACCTGGACTACCCGGCCCTGCGCCGGTACATACACGGTTCCGCCGCGGTGATCGGCTTGCAGATACTGCCGGTGCTCGGCACGGTCGTGCCCCGGGAGGAGGCCGCCCCGCACGCGGCGGCGCTCGGCGTCGCGTTCCAGCTCACCAACTTCCTCCGGGACATCGGCGAGGACCTGGACCGCGGCCGCGTCTACCTGCCCGCCGATCTGCTCGGCTCCTGCGGGGCCGACCGCGAACTGCTGCTGTGGAGCCGGGTCACCGGGAACCGCGATCCGCGCATCACCGCCGCGCTGAAGGCCGCCGCCGCCCTCACCCGGGGCGTCTACCGGGAGGCTGTGCCGGGCATCCCGCTGCTCGATCCGGTGGCCCGGCCGTGCATCCGTACCGCGTGCGTCCTGTACGGGGGCATCCTCGACGCGGTGGAGGACGACGGCTACGCCGCGCTGCACCGCCGCGCCGTCGTACCCCGGCGGCGTCGTGCCGCCGTGGCGCTGGACGGCCTGGTGCGGGTGGCGGCGGCCAGGATGCGGGCGGGGCGGTCCAGTTGGCCGGCGCGTCATTGCCGGAAGCCGGTCACCGAGCCCGTACCGGAGGAGGCGGTATGACCGGCGGGGACCGCCGCCCGCGCCGCGGCCGCTACCCGGTGCGGCTGCGCCGCGGCCCCGTGGCCTGGGAGCGGCAGCGTCCCACCTGGCGCGAGGCGAGACCGGGCATCATCGCCGAGGCGCTGCAGCGCGCGCTGGCCCGCCCCTCCGGCAACTGGTACGTCATCGGTGCCGCGCGGGACATCACGGCCCGCCGGCCGCTCGGACGCACCGTCGCCGGGGTCGAGGTGGTGGCCTGGCGGGACGCGGCCGGTCGGCTCGTGGCCGGTCCTGGGGCCTGCCCGCACCTCGGCGCTCCGCTCAAGGACAGTCCGGTGCGCTGCGGCACGCTCGTCTGCCACTGGCACGGACTGGCCCTGGACGGTGCGCCGCTGGCCAACTGGAACCCCTTCCCGGCGTACGACGACGGAGTCCTGGCCTGGGTGCGCCTCGACCGGATCGGCGGCGAGGTGCCCCTCGAACGGCCGGTCGTCCCTGCCCGGCCGCGCCCCGCCGGGGCCGTCGAGGCCGTCTGCACGGCCGTCGGTGTCTGCGAGCCGGACGATGTGATCGCCAACAGGCTCGATCCCTGGCACGGCGCGTGGTTCCATCCGTACTCCTTCGTCGATCTCACCGTCCTCACAACACCGGACGGCGCTGCGACGGGGGACTGCGACGGCTTCACGGTCGATGTCTCCTTCAAGGTCGCCGGACGGGTGGTGGTGCCGGTCAGAGCGGTGTTCAAGGCCCCGGAGCCGCGCACGGTCGTCATGCACATCACCGAGGGCGAGGGCCGGGGCTCGGTCGTCGAGACCCATGCCACTCCGCTCGGCCCCGACGAACGCGGCAGACCGCGTACCGCGGTGGTCGAGGCGGTCGTCGCCGCCTCCGACCGCCCCGGGTTCGCTGCCGTACGCGCCGTGGCTCCTGTCCTGCGTCCCCTCATGCGCGCGGCGGCGGGACGCCTGTGGCGGGACGACCTCGCCTACGCGGAACGCCGCTGGGAACTGCGCAGCAGCGGCCGTTTCCCCGGCTGAGGACGCGCGTCAGTGCTCGCCCAGCCGTGCCAGCGCCCGCAGAGCGGCCGAACGGCCCTTCCCGGGCACCGTCCATAGGGCGTGGCCGCGTACTCCCCAGCGCTCCAGGAGAGCGTTCGCCGCGAGGAATCCGGTGGTCGCCGCGCGCTCCATCAGAGCGACCGGAAGGCCGGTGCGTACCAAGTCGCCCGCGAGCACCACGGACGGGTCCGGTGTGCGTACCGTGGGCCGGCCGGTGAAGCCTCCCACCGGGAACAGCGGGCAGTCGGCCCGCCACTCGTGCCGGGCGTCGATGATCCTCGCGTGGCGCGTCTCCGGGTAGACGCAGTGCAACTGGGCGACGAGGCGCTCCTGCTCGGCCCCGCGGTCCGCGCCCGGGTCGAGCGCGTAGGCGTGCAGTTCCACCACGGAGCCGCCGGTGCGGTGGGCCCAGCGGGCCGCCTCGCCCTCCCAGCGCTCCAGCACACTGACGTTGTCCAGCGACGCGTAGCCGCTGGTGCCGAGGAAGCCGGCCCGGTCCGGGGCCACCGGCCGGTCCAGCCACAGCCGCGACACCAGGAACGGCGGCGCGGTACGCAGCCGGGCGACGGCACAGCGCCATGGCGCGTCGCCCAATTCCGGCGAGGCGGCGACCAGCTGACGCAACCCGGCGGTGTCCAGGGCGAGGACGAGCGCGTCGTGGCGCAGTCGCCGGCCCTCGACGGTGACGGTAGGACCGCCGCCTTCGTCGGGCTCCACCCCGTCCACCGCCGTACCCAGGGCCAGCCGGGTGCCGTGCTTTTCCAGATAGCGGCCGAGCGGTTCCCACAGGGCCTGGGGGAAGGGCTCGGCCGGCACGTCGAAGAGGAGCCCCTCGCTGGATCCGAGGAAGTAGATATGGAACATCAGGACGAGCTCCGCGGCGGACAGTTCACGCGGATCGGCGAAGAAGCTGCGCGAGAAGACCTCGAAGGCCAGATGGTGGGCGGCCTCGGGGAAGCGGATCCTGGACAGGAACTCCGCGGCGCTCACCCCGTCGAGCCGCTCGTAGACGCGCGGCACCCGGACATCGAGCAGGGGCAGCGCGGCCGCCGGGTTCATCCGCAGCAGGTCCCGCCAGCCGAAGGCGGGGCTGAGGGCGACGAATCCCAGGGCGTTCCAGGGCGGAGTGCGCGGCACCCGCGCGAAACTGTCGTGCGTTCCCCCGCTGTGCCGCAGCGGGTAGTCGGGAACGCCGGTGAGCATACGCAGCTCGGGGTCCACCCGGCGCAACAGGCCCCGCAGGTTGTAGTACTGCCGGAAGAAGGCGTGGAAGCCCCGGCTCATGGTGGCCGGGGAGCCGTCGGCGAGCCGCACGGGCCAGCCCGCGAGCCGCCCGCCGAGGCTGTGTTCGCGCTCGTAGAGCGTGACGCGTACGCCGCGTTCCACCAGCGCGGTGGCGGCGGCGAGACCCGCGATGCCTGCGCCGATCACCCCGACGTGCGGCGCCGTGCCGGTGATGCGTTCCCGCCCGTACGGCGCGGGCACCCTGCGGGCCCGCCGGTCGCGTCCTCGTCTCATCGCGCCCCCTCCCCGGTCGACGCGTCGGACAGTTCATGAGCGCGCGGCAAGGTCATCCGGCCTTCTCTTCCCGGTCGGAGGGCAGGTGGAGGGGGGACTGGTCAGGGCGACGGACGCCACGGCAGGCGGGGCAGTTCCGCGACGGTGCGCAGCATGGGCGTCACCGGTGTGCGCAGGCCGATCAGGAGGTCCTCCGCTATCCGGGAGCGGCCGTCGAGGAACCGCAGCAGCCGTTTCGTCGGGACGTGCCGGAACAGCCCGGTGAAGAACTCCGCGCCGTCGACCCGCCCGGTGTCCAGGGCCCGGAGCAGGACCGCGTCCATGGCGCGGGCCCGGGCCGGATACGGCGGCCGGAGGCGGACCGGCCGGCCGGCCAGCAGATCGGCCGCCACCGCACGCGCCTCCCGCTGTACGGCGGCGAAGGTGTACCCGGTCGACGGACGGGTGGCGCCGCCCGCCGCGCCGACGCGGAACACGGACCGTCCGACGCGGCGTGGGAAGCGCGCGTCGGTCATCGGGATCACACCGTGTTCCGAGGCGGTGACGCGCATCGCGCCGAGGCCGAGGATCTCCTCGGTGTAGTGGCGCAGCGCCCTGTCGTATCCGGGCCCGTCGAGCACCTCGCGGGAGAATTCCGTGTACTCCACGAGCGCTTCGTCCTGGGCGAGGGGCAGGACATAGCCGAAGGAGAGGCCGTGCGCGGGCTGCGGTGTACGGAAGTCCATCAGGTCCGCGACCCCCGGGTCGAAGGACGGCCGTTCGGTGCGCACGAACCAGCCCCGGAAGTGCTGGAGCAGCGTCGTGCGCGCCGGCGGGAGGTGAGGCGGCGGCCGCGAGTCGAAGACCCAGCGAGCCGTCAGAGCGACCGGGCCGCCCGCCGCGTCGTGTCCGTACAGTGCGGCGCCGCCCGGTACATCCCGTACCCACTCCACCGCGGCCTCGATCCGGCGGCAGCCGTGCGGCCCGGACAGCCGCTCGCCGACCAGCGTCTCGAACGCGCGCGACCGGAGCATCTTGTACCGCAGCGGCGCGGTCCTCCCCACCGTCGTGTCCCCCCGTGGACCCCGTACGCGCAGCCGGTCCCAGGAGGCGGCCAGGACAGGGTCGTACGGACCGCCCGCCGCCTCCCAGAAGCACCAGGTGCGCTCCGGCGGCCGCAACGGGCCCCGGGGCGCGTCGACGAGAACGACCGTCAGCGCCCGGCCGCCGGGCCGCGGCTCGCACAGCCGGTACGCGAGCGACAGCCCCGCCGCGCCGGCGCCCACGATGACCACGTCCGCGTCCCGCACCGTGTCTCCTTAACCGCGCGACGGCCGGTTGCCACGTCCGCGTGGCACCGATCCTTCCGTAGTCCCCTCCCCCAGGGGGGTACGTGACGCGCGCGACGGGCCGGATTCCTTCGTGGCGGGGTGTGTCCTGAGGGCCTTCATGGCGTTCGGGGCTCCGGCTCGCTCCCGGACAGCGCGAGGCCCCCGCCTCTCGCAGGCGGGGGCCGCACGCTCAGGTCAGAGCGAGGACAGGTCGGACGGCACCTCGCTGCGCCGGGCCTCCTGCAGCGCGTCCTCCCGCTCGTAGTGGGACAGGGCAAGACCGAGGGCGAAGAACGTCGGCGCCCACTCGCCCACGAAGATTCCCCAGCGGTCGGCGCGGTCCACGCCTCCCCGGGGCTCGTACTTCAGGGAGCCCACCCATGAGACGACGGTGAGACCGATGGACGCGAAGGCGGCGGTGTACATGTGCTCGCTGCGGAGCCCTTTGCGGTGGAGCATTTTGACGATCATGACTCTCCCGGGGGATCGAGTGCACTCTCCCCTCCACGGTCACTCAGAGCGCGCCCGCCCGCATCCGGAGGTCGCGTGCTGGACGCGGCGGGTGCCGCTCAGGTGGGTGTCCGCTCAGCCAGGTGTCCGCTCAGCCGGGTTCCGCTCAGCCGGTGGTGGAGCCGCCGGCCAGGTCGCGGAGGTGGTCGCCGAATCCGCCGCGGGCCCGCGCGGCCAGCCGCGCCGAGGTGGTGACGGGGCACGCGTCGGTGCGCAGGATGCGGTGGCCGTGGCGTTCGAGCGCGGCGACCAGTGCGTGGTCCTCGCCGGTGGCGAGCGGGGGGAAGCCGCCGACGCGCACATAAGCGTGGGCGGCGACACCGAGATTGGCGCCGTGGACATGGGGGTGGCGCCACCGTCGGCCGTCGATCGGGCGCGTGGCGCCGTAGAGAGCGTGGAACCGGGCCGGGAGGCCGGGGCCGCCCTCGGCCGGCCAGCTGTCGACGGTGACGGTACCGATGACGGCGTCCCACCCCCGCCGCGCCTGAGCCTTCTGGTACGCGAGCCAGTGGGCGGGGACGGTGCCGTCGGCGTCGGTCGTCGCGATCCAGACCGACTCGGCCGGTACGCCGAGCAGGCTCAGTGCGTGTGCCGCTCCCGCGGCGCGGGCCAGGCCGGGGTTGCGGGCCGCAATCCTGATGACTCCCACTCCGGCCCGGCGTGCCACGGACTCCGTGTGATCGGTACAGGCGTCGGCGACCACGACGGTGATCACCCGCAGCCCGGCGACATCCGGATGGTGACGTGCTGTCCGCAAGGCGGCGAGCGCACGGGTCAGCAGAGGGGCGTCGTTGTGAGAGGGGACGACCACGGCCAGGGCCGCGGGCTTCACACCAGCCCCTCGGCCGCCGCCGGTGAGAGCGCGGGGGAGCCGTCCCCGTACTGACGGCCATGGATCTGGAGGACGAAGTCGGCGTCCCGCAGATCGGTCATCAGCGTCAGCCCGGGGAGCTCGGCGAGCATGCCGGCGATCTCGTCACCGGTTCGCAGATGCTCGGCCACGGGGTGATTCCAGTGAGCGGTCACCAGGGTGCCGCCGGGTTCGAGCGCGGACAGCGCGCGCTCCAGCAGCCGGTGCAGGTGCGGCTCGTCGAAGTAGTAGAGGAGCTCGGAGAGCACGATCAGGTCGAAGGAGCCGTCGGGCCACTGGTCGGGCACGACGAGCTCACGGACGCTGACGTGCGGGTGTGCGGCGTTGCGGTGGGCCGCGGTCGCCACCGGGCCGGGGATCCGGTCGCAGGCCAGCACCGCCTCGCAGCGGACGGCCAGCCGCGCGGTCAGTTCCCCGACCGAGCAGCCGGGTTCGAAAGCGGACCGGTAGCGCGGACGGGGCAGAGCGGCCAGGGTGAGGTCGTACTTGCGGTGTTCGTACCAGCGCTCACCGAGACCCCACGGGTCGGGGCCGCGGCGGTACATCTCCTCGAAGTAGGACGCCGCGGTGTTCATCGGAAGACCACCTCCATGTCCCGCGCGTGGTGGGCCAATTCCTCGGGCGGCAGCACGGCCGCGTCGGCAGCGCCGGGGCCGAGCGGGCGGATCTGGCTGGCGAACCGGTCCAGGGCGGCGGCCTTACGGGCGACGACGCCGGGCGGCAGGGGGATGCGAGCGGCTTCTTCCCAGGGGACGCGGGGGTCACCGGGCTGAGCCCAGTGCCACATCCACACGGGGTACAGATAAAGCGGCGTGCCCGTGCGGCGGGCCGCCGCACCGGCGGCGCGTCCGGCGGCTTCGTGGTCGGCGTGGACGTCTCCGGTCCAGGGGGCCACGCACAGTGCGGCGCCGGTGAGCAGCGGAACGAGTCGCGTGGTCAGCTCCGCTTCGCAGTCGGCGACGGCGGTGTCCGGCAGTCCCAGCCGGATCACTCGCGCGTGGGCGGCGCCCAGTTCGGCGAGGGCGTCGAGGGTCTCCTTGGCCCTGATCTCCGCCAGGCCGGCCGGGGTGACGAGCAGACTGCCGGGGTGTGACCTCTCGCCGTCGGTGACCGCGACGACAGTGAGGCGCACACCGGCGGCAGCCAGCAGCGCCATACCGCCACCGAAGCCCAGCACCTCGTCGTCCGGATGCGCCGCCACCACCACGACGTGGCCGCGCCGGGGCAGCACCGCCTCTGGCAGCGAGGGCAGCCCCGGCCACGAGCGCCACAGCCGCTCGTCGGTGCCCGGCGCCTCGATCGCGTTGGCGGCGTTCACCCGCGCGGGTGGCGAGGGCCGTACGGATGGCAAGGGTCGTACGGAGGGCGAAGGTCGCACGGAGGGCGAAGGTCGTACGGGTGGCGAGCACTGCTCGTCCGGCGTCATCGGCTGTCGCCTTCCGGTCCGGCGATCAGCGAGCCGAGTTCGGCCAGATTCCGTTCGGCGTGATGCTGACGGATGTAGACGGTCAGGTCGGCTACGTTGCGGGCGTGCCGCAGGTCGTGGCAGAGGGGGCCCGCCCCGGTGGCGCGGCCGACCCGTACGAGGGTGTCGGCGCAGACCGACTCGACCAGGGCCCGGACCCGGAGGCTGCGTACCCGTGCCTCGCCCTGCTGATCGAGTGGATCGCGGTCGATTTCCTGGGCCGCGCGCCGCAGAACGGTCTCGGCGGCGTGCAGCCGCATGTCGACATGGCCGAGGTGCGCCGCGAGGTGCGGGTCCGGCTTCCGTGTGTGGACGGCGCCCGCCAGGGTCCGGGCGACCGCCCTGGCACCGCCGTACCAGCAGGCGGCCACTCCGATGCCGCCGTGCTGGAAACCGGGCCGGCGCAGATACGCCTCCACGCCGCCGACCGGCTCGGCCGGCACCGCGTCGAACCGTACATCTGGTGTGTCGCTGCCGGCCATGCCGATCGCCTGCCAGCTCCCGGGCACCGGGCGGCACCGCTCCCCGGCCGCCCCGATGTCCACGGCGAACAGCCGGCGCCCGTCGTCGGCCACCGCCGTGGCCAGTACCCGGGTGCAGCTGCTCGCGCCCGAGCAGTACCGCTTCACCCCGCTGACCTGCCACGCGCCGCCCTTGCGGACAGCCGTCAGCCCCTCGCCCGGAGGCTCCGCCGCCCAGACGCCCCACCGCTCCCCCGGCCGCGGGGCCGGGCCCTTGAGCTCCGCGAGGATCGCCAGCGCGTCGGCGTGCCCCTCGGCGAGCCGTGCCACACACAGGTCCCGTTCTGCGACCGTACGCAGTGCCCGGAAACGCTCTTCGGTACGGCCCGAGCCGGGCAACGGCATATCGAGCGCACCCGACTCGGCCAACCGGGTGAACTCCTCGGCGGCCTCCCGCCGGGCGACCGCGGGAGTGAAGTCCCCCGCCTCATCGCGCCCGGGCGAGTCCCCCGCTGGTACGGCGCCAGCCATCTGCCCAACGATCTCGGACACCGGACCTCCAGATCAGCACAGGAACCTCAGGACCCTCAGCCATCGCTGAGACCGCACCGCCTCACTGTTACCGGCACGACGTGCTGACGCACCCGCGGAGCGGCGGCAAAACGAGGTCAGTCGGCCTGGCATCGGGGGCACCACACGGTGCCCCGCCCGGCGACGCGCTCCCGGCGCAGCCGCTCGCCGCAGCGCGGGCATCTCGCATCCGTGTCGTCGCGGTGTCCGGTGAGCCAGGTCCTGCGCGGGGGTACGCGGCCGGCCCGTACCGCGGAGCGCAGCGTCCGCCGCATGTCCGTGTACAGCTGTCCGCGCTGGTCCTCGGTGAGGCTGCCGGCGCGGTGGGCCGGGTACAGCCGGGCCCGCCAGAGGATCTCGTCGGCGAGCAGATTGCCGAGCCCCGCCAAGTGGGACTGATCGGTGAGGACCTTCTTGACGGTGCCGCGCCGCCCACTGAAAAGCGCGTCGAAGTCGCTTCTGTCGATCTCTGTCGCGTCAGGTCCCTGACCGTCCAGCAACCGGGCGACACCGGCTTCCCCGGCCAGCCAGAGGCCCTTGAGTTTGCGCTGGTCGCGGTAGCGCAGCTGGCGGTCGTCCCCCACCGTGAACACGACACGGTCATGAGCGTGGAGCGCGTCATCGGGCCGGCAGCAGACGAGCAGTCCGGTCATGCCGAAATGCAGGAGCAGGGTGGGCCCGTCCGTGCGTGCCAGCAGCCACTTCCCGTGCCGCTCGGGCTCGGTGAACCTCCGCCCCTCCAGATCGCGGCTCAGCCGTCGCGGGCTCACCCCGTGCAGGACACCGGCGTCGTACACCTCGACCCGCTGGATCCGTCTGCCCCGCGCGCAGGACGCGAGGGTCTTCCGGAACGCTTCGACGTCAGGCAGCTCGGGCATACGGCCCCTCCTCCGCGGCGCGGGGCATCCGCCGCCACCGCTTCCACCGCTCGGCATCGTTCATGATCCGGAAACGTCCGTTTCTCTCTTCGTCACTTCCCATGACGCCCCGCCCCGGGTGAGGCTGAGCCCAGCAGCAGGACCCGTATCCGAAGGGACTCATCAGCATGGCCTTGGACATGGCAGCGATCCGCGCGGCGTACCCCGCACTGCGCGACGGCGTCGCCTATCTCGACGGAGCGGCGGGCACCCAGACGCCGGAGACGGTGATCGAGGCCATCGCGGCCGCGTACCGCGCCGGGATCGGTAACGTCGGCGGCACCTTCCCGGCGAGCCACCGCTCGCAGGCCGTCGTCGACGCGTGCCGCCTCGCGGTCGCCGACCTGGTCGGCGGCCGGCCGGAGGGCGTGGTCCTCGGAGCCAACACCACCACGCTGATCTACCGGTTCTCCCAGATCCTGGCGGCGACATGGCGGCCGGGGGACGAGATCGTACTGTCGCGGCTGGACCACGACTCGAACGTCCGCCCCTGGGTGCAGGCCGCGGAGCGGGCGGGCGCGGTCGTGCGATGGGCCGAGGTCGACCTGGAGACCGGGGAGCTGCCGGCCGGCCAGTACGACACCCTGCTGAACGAGCGCACCCGTCTGGTGGCCGTCACCGCCGCCAGCAACGTACTGGGCACCCGTCCGGACGTCGCCGCGATCACGGCCAAGGCCCACGCGGTGGGCGCCCTGACCTACGTGGACGGGGTGCACGCCACCCCCCATGTCCCGGTCGACGTCGCCGCGCTCGGCGCGGACTTCTACGCGACGAGCGCCTACAAGTGGTCCGGACCCCACGTCGGCGCGGTCGTCGCCGACGTGGCCCTGCTGGAGACGCTGCGCCCCGACAAGCTGATCTGCTCTCCCGACGAGGTGCCCCAGCGGTTCGAGACCGGAACCGCCCCGCTGGCGGACCTGGCCGGTGTCACAGCCGCCGTGGAGCATCTGGCCTCGCTCGACGGTGCCGGCGCCGACGTCGGCACCGGTTCGCGGCGGGAGCGGCTGCTCGCCTCGATGACGGCCGTGGAAGCCTACGAGCAGCGGCTCTTCCGCACACTGCTGGGCGGACTTGAGGAGATGGCCCACGTCACCCTGTACGGAAAGCCCGCCCATCGCACCGCGACCGCCTACTTCAGGGTGGCCGGCCACACTCCCCTGGAGGTCGCCGGGCACCTCGCGGCCCGGGGCGTCAACGTCTGGAGCGGCCACAACTACGCGTGGGAGCTGACCGGGGCGCTGGGCCTGCGCGACACCGGCGGCGCGGTCCGCGCCGGGCTGGTCCACTACAACGACTCCTCGGACGTGGACCGGCTGCTCGCCGGGGTCGCCGAGCTGGCCGACTGACGGCGAAGGCGAGGGCGAGGGCGACATCGACGGCGAGGGTACGCACGCGGCTCTCGCACCGCGGCCAGGGGTGCGAGCCGACCACTCGGTGCGAGCCGCCCCCGTCATGCGGTGCCGGGAGCCGGCCGGCTCAGTGACCGGACCGGCTGGGGGGCGGGTCCTGTGGGTCCACTCCGGTGCGAGCGGAGGCGTCCTTGCTTCCGCTGGGCCGTTGCGAGCGGCCCTTGGGTCCGGTGTCGTGCATGCCTTCGCCCGGGGACTTCTTCGCCTGGTCCTCACCGCGTCGCGTCGTGCTCTCCACCGGCGTGCCCGCGGTCGACTTCTTCTTGTCCTCGTCGGAAGGGGTACGACTCGCGTCCGGCTCGGGAGCGTGCTTGTCCGGGTGGAAGGAACGATGCGCGCTGGGATTGGGCCGCTGGGACGTCTCGTCCACATCCGGCGACCACCCGTGCTGATCGGATCCTTCGAACCGGCTCGGGCCTTCACCCTGCGGCGGCTGACTGCGCTTCTTCGTCATCAGGAAAACCTTCCTGGTATGCCTCGCCGACGGCGTACGTATGCGAGGCCGCATAGTCCTCATGATACGCAAATCACCTCATAACCCCGACCCCGGCGCCGTACCGATCACTCTCAACAGAGCCCTGTACGAGAGCGGTACACCGGCGGCGACCCCCGCTTCCGCACCGCCATGCCGGAGCATCGCGTTGCGGGTCCGGTATTCCGCCGGCCTGGATCCCGCCGCTCAGAGCCGCGCCCACCGGTGGGGATACTGAGCCGTATGCGTATCGACTTCGATCCCGCCCAGTGCGACCGGGATGTCTTCTACCGGCTGCTCACCGCCACCGTCGTGCCCCGGCCGATCGCCTGGGTGTCGACGACCAACCGGGACGGCTCGTGCGACAACCTCGCCCCGCACTCCTTCTTCACGATCTCGTGCGTGTCACCGCCCGTCGTGCAGTTCACGTCGGTGGGCCGCAAGGACTCGCTGCGCAATATCGAGGACACCGGTGCGTTCGTGGTGAACCTCGCCCCCGAACCGCTCTTCGAGCAGATCAACGCGACCGCGACCGACTTTCCGCATGGGATCAGCGAGTTCGACGCGGTGGGCGTGGCACGCGAGCCGAGCGTGCGGGTCAAGCCGCCGCGCGTCGCCGCCTCGCCGGTGGCCCTGGAGTGCGAGCTGCACAGCACGCTGCGACTGGGGGACTCCACCGTGGTGTTCGGGCGGGTGGTGCACGCGGCGGTCGACCGCGCGGTCCTGACGGACGGTCACCCCGACGTGACCGCGATGCGCCCGCTGTCGAGGCTCGGGAAGGACGAATGGGCCACGATCGGCGACCTGCGGGAGATCGCCCGGGTTCCGTACACGGAGTGACAGGGCGGCGAAGCAGGGGCGCCGACCGGCTGATCAGGAAGAGCGGCGCGCCTTGACCGTGCCCATGGTCCTGGTGACGGTGATCTCGATGACGACCCGCTCGGGGTTGACCCGGGGCGGCCGATAGCGCCGGGTGTACCGCTCGACGGCGTCGGCAACGGCCTCCGGGTCCTCGTTGACGACGGCCGTCCCCTCCAAGGTCGACCAGCGCGCCCCGTCGACCTGGCTCACCGCGGCGACCGCGCCGGGGCCGCCGGCGATGATGTTGCGAGCCTTCTTGCTCGTCCTGCTGGTGATGACACGGGCGATGCCGGCCGCGTCGTCGTAGGTGACGCCGACGGGGACGAGATGGTGCGTACCGTCCGGCCGCGTCGTGGACAAGAAACCCACACGGCGCTCCTGCCAGAAGGCGAGGAACTCCGGGTCGGAGCGCGGCTGGGGCGCTGCCCGCTCGGGCCCGGACGTGGGCGCGATCTCGGCGATCAGCCTCTCGACCCGCTGCTTGATCTCGTCACGGATCGGGCGTACGGCCTCGACGCCCCGCCCCGCCGGGTCCTCCAGCGTCCAGTCGAGGTAGCGCTTGCCCGGAAAGACCGGGCACGTGTCGCCGCAGCCCATCGTGACGCAGACGTCCGACTCCTTGACCGCGTCCACGGTGAGGATCTTCGGGATCTCGGCGGAGATGTCGATACCGACTTCCCGCATCGCCTCGACCGCGGCCGGGTTCACGGCGTCGCCGGGGCTGGATCCCGCCGAGCGGACCTCCACGCGGTCTCCGGCCAGGTGGGCCAGCCAGGCGGCGGCCATCTGGGAACGCCCGGCGTTGTGGACACAGACGAACAGCACAGAAGGCTTGTCGGGCATCAGACGGTCTCTCTTGTCTCTCTGTTGTCTCACGTGTCTCACGTGTCTCACTGCGGATCAGGTGCCGGCGGCGGCAGCACCCAGGACGTCGACATCCAGTGGCATCAGCCGCCAGTGATGTGACAGTATCAGCCCATGATGACGTCAGTCGACGCTGATCTGATCCGGGTGCTGGCCGACCCGCTCAGGCTGCGGATCGTGACCCTGCTCGCCCACGAGACGCTCTGCACGACGCACCTGGTCGAGGAGACCGGCGCCAAGCAGACGAACCTCTCCAACCATCTGCGCGTGCTGCGCGAGGCCGGGGTGGTGGACACCGAGCCGTGCGGGCGGTTCACGTACTACAAGCTGCGGCCCGAGGTCCTCGAAGCCGTCGCCGGTTCCTTCAGCGGTCTCGCCGCGACCGCCCGTGCCGCGCAGGCCGCCGACGCGAAGCGGAGCTGTCCATGACCGGCACAGAACCGGCCACCGCCTCCCCCGCCAGGCCGGGAGACGACTCGGTCGTCGCGAAGCTCTCGACACTCGACCGCTTCCTCGCCGTGTGGATCCTGCTCGCGATGGGGCTCGGCCTGGGCCTCGGCCGGCTGATCCCGGGCCTGAACGACGCGTTGGCCACGGTGGAACTCGGTGGCATCTCACTGCCGATCGCCGCCGGTCTGCTGATCATGATGTACCCGGTCCTGGCGAAGGTCCGGTACGACAAGCTCGACGCGGTCACCGACGACCGCAGGCTGATGGCGTCCTCACTGGCCATCAACTGGATCATCGGCCCGGCCGTGATGTTCGCGCTGGCCTGGATCTTCCTGCCCGACCTGCCCGAATACCGCACCGGCCTGATCATCGTCGGCCTCGCCCGCTGCATCGCCATGGTGATCATCTGGAACGACCTGGCCCGCGGCGACCGCGAAGCCGCCGCCGTCCTCGTCGCCCTCAACTCCGTCTTCCAGGTCATCGCGTTCGGCCTGCTCGGCTGGTTCTACCTCGACCTCCTGCCGAACTGGCTCGGCCTCGGCGACGGCCAGAGCCTGGACATCTCGATGTGGAAGATCGCACTGAACGTGGCCATCTTCCTCGGCGTCCCCCTGCTGGCCGGCTTCCTCACCCGCCGCCTGGGCGAGCGGACGATGGGCCGCGAGAGCTACGAGGCGACCTTCCTGCCGAAGATCGGCCCATGGGCCCTGTACGGCCTGCTCTTCACGATCGTCATCCTCTTCGCCCTCCAGGGAAAGACGATCACCTCGCAGCCGCTGGACGTCGCCCGGATCGCGCTGCCGCTGCTCGTCTACTTCGCGGTCATGTTCTTCGGCACCTTCCTGCTCGGCAAGGCGCTCGGTCTCGCGTACGACCGGACCGCGACGCTCGCCTTCACCGCCGCCGGCAACAACTTCGAACTGGCCATCGCGGTCGCCATCGCCACCTTCGGGGTGACGTCGGGACAGGCGCTCTCCGGAGTCGTCGGCCCCCTCATCGAGGTGCCGGTCCTGGTCGGGCTCGTGTACGTATCGCTCGCCTGGCGCAAGAAGTTCGCCGCCACGGCCCTCACCACCCCGGTGAGGGAGTGACGGGTCACGCGACAGGGATGACCAGTTCGGGACGGTCCCACATCACGGCCGGCGGATTCGCGCTCTCGGTGCCGATCCGCTGGGCACCCACGCTGCGGTAGAAACCCTCGGCGGGCGGGTGCGCGACCACCCGCACACGGTCGAGCCCGGCGCCCCGCGCCCGGCTCACCATGTGCTCGACCAGCCGACGGCCGATGCCGAGCCCCTGCGCCTCGTCAGCGACGAACATCAGGTCGAGTTCCGGCGGAGCGAGCACGAGGGCATAGAAACCGAGCGGCCGGTCATCGGCATCAGCGGCCACGAAGACCTCATGGGCCTCGATGTAGTCGGGCCCCACCCGATACCCGGCGATCATCGGGGCGTACTGGCCCTCGTAGGCGCTGGAGCGCTGGATGATCCTGGTGAGCCGCTTGGCATCCCGCGCGGTCGCCCGCCGTATCCATACGGCCCCGCTCAGCACGACCCCGCCCCGCGCCCTGCCGCCGCCCGCACCCGTAATACGCGAAGTCATGGGGCGAGTATTACGTACACCACGGGCCACCTCGCGGCGCGGGGCCGCCCCATGACACCCCCCGTTCCGGAGCTCACGCCGCGACGCGCCCCAACAGCTGACCCATGGCGGCGAGCACGGAGGCCTCCACGCGGTAGTACACCCAGGTCCCGCGGCGTTCAGAGGTGAGCAGACCGGCCTCGCGGAGCTTCTTCAGATGGTGGGAGACGGTGGGCTGGGACACCCCGACGTCCGAGATGTCACAGACACACGCCTCGCCACCCTCGTGCGAGGCGACCAGCGAGAACAGCCGCAGCCGTACGGGGTCGCCGAGCGCCTTGAACATCGCGGCCGTCCGTACCGCTTCCTCGGCCGTGAGCGCGCGTTCGGACAGTGGCGGGCAGCAGGGCGCCACCTCCGACTCCAGCGGCACCTTCGTATTCGACATCCGTCTATGTTGACACGCATCGAACCAATGAGCGCCCTTGATTCGATGACTGTCTATGTTGACGCTTGTCGAATCAGGTGTGATCCTGGCCGGGCAAGCCATCGACAGACGTCGAATCAAAAGGGGATCCACCGTGATCGTGCCGCGTGCCGATGTACCCGCCACCGCCCTGCCCACCGTGGTGATCGGAGCCGGCCCCGTCGGGCTGGCCGCCGCCGCCCACCTCGTCGAGCGCGGCATCGAGCCCCTGGTCCTGGAGGCCGGCCCCGACGCGGGCAGCGCCGTACGGGAGTGGAGCCATGTGCGGCTGTTCTCCCCCTGGGCCGAGGTGATCGACCCCGCCGCCGAGAAGCTGCTCGCCCCCACCGGCTGGACCGCGCCCGACGGCGCCACGTACCCCACCGGCGGCGACTGGGCCGCGCGCTACCTCCAGCCGCTGGCCGACGCCCTCGGCGACACGGTCCGCTTCGGCGCTCGCGTCACGGGCGTCTCCCGCCTCGGACGCGACCGGGTCGTGGACGCCGACCGCGAGCGGCAGCCGTTCACCATCCACGTCCTGAACGCCGACGGCACCGAGCAGCGGCTGACGGCCCGCGCCGTCATCGACGCCTCCGGCACCTGGTCCACCCCCGGCCCGATCGGCGGCGACGGACTCCCCGCCCTCGGTGAGCGCGCCGCCGCTGATCGCGTCTCCTACCGCGTCCCGGACCTCAAGGACCCAGCGGTACGGGCCCGTTACGCGGGCAAGCGCACGGCCGTGATCGGCTCAGGAGCCTCCGCGTTCACCGCGCTCGCCCACCTGGCCGACCTGGCGGAAGAGGCCCCCGGCACACACGCGGTGTGGATCCTGCGGCGGGGCATCGGCGGTGCCACCTTCGGCGGCGGCGAGGCCGACCAGCTTCCCGCCCGCGGCGCGCTCGGCCTCGCGGCCAAGGCGGCCGTGGACGAGGGACACGCCGACGCCGTCACCGGTTTCCGCACCGTTTCCGTCGAGTGGGCCGGCGACCAACTGGTGCTCGTCGCCGAGGACGGCCGCAGCCTCGACCCGGTCGACGAGGTCATCGTCCTGACCGGTTTCCGCCCCGACCTGTCCTTCGTCTCCGAGCTGCGCCTCGGCCTGGACGAGCGACTCCAGGCCCCCGTCGCACTCGCCCCGCTGATCGACCCGAACGCCCACTCCTGCGGCACCGTCTACCCGCACGGCGTCAACGAGCTGGCACACCCGGAACAGGACGTCTACCTGGCCGGCATGAAGAGCTACGGCCGCGCGCCCACCTTCCTCGCCATGACCGGCTACGAGCAGGTCCGCTCCATCGCCGCCGCCCTCGCCGGAGACCGGGACGCCGCGGAACGCGTCGAGTTGACCCTCCCGGAGACCGGCGTGTGCGGCGGTTCGGGCCTGTTCGACGAGTCCGACGCCGACAAGACCCAAGAGACCACTGCCGGTTGCTGCACCGCCCCGGCCGCGCTGCCCGATATCGCACGCCGCACCGCGGGTGGCTGAAAAGGTACGAGTCCGGACCGTCCCGATGGATCTTGGGAACTCCTTTACCCTCCGCGGTAGTTCTGGCGTCGTCCCCCATCCCCTCGGGGATCAGCACAGCGAACGACAGAACCATGTGAAGGAGTGAACGCCACGATGGTGTTCAAGAAGCTGCTCGGAGCCCTCGGGGTCGGTGGCCCCTCGGTCGATACCGTGCTGGACGGCGGATCCGTGGTACCGGGTGGCACCCTGTCCGGTCATGTGTACCTGCGCGGCGGTCAGGCTGACGTGCACATCGACGAGATCACGCTCGATCTGGTCGCCCGCGTCGAGGCGGAGGGGCACGACGAGGAAACCGAAGGCACGGTCGTCTTCGACCGTCTCCTGGTCGGTGGCGGTTTCCGGCTGGCCGAGGGTACGGAACACAGCGTTCCGTTCTCGCTGACCGTGCCGTGGGAGACACCGCTGACCGAACTGTACGGCCAGCCCCTGGGTGTGGTGCTGGGGGTACGCACCGAGCTCGCGGTGGGCGGGGCAAAGGACAAGGGAGACCTCGACGCGCTCCAGGTGTCGCCCCTGCCGGCCCAGGAAGCCGTCCTGGAGGCGTTCGGGCAGCTGGGCTGGGGCTTCGCGTCGGCCGATCTGGAGCTCGGTCGCATCGGTGGCACCGGCCAGCAGCTCCCCTTCTACCAGGAGATCGAACTCACCCCGCCGGCGCGGTACGCGCACGCGGTGAACGAGATCGAGGTGACGTTCCTCGCCACGGCCGGTGGGATGGACGTCGTCATCGAGGCCGACAAGCGCGGCGGGTTCTTCTCCGAGGGGCATGACGCGCTCAACCGGTTCACCGTCTCGCACCACGACGTCCGGCAGACGGACTGGAACGCCGAGGTGGGCTCCTGGGTCGAGCGACTCGTCGCCGGCCACGGCTCACGGGCCGGCCACGACCCCGACCCGTACGGACATCGGTCCCCTCACGAGGACGGGCACCACGACGGGCATCACGGCTCCGGTCCTGGCACCGGAGCGGTAGTGGCCGGTGCCGCCGCGGGCGTGGCGGTCGGTGTGGTGGGCGGCATGGTCGCCGCCGAGGTCGTCGACGAGATCGGTGACGCCTTCGAGGGCGAGGAGGACGAAGCCGGCGAGGAGGAAGCCTTCGAGGACGAGTGACCCGCTCGGTTCCCGCGCGGTGGTTCAGGAGGTGACGGGCCGACCGGCACGGCACTCCATGTGAGTGGCCGTGCGCGGCCGGCCGGTTCGTGACGGCGGCCCCGCCGCCTTCACCACGTCCTCCCGAGCGGCTCGGGTTGCCCCAAGAGGCAGGACGCAATGCCCCTCGTCCGTGGGGCCGGGGGCTGGACGGCCCACGGGGCACGGCGCGAGGGTGGAGGGTGGAGGCCCGGGCCGTCCCGCCGCCGCGTCGTCGCCGCCGCGTCGCCGCCGTCGTACGGCCAGGGCCGGCGCGGTGCCCGGCCGGGCGGGGCGAGCGGCACGGACGGCTTCGGACAGGGCTTCGGACAGGGCGAGCGGCACGGTCAGGGGAGACGGAGATGCGCGGACACCACCATGAGCACGAGCACGACGAGTCCTTCCGGCCCGCGAAGGCAACGGACGCGCGGGAGTCCGCCGAGACCTCGCATCTCTTCAAGGCCGCGGCCGCGGGCCGGCCCGATGTGGTCGGGACGGCCGGGATGAGCAGCCTCCAGCGCGCCGTCGGGAACAGCGCCGTCGGATCGATGCTCGGCAGGGAACCGGAAGCCGAGGCGGAGCCGTCTCCCGCCACGCCGGCGGAGCGCTCACCCGTGCACGATGTGGTCTCCTCCGGGGGCGGTCAGCCCCTGGACACCGACACCCGCGCCGACATGGAGAGCCGGATGGGCGCCGACTTCTCCGACGTACGGGTGCACACCGACTCCGCCGCGCACGAGTCGGCGAAGGATGTCGGCGCGCATGCGTACACCGTCGGCAATCATGTGGTCTTCCAGCGGGACAGCTACGACCCGTCCTCGTCCGGCGGCCGTACGACACTGGCGCACGAGCTGACCCATGTGGTCCAGCAGCGCAGTGGCCCCGTCGACGGCTCGGAGGCACCGGGCGGCATTCGCGTGAGCGATCCGTCGGACCGCTTCGAGCAGGAGGCCGTCGCGAACGCCGACCGGGTGCTGTCGCAGCCGAGCCCGGCCGCCCCCGCCCCCGTCTCCGAGCCCGCGCCGGCAGCCGCCGCACCGGCCGCGGTGACTGCTCCCGCCGTACAGCGCGAGGCGGCGGAGGACGAGGACGAGGAACCGGCCGCGGTGCAGGGTTCCTTCGTCCAGCGCGCGGAGGAGGGGGCCGAGGAGGAGGAAGAGGCTCCGCCCGCCTGACCTACCGCGCGCCTGACGTACCGCTCGCCTGACCTACCGCTCGCCTGACCTACCGCCCGCCCGCGCGCTACTGCGCGTCCGCGCGCAGCGTCCCGCCCAGGAACAGCGACTGCGCGCAGCCCGACGGGGTCGGGGCCTTCACCGGCTTGCCCACCTGCCGGCAGTCGACGGTCATCGTGATCTCGCCGCCGGCCGGCACCAGGATGGGGGTGACGACGTGATAGTCGTAGTCGCGGAAGTTCTCCAGGGCCAGCCGCATCACCGGGGCGTCCTGGCTGGAGACCACCAGCGTTCCCGCGTCGCCCTGTGGGTTCTGGACCAAGATGTCGGTGAGTTCGAAGGTGCTGCCGGCCGGCACCTTGTAGGCGGATCCGCTGCCGGCGCCGCCGCCGACCGCGTCCCTGACCTCGACCCGGGCGCTGGTGGGGGCGCCCGCGCCCCGCGCCGTGCCGGATCCCGATCCGGAACCGGACCCGTTCTCCCCGCCCTCGCCGGATGCCCCGCCGTCGGCGCCGGCCGACGCGCCACCGCCGTTGGAGGCTCCCCCGTTGGCGCCACCGCCGTTGGCGCCACCGCCGTCCGGAGTCTTCGCCGCGGCGGACGCGACCACATCCGGAGTGATCGCCTCCCGGGCCGCCGACTTCACCGCCGGCCGCAGCAGCGCGTACCAGAGTCCGACCAGCGCGATCAGTACGACCGCCGCGAGGATGAGCGCCCGCGGCAGCCAGCTCGGCAGGATGGCCTGCTGCTCGTACGAGCCGTCGAGGACGACCGGCTCGTACGGCTCCTGACCCTCCGTCACCACCGGTGCCACGAAGACCTGGAACGGGTGGGTCACCGGGGTGCCGCGCCACAGCCGCTTGGCCGGCCGCACCCGTACCTTCCCGAAGTCCGCGTGCCCCGGCGGGATCACCAACTCGGATGCGACGAAGTCGACCCGGGCCCGCTCGGTGCCCGTACGGCCGCTGAGGCGCACGGTCACCGGGGCGTTCCCCCGGTTGTCCACGGCGAGTTGGTGCGTGCCGCGCCGGACACCGTTCGAGCTGCGGGGCACCAGCTCCGAGGTCACCTCGGTGAAGGGCGCTACGGTCACCTGCCCTTCGGGGACGACGGCCGCGCTCTGATCGCTCGTCGGCACCACCCGGATGCCGAAGGGCGTCTCGCCCGCGGGCACCGACGGGTCACGTGGCGGGCTCAGCCGGAGGGTGACGGTTCCGGAGGCGCCCGGGTAGAGGGACAGTGTCGCCGGCTCCACCGCCGCCCAGGCGGCGCAGGCTCCGACCACCTCGAAGCGGTACTCCTCGACCGTGCTGCCGGAGTTCAGGATCTGTAGGGGTACGTCCGTCTCCCCGCCCGGCTCGGCGGTGACAGTCGATGCGTCGAGGCTCGCCGTAACACTCATACGACGCACCGTAGGTCCGCGCATTCCTGGGAACAGCGGCCGGACAGGAACACTTTCGGGCAGATGTCGTGCCCATCGAGGGGCAATGGATTTCGCGTCCGGGCTTGTTGGGAATGGAGTAACTGCCGATGCGTGAGGCGCCGAGACCAGGCTGCCCAGGTCCATTACGGCCCGTGATGATGCCATCGGTTCGCATATGCGGAGGGGGAAATTCATGACAGACCGTACGATCGTCGGTTTACGCGCGCAAGATCCGATCTCCCAGGCCGGGGTGGCCAGCCAGCTACGGACCCGACCGGAGGTGACGCTGACCGGCTGGGACGAGGGGGAGCTCGATCCGCAGGTCGTCGTGGTGGTCGTGGACGTCATCGACGAGGAAGCACTGCGGATGCTGCGCAACATCCAGCGCAGCGGTAACGCCCGCGGTGTGCTGGTCGCCACCGAGATCGACGAGCAGAAATTGGTCAGCGCGGCGGAGTGCGGTGTCGCGGGCGTGGTCCGGCGCTCGGAGGCGACACCTGACCACCTGGTACGGGTCATTGTCGCCGTGGCGAACGGGGAGGGCCATGTGCCCGCCGACCTCCTCGGACGGCTGCTTGAGCAGGTGGGGAAGTTGCAGGGCCAGGTGCTCGGGCCGCGTGGCCTGCACTTCACCGGCCTTTCCTCGCGGGAGATCGACGTACTGCGGCTGGTCGCGGAGGGGTACGACACCGCCGATATCGCGACCAAGCTCGCCTATTCCGAACGCACGATAAAGAACGTTCTGCACGCGGTTATGACCCGGCTCCAATTGCGTAATCGCTCTCACGCGGTGGCATACGCACTGCGCCAAGGGCTGATTTGAGGCACGGTCGCCGGACCCGCTCTCCCGCTTTCGGTCCGGCTGCCCGAAAGGGCAGAACTCGGTTCCCGCAGGACTGACTCGCGCCCCGCTGTCCGCGGGGCGCGAGCAGGGGATGGTGAGGGCCGGTGTGCCGATCTGGGGAGGGTTCCGTGCCACGGTCTCAGCGATTCCGGCGCTCGGCGCGGACATGGTTCCGGCGCTCGGCGCGGACGCGGTGGAGGGCGGAGCGGACGACGCGGCGGACGGCCCGTACAGCCCTGCGTGTGCTGCCCTTCGCCCTGCTGCTCCTGGCCATGGGCGGCCTGCCCAGCTCGGCCGCCGAGCCGGACGTGGCGGCCGCCGCCCCCGAACCGTCCGTCACACCGGCCGTGGTGACGGAGAAGCTCAACCCGGGCGCGTCCACCGCCGTGGACAAGCTGGTCCGCACGCCCGCCATCCCGCCGAAGCCCGACATCGTGCTGCTGGTGGACGGCACGTACAGCATGGCTTCGTCGATCGAGAGAATTCAGCGGGACCTCCCCAAGATCACCTCCAGGGTGATCGAGGAGCAGCCCGAGTCCCGCTTCGCCGTGGCCACGTACGGCGACCAGGAGGTCGACGCCGACAACGGTGAGGTCTACACCGTCCTGCAGTCGCTGACGGACGACCTCGGCAAGGTGCAGGACGGCGTCGACCTGCTCGACACGCACCGCGGTGAGTTCAGCATGGGCCCCTCCGAGGACTGGATCAACTCGCTCTGGCAGATCGCCAACGGCAGCGATGGACAGACCGTTTTCCGTGCGGACGCGAGCCCGGTGGTCGTCCTGGTCGGCGATGCCTCGAGCCACGATCCCAGCATGGGCCACTCCCTCACCGACACGATCTTCGCGTTGCAGGCCCGGGGCGTCCGCGTGCTGGGCGTGGACATCGCGACCGAGATCGGCGACGGGCTCAACGGAAACGGTGACGCCGGCTACCCCGGCCAGATAGAGGACCCCCTGCACGAGCCGGGCCAGGCCGACAAGGTCATCGAGGCGACCAAGGGCAGACTGCTCCCCGATGTCGCCCCGGACGCGGTCGTGGACACGATCATCGACGGTCTCAGCAATCTGCGCACAACGGTCGGTTACCAACTGGACGACTGCGACCCCGCCCTCACGGTGACCCTCGACCCGCCCACGCGTGACGTCACCAGCGGCGACATCGCGGCCTTCGACGAGACGATCGAGGTCTCCGAGGACGCTCCGCAGGGTACGAGACTGACCTGCACGGTCCAGTTCCTGCTGGGCCCCGGTGTGCCCGCTGCGGGAAGCGCAGGCCCGGGAGCGGCGGCCGATCCGCAGCTGACGGAGACGATCAACATCGACGTCAATGACGTCGACGCGCCGGTGGTCACCGTGGACGACCGTACGGTGGAGACCAGCGACCCCGACGGTGCGCGCGTCGGCTTCACCGCCACCGCGGAAGACGCCAACGACGGTCCCCTGGCGGTACGTTGCACCCCGGCGTCGGGCTCGCTCTTCCCGGTCGGCAGCACCGAGATCAGCTGCTCCGCCACCGACGCGAACGGCAACACCGGCACCGACACGGCGACCGTCGAGGTGCTGGAGGCTCCGGTGCCGCCGGCCGCCGATGTCGCGGTGGATGTCCAGGTCACACCGGAGCGCACGTACACCGGTCGCGACGCGCGCGTCCGCTTCACCGTCACCAACGCCGGCCCGGACACGGCTACCGGTGTCATCCTCACCTCCGCCTGGCCCAGGACGCCCGACGCGGGCAAGCGCACCCTGGCCGGACTGTCACGGTGTACCCCGACCGCGCCGTGCACCGTCCCGGCGGGGGGCAGGATCGAGGTCACCCAGACGGCCACGTACCGGCAGGCGATCAGCGGAGACGTCCATGGGACCGTCGTCGCCACGCTGCCCGACCTGCGGGCGGACGACAACAGGGACCGGGACCGGCTCCGCGTCCTTCAGCCGAAGCTGACCGTGACCCCGGAGGTCGCCACACCGGGGCAGGTCGTCCTGGCGCGGGGCTCGGACTTCCCGCCGGGCGTGAACGTCCGGCTGAGCTGGAGCGCGGGCATCACTGCCACAGGGTCGCCGGTGGCAGTCGGCCGCGACGGCACCTTCGAGACGCAGGTACCGGTGCTGCGCAAGGACGTGCTCGGACCGCGCAGACTCCGCGCGGACGGCAGCGATCTCGACCGGCTGGAGAAACCGGTCCTGGTCGTCCAACGCAAGCTCCAGCCACCGGACTTCGCGGGGCGCGGATGAGCCCGCTCGCGGAGCCGAGGGCGGAGAAGCGGCTGTGATCCATGAGGTGGACGACGCACTGCGCGTGCTGCTCAGGGCCGAGGTCCTCGAAGGCGTCCAGATCGCCGTGGTGTTCGACGCGCCGACCCGCGATTGGGCGGCCAAGGTCAACGCGCCCACGGTCAATCTGTACCTCTACGACATCCGCGAGGACATGCGGCGGCGGGAACGCGGTCTGTACAACGAGTACGACGAGGGAGGCACGGTCGTCGCCCGCCGCCGGCCGCCGCGTTTCTTCAAGCTCTCGTATCTGATCACCGCATGGACCAAGCGCCCGGAGGACGAACACCGGCTGCTGTCCTCGCTCCTGGGCTGCCTGCTGCGGTACGAGGCGCTGCCGCCGGAGCGGCTGACGGGGACGCTCCAGGACATCGGGGTCGCCGTACCGATGACCATCGCGCTGCCGCCGCCGGAGGACCGCTCCTTCGCCGATGTCTGGAGCGCGCTCGGTGGCGAACTGAAGCCGTCGCTGGACCTGGTCATCAGCGTGCCGGTCACGGCGTCGCCGACCTATCCGGCGGGCCCGCCGGTGGGCGACGAGGGACTGCACGCCCGCTTCGGCGACCACCCGCCGCAGGACCGCGCGCGGCGGCAGACGCGGCGGATGCCGGGCGGCGCGGCGCTGCCGGTGTACGGATCCGGTCCCGCCGCACCGGACGGTACGGAGCGTCCCGGCGTACCGGACGGAACGGAGCGTCCCGCTGCACCGGACGGTACGGACACCGCGTCCGGACCCGCGCGACGGCCCGGTCTGTCGCTGCGCATCACGGAGAACCGAGGGGAATGACGAGCGCCACGGGACACGAGGGGCCGGACCGGGATCCGAATCGGGAGCCAAATCGGGATACGGAGCGGGATGCGGACCTGGATTCGCAGCGGGATCCGACCCGGGATGCGGACCTCCGCCATCTGCTGGCCCGCGCCGTCCTCGTCGAGCAGCGCGTCCGCCGCGCGGTCGAGGCCAGGCAGCTCACCGACCCCCACCCGGACGACGCTTTCCGCGGCCTGTATCTGACCGAGGAGACGATCACCCGGCTGCTCGACGAGGGCCGTACGTTCCCCGTACCCGACGAGAGCGACGCGGCCCGGCTGGCTGAGGCCGAGACCCTCACCGGCGGCGATCACCCGTCCCGACTCGCCCTGCTGGCCGAGGAGTTCGGCCTCAGCACCCTCGATGTCGAGATCCTGCTCATCGCGCTCGTACCGGACCTGGACGACCGGTTCGAGGCGTTCTACGGCTACCTCAACGACGATGTCACCCGCCGCCGCCCGACCACCGGCCTCGCCCTCGGCCTGTGCGGACTCTCCCCCGCGGACTCCGCCGCCCGCGCCCGTCTCGGACCCCGAGCGCCGCTGCGGTCCGGCGGACTCCTGCTGGTGGAGGAGGCGGACCGGCCGTTCCTGGGACGTGCGTTGCGGGTACCTGACCGGGTCACCGCGCACCTCCTCGGCGACGACACCCCCGACCCCCGGCTGGCCGATCTGCTGGCCCCGTGGCATGCCGTACCGGGCGTGGGCGACCCCGCGCCGCTCGCCCGTATCCTCGGCTCGGCCGTCCACCTGGCGTATCTCCGCGAGGACCAGGGCGGCGCCGGTACGGCGCTGGCCGCCACCGCGCTGAGCCTCGCGGGGCGCGGCGTACTCGGTCTCGACCTGTCCCGGCTGGCGGAGGACCCGACGCCGGCCGAAGCCGTACGCGCACTGGTACGGGAGGGCCGGCTGACCCGATCGGGCCTGGTGTGCGCCCCGCTGGACGCGCTCTCCCGCGACCACCCGCAGACGCTGCGCCTGCTGACCGACACCCCGCTCCCCACGGTTCTGGTGGGCCGCGCCCCGTGGGACGCCGCCTGGTCGGTCCGCCCGCCGCTGCTCCTGCACGCGCCCCGGGTGGAGCCCGCCGTACGGGCCGCGCTCTGGCACGACGCGTACGCCGCCCCCGTCCCTGCCGGTCTCGATGTCGGCGTACTGCTCTCCCCGTTCCTCCTCACCCCCGGCCAGATCGAGGGAGCGGCCCGCAGCGCCGCCCAGACGGCGCAGCTGGACGGCGGAGTTCTCGGATCCGACCACATCCGCCAGGGCGCCCGCGCCCAGAACGCCGCGGGCCTCGACCGGCTGGCCCGCCGCATCGAACCCTCCGTGACCTGGGACGACCTGGTTCTCCCCCCGGATGCCCACGCCCAACTCCGCGAACTCACCGCCCGCGCTCGCTACCGGGACCAGGTCCTGGGCGAGTGGGGCATGCGCCCCGGCGGCGGCCGCGGCCGGGGCGTATCGGCCCTCTTCGCGGGCGACTCCGGCACCGGCAAGACGATGTCGGCGGAGGTGATCGCGGCCGACCTGGGCCTCGACCTCTACACGGTCGACCTCGCCACGGTCATCGACAAGTACGTCGGCGAGACGGAGAAGAACCTCGAACGCATCTTCTCCGAGGCGGCCGGTGTGAACGGCGTCCTGCTCTTCGACGAGGCGGACGCCATCTTCGGCAAACGCTCGGAGGTGAAGGATGCCCACGATCGCTACGCCAACGTCGAGAGCGCCTATCTCCTGCAACGTATGGAGTCCTTCGACGGCCTCGCCATCCTCGCCACCAACCTCCGCGCCAACCTGGACGACGCCTTTACCCGCCGCCTCGACCTGGTCGTCGACTTCCCCATCCCGGACGCCGGACAACGCCGTCTCCTCTGGGACCGCTCCCTGGGCCCGCTCCTCCCCCGCGGCTCCGGCCTCGACCTGGACTTCTGCGCCACGTCCTTCGAACTGGCCGGCGGCAACATCCGCTCGGTGGCCGTAACCGCGGCCTATCTGTCAGCGGAATCCGGCACCCCGGTGACCATGCCCACCCTGATCCACGCGATCCAACGGGAGTACCAGAAACTGGGCCGCCTCACCCTGGCGTCGGAGTTCGGCCCGTACCTCGGCCTGCTGACCTGAGCCCTCGACCTGCTGACCTGAGCGCGGTGCGCGCGACGAGGCCGCAGGCCGTACCGCCGGGTCGGGGGCCACCGTGGCGCCGTGCCCGGGGCCAGCGTGGCGCCGGGTCGGGGGCCACCGTCGTTCAGGACCTGGGCCGGAAGTTGCTCCTGCTCGTCTCTTCCCCGGCGACCGTGGCCACACAGCGAAAGACGCGTGAGCCCCGATCGAACTCCGCCTGAGAGGGCGGGAGTACATCGACGGTCCAGCGCTCCGGTGCGACGTCGAGCGCCGCGCCCCGCCTCGACTCGGCCATCACTTCGCGGGAACACAGCCTGCGGACCACGGGGTGCTTCGCCAGTTCCTTCTGGTTGTTCGTCATGCCGTCCAGCGGCAGCGGCGCGATGGCGAAGGTCTCCCAAGGGTGCTGGACCGTACAGTCCGACCGGTTGATGGTGATGAATCCCGAGATCACCACCATGCCGCCCCAGCACTCCGCGGTCGTGGGACAGCGCGCGTCCGCGCCGGCGACGGAGGCGGCGGAACAGCCCTCAGTGACCGTCGGCACCGTGAAGTCGTGCCCGGCGGCGGCCTGCGAACCCTTGGCCGAGACGGCTGCGTCCTTCTCCGGGGAATCTTCCCCCTTGCCGAAGTCGAGGAGCGCGACGGCACCGACCGAACCGAGGCCGATCACCGCCAGCGCGGCGGCCGAGGCAATCCACAACGTGCGCCGGGTGCGCGGAGTGCGCCGGGTGCGCGGCGCGCGCGTCGTCGGCGGACCTTCCGTGGTCTGCTGCCGCACGGTGGCTCGTATTACGTGCTCTCGTACCGTCTGCGGGACGGTGTTCAGCGTGGGCAGCTCGACAGCGGCGAGGGCGTCGCGCAGCGCCGCGGCGCTGGGCAGGCGTTCGGCCGGATCGGCCGCCAGAGCTGACCTGAGTACGTCCATCAACGCGGCTGGCACACCGGGCAGATCGGCAATGGGGTCGGTGTGCCGGACGATCAGTTCCGTGACGCTGAGCTCGCCCACGTCCGGGTAGTGCGGCGGAAGGCCACGCAGCAGGGCGTAGAGGGTCGCGCCGAGCGCGTACACGTCCCCGACCGGGGTGGGATCCTCCAACCGGAACGCTTCGGGCGGTGCGTACGCCGGGGTCAGCGCCTCCCTCGTCGCGGAGAGCTCATGGCCGGGACGGGGCATCGCGGCCAGCCCGAAGTCGGCGAGGGCGACCGCGCCGAACTGATTGATCATAATGTTGCCGGGCTTCACGTCCCGGTGCAGCACCCCGGCACTGTGCGCCGCGGCGAGCGCGTCGGCGATACGCACCCCGATGTCCCGCGCCGCCTCCGGCGTGAACGCGCCGTGCTCACGGAGCCGGTCCGCGAGCGAACCGTTGGAGCACAACTCCAGCACCATGTAGGGCCGGCCGTCCCCGAGCACTCCCGCGTCGTACAGCGCGACGACATGCGGATGTCCCGACAACTGCCCCGCCGCGGTGACCTCGCGCATGAACCGCCGACGGCTCCGCTCGGACGACAGCACCCGGTCATCGATCTTGAGCGCGACCTCCCGCTGCACGGACAGCTGACGCGCCCGGTACACAGTGGCGAAGCCACCCTCGCCGAGCACGTCGGCAACCTCATACCCCGGCACTTCGGTCCGTCCGGCCCACATCGCGCTGCGTTCCCCCAGGTCCCCCTGGCTCCCCCAGGAAAGCCCGCCCAGCCGGCAGGCGAGGGCCCGACTGTAGCCCACGGTGAGCAGGGGCGGCCCGCTCACCCCAGGAGCCTGCCCAAACCGCACAAGCTCAGAGGTCAGGGCACTAGGTAGCCCAATTTTTGACCAGTCAGGGACGCAGCGATGAGTTTTCCCGGCCCGGCAGGTCTCACCACCGTTGTCGCCCCATCACAGGAGGAACGCGTGGCTCAGTTGCTGAGAGTCCAGAATTTCAATGTCTCGAGTGACGGAATCGGTGCCGGTGAGGACCAGACCCTCGAGAGGCCGTTCGGTCATGTCGAGCCGGAGAGGCTGTTCGCCTGGGCCGGCGCCACGGCGAGCTGGCCCATGCGCACCGACCCCGGGGGGAGCCGGGGCCTGGACGACTACCTCACGCGGGACTACGCCCGCAACATCGGCGCCGAGATCATGGGCCGCAACAAGTTCGGGCCCCAGCGCGGGCCCTGGCAGGACCATGAGTGGCAGGGCTGGTGGGGCGACGAGCCCCCGTTCCGCACCCCGGTATTCGTCATGACCCACCACAAGCGTCCTTCGCTCACGCTGTCCGACACCACGTTTCACTTCGTCGACAGCGACCCGGCCACGGTCCTCGAACAGGCCCGGGAGGCCGCGCAGGGCAAGGACGTCCGACTCGGCGGCGGGGCTACCACCATCCGGCAGTTCCTCGACGCCGACCTGGTCGACACCCTGCACGTGGCGGTCTCACCGATGAAGCTCGGGTCCGGAGTACGACTCTGGGAGTCCCCCGATGAACTGCTCGACCGGTTCCACCTGGATGTCGTTCCCAGCCCGAGCGGGGTGACACACCACCTGTTCTGGCGAAAGTAACCGATCCTCAGGGCTACCCCCGGGCCGGCTGTTTCGCCTCCGGGGGCTGCCCTGAGGCGGTCCGTCACCCCACCCGCCAACTCGTCGCGAAGGAAGCGAACGGCTTCCGCAGCCAGACCCTCGCCGCAGCGCCCGCCTCGTTGACCTGGTGAACACGATGGACCCCAAGCTCGTCGCCGCGGCCTTCGGAATGGACCCGCCGGCCACCCTGATCTATCTCGTTGACCACGTCGATCCGGGCCGTGAAACGGCTCTGCCAACGCGCCACCGGGCGTGATCTACTGCCGGATATGCCGCTGCTGATGCTTGACCTCGACAACACTCTGGTCGATCGCGATGCGGCCTTCCGGGACGCGACGGCCGCCTTCTTGGCCGAGCACGCACTGCCTGAATCCGAGTGATGTCCGTCGATGCCAGCGGATACACACCCAGGCAGGTTGTCGCCCAGGCCATGGCAGAGCGTTACGGAGCGTCTCTGCCAGAAAGCGCCATCCGTATCCTTCTCGATACTGGCGCCGCAGATCGGGTTGTCCTCCCCGAGGCCATCCGCGGCGCGCTCGGAAAAGCGGTCGCCGATGGCTGGACCTGCGCGATTGTCACCAACGGCCCCACTGCGCAGCAGGAAGCGAAGATTCGGAACAGCGGACTCGACAAGCTCGTCCACGGCTGGGCGATCTCCGAGGAAGTCGGCCAGAAGAGGCCTGCACCGGAGATCTTCAGAGCAGCAGCGGCAGCCGTCGGAGCGTCCCTCCATGGCGCCTGGGTAGTCGGCGACTCGCCCCAAGCCGACATCGCTGGTGCGAACGGACTGAATCTTCGAAGCATTTGGGTGTCGAGCGGTCGTCCTTGGACCGAGACGTCATACCGCCCCACCCTTGTCGCTGACGATGCCGCATCCGGGATCAACTTCATCACCAGCATGCCGACATAGCCAGCACCGACCGAGCCAACCAGCGTGTTCCAGGCCGAACTTGTAAGATTTCGATGCGATCTGGCACAGGTTCACCGGAACAAGTGCGCCTTGCCGAAGGACTCGTTGGACGCGATGGCCCTCCACACCCTCGCCCCAGGCATCGACCGCGACCGCGACGCCGTCATCGCCGGCCTGACCCTCCCCCTGGAACTCCGGCGTCGTCGAAGGCCATGTCAACCGGATCAAGATGCTCAAGCGCCAGATGTTCGGGCGCGCAGGTCTGTCAGTTCCTCCGTTCTCATGGTCTGCTCATTGATGATCCGGACCGCCGCCAGGACGTGAATCTCGCATGGATCCAGGTCGCGATCAGTGTCCTCCCGGACCCGCTCGCCAGCGAGATCCATGCATGGGTGACCCTTCTGCGCAGCCAGGGGCGCCGCGAGGGCGAGGTCCGCGATTACCGCAGCATTCGCCGTTACCTCGCTCACATTGAACCCGTCCTCACCACGTGGACTGCCGCCGACGTGACCACTCTGCGAAAGATCACGACTGACCACATTGAGGCGGTGGTATCGGGCCTGTCGGGACGAGAGCGCCAGCAGGTCGCGGTCAGCCTGCGCAGCCTGTTCAAGGCGCTCAAGCGGGAACGGATGGTGTTCCGGGATCCGACTCGCCAGCTGTCGGTCGGCCACCTCAAGGGCCTTCCGCAGTCCGTGCGCAGCGACCTCCTGGCCGGATTGATGGGTCACGCGAAGTCTCCGCTAAGCCGCCTGGTCATCGCCTTGGTGGCCGTTCACGCTCTGCCTGGTGAAGAACTTCGCACGGCTCGGACAACCGATCTCAACCTTGCCCGCAGCACCCTCGAAGTCCGCCGCGGCTTGCTGCGGCACACCCTCTACCTGGAGGAATTCAGCCACCGACTCGCCAGCGAGTGGCTCGCCTACCGCTACCACCGCTGGCCAGCATCGACGAACCCCTATCTTCTCGTCAGTCAGAAGACGGCCCTCGACCCGGATCATCCGGTGGTCAGCAGAACATTGCTTCGCAGGACCCTCCCCAAGAACGTCACGCTCGTCGGCCTGCGGCAGGACCGCATGCTCAACGAGACGTTTGCCACTGGTGATCCCCTCAAGCTGATGCGGCTTTTCGGGATCACCGCGCAGACCGCCATGCGTTATGTCGGCGCCGCCTGCCCGGAGCGCACCGCGAAACTGCCCAGGTAGCGGGCCTGCTCCGAGCCCGATGCCAGCTGAAAGCCCGTGGCGGTGTAGCAGTGGGTCCGGCATCATCCCCATGTGATTGTGATGCAACCCGTTCTGGAGATCTCCGCCGCCGACGACTTCGCGCTCTGGCCGGTTGGCGAGCAGGAATCGTATGGCTACCTCGTGCTGAACGGGGAGCTGACTCCGGCGGAGGTCGGCACGGCGGTTATGCGGATCGCCGACTGCAACGACTTCGAGCCGGAGGAGGAGCACGGGCTGTGCCCGACCGACCCGCTCGGCATATTCCTGCACGGGCTGCTCACCATGCCTGATCTGTTCGCCGCCGGAGGGTTCCGGGTGACCGAGAATGCCACCGACACCGTCTTCGTCGAGCCGGGCTGCTGCAACGGCCTGGAGACCTGGCGGGACTGGCTGGAGGTGCTCGACGGCGCCGGCTGCTCCTACTTCGGCCACGATCCGTCGTCGGTGGCCGAACGCGTTGGCGACATTGTCCGGCTGACGTTCGACGCTTACGGGACGGACGGCAGCCCGGTGATCGAGCTGTCGGTAGACCAGGCACGCAGACTCGTCGCGGGCGCCCAGCAGGATTTGCAGGACTTCCTCGGTCTTGCCGGAATCTGGGCTGAACAACACCTGCCGGCACACGCCGCCGCCGTCACTGCCGCCCTGGCACGGGCACTGGATCTGGCGCCCACACAATGACCAGCTTCCTGACCCACCGATCGCACGTGCACGACGCCCGTCTCCCCCTCCGCCGGCGGCACAGCGCGCTGCGGACCTGCATCACCCTTTTTGCTCCGTACGGCTTCCGGGCGACGTACCACCACCTCACGCTCAGCGCCGCGATCCCCCGGCGGCTGGAGGCGGACCCGGACGCGCTGGTGCGGGCGGTGGAGGAACTGCATGAGGCGCGGGTGCTGTGGCTCGCGCGAGCGGAGGAGTACGCCGCGCAACGCCGGGCGGAGAAGCGGGCGGGGCGGCGGGCTGTAGTGAACCCGCGACCGTGGTGGCTGCGGAGCTGGTGGGAGGGCCCGAACCGCGCCTGGTACGAAGACCCGTTTCGCCATCCGTCGCTGCGGCTGCCTGAGTACGTCCGGCGACAGAACGCGATTCTGGACGGCGCCGATCTCCCCGGCTGCCCCGCCTGCGGGGACGAGAGACCGCTGGTGTCGAACTCGACCGGGCACGGCTGGGTGGAGCTGTGCCGTGGGTGTGCGTGGGTGCCGGCGCCATGTCCGTGCGGGCAGCGGCACCGGTTCGTCCCGGAGACGCCGTTCAACTGGAAGGGGATCTGGCAGCGGGCGCACATGAGCGATGACGGCATGCCGAACCCACATTGGCCTGCGGGCTAGCCGGTTGGATGCGGCACGGGGGGCTTGAGTGTGGCTGATCAGCGGGGTGGCGCGCGCTCTTCAGATCGTTGCCCGCCGCGCAGGTGATCGTTGCCCGGCGCTCCTCGTAGCGAAGAGATATCGCGGACGCTGCTGGGAGGTCGCCGGCTGGTCACCACACGTCGATGGACCAGACGTCGCCCCTCTGATGTCCGTCTGGATCTGGGTCGCCTGACCCGTACGGGTCAGGGTCAGCGACGACGTGGATGCGGGCGGCGGACGCGGATACGCGGTAGTAGTCCATGTCACTCGACGTGTTGTGCTTGTCGAGTTCGATCGTGTGGCCGAGGGCCAGGATGGCGGTCTGCAGTTCCTTGAAGGGGACTCTGGGTGCGAATTCCCCGTATTCCCGCGAGAGCGGGGACGGCACGGTGCTCGGGGACTGGTCGTACAACAATCGTTGGATCTTCACGCCGAAGCCGAAGCACGACATCTGCCCTTGCCGCCCTGGCTGGTCCGGCGAGAAGTTGATTTCCACGAGCCCGTAGTCCCGCCGCAGTAGGCCACCACCGGGAACATCGAGGCACGTCGCCCCCGGGCAGCTTCCCAGGCTTCCGGGTCGGCATCGAGGCCAACTCCCAGGACCTCACCGCAAACGGCGACGTGAGCGTAGAAGTCCAAAGCGGACACCCGCCAACTCCCTCAACTATCCGGACAGGGCACCACTTGCTGATCTCCGCACAGGACAGGCGGACCAGCGCCCAGTATTCGGTGATCGTACAGAGCAGCCAGTCAGGGCAGTCGCCGGGTGAGTTCGTCGCCGTCGTCGAAGTCGAAGTCCCAGGCGGGATGTGTCTTTCAGATCAGCCGTGGTCTTCCCAATCCTCCTGGCAGAACGGGGCTTTGCTCACCATGTCCCGTCAGCTAAGCCGGAACCCGCGCGTGGGACTGCCGCAGCCATCAGCTGGCATGCAGGTTCTGGCTTACCAACGTTCAGGATTCCGGGAACCTGCGCGCTTCCGAGGCCGACCGCCCCAAGGTCCTGGCCCACTTGTCCGGCCGCCGCGGCGCCCGCCAGGCAAGGGAGTGGCTGCCTCTCGCGGACAGCCGCTCGAAATCCCCCTTGCAAACCCGGGTCCGCCTCATCTGCCTGGACGGCGGACTCCCCCGCCCCTGCTCCAGTGGCGCGTCCCGGACACGATCCCCGTCCCCCTACACCAGTCACTCCAACGCCCATGATCCCCACGACCGCACCAACGCGCCCCATGCGAGGCCCTCACCCCGCCCCAACATCACACTCGATGTACCGACGGAATCCCTGGGCAAGGGGCTGAAATTCGCACGCTTCGTAAAAGGTATGCACGTACTCATCGTCGGCTGCCAGTAGCTGCGCCTTGTAGCAGCCGGAAGACCGGCCGAGCGCGACGACAGCGTCCATCAGCTGCTTCCCGACGCCATGGCGCCGGGCGGCGCCCGCGACCACCACGTTCTCCACGAAAAGGATCGACCGGCCGCCACGCGTGAGGTTCGGCAGGACGACGCAGTCGGCAGTGCCGACAACGACGCCACCACGCTCAGCAACCAGCACAGTCCGCCCCTGCTGCGCAGCGATGGCCAACCAGACCGCCCCCGCGGTCTCGGCGGGCAACGGCGCGTCGTCGGGATTCAACTCACGGTAAAGGCCCAACAAAAACGGCAGATCAGCCCTACCAGCCGAACGCACAGTGATATCCACAGTCCGGAGCCTAAGGGGCTTCCCATAACCTCTGGTCACGGGTGAGATGTGACCGAGCGTTCCAGTTGGCCAGGCGAGTGCTCATGGCCCTAGGGAGCGTTGAAGGTGCTGACCACAGCCACTCGTTGATGACGGCGACGGTTACGGTGGCCTCGTAGCGGACGGCGAGCCTGTCGTATCGAGTCGCGACGGCACGGTGGCGTTTGGGTGGCTGCCCACCGTGGGAGCCGGGCTTCTTGCGGTTGCGGACCTGGTCGCTCTTCTTCCGGGATGGTGCAGCGGATCCCGCGTCTACGCAGGTAGGAGCGGTCCCCTCGGAAGCCGTACGCCTTGTCGGCACGAACCTTGTCGGGCTGACGTTGGCGTGGGACGCGAATGCGGTCCAGGAGGGGCTGAAGCTGGGGTAAGTCGCCGCGCCGGCCAGCCGTGACGATCAGCGATAGCGGCTTCTGCCCCTGTTCCCACCGCCAGATGGATCTTGGCGGTAGGCCGGCTGGCGCGTCTCGCCAAGGCGCGCAGGTCCGGGTCCGCCACCGTATGCCGTCGATCAGCTGCCGCTTGGGCCAGACCGGAGGCCGTCCCGGTTTCTTGCCCACCGGCAACAGCGTTTCCAGCCTGGCCCACTGCGTGCCCGTCAGATCCCCGCGTCCCACACGGTGATCATCCCTAAGCTTGATCCACTTCTCTGGGCCAGGTCGCTTGCGAGAGCATGCGCCAATGACTCAGCACTGTTGTGAAGCGATGACACGCCAGACGAACTGGCACTGCGACCAGCACCCCGACCCGTTCGACTGCCCCGATGCGCTCATCCACTTCACGGCGAAGTTCCAGGAGTACGGACTAATCATTCACGATGGCGGCACCTCAACGATCGGCATCGAGTTCTGCCCATGGTGCGGTCAGCGGCTGCCCGAGTCTCAACGTGACCGCTGGTTCGAGGATCTTGAGAATCGCGGGATAGACCCCTGGACAGATGGCGTACCTGTCGACTTCCAGGACGGTCGCTGGCTGCGGACCGACGCCATAGCACCAACTCAGACGCCTCCTGCTAACAACTTTTGAAACGCTCCCTAGTACTGGCTTGGGGTCAGCAGTCGAAGAACTGCCGGTACTCCACCAACTACCAAGTAGTCATCGACGCCGACACCCGCTTTGTCGTGGCCGTCGGCCGGCCGGTGCCCCGCAACTGTGGGGGCTGCAGGGCATGGGAGGAATCTGGAGCTAAAGCCACCGTCGGGAAGACCACCACGATCGCGGATCGCGGCTACCGAGGCACCGGCCTTGTCATCCCACACCGTCACAAGCCCGGGCGCCCACACGAACTGCATCCGTGCTCGGTAAGACCCGCCCGAGCAACCCTCCGCGAGCCATCCTCCCCGCCGTACGTGGACAGACCTCCCACGCAAAAATGAGACGCAGAGTCCTCAACTGCCCCTGAGCACTCTGGCCTCATATGTTGCAAGATAAGCAGAAAGCAAGATCGGCAGCGAAGAGTAGAAATCGTGCCGCATAAGACAATAGTGTTCGGTCTCCCAGAGACCGGGACTCGTCCACGACGCACCGATTTCAATCGCGACGTCTTTTCTCCCGAAAACGCCACCACCGGGATCATCTGCGCGCTCGGTACGCCAAGCGCGATATCGCATACTCTCAATCGCACCGGCCGAACCCGAGGACTCAACTTTTCGCGCAACCTTGGGACCACGCCCAACATTGAAGAGAAAAACCCGAGGCATTATAGCCTTCACATCGATTGAGCAGTGCCCGGAAAGCAACTCGACAACACTTTCCTCGCAGATGAAAACGTTCGCGGTTAAATTCTGCTTGAGCTCGTCCGCGTAGCAGACTTCCGTTCGCCGCCGATCATACCGAGACATAGCGTCCGCAAAGAGATCAATCTCCTCGAATTCGCGCAGCGTTACATCTCGCGTTTCATCATCCACAACATGGCGCCAGTCCGGATGCAAAACAATCGACAAGCCGCTCGGTTCCGAAAGGACGCCGGACGACATCACGGCGAACCAAAGGGCTCGATATTCAACTTCACGTCGAAGTTCATCAGAACTTTTTCGCTACGCGTAACACCGTATTGCCTGAGTAGCTGCTCATGATACGCACGCACCTCTTCTTTTCGGCGCTTGCTGGCTGCCTCCTCATAGTGTCGCATCAACTCGCCGATCGTGCGCGATTCGCCGCCGATTACTTCTGCAGACTTTATCCGTCCGCCAGCTTGAATGATAATAGTATCAACATATGTTACGGAATGAGTAGATAGAATGACCTGATTTAGATCAGCCCCGGGCCTGACATTGAGCTGGTCGTGCAGCTGTAGAATTGCCGGGATATTTTCCACATTATCCAGAGTGATGCTCTTTATCGCACCGTATAGGCTTCGACTTTCTCGCAACTCCCGCTCAGCTTCGGGCTCAAGCCCTGGCATATTTTGGCGCCTGAGTTCCGCCTTCACCCCCTTCACAGCAAGGTTGCCGGAATAATTCTCGAACCTACGCATCTGCCGGAGGTTCACATAAGTGACCAGCGGCGTACCCTTTCCGGGGCGCAGTGGAACACCCGGGGATTCAATCCACCGCTTATTCGAGGGTATGGCATCAAGGAAATGCTCCTTCATGGTGATGTCATTCGTCTTGACATCAAAAGAATTCTTAACATGCCCCGTCGCCTTCACGGACTTGACGTCCATCAGACGCACTTCTGTAGTAATTTCCACTTTGTCGTTCCTGGGTGGAGCAGGCTGTCCATCTCCCTTAAATATGAACGACTCGCGCCCCTTTTCACTCGGGTCGATACTCTCGTAGAGCCCCGGTATCGGCTGAGTCACCCGCTGCCCAGAAGGGTTCACCGCACCCTTGACGTGAACCAGTTCTTTCGTTCCCTGCTTTCCGTCGTGAACGAGAGTGAGCTCTCGCATTCGATAACGGCGGCGAATTTCCGGAAGCTTTGGGAGTATTTCCTTCCGTGTGAGTCCTTGCTTCACCAGGGAATCCGCTGCATCCAGACCGGCATCTAGATCATTTTCTTTCTGCTTGCGGTTCCTACCATCCCTCCCCTTCTCTCTGCTGAGTCTGCTCCAGAGTTTTTTGCCGGCGTTGGCTATTTTGTTGACTATTTTGTCTATGGCGCGGGTGACGGGGCGGGAGGCTTTTTGGAAGGCTTGTTTGACTCGGTTGGCCAGGCCGCCGATGCCTAGGAGGGAGGCCAGGAGGCCGATGAGAAGGGGGATGCTGGTGGCTAGGGCGGTTTCTATTAGCTTGGGGACGCCGGCTTGGGCGCCGTTGGCTATGGCTATGACCGCGTCGAGGCAGGCGTTGACGAATTCGATGATCTGGGCGCCCTGGGTCACGATGAACGTGACGATGTCGATAATTCCCTTGACCGCGCGGATGAAGGCCGAGGCGGGGTTGAGGAGGGAGAGGATCCAGGTGATGCCCGCCATCAGGACGGTGGGGATCAGGTAGGACTTCAGGTCGTCGAGAATCGTGGACTTGAGGTCGCCCGTCTCGGCGGTGATCTCTTGGGCGGCGCCTGCCGGGCCCTCGCGGGCCAGGGCGCCGGCTACCGGGACGGATTGTTCGACCTTGGTCATCGCCTCGTCCGGGACGCCCTTGCGGGTGACGCGGGCGCGGATGTTGTCCCAGGTCAGGCCCAGCAGGGAGGCGATGAGCTGGATGATGCCCTTCAGGTCGAACTTGGCGGGGATTTCCAGGCCCGTGCTGACCGCCGTGCCCAGGAGCCAGGAGACCAGGCCCTTTTTGAGGTGCTCGGGGATATTGCCGATGAACAGGTTCAGACCCGCGCCGACCGCCGAGGCGAAGCTGCGGAGGAAGCCGATCGGGCCCTTGATGATCTTCATGGCGACGCCGGCCGCCTTGGCCAGGACGCCAAGAAGCAGGTTCTTCAGCTCGTTGATGGTCTGGATGACGCCGACGACCGCGTCCATGACCGCGGCGATGAGGCCCTTGTTCTCTTCTTCGAGCTTCTTGATCTCCTCGTCGACCGAGTTGAGGGCCTCGGTGTACTTCTGAGCCAGGTCCTGGACCAGCTGGGTGGACTTGTCGTTGACCTCGGATTCGAGGTCGTCGAATTTGCCCGCGAAGTCGGCCGCCGCCTCTTGGCCGAACTGCTTCAGGTCCGCCGGGAGTCTGTCGACCTCGGCCTTCAACTCCGTGCGGCCCTCAGCGATGCGGGTCTTCGCCCGGCCCAGTTCCGTGCCGATGGTGTCGGCGATGGACGCGATGACCGTCTGCATGGTGCTGACATAGAGCTCGCGGGACTTCTTGAAGATGTCCAGACCCGCTTGCGGCAGGCCCTTGAACTTGTCCCTGATCCAACGGCCCTTGCCCGTGAACCCTGAGTAGCGCTTGTCCTTGTAGTCCTTCATCCGGCGCTTGTGGTCGGCCGTGAAGTCGCCGCGCGCCTTCTTCTCGCCGTCCGTGAACTGCTTGTCGACCTTGCCGTCCAGGTCGCCGAGGATCTTCTCGACGTCCTTCTGGGTGGTGTCGAAGACCTTCTGGAGCTTGGCGGTGACCTGCTCGCGCTTCTTCTCGTCCGCCGACTTCGTCTCGCCCTTGCCGCTGTCGACCGCCTTGCCCGCGGCGTTACGGTCGGCGGTCATGGCGTTCATCGCCTGGGCGCCGGAGACCGCGGCGCCCGCCTGCGCGGCGGCGAGTTGCTTGCCCTCGGCCGCGCGGCCCTTGGCGGGGGCGGCGGCGGTGTTCTGCTCGCCCTTCTTCTTCTCCGAGAGCGCCTTGTCGAACTGGGGCTCATTGCCCTTGGCGAGCTGCTCCTCGGTGACCTCGGAATCGGCCAGCTGCTGGTCGACCTGCTGGTTGCCCTCGGAGAAGTCCAGGACCTTGTCCGGCTGCTTGGCCGGGACCGCGTCCGCGGCGCTGGGCGCGCCCGGATTGCCCGGAGGCTGGTCCGGCCCCATCGGGGTGACCTGCTTCTCCTTGGCCTGGGACAGGTCCGGGGCGGCCGTGGTGGCGGTCTCGATGTCTTCGGCGGAGGATTTCTTGCCGTCCTTGACCTTGCCGTCGACCGAGTCCTTGATGTGGTCGGCCTTGCCGGAGTCGGCGAAGTTGTCGGCCTCGTCGAGATTCTTCGGCGCCTGGGCCGAGATCGCCTCGTTGACCGCTCCGATGAACGCGTTCTTGTCGAACTCCCCGGGCTTGGCCGCGTTCATCTTCTCGGCGTTGGCCGCCTTGCCCTGCGCCTGCTTGTCGTCCGGCGGAGCGACGGCCGCGTCCTGGGCCGACTTCGACTCGGCCGCCGCGGGCTTGTGCCGCTTGGTGTTCTGCTTCTTCGCCGCGACGTCCTGCTGGACCTTGCGGAAACCGGGCGCCTGGGCCGGCGGGGGCTTGACCACATCGGCGTACCGCTGCGCCACCAGCCGCGACACGGCCGCGTTTCCGGCGCGGGCCTGGAGCCGCTGCACGCTCCGGGCGTCCAGTCCGGGGCCGGCCGCCGGAGAAGCCTCGGGAGTGGAATGCGCTTCCTGGGCAGGCGTCGAGGACCGGGGAGCGGCGGCGTGGGTGGACGCGGCGGCGTGGGCGGACGCGGTGTGGTCGGGCGCGGCGTGGTCGGAAGCGGCGTGGTCGGGCGCAGCATGGGCGGACGCGGTGGCGTGCGTGGGCGCGGCGGCGCGCTTCTCCTGAGCCGCCTTCACCGTCGCCCCTGGCCACAGGTCCCCGACATACCAGCCAGGGTGCGGGCCGGGTCCGTACGCCGAGCAGTGCGAGCGGGGCAGTGCCGGGGGCAGCGTTCGTTGCCCGATCAGATGACCGGCCGTGCCTGCCTCTTCGGGCAGTGGGTTCGGTACGACGAGGCGGCCGTACGCCCGTTCCCGATGATCTCTCCCCCGGCGAGAATCGCCCACGTTCCCCGGTCAAGGAGAGTCGCATGCCGTCGTATCTGTCCCCGGGCGTCTACGTAGAAGAGGTCCAGTCCGGCTCACGCCCGATCGAGGGCGTGGGCACGTCCGTCGCCGCCTTTGTCGGCTTCGCCCAGCGAGGGCCGTTCAACGAGCCGACCCTGATCACGAACTGGACCCAGTTCACGAGCCGGTTCGGCGAGTTCGTCGAAGGTACGTATCTCGCCTCGTCCGTCTACGGCTTCTTCGCCAACGGCGGCGGCACCTGCTACGTCGTCCGGATCGGCGGACACCGGGACGGCGGCGGTGACGAGACGGCCGGTACGCCCGGTGAGCTGGAGGCCGGCGCGGAGGCGCGGCTCGGCCCGTACACCGTACGGGCGTTGCCCGGGGTGACCGGTGAGATCACCGTCGAGGTGACGGAGCCGGAGGGCGAGGATCCGCCGCAGGATGTGTTCACCCTGGTGGTGACGCAGGACGGCAAGGTCGTGGAGACCTATCCCGCGGTGACGACGAAGCGCAGCAAGGACAATGTCGCCACGCAGGTGAAGGCGCGGTCGCGGCTGATCGAGGTACGGGAGCCGGGCCGCGGGGCCGCGCCGGTCAGGCCCGAGGCGCAGACGGTCACGCTCGGCCCCACGCCCGACGCGGGTCCGCTGGACGGACCCCTGTCGGCGGACGAGTACGTGGGTGACGCGGATCAACGCACCGGCTTCGGCGGGCTGGAGGCGATCGACGAGGTCACCATGGTCGCCGTGCCGGATCTGATGAGCGCGTACGAGCGCGGGGTGCTGGATCTGGAATCGGTGGTCTCGGTGCAGCAGGGCCTGATCGGCCACTGCGAGCTGATGGGGGACCGGATCGCGATCCTCGATCCCCCGCCCGGTCTGAGCCCACAGCAGATAAGGGCCTGGCGGATGGAGACAACCGGCTTCGATTCAAAGTTCGCGACGCTGTACTACCCGTGGATCAAGGTGTTCGACCCGGCGGCCGGCCGCCATGCGTTTGTGCCGCCGAGCGGGCATGTCGCGGGAGTATGGGCCCGTAACGACGCCTCGCGCGGGGTGCACAAGGCCCCGGCGAACGAGGTCGTACGCGGCGCGGTGTCGCTCCAGACCCAGCTGACCAAGAACGAACACGATCTGCTCAACCCGATCGGCCTGAACTGCATCCGCGCCTTTCCCGGTCGCGGTATCCGCGTCTGGGGCGCGCGGACGCTGGCCGCCGATTCCGACTGGCGTTATCTGAATGTGCGACGGCTCTTCAATTATCTGGAGGAGTCGATTCTGGCCGGGACGCAGTGGGTGGTGTTCGAGCCGAACGACGACGCGCTGTGGGCGCGGATCCGGCGCACGGTCTCGGCGTTCCTGGTCAACGAGTGGCGCAGGGGCGCGCTGTTCGGGCTGACACCGGACGAGGCCTTCTACGTCAAGTGCGACCGCGAGACCAACCCGCCGGAGAGCATCGACGCCGGTCAGGTGATCTGCGAGATCGGGGTGGCGCCGGTCAAACCCGCGGAGTTCGTGGTGTTCCGGCTGTCCCAGCTGACCGGCGGCACCGGCGCGGTCGACGAATGAGGACGGGCGGCAAAAGCAAACGGGGACGGACGGCGGACGAGGGACAGCCGGTGACGGACAGCGAACGCATAGGAGGCTGGTAGTGCCACTTCCCGATCTCGACAGTTCCGTCGGGCATTCCTTCGGTCTGGAATTCGACAGCGTCCTCATCAAGCAGATCACCGAGGTGAGTGGTCTGAAGATGGAGCAGGACGTCATCGAGCTGAAGCAGAACACCGCCGACGGCAAGTACGCCATCAAGAAGCTGCCGGGCCGCCCGAAGGCGGGTGAGGTCACGGTCAGCCGCGGTCTCACCGAGGACAACAGCTTCGAGGAGTGGATCAAGGACTCCCGGTTCGGACGGATGACGAACGCCCGGCGCAACGGCGCGATCATCGTGTACGACTACGAGGGCATCGCGATCAAGCGCTACAAGCTGATCAACGCCTGGCCGAAGTCGCTGGAGATCGGCACGCTGAAGGCGGGCGACACGTCCGTCCTCACGGAAAAGCTGGCGATCACCTACGAGAGCATGGAAGTCGACTGATGCGGCGCGTGCTGTCCCCCTCCGCCCGGCCGGACGACACCGCGCCCGGCCGGTCCGGCGGTGAGGAGCGGGGGCGCGAGGCTCGCGAGAGCCTGCGGACCGAGTTCCCCTTCGAGCTGCCGCGCGGGTACGTGGACGAGTCCGGCACCGTGCACCGTACCGGGGTGATGCGGTTGGCCACCGCCCGCGACGAGCTGGTTCCGCTCCGGGACGATCGCGTACGGGAGAACGCCGCCTACCTGTCGGTCGTGCTGATCGCCCGGGTGGTGAGCAGGATCGGCACCGTCGAGGACATCCACCCGGGCGTCATCGAGGACCTGTTCGCCTCCGACCTCGCCTTTCTGCAGGACTTCTACCGCCGGATCAACGCCGAGGGGCATACCCGGGCCGCCGTCACCTGCCCGTCCTGCCAGGAGAACTTCGCCGTGGATCTCGCCGGGGGTGGTCGCCCGGGGGAATCGTGACGTACGCGGCCGACCTGCTGTACGAGGAAGTCGCGTACCTCGCCTATCACTTCCACTGGCCGCTCGATCAGCTGCTCGATCTGGAACACGCCGAACGGCTGACGTACGTCGCACAGATCGCCCGGCTCACCGGGCAGTAGGACAGGGAAAGCCGAGGGGGGCGAGGGGATCATGGGACTGCTGTCCTGGCTGCGCGGCGACCGGGCGGACGGGCCGGACGGGGCCTTGTCCGGCGCGCCCGACGGGTCGTCCACCGCGTCAGCGTCGTCCGGAGCGGCGGCCGGCTGGCGTGAACTCCCGCCGGTCCAGCGCACCCTGACCGCGCCGGGCCTGGTCACGGACCCGGACGGCTTCCGCAGCTCACTCGGTACCTGGCAGGACACGACACTCAGCACTCCCCTCGGCCATCTGGTCAGCCCGCAGGCGCCCTCCGGGCTGGTGCACGGGCTTGTCGCGTCCAGTGGGCCCACGACGGTGAGCCGTCAAGTGGAGGGCGGCCGGGGCGAGGACAGCCGGGACGAAGGCAGCCGGCGCGAGGGGATGGTGGCCTCCTGGCCATCGGCCGAGGGCCAGGTGCACCCCAGGGCCGTACCGCTGCAACGGAGCGCGTCGGAGGGCCAGGAGACGATGGTCTCGGCCGGGCCGTCGCCCGACGAACTGCCCGTACGGAGGCTCGTGGGCGAGCGGCCCGTCGAGTCCGCCCTGCCCGCGCCTCCCGCGCCTCCCGCGCCTCCCGTGCCGCCCCCGTCCGCCATGCCCGTACGGGACAGCGCCCCCACCTCCGGCGGGCCACCAACCGGCGCCGTGCCTGCGCCCGTTCAGCGGTTTACCGCTCCACAGCCGCTGTCCCGTCCGCACCCGCCCGGCCTGGGGGCGCCGCTGGCCGGTCTGCCTCCCACCGCCCAGCGGGAGATCGCGGCTCGCACGTCCGGCCCGATGGCGGAGCCCGGCGGACCGGAGTCTCCCCCGGATACGGACGCCCCCGTGGACACACCCGCTGTCACCCCCGTGGACACACCACCGGACTCGCCGACGGGGCCGCTGCTCGGCGACGCCCCGCCCCTCGTACAACACCATCCGCACCAACACGTCCAGCGGGCACGGGAGTCCGAGCCTGAGCGACCGGCCACACCGGCGCTCGGCGCTGTCCCCGTACCGGTCCAGCGGTTCAACGCCCCCCACGCACTCCCCCGGCTCCCAGAACCGGCGTCCGGTCCGGTGGTGCCGCTCCTCGCACAACGGGCGGTCCCCCTCTTCGCCACCGGTCCGGACGCCCCCATGGCGCCCGCCCCCAGAGGCGCGACCCCGGAGCCCCCCGCCGTGCCGGTACGGTGGTCCGCCCCCGGCCCGGAAGCGGCGGTCCAGCGCTCGTACGCCGCCGGTCCGGTCACCGTGGCGAGGGAAGCGGCGGGGACAGGTACGGGTGCGGCGGCCGGGACAGCACCCGCCTCGCTCGGCGCGGCCCCCGGCTCCGTACCACCGAGAACAGCCCAGCGGCACGCGCTCGGCAGCCCGCCGGTGCCCCGGTCGGTGTCCTCAGGAACCACCGCCTCCTCCCCGGCCTTCCGCGACGCCGGTTCCGTCGCCGTAGCGGCCGGAGTGGCCCAGCGGATGGCCGACGGCAGCGTGGTCTTCGGCGGCGCCCACGTGGTGCAGCGCGCGGCGGAAAGCAGCGAGCCGCCGCCCCCGGATCCCCTCCCCGAAGCCGAAGCCCAACCGGAGCCGGACCCGGGCCTCGATCCCGACCCCGCCTTCCCGGACGCGGCCGACGGCGGGGCGCCCGGAGGCGCGGAGTCCGCCACGGCCGGCTCCCCGGGCAGGGGCACGGGCACACCCCCCGTCACCGATGAACTCGTACGAGCCCTGTACGCACCCCTCAGCCGGCTCCTCAAGGCGGATCTCCGGCTCGAACGCGAACGCGCCGGATTCCTGATCAACACCAGGCACTGACACGACCGACCGCTGCCGACCACCCACTACCGAGACACCCACTGCCGACAGCCGACAGACGACAGCGGACAGCCGATGGAGAGGGAGAGGTACGTGCCATGGCACCGACCGACAACGACGATCCGGCCGTCAGCGTCTGCTTCGTCGTCACGATCGACGACATCGAGCTCGGCTCGTTCAACACCTGTGACGGTCTCGGCTGCGAAGTGGTCCTCGAAGCACGCGAGGAAGGCGGCAACAACGGCCACATCTGGCAGTTGCCCACCCGGCTCAAGTACTCGAACGTGAAGCTGTCGCGGCCGCTGACCCGGGAGACGGAGAAGGTCGCCAAGTGGTTCGCGAGCATGACGACCGGGTTCAGCCGTAAGACCGCCCATATCGAAGCCCGCACGGGCGACGGCCGCAAGGTCGCGCAGTGGGGCCTGCTGGAGGTCGTGCCGGTGCGCTGGACCGGCCCGTCATTCACCCCCGAGTCCCCCAAGGTGGCCATCGAGACCATCGAGATCGCCCACCACGGTTATGTGATGGAGGGCTGAGCGCCATGAGCGGACCCATCGCGTTCAGCGCCGCAGGCACCTCCGGCACGGCCTCCGCCCGCGCGCCGGGCTCGGCGCGGCCCAAACTGGAGCACGCCTATCTGGAGCTGCGTACGCCTCCGCCCGGCGGCAGTCTCACCCCCGGCGGGCCGTGCGGCCGTATCGACTTCCAGTTCAACCCCAAGGAACTGAGCCTGACCAAGGCGGCGTCCTGGAAGCGCACCCCCGCCAAGGGGGCGAAGAGCTCCGGGCCGCCCGAATACCAGGGGCCGCAGCCCAGCAAGCTCACCGTGGAGATGTTCTTCGACGCGAGCGACACCCAGGACAGCAGCGTGGTGACCTCGGTGGAGAAGCTGTTCGCCTGCTGCGTGCCGACCAGCGAGACCCGGCAGCAGCAGCGGTCGTCACCGCCATGGGTGGTCTTCCACTGGGGCGGGCTCACCGGCTTTCCCGGCTATGTCAGCCAAGTGCAGGCGAAGTACACCCTCTTCACGACCTCCGGCGTGCCGATCCGGGCGCTGTGCCAGGTGACGATGGAGGAGATCAGCGGGGAGACGCCCGGCCAGAACCCGACCTCGGGCGCGCTGGCCGCGCGGCGCGTGCACCGCGTGCGCGCCGGGGACTCGCTGCAGGGTCTCGCCCACCACGAGTACGGCGACCCGGCCGCCTGGCGGGTCATCGCCGAGGCGAACGGGATCGACGACCCCATGCGGCTGACCAATGGCCAGGAGCTGCTGTTGCCCGCTCTGGACGAGCTGGGGCGGCTCGAGGACTCCGAGCGGGAACGGCTGAGGTGAGGGCGGATGGCCCAGCAGAGTGTCGCCAAGGCGCTGGTGGTCGAGTTCGGTGGCACACCGCTGCCGCCGGCCCTCGCCAACACGCTGGTCGAGGGGTACGTGGACGACAGCCGTACGCTGCCCGATCTCTTCGTGCTGCGCTTTCGCGATCCCAGCCGGGTCCTGCTGGAACAGACCGGTCTCAAGATCGGCAGCGAGGCCAGGCTGCTGGCCCACGCCGGCGGCGGCCCGTCCGCCACGCCGCTGCTGACCGGGGTCGTGACCGCGCTGGAGGTCGAGATCGACGACACCGGCACCTTCACGGTGGTGCGCGGGCTCGACGAGTCGCACCGGCTGTTCCGGGGGCGTCGGGTCGTCGGCTACCAGAACATGACGCTCGCCGACATCTGCGCGCAGGTGGCGCAGCGGGCCGGGCTGCGCCCGGGGACGGTGGATGTCGCGGGCCCGGTGCTGGAGCACGTCGCCCAGCCGAACATCAGTGACTGGGAGTTCGTACGGGGGCTCGCGGAGGACGCGGGCGCGCAGGCGTACGTCCTGGACGGCCGGCTGCACATCACCAGGCCCGCCGAGGCCAGTGGCGCTCCTGACAGTTCGGCGCGGGCCGAACAGAACCCGCTGGTGCTGGAGATGGGGAGCAATCTGATCCGCTGCCGGGCGGGGGTGTCGGCGGCCGAGCAGGTGTCCGAGGTGGAGGTGCGCGGCTGGGATGTGGCGGCCAAGCGGCCGCTGGTGGGCCGGGCGCCGGCGGGCACCACGTCGACACTGGACCTGGGGGTGACGGCGGCCGAGGTGTCGGCGCCCTTCGGCGAGGCGAGTTTCGTCGTCACGGACGCCTCGTACGGGACGCAGGCGCAGGTGGACCAGGCGGCGAAGGCGCTGGCGGAGCGGATCGCGGGCTCCTTCGCCGAGCTGGAGGCGGTGATCCGGGGCAATCCGGAGGTACGGGCGGGCAGCGCGGTGGCGCTCAACGCCGTGGGGGCGCCTTTCGAGGGGCGCTATACGGTCACCTCCTCGCGGCATGTCTTCGACGCCGTGCGCGGCTACGAGACCTGGATCACCGTCTCGGGGCAGCAGGAGCGCTCGCTGTTCGGCCTGACCGGCGGCGGCGCGGGCGCGGCGGGCCGTGGCCCGGGGGCGGGCGGGCGCTGCTCGGGCCTGGTCAACGGGACGGTGACGGACACTCAGGACCCGGACGGCCTGGGGCGGGTGAAGGTCAGGTTCCCCTGGTTGTCGGACGAGTACGCGAGCGACTGGGCGCGTACGGCGCAGTCCGGCGGGACGAGCGGCGGTGAGGCGTTCATCCCCGAGGTGGGGGACGAGGTCCTGGTCGGTTTCGAGCAGGGTCATCTGGACCGGCCGTATGTCCTGGCCGGTCTGTACAACGGTCAGGACAAGCCGGCGCAGGGCGGCGGGGAGAGCGGCGCGGGCGGTGAGCTGGTCGATCCGACCAGCGGCGCGGTCAACCGGCGGGCCTTCGCCTCCAAGAGCGGCAATCAACTGGAGCTGCTGGACACCGCGAACGGCCCGCAGGGCGTACGGCTGGTCACCGGCGACGGGAAGCTGAAGATCGACCTCGACCGCAAGGGGACCACCATCGTCATCAACAGCGACGGCAGTGTGGAGATCGAGGCCGGGGAACAGGTGTCGATCAAGGCAGGCCGCGGGGTGGCGATGGACGCCGGGCAGGGCGTGCTCGAACTCAGCGGCGACTCGGTGAAGCTGACGGCGCGTACGGGAGTCCAGGTGGACGGCGGGACGGGCCGGCTCCGGCTGGCCACGGGCGGTGCGCTGGATGTGCAGGGCAGCCAGGTGGCGGTCACCGGGACCTCACGCACGGAGATCAAGGGCGGCAGTTCCTGCTCCATCAACGCACCACTGGTCAGGATCAACTGATTCCGCGGACGCGGAGCGAACGGATTCCGCGAAGGCGGAGCCAACCGATTCCGCGGACGCGGAGTGAGAGGAGCGCGGAGAGATGTCGGTAGCCGCACGCGTCGGCGACCCCACCGGTCACCCGGGTACGGTCGGCCCGCCCGGCGTCCCGTCGGTGCTGATCGGCGGCAAGCCCGCCGCCACGGTCGGCACCCCGCACCAGTGCGCCGTCCCGCCGCCGGCCGTCCATCCGCCGTCCGCCCTCGCAGGACCCGGCAGCTCCAGCGTGCTGATCGGTGGCAAGCCCGCCGCCCGGGTCGGCGACCGGGCGGCCTGCGGCTCACCCGTGGTGTCCGGCTGCCCGACCGTGCTGATCGGGGGCTGAGCGGTATGGGAGAGCAGTTCATCGGCGCCGGCTGGGCCTTCCCGCCGCGTACGGACGCCACCGGCAGCATCGCCCTGGTGGGCGGGGAACGCGCGCTGGAGGAGTCGATCCGGCTGATCCTGGCGACCTCGCCCGGCGAGCGGCCGATGCGGCCCGAGTTCGGCTGCGCCGTCAACGACTATGTGTTCGCCCCGGCGGACGCGGGTACGGCGGGGCAGCTCGCGTACGAGGTGCGCCTCGCGCTGGAGCGGTGGGAACCGCGGATCGAGGTGGCCGAGGTGACCGTCCGGTTCGACGAGGCGGACAACGGGGTGCTCTACATCGACATCGGCTACACGGTGCGCGGCTCCAACGACCCGCGGAACCTGGTTTTCCCGTTCTATGTGATCCCGCAGCACGAGGAGGACGGCGCGTGACGCTTCCCAGCCCCGATCTGGACGACCGTCGTTTCCAGAGCCTGGTGGACGAGGCCAAGCGCCTGGTGCAGCAGCGCTGTCCGGAGTGGACCGACCACAATGTCTCCGATCCCGGGGTGACGCTGATCGAAGCCTTCGCCACCATGGTCGACCAGCTCGTCTACCGGCTGAACCGGGTGCCGGAGAAGAACTATCTGACCTTCCTCGACCTGATCGGGGTACGGCTGTACCCGCCGACGGCGGCCCGTACCGAGGTCACCTTCCGGCTCTCCGCGCCCCAGCCCGAGCCGGTACGGGTGCGGGCGGGCACCGAGGTCGCCACGGTCCGCACCGAGACCGACGAGGCGGTGGTCTTCACCACCGCCCAGGACCTGTCGATCGTGCCCTGCGCCTTCGGGCACCTGGCCACCCGGTTCGCGGACGGCGAGGGGGTCGACCGGTCCGAGGAACTGGCGCTCGGCCGCGACGTACCGTGCTTCGGCCCCACCCCCAGGCCCGGCGACACGCTCTATGTGGGCCTCTCCAACGCGGTGCCGACGGGGGTCGTCGTCCTGCGGCTCGACTGCCGGGTCGAGGGCGTGGGCGTCGACCCGCGGCGGCCGCCGCTGCGGTGGGAGGCGTGGGACGGCACGGAGTGGCGGGCCTGCGAGATCGAGAAGGACGACACCGGCGGCTTCAACAAGTCCGGCGAGCTGATCCTGCATCTGCCCCGTACGCACACCGCCTCGACCGTCGTACGGCGCACCGGTGGCTGGCTGCGGTGCAGGCTGGTGGAGCCGGAGCCCGGTCAGCCCAGCTATGTGGCGCCGCCGACCGTCCGCAGGATCACGGCCTTCACCATCGGGGGGACGGTCGAGGCGACGCACGCCGAGACGGTACGGGAGGAGATCCTCGGGCCGGCGGAGGGCGTACCGGGCCAGAGCTTCCGGCTCGCCCGACCGCCCGTGGTACCGGGTGACTTCGTGGTCGAGGTGGCGGATGTGGACGAGGGATCGGGCTGGTCCGACTGGATCCGCGTCGACGACTTCGCCCACTCGGGCCCTGACGACCGGCACATCACCCTGGACCCCAACTCGGGCCGGGTGGACTTCGGCCCCGCCGTACGGGAGCAGGACGGCGGGCTGCGGTACTACGGCGCGGTGCCGCGCAAGGGCAGCCCGGTGCGGGTACGCAGCTACCGCACCGGCGGCGGCCGGCGGGGCAATGTCGCCCGGGGCGCGCTGCGGGTGCTGCGCAGCTCGCTGCCGTTCGTGGCCCGGGTGGAGAACCGGCGTCCCGCGCTGGGCGGCGTCGACGGCGAGACGGTGGAGAGCGCCCGGGTGCGCGGGCCGATGACACTGCGGACGCTGCACCGCGCGGTCGTACCGCACGACTACGAACTGCTGGCCCGCGAGGTGGCTCCGGACGCGGCACGGGTGTACTGCGTACCGGCGGGCAGGGACGCGGACGCCGGCGGGGTGCGGCTGCTGGTCGTACCTGCGGGGCGCAGTGACGCACAGGGCCGGATCCACTTCGACGAGCTGACCCCGCCGCCGGACACCCTGGCGCAGATCAGGAACCATCTGGACGAGCGGCGCCCGATCGGCGCCCGGCTGATGGTGGAACCGCCGTTCTACCAGGGAGTGACCGTCGTGGCCTCCGTGCAGGCTCGCCGGGGCGCCGTGGCCGAGCGGCTGCGTGAGGCCGCGCTCGCCGCGCTCTACGGCTACTTCAATCCGCTGACCGGCGGCCCCGACGGGCAGGGCTGGCCGTTCGGGCGGCCCATCCAGTCCGGTGAGGCGTTCGCGGTGCTCCAGCGGGTGCCGGACGTGGACCTGGTGGAGGACGTACGGCTCTTCCCGGCCGACCCGATGACCGGGCAGCGCGGCGAGGCGACCACCAGGATCGCGCTCGACCGGCACGCGCTGGCCTTCTCCTACGAACACCAGCTGCGGATACGGGAGGCCTGAGCGATGCGCGGAACCGTGACCGGACTGCCCTCACCGCACCCGCTGGTCGAGCTGCTGCCCGCGCTCTATCTGGAACAGGACTTCCTGGGGCGGTTCCTGTCGGCGCTGGACGACGTACTCGCGCCGATCCTGCTGACCCTCGACAACCTCCCGGCGCACCTCGATCCGCGCAGCGCGCCCGAGGACTTCCTCGACTGGGTGGCGCAGTGGGTGGCCGTGGAGCCGCACGGGGACGTACCGGCAGCGGCACGGCGGGCGGCGGTGACGGAAGCGGTGGCCCGGCACAGCCGCCGGGGGACGCGCGGCGGGCTGGCCGAGGCGATCCGCCGGCAGACCGGCGTGGAACCGGAGATCGCCGAGAGCGGCGGTTCCGGCTGGTCGCCGACCCCGAACACGGAGCTGCCGGGCGAGGAACGCCCCTGGGTGGTCGTACGGCTGCGGGTGCCGGAGCCGGAGGCGGTGGACCGGGTCGGGGTGGAGGAGCTGATCGAGGGAGAGATCCCGGCCCATATCGGCTACGAGCTGGAGATCCTTCCGACCGGTGACACTCTTGCCGGTGGCGCGTCCAGGGAGCGGCCATGATCTGTCCGGAGTGCGGGCACCGCAACGCGCCGGGCACGGCGTTCTGCACGTCCTGCGAAACCTTCCTGGAGTGGGGTGATCCGCAGCAGCCCGAGGGCAGGGACACGGCTCAGGACACGGGCGGGGACACGGGTGGGGGTGCTGGCCGGCCTCAGCCGGAACCGTCTCCTGTGACACCGCACGGCCCACAGACGGCAGAGGCAGGGGTCCAACCGGACGAACGGACCGGTCAGGACGGCCGAGGCGGCCAGGACGGCCAGGGCAGTCAGGGCAGTCAGGGCAGTCAGGGCAGTCAGGACCAACGCGCCGGGCAGGAGAGCCGGCGCGGGCAGACGCCGGCCGGCCCGCGGCGGCCCGGCGACCGGCTGGACGCGCCCGTACCCGGCCCCCCGGAAGAGCCGCCGGCGCAGCCGCCCGGCCCCGCGGTCCCGCCACCGCTCAGCCGAGGCGCCGTCCGCTGCCCCAACTGCCGGACGGAGAACGCGGCGGAACGCGTCCTCTGTCTGCGCTGCGGCCTGCTCCTGGACCCCGGCCCGCCCCCCGACGTACCGCCGCCGTGGTGGCGCCGGATCCTCGGGCGGCGACGGCGTTCGCTGCCGGCCGCCGGGGCCCGTCCCAAGCGCCGCTTGTGGCGCCGCCCCAGCCTGGCCATTCCGATCACCCTGGCGGTGCTGGTCTGCGCGGCCTGGTTCGCGCGCCCGTATCTGTCCGAGGCGTACGACTTCGCCCGGGACAGGACCGCCACCCCCGAAGAGCTGCGCCCCAGCCAGGTGCGCGGTTCCAGCGCCATGCCGGACCACCCGGCGCGGGCCGCCTTCGACACCTACACCAACCGCTACTGGGTGCCCGCCGAGGCGGGACCGGGTATCGGCGAGTTCCTTGAATGCGAGTTCGAGAAGCCGGTGCGTGTGCTGAAGCTGGCCGTCTTCGCCGGCCGGTCCGCCAACGGGGACGCCTTCCTCTCGCAGGCGCGGCCCGCGGCGCTGACGGTGACGATGCGCTCCGCGGACGGCGAGGTCGTCGACAAGAGGATCACGCTCAAGGACCAGCCAGGACAGCAGACATTCGACATCCGGGGCACCGAGGTCGTCCAGGTGCGACTGACGGTCGATGACGTCTACGGCAACCGGGAGGGCCGCCGGCCCGCCATCGCCGAGATCGATTTCTTCGGCCGGCGCTGAAGGGCGGACGGCGCCCCTCGGACGGTGCCGTCGCCCGCCGACCGGTGATCGCCGCGTGTGCGCGGCTCTTGGCCTGAGGCTCCCACTGCCGGAGACTGAGTCGATGACGCAGCGTGTGGATCTCGCGACCGTGATGGACCGTCTGGCCATCGATGAGGTGATCACCGGTTACGCGGTGGCCGTGGACGACGCCGACTGGCCAGGGTTCCGGGCCCTGTTCACCCCGGAGGGCCGCGCCGACTACACCGCGGCGGGCGGGATCGAGGGGCCTGCCGGGGAGGTCGCCGACTGGCTGGCCGGCACCCTGCGGCCTTTCACCGTCCGTCAGCATCTGATCGTCAATCGCCGGCTGCGCATCCAGGATCTCGGGGGCTATCCGGGTGACCGCGCCGAGGTGCGGGCCGACTATCTCAGCCCGCTGCGCCATGAGTCCGGCAAGGAGCTCATGTGCGGCGGCCGGGGCGTGTTCGGTCTGCTGCGCGGCGACACGGGCTGGCAGCTGCGTACCGTGGTCGTCCAGGAGAAATGGCGGCACGCCACCGGCTCTTCCAACGGCGGCTGACGCCCCGTCCGGGGCCGGCCGCTCCCCTGCTCCGGCTCCGCTCCGGCCCTGCTCCCCGCCTGCTTCGCTCCTGCTCCCTGCCTGCTTCGGTCCTGCTTCGGTCCCTCACATTCGGGGAAGGGACTGCGGAATGAGCAGGGCGAGGAGGCGCGGTATGGGGATCCCGGTCGGCCGGCAGGCACCGTTCGGCCGGCGGCTGGCGTCGCCGTGGCGGGGCGCGGCCGCGGTGGGCGCCGGCGCGCTGCCCGCCCTCGCTTTCCCCCAGCCGTCCCTCTGGTGGTTCGCGTACGGCGCGCTGGTGCCCTGGATGCTGCTCGTACGGAGCGCCCCGACGGGCCGTCGCGCGGCGCTGGACGGCTGGCTGGGCGGCCTCGGTTTCATGGTCGCCGTACATCACTGGCTGATGCCGAGCCTGCATGTGTTCATCGTGGTGCTGGCGGCGCTGCTCGGGCTGCTCTGGGCGCCCTGGGGGTGGCTCGTACGGTCCATGCTCGGCGGTGCGCCGTCCGCGAAGCGCGCCCTCGCCGCACTCGCCGTGGTCCCCTCGGGCTGGCTGATGGTCGAACTGGTCAGGTCCTGGCAGGGACTTGGCGGACCGTGGGGGCTGCTCGGCGCCAGCCAGTGGGAGGTCTCCCCGGCGCTGCGGCTCGCCTCCGTGGGCGGGGTCTGGCTGGTGAGCCTGCTGGTGGTCGCGGTGAACACCGCGCTCACCCTGCTGGTGTCGGTCTCCGGGGCGCGGATCACGGCGGCCGTGGGCATCGTGGTGTGCGCCGTCACGGTGGGATCCGTGTGGACGTGGGCGCCGGAGCCCGAGCAGTCGGGGCGGGTACGGATCGCGGTCGTCCAGCCGGGTGTTGTCGAAGGACCCGACGCTGTCGAGCGCCGGTTCGCGCGCGGCGAGGCCCTGACCCGCACCCTGGCGGGCCGGGATCTCGATCTGGTGGTGTGGGGCGAGAGCAGTGTCAGTACGGATCTCGCGGAGCGGCCCGATCTGGCGGCGCGGATCGCCGCCCTCTCCCGCGCGATCGGCGCCGAGGTGCTGGTCAATGTGGACGCGCGCAGCACGGACGCGGCGGGCCGGGCCGGGATCTACAAGCGCAGTGTCCTGGTGGGGCAGAACGGCCCGACGGGTGACACGTACGACAAGATGCGGCTGGTGCCCTTCGGTGAGTACGTCCCGGCCCGCTCGGCGCTGGGCTGGGCGACCTCGGTGGGCAAGGCCGCGGGTGAGGACCGCAGGCGCGGCACCCGGCAGGCGGTCATGGTGCTGCCGGGCGAGGGACGGGGCGGGCTGCGGTTCGGGCCGCTGGTGTGCTTCGAGTCGGCGTTCCCCGATATGAGCAGGCGCCTGGCCAAGGACGGCGCCCAGGTGCTGGTGGCGCAGTCCTCCACCTCGTCGTTCCAGGGCAGCTGGGCGCCGGAACAGCATGCCTCGCTGGCGGCGCTGCGGGCCGCGGAGACCGGCCGCCCGATGGTGCACGCCACGCTCACCGGCGTCAGCGCGGTCTTCGGGCCAGGCGGAGAGCGGGTCGGCGCCGGGGTCGGCGCGGACCGCGGTACCGCCGCCGTGTTCGACATTCCGCTGGCCCGGGGCACGACCGCGTACGTCAGGTTCGGCGACTGGGCGGTCTACGCCGCCTTCGCCGTGCTCGCGGCGCTCGGCGCCGTGGCGGCCGCCCGGTCGCTCAGGCGGCCTGCTCAAGCGCCGCGCGTACCACCCGCTCGCACAGCTCGTGAGTCCGCAGCGCATCCCGCGCGCTGAGCGGCTTTCCCGCTCGTACGGCGTCGAGGAAGGCCAGGACGCACTGTTCGATCCCGCGCTGGCGGGCCACCGGAACCCAGTCGCCGCGCCGTCGCACGCTCGGCTGTCCCTTGTGGTCGATGACGGTCGCGAGGTCGTGCACGGCCCGCTTGGTGTCCTGGCCGGACACTTCGAGGATCTCCTCGGTGGAGCCGTTCAGCCGGTTCATCATGCCGATGGCGGTGAACCCGTCGCCGGAGAGCTGAAGGACGACATGGTGCAGCAGCCCGTCCCGGATCCGCGCCCGTACGTCGGTGTGCTCGACCGGTCCGGGGAGCAGGAAGCGCAGGGTGTCGACGACATGGATGAAGTCGTCCAGGACGAAGGTGCGCGGGTCCTCCGGCAGCCCCACGCGGTTCTTCTGCAGCAGGATCAGCTCGCGCGGATGCTCCAGGCACTGGGCGTAGGCGGGTGCGAAACGCCGGTTGAAGCCGACGGCGAGGCTGACGCCCCGCTCCTCGGCGAGGTTCACCACGCGCTCCGAGTCGGCGAGTTCGTACGCGATCGGCTTGTCGACATAGGTCGGCACGCCCGCCTCCAGCAGACGGGTGGCGATCTCGGCGTGGACGCCGGTCGGGGCGTGCACGAAGGCCGCGTCGAGGTCCTGGCCGAGCAGTGAGTCGAGGTCGGTGTGGCACTGCGCGGCCGGGATACGGTGGGCCTCGGCGGTCCTCGTCAGGGTGGCGGGGGTGCGGGTCTGCAGATGCAGTTCGACCCCGGGCAGCGTGGTGAGCACCGGCAGATACGCCTTCTGCGCGATGTCGCCGAGCCCGATGCAGCCGACCTTCACGAGGCCTCCCCAGCGTGTTGTGAAATGATCTCGCGCCTCAGTTCGCTCACTTGTTCGCCTACTGACGCGCTGTCCGGGAAGCATACGTGCGCTGCGGAGGGTGCCGGTCCGCGATCCGCTGCCGCGCGGCCTGCTCGGCGAGCGCGGCGGGCCGGTCGGATAAACCTTGGCGGCGGTCCCTCTCGGTACGTGAGGATGGCCGCCATGACCACACCTGAGCGCACCGAACCCTCCACCGTCGCCGGCGAACGCGAAATGCTGGACGGCTGGCTGGACTACCACCGCGAGACCCTGGCCGTGAAATGTGCCGGCCTGGACGACAAACAGCTGCGAGAGGCGTCCGTACCGCCCGCCGAGCTGACCCTGCTCGGTCTCGTCCGGCACATGGCGGAGGTCGAGCGTGGCTGGTTCCGCCGGACGCTCTCCAACGAGGAGGCCGGACCGATCTACTACACCGACGACGACCCGGACGGCGATTTCCATGTCGGCGAGGGCGACACCTGGGACGAGGCGTATGCCACCTGGCAGGCCGAGATCGCCCGCGCCCGAGAGCTCTCCGCGCCGCTCTCCCTCGACGACGTCGGCGCGGGCCGCCGGCACCGGCAGACCGGCGAGCCGTACAGCCTGCGCTGGATCTACACCCACATGATCGAGGAGTACGCCCGGCACAACGGCCATGCCGATCTCCTGCGCGAGCGGATCGACGGCGCGACCGGCGACTGATCCGGCAGCGGCCGGGGGCTCAGCGCTCCCGCAGCCGCCGCTCCAGCCGGTCGATCCCCGCCCGGACTCCGTTGCCGTATCCGTCCTCGCCCAGGGCGTCCGCCGCGTCGCGCGCCCGGTCGAGATGGATCCGCGCCGAGTCCGGCCGCTGGAGCTTCACATAGTCGGCGGCGAGATTGAGATGGAGCGAGGGGTAGAAGGCGCGCACGGCCGGTGAGGTCTCGGGCCACGCCGGCCGCTCCTCGCCCCCGCCCAGCCCGTCCGCGGCGGTCAGCGCCCGCAGATCCCAGGCCAGCTCGTCGCCGGGGTCGTCCTGGGTGTCCGCCATGTAGTGCGCGAGCGTGCAGCGGTGGAGCGCGTCACCCGCCTCCCCGATCTCCGTCCAGAGCTCGCCGAAGCGATTGCGCGCCTCCTCGCGGTCGCCGCCGTGGAGAAGCATGGCCGCCTGCCCGATCCTGGTCATGAAGGCGTCCCCCGACGTTTCCCGCTGCTCCATCGCTGCCGCCTTCGCTGCCCGTACGGTGAATCCGACGGACCAGACGCTAGCCGCCGTTACGGACAATCCCCCTCAGGCTCGGGCACACGGCCCGAGCCTGTCGGACGGGTGGCGGATCAGCCGAGGTCGGGGATGCGCCAGTCGATGGGGTCGTGTCCCTGCGCGGCGACGGCCTCATTGATCTGGGTGAACGGACGCGACCCGAAGAACTTCTTCGCCGACAGCGGCGACGGGTGCGCGCCCTTCACCACCACATGGCGCTCCTCGTCGATCAGCGGCAGCTTCTTCTGGGCGTAAGCGCCCCAGAGGACGAAGACCGCCGGGTCGGGCCGCTCGGCCACCGCGCGGATCACCGCGTCCGTGACCTTCTCCCAGCCCTTGCCCTTGTGCGAGTTGGCCTCGGCCTCGCGGACCGTCAGCACCGCGTTGAGCAGCAGCACCCCCTGCTCGGCCCACGGCATCAGATAGCCGTTGTCCGGCACGGGGTGTCCGAGCTCCTCCTTCATCTCCTTGTAGATGTTCCGCAGAGAGGGAGGGGTCTTGACCCCCGGCCGGACGGAGAAGCACAGACCGTGCCCCTGGCCTGCCCCGTGGTAGGGATCCTGGCCCAGGATCAGGACCTTGACCTTGTCGTACGGAGTGGCGTCGAGCGCCGCGAAGACCTCGTCACGCGGGGGGTAGACCGGCCCCTTCTCCCGCTCCTCCTCGACGAACTCGGTCAGCTCCTTGAAGTAGGGCTTCTGCAGCTCGTCGCCGAGGACGCCGCGCCAGGACTCGGGCAGCATGTCGGTGTCGGTCACGTCAACAACCTCCGGTAAGCGATCACTTGTATCAGTGAATGAACCTACCGGTGCCCACTGACAACGGCCGCTACCAGCTGGCCTTGCGGTACAGCTCCCACAGCTGCATGACGGTCTGCGGGTCGAGCGCCCGCTCGCCGCCCGCGATGTCCTCGGTCGAGGCGACGTACAGCTTGCCCTGCCACAGCGGGAGGAGCCGGACATCACCGACGAAGATCTCCTGGGCTCGCTCGAACTGACGAGCGACTGCGGCGCGGTCGCTCACCTTGCGCGACTCGGGCAGCAGCTGCTGGGTGATCTCGTTGCTCTCGTACGGCGTGCTCAGGGCGTTGTTCTTGCCGACGAAGGGGGCGATGAAGTTGTCCGGGTCCGGGAAGTCGGGGAACCAGCCGCGGCCGAAGACGGGATACTCCCCCTTCTGGTAGCCCGCCTGGAACTCCTTCCACGGCTTGCTCCGCAGCGTGACGTCGAACAGTCCCGACCCTTCGAGCTGGCGCTTCAGCTCGGCGAACTCGGCGGCCGTCCCCGATCCGTAGCGGTCCGTGGTGTACCAGAACGTGAGGGCCACCGGCTCGGTGATGCCCGCCTCTTCGAGGATGGCTCTCGCCTTGTCCACATCCGGGTCGCCGTACAGGTCGAAGAAGCTGGTGGCGTGGCCGGCGATGCCCTTGGGGACCATGGAGTACAGGGGCTCGGCCGTGCCCTGGTAGACCTTGGCGACCAGCGCGTCACGGTCCACGACCTGCGCCACCGCCTGCCGTACGGCGAGCTTCCCGGCCGCCGGGTCCTTGGGGTTGAAGACCAGGTAGCGGATATCGGCGCCGACGGTCTCGACCAGCTGGAGGTCCTCGTTCTCGGCCTTCTTCTCTTCGAGCTCGACGACCTGCTCCGAGGTCAGACCTCGGTAGATGGCGTCGATCTCCTTCTTCTTCAAGGCACCGAAGAGGGTGTCGGAGTCCTTGAAATACTCGATGGTGACGGACTTGTTCCTGCGGTTCGCGAACCCGTCGTAGTGCTCGTTGCGGGTCAGCTCCGCCTTCTCGCCGCCGGCGTACGAGTCGAGGACGTACGGGCCCGAGCCGGTGAGCTTGCCGTCCTCCCGGAGCTTGTCCATCGGGTACTCCGCCGGATCGACGATGGACATGGCGGGCGTGGCCAGGATGAAGGGGAACGTCGCGTCGGGCTTCTTCAGACGGAAGATGACGGTGTCGTCCCCGCTCGTCTCGACCTCCTGGAGGGACTCCAGCAGACCGGCGGGACCACCCTGCACGTCGATCTTCCGGATGCGGTCGAAGGAGTGCTTGACGGCCGCCGCGTCGAGCTTGTCCCCGTTGGAGAACGTCAGGCCCTCACGCAGTACGCACTCGAAGACCTGGTTGGACTTGTCGGCGAACTTGCAGCTCCGCGCGGCGTCGGGCTGTGGATACGTGCTGCCGGTGGGGAAGCTCACCAGAGTCTGGAAGACATTGCGGAACATCTCCCAGGAGTTGTCCCACGACGCCGCCGGATCCAGCGTGCTGGGCTCGCTCGTCGAACCGACGACTATCTTCTGCTCGGCTTCGGCGTCTTCGTCCGAGAACAGACCGCATCCCGCGAGCAGGGATATGGATGCGAGGGCCGCAGCGGTCTGCCGACTGGTCCGGTTGAACACGTGCACGCTCCTTGCTCAGCCATGGATCGGCAGACCATACCGCAGCACCCTCCGGATCAATATGGAGATCCGGAGGGGCTTTTGCGGCGGTCGCCGGTGGAGGGTGTCATCCGACGCCGGCGTTGAGGAAAATACCCCCGTCAACCACGAGTGTCTGACCGGTGATCCAGTCCGACTGGTCGGAGGTGAGGAACGCCGCGGCGCCGCCGATGTCCGCCGGGACTCCAAGCCGGCCCAGCGGGTACGCGGCCGCGGCCTCGGCCTCCCGGCCCTCGTAGAGCGCCTGCGCGAACCTGGTCTTGACCACGGCGGGCGCGATGGCGTTGACCCGTACACCCGGGGCGAACTCATGGGCCAGCTGGAGGGTCAGATTGACCATCGCCGCCTTGCTCATGCCGTAGGCGCCGATGAACGGGGACGCCGAGACCCCGGCGATCGACGCGATGTTCACGATCGCGCCGCCGTTCTCCTTCTGCCAGGCCCGCCAGGTCTGCTGGGCGAAGCCGAGCGCCGAGATGACATTGGTCTCGTACACCTTGCGGGCCACATTCAGGTCCAGCTCGGCCATCGGGCCGAAGACCGGGTTCGTCCCCGCGTTGTTGACCAGGAAGTCGACCCGGCCGAACGCCTCCATGGTGCGCTCGACGGCGACCGCCTGGTGCGCCTCGTCGTGCGCCTTGCCCGCCACGGCGATCACCCGGTCGGAGCCGAGCTTCTCCACCGCCTCCTTGAGCGCGTCCTCACCCCGTCCGGTGATGCACACCCGGTCGCCGCGGGCGACGAGCGCCTCGGCGACGCCGTATCCGATGCCCCGGCTCGCGCCCGTGACCAGGGCGACCTTTCCGCTGTCCCGCGTCTGCTGCGTCATGTCCGTCATCCCCCGGCTTCAGTTGAGCGGTCCGCCGGCGACGTACATGACCTGGCCGGAGACAAAGCCGGCCGCCTCGCCGGTGAAGAAGGCGATGGCGTTCGCGATGTCCTCCGGCTTCCCGACGCGCTGGACCGGGATCTGGGTGGCGGCCGCGGCCTGGAACTCCTCGAAGCCCATGCCGATACGGGCGGCGGTCTGGGCGGTCATCTCGGTGACGATGAAGCCGGGCGCGACGGCGTTGGCGGTGATGCCGAACTTGCCGAGCTCCTTGGCGAGGGTCTTGGTGAAGCCCTGGAGGCCGGCCTTGACCGCCGCGTAGTTGGACTGGCCCCGGTTGCCCAGCGCGGAGCTGGAGGAGAGACAGACGATACGGCCGAACTGGGCGTCCACCATGTACTTCTGGCAGGCCTTGGACATCAGGAACGCGCCCTTGAGGTGCACGTTCATCACGGTGTCCCAGTCGGACTCGGTCATCTTGAAGAGCAGATTGTCCCGGAGCACACCCGCGTTGTTGACGAGGATCGTCGGTGCTCCCAGCTCGGCGGCGACCCGCGCGACGGCGGCCTCGACCTGCGCGCCGTCGGAGACGTCGCAGCCGACGGCGAGGGCGGCGCCGCCGGCCGCGGTGATCTTCTCGACGGTGTCCTTGCAGGCCGCCTCGTCGAGGTCGAGTACGGCGACGGCGCGGCCCTCCGCCGCCAGTCGTACCGCGGTGGCGGCGCCAATGCCCCGCGCCGCCCCGGTCACGATGGCTACGCGCTGCTCGGTGGTGGACATCCCTGTTCTCCTCGCCCTAGGAACCGCGGCTCTCGATTGCTGAGCAACCGCTTAGTAGCTTCAGCAGTCGAGACGCTAGAAGCCCCGGCACGCGGTGTCAACGGCCCACGGGACCGACAGGAGGATCAGCAGCCGAAGTCACACCGGGCGGCCGTCTGCCGGTGACCCGGCGGGCGGCCCGTCAGCGGACCAGCAGGTCGAGCAGCCGTGCGGCCTCGGCCTTCGGATCGGCCGTCAGACCGGTGTGTACGGGACCGGGCTGAACGACGGTCGAACGCGGCGCGATCAGCCAGCGGAAGCGCCGGCCCGGGTCGTCGCCGGCGGCCTGCCCCGCCGCCTCGCCGCCGTGGCAGACGCTCTCGACGGCGCGCAGCGCGGCCCGTACCCCCACGACGTCCGCCGACGGGTCGAGGGCGCTCAGCTTGGCCTCGTCCAGATGGGTCATGGCCGCGACATAGGACTGGGCGCGGCAGTACACCAGCACCCCCGCGTTGAAGCACTCGCCGCGCTCCACGCGCGGCACCACCCGCAGCAGCGCGTACTCGTAGACGTCCCTCTTGCTCACTGGCCGCCGTCCTTCTCGTCCTTCGCCTGCTGAGCCGGTTGCGGTTGCCCCGTCGTACGGGTGCGGGGGGTGAGGCGGTCGGCCAGCCAGCCGGGAGCCCGCGAGGGCCCGCTCTCGGTGGGCGCCTCGATGGTGACGCGCTCATGGATCGTCGCGGCGCGCGCCAGCAGCGGTGCCACATACGCGCGGCGCAGCGCGTCCGTCGAGTCGAAGCCGGGCTCGTCGACCAGCCACTCGTCCGGCACCTCGGCGGCGACCTCGGTCAGCAGCTCCTCGGTGACCAGCGGCGCCAACTCCGCGGCGGCCGCCGCGATGTCCGGGCCGAAGGGCGCGAGCGCGTGGTCGGAGGCGTTGTACGGCTTGGCAGCGGACGCCTGGGCGCCGGGCCAGTTGTGGTGCCAGATCATGGTGGCGCCGTGGTCGATCAGCCACAGATCGCCGTGCCAGACCAGCATGTTGGGGTTGCGCCAGGACCGGTCGACGTTGTTGATGACCGCGTCGAACCAGACGATACGCCCCGCCTCCTGAGCCCCCACTTGGTAAGCTAGCGGGTCGAAGCCGAGCGATCCCGGCAGATAATCCATGCCGAGGTTCAGTCCGCCGCTCGCCTTCAGCAGCTCCTGTACCTCCTGGTCCGGCTCGGAGAGCCCGATGACGGGGTCGAGCTGCATCCGCGCCAGCACCGGGACGCGCAGGCCGAGCCTACGCGCGAGTTCCCCGCAGATCACCTCCGCGACGAGGGTCTTGCGGCCCTGTCCCGCGCCGGTGAATTTCATGACGTACGTACCGAGATCGTCGGCCTCGACGATCCCCGGAAGCGACCCGCCCTCGCGCAAGGGCGTCACATAGCGGGTCGCGATGACTTCGGTGAGCATTGCGCCAGGTTACTGCCGGGGGCCGGGGCGGTCCGACGTGTTGTCCGCAGGTCACAGTGCCCCCTACCAAAGCCGTGGAGACCATGGAAACGAACGCATTTCCCCGTCAGTTCGCCCGGACCCGCCGCTTCTCACTCGGTGTCCCCCGGCAGTTCACCGTCTCACCTGACGGCGACCGTGTGCTGTTCGTACGGTCCGTCTCCGGCTCCGGTCCGCGCGGTCTGCTGTGGCAGTACGAGCACGGGGCGGAGCGGCTTCTCGTCGACCCGGCGGCGCTCGGCGGCGGTGCCGAGGCGTCCGCGGGAGTGGTGGCGTACGCGACCGACCGCGCGGCGCGCGTGGTGGCGTACGCGCTGGACGGTGCGCTCTGGGTCGTGCGGACCGACGGCGGCGCCCCGCGGCGTATCCCCACCGCGGGGCCGGTGACCGACCCGCGGCCCTCCCCCGACGGGGCGCTCATCGCGTACGTCACCGGGGGTGCCCTGCGTGCCGTACGGGCCGACGGGACACAGGACCGGCCGCTGGCGGAGCCGGAGGGCGCCGAGGTGACCTACGGCCTGCCCGACCACGCCGCGGCGGAGTCCATCGGCAGGTCGCGCGGCTATTGGTGGTCGCCGGACAGCGACGCGCTGCTCGTGGCCCGGGTCGACACATCGATGGTGGAGCGCCGGTACATCAGTGACCTGTCGGACCCCGGCCGGCCGCCTCGCTCGATCCCCTATCCGGCGGCCGGCACGGCCAACGCGGAGACCTCGCTGCGTCTTGTCACCGTCGAGGGCGGGCACACCCCGGTCCGGCTGCCGCGCCGGGCGCCCGAGGAGGACGCGCCGGCCGGCGTGTGGCAGGACCTCGCGTTCGAGTACGTCGTCAGCGCGGGCTGGCAGAGCGCCGGCCCGGTGATCAGCGTGCAGACCCGCGATCAGCGCACGATGTGGGTGGTCCGCGCCGACCCGGCGACCGGCGAGGTCGAGCCGCTGTGCCGGCAGACGGACGACTACTGGGTGGAGTTCCCGCCGGGCGCTCCCCTGCACACCGCTTTGGGGACGGCGGTGCTGCCGTGCGTGCGCGGCGACGACCGCACCATCCGGATCGGGGGTGTGCCCGCGCCGGCCGGGCTACAGGTCCGCGCGGTGCTGGGCGCGGTGGGTGAACAGGTCTTCTTCACGGCGAGCGAGGATCCGGCGGAGGTCCATGTCTGGTCGTACGAACCGGAGCGCGGCTTCGTCAGGCTGACGGACGAGCCCGGGGTGCACACGGCCGGTGTCGGGGGCGACACGGTCGTCCTGGACAGCAGAACGCCGGCCGGTCAGACGGTGACGGTGGTGCGCGGCGGGAAGCCGGCCGGCCGGATCACGGTGCTCACCGAAGAGCCGCTGGTCACCCCGAGGCCGGTCCATCTGGTGCTCGGGGAGCGGGAGTTGCGCAGCAGGCTCCATCTGCCGTCCTGGTACGCACCGGGCTCGGGCAGGCTGCCGGTGCTGCTCTGCCCGTACGCGGGCCCCGGCATGCAGGTCGTGACCAGGGCGCGCGGCTGGTACACCGCGGTGGCGCAGTGGTACGCCGAGCAGGGCTTCGCCGTGCTGGCCACGGACGGGCGAGGCACCCCCGGGCGCGGGGTGGAGTGGCAGCGGGGCATCGTCGGTGACCGGCTGGGGCCCGTCCTGGAGGACCAGATCGACGCGCTGCACGCGGCGGCCGAGCGGTACGACGCCCTGAACCTGGCACGCGTGGGCATCCGGGGCTGGTCGTTCAGCGGTTATCTGGCGGCGGGCGCCGTGCTGCACCGTCCCGATGTGTTCCACGCGGCGGTCGCGGGCGCGCCGCCGACCGACCGGCGGCTGTACGACACGTACTGGGAGGAGCGCTTTCTCGGGCACCCGGACGTCCAGCCCGACGCCTACGAGCGCTGTTCGCTGCTCCCGGACGCCGGCAAGCTGACCCGCCCACTGATGCTCGTCCATGGACTCGCCGACGACAATGTGGCCCCGGCCCATACGCTGCGCCTCTCGGCGGCGCTGCTCGCCGCGGGCCGGCCGCACACCGTATTGCCGCTGTCCGGGACGGGCCATCTCGTCAACCGGGAAGGGGTGGCGGACAGCCTTCTCCTCCTGGAACTCGACTTCCTCAAAAAATCTCTGAATGCTTGAACGTTGCAGTGTCTGTCCCCGTATCCCTTCACGAGCCGGCCGACGGAGAGCCGGCCGTGGAACGGGAGCTGGCTCATGACGGGAACGCAGGGGACCGCACGGATCGTGGCGCGCAGGACCGTGGTCGCCGCGGCGGGCGCGGTGGGACTGGGCGCGGCGCTCGTCGCGTGCGGCGACTCGGAATCGGGCAGCCCGGCGGGCTCCGCCGCCGAGAAGCCCGCGGCCGGCGGGAAAGGCGACGTCCTCGCGAAGACTACCGACATCCCCGAGGGGGGCGGAAAGGTCTTCGCCGATCAGGGTGTGGTGGTCACGCAGCCGGTGGCGGGCGAGTTCAAGGCCTTCTCGTCCAAGTGCACGCACCAGGGCTGCGCGGTGAAGGACGTCGCCGACGGGATCATCCACTGCCCGTGTCACGGCAGCCAGTTCAGCGCGGCGGACGGCAGTGTGAAGACCGGGCCCGCGACCCAGCCGCTGCCCGCCGCGTCGATCAAGGTGGCGGGGGACGCGATCACGCTCGCGTGACCGGGCGTCGCGTGACCGGGCGTCGAGAGATCGGGCGTCCGGAGAAGCTGAAAACCGGCTGACGGAAACGGCTGACCGGCGGCGCGGCCGGTCAGCCGTTGACCGTCAGGGCCGCCCCGCCCAGCGCCTCGACCGCCGCCCTGATCGAAGGACGGCGGTCCGCGTCGGTCCGCCAGACGGCGTAGATGTGCCGGCGCATCTTCTGCCGTACGGGGACGACCGCGACGCCCTCGGGCACCGGGCCACGCCCCAGCCGGGGCGCCACACAGACACCGAGTCCCGCCGCGATCAGCGCCAGCTGGGTGTGATGCTCCCCCGCGAGATGCCCGATCCGTGGTTCGAAGCCCTTCGAGCGCAGCGTGAACATCAGCCAGTCGTGGCAGAACTCACCCTCCGGCCAGGACACCCACTCGTCGTCGGCGAACTCCTCCAGATCCACTTCCGGCCGCTCGGCGAGCCGGTGGTCGACGGGCATCGCCACATCGGCCGCGTCGTCCAGCAGATGCGCCGTGGCCAGGCCGCCGGGCACCGGCAGCCGTTTGTTGCTCCAGTCCAGCACCACCGCGAGATCGAGATCGCCCCTGATCACCCCGCGGATCCCGGCCTCGGGCTCCAGCTCCCGCGAGCTGACCCGCAGCTCGGGATGGCTCGCCCGCAGCGCGCGGAGCGCGACGGGGAAGAGCCCGCGGGCAGCCGTCGGAAAGGCCGCGATCCGCACCTCACCCACCACCCGGCCGCGCTGCGCCTCGATGTCGGACTGGGCGACCTCGACCTGGGAGAGGATCCGCGCGGCGTGGTCGGCGAGCAGCCGCCCCGCGTCGGTGAGCCGGACTCCGCGCCCGTTCCTGGCCAGCAGCTGCTGGCCGACCTCGCGCTCCAGTTTGGCCAGTTGCTGGGAGACCGCCGAGGTGGTGACATGCAGCCCCTCGGCTGCGCCGCTCACCGAACCGTGCCGGGCGAGGGCGTCCAGGGTCCGCAGCCGCTCCAGATTCAACATGTAAGCAATACTAATCAGAGTGGTGGACAAAGTCTCGCTTGTCCTACGAGATGGTCCGGGTCATCGTTACCCGTATGAGCACCGCCACCCCGCCCCGTCCCGGGCCGGCCTCCGCGCCCCTGTCTTCCTCCGCCCCGGACCCGACCCCGGACCTGACCACGGGCCTGACCACGGGCCTGACCACCGATCCGGCCCCGGCCCCGGCTCCGCCCCCGGGCGCCGCTCAGCCCCGTACCCGTCCCGCTCTCGACTGGCGCATCCGGTTCGCGGCGCTCTCGCTCATCTGGGGCTTCAGCTTTCTGCTGATCAAGGTCGGTACCCACGGCTTCGCCCCCTTCCAGGTCACCTTCGGCCGGCTGTTCTTCGGCACGGCGGTGCTGGCCGTCGCGATGGCGGTCAAGCGCGATCGGCTGCCCCGCGGTCTGCGCACCTGGGGCCATCTCACCGTCGCGGCGTTCATCCTCAACGCGCTGCCCTTCTCGCTGTTCGCCTACTCCGAGCTGACGATCCCCTCGACCCTCGCCGGCATCTGCAACGCCACCTCCCCGCTGTGGGGCATGGCGCTGTCCATGGTCGCCCTCTCCGAGGACCGGCCCACCCGCCGCCGGGTCGCCGGGCTCGGTATCGGCTTCCTCGGTGTGCTGACCGTGCTGGGCGCCTGGCAGGGCTTCTCCGGGCTGGACTTCACGGGCACGGCCATGGCCCTCCTCGCCTCGCTGAGCTACCCGATCGGCTGGATCTACGTACGCCGCACCCTGGCGGGCAGCAGCAGCTCGCATCTCTCCCTGACCGGTGCGCAGCTCTTCCTCGGGACGGTCCAGCTGGCGGTGGTGACGCCGCTGTTCACCACCCTGCCGACCTCCTTCCCGGTCGGCCCGCTGCTCTCCGTGATCGTGCTCGGCGCGCTGGGGACGGGGCTGGCGATCCTGATCCAGTACGGACTGGTCGCCGAAGTCGGCCCGACGACCGGCCAGATGGTCACCTACTTCATCCCGGTCATCGCCACCGCGGCCGGTGTCACGCTGCTCGGCGAGCAGCTGAGCTGGAACACCCCGGTCGGCGCCCTGATCGTCCTCGCCGGGGCCGCACTGACCCAGAGCAGGGCGAAGCGGCCCGCGAGCCGTCAGCCGTAGCTGCGCGCGGTCGCCGGGCCGGCCGCCGATGCCACCGCGTCGGCGACCGGCCCGATGTCGTCGGCCGTCAGGTCCGACACCGTCAGCCGTACGCCCTGCGGCGCGGACATCCGGAAGCGGGCCCCGGGTGCGACCGCCCAGCCCGCGTGCAGCAGCCGCGCCACCGCCCCGGTCTCGTCGGCCACCGGCACCCAGACATTCATCCCGCTGCGGCCGTGCGCCGTGACACCCCGTTCCGCCAGGGCCTGTACGAGCGCGTCCCGCCGCTCCCCGTACGCCCGCGCGACGGCTCGCGGGTCCACGGCCCCCGAGGTCCACAGCTCGACGACGGCCCGCTGGAGGAGCCGGCTGACCCAGCCGGGGCCGAGCCGCTGCCGTCCCGTCACCCGGTCCACGGTGATCGCGTCCCCGGTCAGTACGGCGAGCCGCAGATCCGGTCCGTACGCCTTCGCGGTGGAGCGGACGAGCGCCCAGCTGTCCGTGACGCCGGCGAGCGGGTGCAGCGGCAGGTCCACCATGCAGTGGCCGTGGTCGTCCTCGATGAGCAGCACCTCGGGACGGACGGCGAGGAGGGCGCGCAGTTCCCCGGCGCGGGCCGCCCCCACCGAGGCGCCCGTCGGATTCTGCGCGCGGTCGGTGATGATGACCGCCCGGACGCCCGCCCGGAGCGCCCGGTCCAGTTCGGCGGGGAGCGGCCCGTCGTCGTCGAGCCCCACGGGCACGGGCCGCAGCCCGAGCGCGGGCACGAGGTCCAGCAGGCTGCTCCACCCCGGGTCCTCGACGGCGACCGCGTCGCCCGGTTTGAGGTGCGCGGCCAGCACGCGTTCGATCGCGTCCAGCGATCCGGAGGTGACGGCGACCGGTCCCGGAGGCACCCCGTCGGCGTCCAGACCGGCGCGGGCGAGCCGCGCGAACTCCGCGTCGACGGGCGCCTGTCCGTACAGCCCGGGCCGTTCCGCGTTGTGCCGCGCGGCGGCCGCGAGGGCGTCGTGCAGCGGAGGCAGCAGGGCCGGGTCCGGGTTGCCCTCGGACACGTCCCGTACGCCGGGCGGCGCGTCGACACGGATCGAGCCACGGGCCGTACTGGCCGGGCGCGGTCGCACCCGGCTCCCCCTGCGCCCCGCCGTCTCGATGACCCCGCGGTCGCGCAGGGTGCGATAGGCGGCCGCGACCGTGTTCGGGTTGACCCCGAGGTCGGTCGCCAACTCCCTCATGGGGGGCAGCAGTTGCCCCGGGGCCAGCTCGCCGGAGCCGACGGCGCGCTCCACATTCGCCGCGATGTCGACCGCACGCCGGCCCGCGATCCGATACTCTCCTAGCACAAAGAACACTATGCACTAGTGCAATGGAGGACGCAAATGCCGGAGAGGGCAACGCCGGAGACCGCACCACGGGGGAACACCACCGCCTACCGGCCGACCGCGCGCACCGTCCCCACCCGCGCCCGGGACCGGGCCGGCTACGACCGTGAACTGGTGCACGGCATACTCGACGAGGCGTACGTCTGCCATCTCGGTTTCGTCCGCGACGGCGCCCCGGTCGTCCTTCCGACGCTCTACGGACGCGTGGACGAGCGGCTGTACGTCCACGGCTCGACCGGCTCGCGCCCGCTGCGCATGGCGAGCGGTACGGGCACGGACCACAGCGGTACGGAGGGGACGGAGGGGACGGACCCCGGCCTCGCCGTCTGTCTGACCGTCACCCATGTCGACGGGCTGGTGCTGGCCCGCTCCGCCTTCCACCACTCGATCAACTACCGCTCCGTCGTGGTGCACGGCATCGCCCGCCAGGTGACCGACCCCGAGGAGCGGCGCAGCGCCCTCGACGCGATCGTCGACCATGTGGTCCCCGGCCGTTCCTTCGACTCGCGCCCCGCCAACGACCGTGAGCTGGCCGCGACCGCCGTGCTCCGCCTCGATCTCGACGAGGTCTCCGCCAAGGTCCGCACCGGCGGCCCCAACGACGAGCCCGAGGATGTCGGGCTCCCCCACTGGACGGGAGTCGTACCGGTCGTGCACGGCTATGGCGCACCCGTCCCGGCCGACGATCTCGATCCGTCCGTCGCCCTGCCCGACTACCTCTCCGTGCTCTAGCGCCTCTCCCGCACCAGATCCTTTCCGGCGTCGGCGTCGGCGGGCGCGGGCCGTGCGGCCCGCGCCCGCGCACATCAGACGAGCGCCGCCGCCCTGCGGCGGACCGCCGCGGTCCTGGCCTCGGCCACCGCCAGACCGCCCACCGCCGCGAGCAGCAGCAGGGTGCCCGCCACGGTGGCGGTGGTCAGCCGCTCACCGAGCAGACCGACCGCGATGACCGCCGCGCTCACCGGCTCCAGCAGCATGATCACGGAGACCGTGGCGGCACGTACCATCGCGGCCCCCGCGAAATAGAGGGCGTAGGCGAGCGCGGTCGGCACCGACGCCACGTACACCAGCAGCCAGATCACCTGGGCGGGTTCCGTGGTGTGCGGCAGCAGTCCCTCGCCCACGGCGAGCGGCAGCAGCAGGACCGAGCCGATGCCGAAGGCCCAGGCGGTCGTGGACACCGCGTCGGCTCCGCCGCCGTCGCGCCCCAGCCACCGGGTGAGCAGCGTGATCCCCGCGTACCCGGCCGCCGACAGGACCGCGAGCGCGACCCCGGCCGGGCGTACGCTGCCGCCCTCGCCGCCCAGGACCAGCACACCGAGCCCGGCCAGCGCGCCGGTCACCGCGACCAGACCGCCGCCGCCGAGCCGCTCGCCCATGGTGAATCGCGCGCCGAGCGCGATCAGGACGGGGCCCGCGCCGAGGGTGACGACCGTGCCCACCGCGAGACCGGTCGCCTCGACCGCGGCGAAGTAGGCGCTCTGGAAGAGGGTGAGGCCGACACCGGTCACGGCGATACGGACCAGCCGCCGACGGCGCGGCTCCACGAGGGCGGGCTCACGGCGCGGCCGCAGCGCGAGCACCCCGAGCAGCAGGACGAGGCCACCGACGCAGCGCCAGAAGGAGAGCGCGAGGGGGCCGAGGTCGCTGATCCGGTAGACCAGTGAGCCGGCGGCGCCGGCGGTCCCCCAGGCGACCCCGGCGACGATCAGAAAGAGGAGGCCCCGTCCGACAGGCATGCCGGAAGCAGGGGCGGAGGAAGGATTCGACACGTGACGTCTCCGTGTGAAGAACGGGTGGGTGGTCGCTCAGCTCCGTCACGCGGGCAGCGACGAGCCGCTCGGGGACTGCCCGAGCCCGGTCTTCGTCAGCGGATGGCCGCCCGCGCTAAGCGGCGGGAGGCGGCAGTACGGTCAAATGCATGATCAGCACCCTAGGTGGTGGTGCGGTCGGCGGACAACCGCGCCGTTCCGGCGGCCTCGTCCCCCAGGCCGCCGGCCACCGGCCCTGAGGGCGCCTTCGGTGTGGAGGACTGCGCGATGAAGGCACCGATGAGCACCACCGCGCCGCCGAGGATCTGCGGCGCCGAGAGATGCTCGCGCAGCAGCACCCAGGCCAGTACGGTCGCGATGACCGCCTCCAGACAGGCGACCACGCCCGCCACCTGCGGGGAGAGCTTGCGTACGGAGATCACTCCGGTCACGTAGGCGAGCACGGTCGCGATCAAAACGATCCAGCCGAGCAGCAGTCCAGCGGCCACCTGTGTGCCGCCCAGGTCGGCGCTCCCGCCGAGCAGGGACCAGTCCATTCCCCAGGGACGGGCGGCGACGGTCAGTACGACGGCGCCGACGAGCAGGCCGTACGCGATCACCCCCAGCGGGTCGGCCGCGTCGTCCGCGTCGCCGCCCTGGTCGGACAGGACGAAATAGCCGACCTGGCAGCAGGCCGCGGCGAGCGCGAGCAGTACTCCGACCGGGTCGAAACCCACTCCGGCCCAGACCTCGACCACACAGGCGAGACCGCCCACCGCCAGGACGACCCCGACCGCGGCGGCGCGGGTGACGGGCCGGCGCTGGACGAAGCGGACCCAGAGCAGGACGAGCGCCGGGGCGAGATATTCGATGAGCAGCGCGACCCCGACGGGGATACGGGAGATCGCGGCGAAGTAGCAGGCCTGGACGCCCGCGACGGCGAGCAGGCCGAACCCGGCGAGCAGCGCGGGCTTCCGGCGCACCAGCGCGCGGTGGCGCCAGGCCACCGGGAGCATGACCAGGGCGGCGCCGGTGACCCGCAGCCAGACCACATGGAGCGGGTCGAGGCCTGCTTCGATCAGTGGCTTGGCCGCGACTCCGGAACCGCCGAACGCGAACGCCGACGCCAGGGCGAGTCCCAGGCCGGCGCTCCTCCGCTGAGACGCGTGCATGGCGTCATCATGACAGCTGGCGTCAGGAGCGTCATCCTCATGACGCCTGTCGAGATGCGGCGGACAGCCGCCCGGCCAGCGACCGGGTGTCCACCCCGGCGCGCTCCAGCACCTCGACCGCGCGGCAGACCCGGTCGGCGGCGAGCGCGGCGAGCAGATCCGGTCCGCCGGCCCGCGGTTCGCCCCGTACCGCCGCACGGTTCAGCGCGTGCCCCATGGCGGCGACGGCCGGCGGGGACCAGCCGGTCACGGCTTGCTTCCGCACCAGGGGAACGGCCCCGGAGTCCTCCACCGTCCCCTGCCAGCGCAGGCCGTAGCCGATGCTGCGCTGGACGAGGTAGCCGAGCACCCGGGCCACCTGGGCGCCGCTGTCGAACGCGGCCCGCACCTCGGGGTCCGTTTCCAGCAGCGAGTGCAGCAGATGCGCCGTGTCGATCTGCGCGTCACCGTCGCGGTGTGCCCTTCGGCGTGCGCCCGCGACGACCGAAGCCAGCTCCGTGGTGAGCCGGGCTTCGATTTCGGCGCGGCGCGGTACGGAATCGGCGGGGGTCGCGGCGGGCTGTTCGGGCACCCGCGGGAGAGGGCTTTGCACCCTCCCACCCCATCAGCCCCGCCCTGCCTGTGGCATCACCGGTGGGAAGCATCTTGCCGTCCCACCGGAGTTGGGCACATCTGGACGGGTTCTCCTCCTTACGAATGAGATCACCCCCCTTCTCCCCCGAGGCGCGCGCGCCTCCTTGCCTTCCCGGGACGCGAAAGGGCCCCGCGGCGATGGCCGCGGGGCCGTTTCGTGTCCTTCCGGTGAGGGTCAGTCCTCATCGGCGAGGATCAGATAGAGCTTCTTGCGCGCTTCGTTGATGACCGCGAGGGCCTTCTGCCGCTGCTCGGACGTGCCGGTCTTCCAGACCTGCCCGAACGCCTCCATCAGCCCGAAGCCGGCCTGACGGATCTCGTTCATGGTGTCCCAGTCGATTCCGCGACCGGCCTCTTCCCACGGCGCCTCGGGCCCCGATTCCGCTTCCGTACGCCCGGTCTCGGTGAGCGTGAACAGCTTCTTGCCGCCCTCGCTCCGGCTGGTGATCAGCCCCTCGTCCTCGAGCAGCTGGAGCGTCGGGTAGACCGAGCCGGGGCTGGGCTTCCAGGCCCCGCCGCTGCGCTCGCCGATCTCCTGGATCATCTCGTAGCCGTGCATCGGCCGGTCCTTCAGCAGCGCCAGGATCGAGGCGCGCACGTCACCGCGGCGTGCCCTGCCCCGGCCGCCACCGCGACCCCTGCCGCCACCACCGAAGGGTCCGCCAAAGGGGGGACCGAACGGCCCGAAAGCCCCGCGTCGCCCCTCGAAGTCGCCCCGGCCGTGATGGCCCGGCCCGCAGTGACCGGAACCCGGTCCGTGCTCATGTCCATGTGAACGCATCGCTACGCTCCTCTCATCGTTGATCTGTCGCGATGCGTCAACGATATATCGGAACCCATCGTTTGACAAACACCCTGGTCCGACCCAGGACCGCCATTTTTGGACTTGCGGGTCCATTTTCGTTGTCGCACAGTGGCACTGCGCCCTGGCTTTCCAGGGCCCTGTCCGGTCGACCGCGGCACGCGGTCCGGCCGTTCGGGTTCGCGGTGCAGAACCGAGCAACGGAGTGGACCATGTCAATGCGACTTGAGGGCCGGACCGCCCTGGTGACCGGAGCGACCAGCAACATCGGGCGGGCCATCGCGGAGGCTTTCGCCGCCGAGGGGGCGTACGTCGTCGTCTCGGGCCGCAGCGCCGAGCGCGGCAAGGAGGTCGTCGAGGGGATCCGCGCACGCGGCGGGCGCGCCGACTTCGTGCGGGCCGATCTGGACGGAAGTGCCGCCGCCTCGCAGGCCTTGGCCGAGGAAGCGGCGCGGGTTCTCGGCGGCCGTATCGACGTCCTGGTCAACAACGCCGGCATCTACCCCGGCGATACCACGGCGGCCACGGACGAGAGGACCTTCGACCGGGTCTACGCGGTCAACGTGAAGGCCCCGTTCTTCCTGACCGCGGCCGTCGCACCCGCCATGGTGGAGGCCGGCGGCGGAGTGATCATCAACCTGGGCTCCTGGATCGCGCGACTGGGCATTCCGATCGGCGCCCTCTACAGCTCCACCAAGGGAGCCATGGAGACGCTGACCCGAGCCTGGGCAGCGGAGTTCGGGCCGCGGGGCGTTCGGGTGAACGCGATCTCCCCTGGCGTGGTCCAGACGGCCGCCCCCGGAGAGGTCCATCCCGCCGAGATCATGATGAAGGGCACGCCCGCCGGACAGATGGGCACCCCCGATGCCATCGCGAACGCCGCCGTGTACCTGGCCGGTGACGAGTCCTCATTCGTGCACGGCATCGTGCTCGATGTCGACGGCGGCCGCACCACCGCCGCCGTCATCGCCGGCTGACGCATGGCACCGCCCCCGAGAGCGCCCAGGGGGCAGGCGGTTTCGGTGCGGCCGCCCCGACCCGTGAGCTGCGCACCAGGAAGGTGTCTGGCCCGCGCCAAGACCGACGTCGGCCCTGCCCCCGTGGTCGAATCCGGGCCGCCGGTCCTGGATTGGCCTTGGTCTGCGGCTTCGTGGCTCTCCTACGCTCGGGCCATGCGGATTCGAATCGTCGACGCCTTCACCGACCGCCCCTTCGCCGGCAACCCCGCCGGGGTGCTGCTCCTGGACTCCGGGGGCTTCCCCGACGACACCTGGCTCCAGCAGGTGGCGACGGAGGTGAACCTCTCGGAGACGGCCTTCGCCCATCCCCTGCCGCCCGGCGGCGAGGCCGACTGGGCGCTGCGCTGGTTCACCCCGGCCACCGAGGTGGACATGTGCGGCCACGCCACGCTGGCCACCGCTCATGTGCTGCACTCGACGGGGCGGGCGAGCGGGCCCCTGCGCTTCGCGGCCCGCCCGGGAATCCTCGGTGCCACCGCGTGCGAGGACGGCACGCTCACCCTCGACTTCCCGACGTCCACGCTGACCCCGCTGACGATCCCGGACGGGGTTCAGGCGGCGCTGGGGGCCGATCCGGTCTCGGTGCACGACACCTCGGAGCACATCGGCGATCTGCTGGTCGAACTGGCCGACGAGCGGACCGTACGGGGCCTCGCACCCGACTTCGCCTCACTCGCCGCCCTCTCCCGGCGCGGCATCATCGTCACCGCGGCCGCCGAGGACCCGGGCCGCGGCTACGACTTCGTCTCGCGGGGCTTCTTCCCCGGGGTCGGGATCGACGAGGACCCGGTGACCGGCAGCGCGCACACCGCGCTCGCCCCGTTCTGGTCCGCGAGGCTGGGCCGTACCGAGCTGACCGGCCTCCAGGTCTCCGCCCGCACCGGGCTCGTCCGGACCTCGCTGCGCGGCGAGCGGACCCTGCTCACCGGCCGGGCGGTGACGGTCATCGACGGGGAGCTGCTCACCTCGCCCTGACAGCGGCGCGCGCCGACAGCGCTGAGGGGCGTACGGACACTTCCGTACGCCCCTCGATGCTGTCGTGCGGCGACTACCCCGTGGGCAGCCAGTCCACTTTGCCCGCCAGCAGCGCGTATCCGACGAACGCACCGATGTCGAGCAGCGCGTGCGCCGCCACCAGCGGGCCGACCCGGCCCCAGCGCCGGTACAGGAGCACGAACACCACACCCATCACCATGTTGCCGAGGAAGCCGCCGATCCCCTGGTACAGGTGGTACGAGCCTCGCAGCACGGAGCTGGCCACCAGGGCGGCCATCGGTGTCCACCCCAGCTGTCCGAGCCTGCGCAGCAGATACCCGACGACGATGACCTCCTCCAGGACGGAGTTCTGCACCGCCGAGAGGATCAGCACCGGGAACTTCCACCACACGTCGGGCAGCGATTCCGGCACCACCGTCAGATTGAATCCGACCGCCTGCGCCACCAGATAGAACGCGAGCCCGGCACTTCCGATGCCGGCCGCCACCAGCGTTCCGCGGCCCAGGTCCGGCCAGGGCCGCCGGCCGTCGAAGCCGAGGTCGCGCATCCCACTGCCTTCCCTCAGCAGAAGATGCGCCACGAGCGCGACCGGCACCAGGGCGGCGCTGATGCCGAACAGCTGCCAGGCGAGATCGAGCCAGGGCCGCCCGGGAGCCGCCGACGAGTTGAGCGTGGCCGCCTGGTCACTCAGCGCCCCGGGCTTCGTCAGCGAACCGACAAAACTGATCAGCGCCGATACGCCACTCGCGCCCAGCGAGAGCGCCAGCACGATCACCGTCTCGGACCGCAGGGTCCTCCGTGAGAGGGCCTCCTGAGGAAAAGAACCGGCCTCCCGGCCCGCCTCCGCCTGCACACCTGCCTCCAGTCGCCTCATCCCCCACCGCCATGGGACGTCACAGCTTGCCCCACGTGTACACGATGGGCGCGGGCGGGCCCCCTCGGTCCGCCGTCGGACCGTCAGCGCTCAGCCCGTACGGCACACCTCATCCCGGACCTCCGGCGGACCGGTCTCCGGCGGCCCTGCCTCCGGCGGACCGCGCGGGGAACCCCACCGGCCAGGTGTGCACCGGCTCGCCCTGGTGCATCAGCTCGCAGTAGCGACGCGTGGTGGCCGCGAGCGCCGCGTCCCGTTCCAGGCCGGCCTCCAGCGCCCGGTGGAAGGTGTCCACCTGCCACGAGGCCCCGTTCACCCGCCGGTTGCACCGCTGCTCGATCACCCCGAGATAGAAGTCGCGGTCCGCGGGCTCGACATTCCACGCGTCGAGTCCGGCCGCGGCGAGCGGCAGCAGCTCGTCACGTACGAGCTTCACCACCGGCACCGTGGTGATCCCGGCGGCCCGCCCCGGCCGCGGCCAGCGCAGTTCGGCATCGATGCCATGACGGCAGGCGATCTCGAAGTTCTCGGCGGCCTCGGCGAAGGGCAGCCTCCGCCAGACCGGCCGCGCGTCCTCGGCGAGCGCGCGCACCAGGCCGTAGTAGAAGGCGACGTTGGCGATCACATCGGTGACCGTGGGGCCCGCGGGCAGGACGCGGTTCTCCACCCGCAGATGCGGTACGCCGTCGGTGACCTCGTACACCGGCCGGTTCCATCGGTAGACCGTGCCGTTGTGCAGCACCAGCTCCTGGAGGCTGGGCATCTCGCCGGCGTCGAGCATCCGCAGCGGATCCTCGTCGTCGCAGATCGGCAGCAGCGGCGGGAAGTAGCGCAGATTCTCCTCGAACAGGTCGTACGCGGAGTCGATCCAGCGCTCGCCGAACCAGGTCCGGGGGCGCACCCCCTGCGCCTTCAGCTCCGGCGGCCGGGTGTCGGTCGCCTGCTCGAAGAGCGGCGGCCTGGACTCCCGCCACAGTTCCCTGCCGAACAGGAAGGGCGCGTTGGCACCCAGTGCCACCTGCACGGATGCCACCGCCTGGGCCGCGTTCCACACATCCGCGAAGCGGTCCGGGGTGACCTGGAGATGCAGTTGTACGGAGGTGCAGGCCGCTTCCGGAGTGATGGACGACGACGTACACCTGAGCCGCTCCACGCCCTCGATGTCCAGGGTGAAATCCTCGCCCCTGGCCGCGACCATCTGCTCGTTGAGCAGCGTGTAGCGGTCGACGTCCGAGAGATTCGCGGGCACCACGTGATGCCGGCCGAGCGTCGGCAGAATTCCGATCATCACGATCCCGGCGTCGACCTCGCTCGCTTTGCGGTGCGCATATCCGAGGCCGGTGCGCAGTTCCTCCGCGAGCTGATCGAGCACCCGGCCGCTCAGCCGGTGCGGCGCGACATTCACTTCCAGGTTGAACATTCCGAGTTCGGTCTGGAAATCACCGCTCGCGATGCGGTTCAGCACCTCCGCATTCATCATGCGGGGCATCCCGTCGGAGCCCGCCAGATTCAGTTCGATCTCCAGACCCATCAGGTTCCTGGGCCGGTCGAACCTGTCCTCCGCCAGGAGTCGCTCCAGCACCGCGAGGCACTGCTGCAGCTTCCTGCGGTACTTCTGCCGATCGGACAGGCCTGAAGCGCCTGACTCGACCTTCTCCCCCATCGAAGTGTCCCTCCTCGAGTGGGCAGCCAACGGCATCGGCCGCTCGCGTCACGATCGATAATGCCCAGACTGGCTGATCCGTAACGTCCCACGGGCACCCCGTGCCCGCTACAGTGGCCCCAACGGTCGTGCGGCACATTCCTTTGGCATGGCGTGGTCCTCTGTTACCACTGCCCGACCGGCGCGAAAAACGCCGACGAGTTTCGGCCGTCCCCGCCGGACGAATCGCCCCAGGCCAGACGCCTGCGTTCACGGTTTATCAACATAAACTCCGCAGGAGATGGACCTAATAGTGCCTTGCCTGCAATATCCATGACCGCTAGAAGAAACATGGTGTGAACACGTGTCGTATAAACTCCGCCTACGAGGCAGAGAGTCGGCGTCCGGCGTACAGCCCTGAGCCCACCTCTGACCCCGCACGCTGACAGCGACGTCCGCACCCGCCCCGGCTCCATTTCACGCATCACCCTGTCTCCTGAGTGAGAGGCAACCCACCATGCCGCTGCATGTCCCACCGGCCCCCGCGCCCGCCCTGCGCAGCGTTCTCGCGGCACTCGGTTCCCCCACCGCCGTGCGCGATGCCCGCACCCCCGCTCTGCAGTCCGTCCAGGGACCGCTGAGCCCCGAACTCCCGCTTCCTCTTCATGTGCTCGACCAGGTCACCCCGGCCGGCCGCACGCCGCGCACCCGGCTGGTCGGCTGGCGTTTCCTGATCCGCAGCGGCGACCGCGCCGTGGCCGCCGCCGACACGATGCTCACCGCGGACGGCTGGACCTTCTCGCGCTTCTTCGAGGGCCCGTACATCACCGCGACGGAGCGGGCGGTACGCCAGGCGGAGACCCTGGGGACCTCGTACCAGCCCCGGCTGCTGTCGGTGCCCGAGCTCTACATGCTCACGCTCTGGCTGCACGGGGACACGGAGGCCGACGCCTCCACCGGCTCGCCCGCACCGGATGATGTCCTGGTGCCCCTCGCGCCGGCCCCGCCCGGCATCGCCGCCCACCGTCCGCACCGCGTCACGGAGCTGCTGCCGATGATCGGACTGCGGCTCGCCCCGGCGCCACTCCTGCGCACCCCGGCCTGAACCGCCCGCGGCGACTCGTCGGTCCTGCCCCACTCCGCCTGTGCCCCGCGGCCCCCGTGGTCGCGGGGCACAGTTCTGCCCATCCGGACTAGTCCGGTCCGGCCACCCCGAACCACCCGAAGAGACAGAGAAGTTGAACTGAACCGTCCGGCTGGGTGACACGTCCTAGTGCAGAAGGAAGAGCTGCCGCGAAATACCTGCGGATTGCCGTCCGTAGGGCAACACTAGGACTGGACCAAACATAACCGGGGGGCGACCTTGACCACATCGAGGCCCAGGACACCCGCCACGACACAGCGAAAGAACCCACCCATGTGCCAGCATCAACCCGCCTGCCCGACAGCCGACTCCGCCGACCGCGATGCCGCCCGACTGATGGCACACCACCCTGAACAGGGCTGGAGTCTGCTGTGCAACGGCGTCCTGATCTTCGAGGACACCGGCGAACTGCTGCCGGACGGAAAGATCATCGCCCCGCACCGGCCGCTGCGCACCGAACAGGTGGTGACAGCGGCCTGATGCGTTCCGGCGCGCTTGTTGCCGTTGTTCTGACTGGGGCCGGCCCGGAGACCTCCCTCCGCACCGGCCCCGACGTGTGCGCCGAGGCGTTCCCCGGCCCGCGTCAGTGGTCGTAGGCGTCCAACGGCGGGCAGGAGCAGACCAGATTGCGGTCGCCGAACGCGCCGTCGATACGGCGCACCGGCGGCCAGTACTTGTCCGCGGCCGAGACACCGGCCGGGAAGACCGCCTCGGCGCGGCTGTACGCGTGCTCCCACTCCCCGCCCAACGCGGCCGCCGTGTGCGGGGCGTTGCGCAGCGGGTTGTCGTCGGCGGGCCACTCGCCCGACGCGACCTTCTCGATCTCCGTACGAATCGCGATCATCGTCTCGCAGAAACGATCGATCTCGTTCAGGTCCTCGCTCTCGGTGGGCTCGATCATCAGCGTGCCCGCCACCGGGAAGGACATCGTCGGCGCGTGGAAGCCGTAGTCGATCAACCGCTTCGCGATGTCGTCGACGCTGACGCCCGTGGCCTTGGACAGCGGCCGCAGATCCACGATGCACTCGTGGGCCACCAGTCCGTTCGGACCGGTGTAGAGCACCGGGTAGTGCGGCTCAAGGCGCTTGGCGATGTAGTTGGCGGCCAGCACGGCGACCTGTGTCGCCCGCTTGAGGCCCTCGCCGCCCATCAGCCGGACATACGCCCAGGAGATCGGCAGGATGCCGGCCGAGCCCCACGGCGCCGCCGAGATCGGGCCGACGCCCGTCGCGGGGCCGGCGGCGGGCTGGAGCGGGTGGTTGGGCAGGTACGGGGCGAGGTGCGCCCGCACCCCGACAGGACCGACGCCGGGGCCACCGCCGCCGTGCGGGATGCAGAACGTCTTGTGCAGATTCAGATGGGACACGTCCGAGCCGAACTTGCCCGGCCGGGCCAGCCCCACCAGCGCGTTGAGGTTCGCGCCGTCCACGTACACCTGGCCGCCCGCGTCGTGCACGGCCGCGCAGATGTCACCGATGTGCTCCTCGAACACGCCGTGCGTGGACGGGTAGGTGACCATCAGGACGGACAGTTCCTCGCGGTACTGCTCGATCTTGGCGTGCAGGTCCTCGACGTCGACGTCGCCGTCCTCGCGGGTCTTGACGACGACGACCTTCATCCCGGCCATCACCGCGCTCGCGGCGTTCGTGCCGTGCGCGGAGGACGGGATGAGGCAGACGGTGCGCCGCGTGTCGCCGTTGGCCCGGTGGTAGGCGCGCACGGCCAGCAGACCGGCCAGCTCGCCCTGCGAACCGGCGTTCGGCTGGAGGGACACCGCGTCGTAGCCGGTGACCTCGGCGAGCTGCTCCTCCAGCTCCCTGATCAGCGTCAGATAGCCCTGTGCCTGGTCGGCCGGGGCGAAGGGGTGCAGCGCGCCGAACTCGGGCCAGGTGACCGGCTCCATCTCGGTGGTCGCGTTCAGCTTCATGGTGCACGAGCCGAGCGGGATCATGCCCCGGTCCAGCGCGTAGTCACGGTCGGCGAGCTTGCGCAGATAACGCAGCATCGCGGTCTCGGAGCGGTACTGGTGGAAGACGGGATGCGTCAGGTACTCGCCGGTCCGCAGCAGGGCCTCGGGCAGCGCCTCGGCCACCACCGCGTCCAGCGCCTCGATGTCGCACTCGACGTCGAAGGCGGTCCACACGGCGGCCAGCTGGGCGCGTCCGGTGGTCTCGTCACAGGCGAGGGAGACATGGTCGCCGTCCACGAGATGGAGGTTGACCCCGCCCTCGCGGGCGGCGGCGACCACCCCGGCGGCCCTGCCGGGAACCCGCACGGTCAGCGTGTCGAAGTACGCGCCGTGGACGACCTCGACACCGCCCGCACGCAGGCCCTCGGCGAGCAGCGTCGCGTACCGGTGGGTGCGCCGCGCGATGCCGCGCAGCCCCTCGGGGCCGTGGTAGACGGCGTACATCCCGGCCATGACGGCCAACAGCACCTGCGCGGTACAGATGTTGCTGGTGGCCTTCTCGCGGCGGATGTGCTGCTCACGGGTCTGGAGCGCCAGCCGGTACGCCTTGTTGCCGTCGGCGTCCACGGAGACCCCGACGAGCCGGCCCGGCAGGCTGCGCGCGAACCTGTCGCGTACGGCCATGAAGCCGGCGTGCGGTCCGCCGAAGCCCATCGGCACCCCGAAGCGCTGCGTGGTGCCGACCGCGATGTCCGCGCCCAGCTCACCGGGCGAGGTGAGGAGCGTCAGCGCGAGCAGGTCGGCGGCGACCGTGACGATCGCGCCCAGCTGGTGCGCCCGCTCGACGACGGGCCTGATGTCCCGGACGGCCCCGGAGGCGCCCGGGTACTGGATCAGCACACCGAAGACACCGCGCTCGGCCACCTCGGCGGGGATGCCCTCGCTCAGGTCCGCGACGACGACCTCGACGCCGGTCGGCTCGGCGCGGGTCCTGATCACGGCGACGGTCTGCGGCAGGGCGTCGGAGTCGACCAGGAAGACACCGTCCTTGACCTTGCCGACGCGGCGCGACAGCGCCATCGCCTCCGCCGCCGCCGTGCCCTCGTCCAGCAGGGAGGCGCCCGAGGTCGGCAGGCCGGTCAGCTCGGCCACGACGGTCTGGAAGTTGAGCAGCGCCTCGAGACGGCCCTGGGAGATCTCCGGCTGGTACGGCGTGTACGCGGTGTACCACGCCGGGTTCTCCATGACGTTGCGCAGGATCACCGGAGGGGTGAACGTGCCGTAGTACCCGAGACCGATCATCGGCGCCAGCACCTGGTTGCGGTCCGCGAGGGACCGCAGCTCGGCCAGGACCTCGGCTTCGGTACGGGCGCCGGGAAGCCGCAGGGCCTCGGCGCTCTTGATCACGTCCGGCACCGCGGCGGCGGTCAGCTCGTCGAGCGAGCCGTATCCGACCTGCGCGAGCATCTTCGCCTGCGCCGCCGCGTCGGGCCCGATGTGGCGCTGCTCGAAGGGGATCCCTCGCTCCAGCTGTGCGAGCGGAATGCGGTTGGGGGTCATGCGGAGGCCTCCTGGTCTGACACGACCTGCGAGGGGCACCAAGACGCGGGTGCCCGGACGGCCTCCCCCTCTGTCATCTCGACCTGAGAGCTTCACCGGCCCGCCACGAGGCGGCCCGGCTTTCACCGTCGGTGAGAGCGGATGCCGTCCGACGCCCGCCCTGCTTTCCAGAGTGACCTCGTCCGCGCGGTACGGGGGCCTGAGAGATTCCGGGGAGGATTTGCTCCTTCGGCGCCCCCGGTTGTTCTCACCGGAGGACTCTCCCGCACGGGGTCAGCAGCCGTTCGCCAGCCTACCAGCGAGGTCTTGCGGACAACTTTCGAGTGGCCGACGTCTCATATCTGCACTTTTGTAGTATTTACCAGCAGTTGCGACCAGTTGGAGGGACCGTGGAGACCGATATCGATCCGCGCAGCCTGATCGGCCGCAAGGCATTCGACCGACATGGCCACAAGCTCGGCACGGTGGACGAGGTGTATCTCGACGACGCCACCGGGATCCCGGAGTGGGCGGCCGTCCGCACCGGGATCTTCAGCCGCGATGCCTTCGTCCCTCTCGCACCCAGCACGCTGACGAACAACGCACTGCAGGTCCCGTTCGAGCGCGCCCTCATCAGGGATGCCCCCGACTTCGGCGTGGGCCGCCATCTCTCCCCCGAGCAGGAGCTCCAGCTCTACCACCACTACGGACTCACCCTTCCCGAGCCCGAGCCGCCGGAGGGGGCCGCGTCCCTCTCCGAGCGTGACTCCGATCACAACTTCGGACGGCTGGCCGGCCAGGACGACTGATCCGCCGCCGGTACCAGAGGCAGCGGGTCGGACAGCTCCAGATCCGGATCGTCGACCCAGAACGTCCGCACCCGCCCCGGCTCGGACCCCGGCTCCTCGAACCGTACGGTGACCCTCCGCAGCCCGCTGCCCTGTACCCAGCCCGCTCCGAACTCGGTGTGGCGCACATCATGTCCGGCCGGGAAGCGCCGCTCGGCGGGCGCCTCCGACGCCACCGCCGGCGCGCTCCCGGGCTCCTGCTCGGCCGCCCGTTCGGCCTCCCGCTCCGGGCCGCCCTCGGCGGCCCGGTCGTCGGCCGGCTCAGGCGCGACGACGGGCCCGTGACGGGCGGACTCGTCGGCCGCGGCCTGGGCGAAGAGATCCTCCTGGGTGAAGTCCGCGAGCCCCGTCACCCCCACCCCCAGCAGCCGCACCCCGCCCATGGTGTCCACCGACTCCAGCAGCCGCCCCGCCGCCTCCCGCACCACTCCCGGGTCGTCCGTGGGACCGCGGAGCGTCTCCGAACGGGTCAGCGTGGAGAAGTCGTACCGCCGGACCTTGAGCACGACCGTCCGTCCCGAGCGCCCGGCCGCCCGCAGCCGCTCGACGCACCGGTCGGCGAGCCGGTCCACCTCCGTCCTCACCCGGGCCCGGTCGTGCAGATCGACATCGAAGGTGTCCTCGACCGACACGGACTTGGCATCGCGGTCCGACACCACGGGCCGGTCGTCGTGCCCGCGCGCCATCCGGTACAGCGAGGCACCGTGCGCCTTCCCCAGCAGCCGTACGAGCTCGTCCTCACCCGCCCCGGCCAGTTCGGCGACGGTGGTCATCCCGGCCCGTCTCAGATGCTCTCCGGTAGCCGGCCCCACCCCGGGCAGGATCCGCGCGGACATCGGCCCCAGCAGCTCGCGCTCCGTGCCGGGCTCGATGAGCACCAGACCGTCCGGCTTGGCCTGCTCCGAGCCGATCTTCGCCAGCATCTTGGACCCCGCGAGCCCGACGGAACCGGTGAGGCCGGTGACCGCCCTGATGTCCCGGCGCAGCCGCTCGCCCGCCGCCCGCGCGGAAGCCGAGTCATGCGCGGAGCCGCCCGCCTCCAGGTCCACGAAGGCCTCGTCCAGGCTGAGCGGCTCCACCAGCGGGGAGAGCCGCCCCAGCAGCTCCATCACCTGCTCGCTGATCGCGCGGTAGACGGAGAAGCGGGGTACGAGGTAGGCGGCGTTCGGAGCGAGCCGTCTCGCCTGGCCCATCGGCATCGCCGAATGCACCCCGAACCGTCTCGCCTCGTACGAGGCCGTCGAGACCACCCCGCGCGGACCCAGACCGCCGACCACCACCGGCTTTCCGCGCAGACTCGGCTTCGCCGCCTGCTCGGCGGCGGCGAAGAAGGCATCCATGTCCAGATGCAGGATCGTCGGCGCGGATCTCACCCCACCGATGCTCCCTCACACCACTGACAATCGGCCGCAGGAGCGGCGCGGGACAGCGCCCGGAGGGGCCGGAAGGGCCGGCGGAGGGGTCAGACGGCGCGGTCCCGGCGCCGCCGGGCCAGTTCGTCGGCGGGATTGTTGCCGATCAGCGTCTCGCCGGTGTCGATCCGCTCCCCGTGGAGCTGCGACAGCGCGGCCTCGACATCCCGCCACACCACGCCGACCGCGATCCCGAAGATGCCCTGGCCGCCCTGGAGGAGGTCCACGACCTCGTCGGGCGAGGAGCATTCGTAGACCGTCGCGCCGTCGCTCATGAGCGTCATCCGCTCAAGATCCTGGAAACCCCGGGCCCGCAGATGCTGGACCGCCGCCCTGATGTTCTGCAGAGCGACCCCGGTATCCAGGAACCGCTTCACGATCTTCAGGACGACAACATCCCGGAAGCTGTAGAGCCGCTGGGTGCCGGAGCCGTACGCAGAGCGCACGCTCGGCTCGACCAGCCCCGTACGCGCCCAGTAGTCCAACTGGCGGTAGGTGATGCCCGCCGCCGCGCACGCGGTCGGGCCCCGGTATCCGACGGTCTCGACACCGGGGTCGGCCGCACTGCCGTGAAGCGGATACGGCCCGCCCGCCGCCGTACCGTCGCCGCTGCTTCTCACGCCGACCCTCCGTCCTTGACCTGCCCTGTCGAAGGTAGGCAGTCACCCGGGGTGCGTCAACGATCGCCACACTCGCCACGCCGAGTGATAATCACCCTGAGTGTGGTTTCCCGTGCCCGCTTTCGGGGAAGGGCTGCTCGAATGCGCTGACAAAAGCCCGGTGCAGCGCTCACCGGCCGCTCACTGGCTGTTGGTTCCGAAGTCCTCCGGAGAGATCTGGTCGAGGAACTCGCGGAACTTCTCCACCTCGTCCTCCTGCTCGTCCGGGATGGCGATGCCGGCATCGTCCAGAACCCCGTCACTGCCGTAGATCGGCGTACCCGTGCGCAGCGCCAGCGCTATGGCGTCGGACGGCCTGGCGCTCACCTCGACCCCGCTGGCGAAGACCAGCTCCGCATAGAAGACCCCTTCACGCAGATCCGTGATGCGGACCTCGGTGAGCTCCTGGCCCACCGCCTCAAGGACGTCCTTGAAGAGGTCGTGCGTCAGCGGCCGGGCCGGGGCCATGCCCTGCTGGGCGAAGGCAATAGCGGTAGCCTCCCCCGGTCCGATCCAGATGGGGAGGTACCGGTCGCCTCCCACTTCACGCAGGAGCACGATCGGTTGGTTGGAGGGCATTTCCACCCGGACACCCACAACGTCGAGCTCGTTCACACAGCAACCCTAGGACGTGCCCGGCCGGTTTGGGTAGTCGGACATCCCCATGATCAGTGCTGCCGGACCCCGAGAGCCGTCCGCACCAGCGCCGCGTGCAGCCGTACGGAGAGCGCGGCGAGTTCATTCGTGGTCGCCTCGGCATGGGCCCTGGTCTGCGGATTACGGTGCCGCCGCAGCGGCGCCACCACCTGCTCGACCAGCCCCGCCTCACGCTCGGCGGCCGCCTTCATGGCTCGCAGATGCCGGGGCTCCAGGCCGAATCTCCCCAGATCCGCGATGAGTTTCGCCACAGTGACCGACTCCGGGTCGTATCCACCGTCCGGCAGCGGACCGATGAGGCCGTACGACTCCCACTCGTCGAGCCGGCTCTCGGCGACCTCGGCGGCGGCGAGCAGCTCCTCGCGGCCGATCCTCGCCGCGGTCGGAACCTCGCTCCCGGCCTCCCAGGCGCCGCCCAGCGGCTCCCGCTGCGGGCCGGGCAGCTGAACGCGCTCGCCGCGTCCCTGGGCGTCCAGATGCTCTCTGATGACCTTCAGCGGAAGATAGTGATCGCGCTGCATCCGCAGCACGCGGGCCAGCCGCTCGACGTCCTCGGAGCTGAACTTGCGGTAGCCGGAGGCGGTTCTGCGCGGCTCGACCAGCCCCTCCGCCTCCAGAAAACGGATCTTGGAGATGGTGACCTCGGGAAACTCGTCCCGCAGCCGGCTCAGCACCGCGCCGATGCTGACCAGCGGGTCGCCCGTGGGGGCGGTGCCGTGACCGGCACCGCCCGACGGTGTTCGCAGCATGGACCTTCCCTGAGGGGTCACACGCCCCGCTGGCTCCCGTAGAAGACCAGCCGGTACTTTCCGATCTGGACCTCGTCGCCGTTCGCCAGCAGGACCGAATCGATCCGCTCACGGTTGACGTACGTGCCGTTGAGGCTGCCCACGTCCGAGACGGTGAAGTGACCGTCGGCGCCCCTGCGGAACTCCACATGGCGGCGCGACACGGTCACGTCGTCGAGGAAGATGTCGCTCTGGGGGTGACGGCCGGCCGTGGTCAGCTCGCTGTCCAGCAGGAAGCGGCTGCCCGAATTCGGACCGCGGCGCACCACCAGGAGCGCCGAGCCCAGTGGCAGGGCGTCGACGGCGGCCTGCGCCTCCGGAGAGAGCGACGGAAGCGCCGTCTGACCGGTCACTTCGGAGTCGTACGCTTCGAGGCCGGAGATGGAGATCGTCGAGGTCGTCTCCGAAGCGCGCTCCGCGGGCACCCCGGGCCGCAGCGGCGCACCACAGTTGGAGCAGAACCGACTGGCCTCGGCGTTTCGGTGTCCGCACCTCGTGCAAACCGGCAAGGCCGACATGGCGGGGTCCTCCTGCCGCGACTGCCCCGTGGGGGCATCGGATGCGTACGGGTCCGAGGAAAACCCTCCACCCGTACCTGAGGCTGATGACTCCCCGAAACCTATGCGGCCGGGACCGGCAGGGTCAACAGACGACGCGCCCCGCCCCTCGGGTGCGGCGCCACCCTGACCACCCACCTCGTCACGGAAGAGCGGGCGCTCGCCGCCCGGCTCCTCGCTCTGGCCCTGGCGCGCCGCGCGATGGCGAGCGGAGCCGCCGTCCTCGCGTGCGCTCTTGCCGAACAACTTCGCAAACAACTTCACGGGCGATTCCCCTTGACCGATACAGACCCGCCCGTGGGGCAGGACGAACCCTGAATGAACACACCTGCCGACCCGGACATCTTGACAACGTCCGTATCCACCGGACAGTTTCCACCACACACCACGCTGTTCGTGCGCCGACCCCCCGCAACCTCATGCCCGCGTCCGGCAGCTGCCATGCACCGCCGGCTCACGGCGATGACGACCGAGCGTAGTCAGGCCGCTGCGCCGGTCGCAAGGCGTCCACGGTGATCTTCTCAGCCCGGGTCACCGTGGCTGTGGCCTGCTCCTTCTCCAGCGTCTGCACCACGCCGCCCGGAATGTTGAGAGCGGGCTCGAGATCCTGCGGCTTGCCGATGACCTTGAAGCGGTACGGCGCCGTCACCGCCTTGCCGTCCACCTGTACGTCACCTCCCGTACCCGAGAAGTAAGTATCCGCGATCACCCGCATGTCATTGACCTGAATCGCCTCGGCGCCCGCGGCCCGCAGCTCCTGGAGGGCGTCGAGCAGCATGTCCGGCTCGACCGTGCCGCTCGGGTCGTTGATGGTGAGGGTGATGCCGGGCCCCTGAGCGGCGACCGTGCCGGCCAGGATGCCCAGCTGCTGTTCCTTCTCCATCGTCTGCTTACGGGCCTCCTCGGCCTGGTCCGAGCTGGTCTCCAGCTCGGTGCGCTGGTTCACGAGACGCTGCTTCTCGTCCTCCAGCCGCTGAGTGCGGTCGTCGAGCTCGTCGAGGATGCGCACCAGGTCCTCCTGACGGGCGCCCCGCAGCGCGCTGTCGTCATTGTTCGACCTGACCTGGATGGCGAGCCCGAGCCCGAGCACGAACAGCAGGACGGCGACGATGAGTTGAGCCCGGGTGACACGCGGCGGCCACAGCCCCGCCGCCAACCGCTGACGACCGGTCAGCTGTTGCGGCTCGGCGGCCGGCGCAGTGTCCGCGGATCCCTCGTTCCTGGGGGTCTCTTCGCTGCTCATCGGCCTCACGCCCGGAACACGTGCCGCCGGATCGCGGCAGCGTTGGAGAAGATCCGGATACCCAGCACGACGACCACGCCGGTGGACAGCTGGGCGCCCACGCCCAGCTTGTCGCCCAGGAAGACGATGAGCGCGGCCACGACGACGTTCGACAGGAAGGAGACCACGAACACCTTGTCGACGAAGATCCCGTCGAGCATGGCCCGCAGGCCACCGAAGACCGCGTCCAGAGCGGCGACGACGGCGATCGGGAGATAGGGCTCGACCACCGCCGGCACCTCGGGCCGGACCAATAGCCCGACCACGACTCCCACGACGAGGCCCAGTACGGCGATCACGATGTGCCCTTCCCGGTGTCGGCCGTGCCCTGCCCGTTGCTCTTCCCGGCGTCGGCGGCCTGCGGCTCTGCGGTACGTACGATCAGGCTCGGCGCGGCAGGCAGACGCACCTCTTCCTGGTCGGAGATGCTGGTGCGGATACCGAAGCTCTCCTGCAGCGAATGCAGATACTGGCCGTCGGCACTGTTCTCGAATGTGGTGCTCAGCTTTTTCCCGTCCCCCACCGCGAGCACCGTGTACGGCGGCACCAGCGGCCTGTTGTCGACCAATATGGCGTCGCCCGCGGCCCGGATCGCGGACAGTGAGGTCAGCCGCTGTCCGTTGATGGCGATGGCTTCCGCGCCCGATTCCCACAGGCCGTTGACGACCAGCTGCATGTCCCGGTCGCGTACCCGGCCCTTGTCGGAGAAGCCGCTGCTCTCCCGCGGCCCGCCGCCGCCCGATTGGGTGTCTTTGGCGTCATCGACCACGAGCTTCACACCGGGACCGTGCACCGCCGTGGCACCGGCGACCAGCGCGACCCGTGCGCCCTGATCGCCGCCGAGGGAGCGCAGCGCCGCGCGCTGCCGCTCGCCGACCTCACCACGGAGTTTCTCGACCGTCTGTTCCAGCGCGTCCGCCGCCGAGGTCTCGTCGTTGATCCGGTCGATGAGCTCCTCGCGCTCCTTGGCCACGACCGGCGCCGAGATCCGCGCCTGGGCCGCACCGACGGTGACCACCATGGCGGCCAGCACCAGACCCGCCGCGAGCCCGAGCTTCGCCCGGAGTGTGCGCGGCAGTCCGCCCTCCTCGGCGTCCCTGCGGGCCGCCGCCTCCGCATAGCCTTCGTCGAGGCTGTGGTCCATCACATTCGTCAGCAGCGACATCGAAGCATCGGGGCGCGCGGGTGGAGAAGCGGTACTCCGAATGGGGGGCTGCTGCGACATGCCGCACATCGTCGCACGTCGCACGCGCTACCGCCGAATGGCCCCACCGGTGCGCCGGACGGCGTACGAAGACACCGCCCGGCACACCGGTCCCACCTGGCTGACCTGCCCTGAACCTGCCCTAGTGGCCTGCGCTGTCCACGACGGACGACCACTCGTCCAGCAGCGCCTGCGCCGACGCGTCGTCGGGGCCTTCCGCCCACAGATGAGTGACGGCCTCGGAGGGGTCGGGCAGCACCATGACCCAGCGCCCGTCGGCCTCGACCACCCGTACGCCGTCGGTCGTGTCCACCTGCCGGTCGCCCGCCGCCTCCACGACGGTGCGCATCACCAGACCCTTGACGGCCCAGGGGGTCGCCAGGTCCCGCCGCAGCACATGCGCACGCGGAATACGGGCGTCGATCTGGCTCAGCGTGAGCTGTGTACGCGCCACAAGCCCGAGCAGCCGCACAAAGGCCGCCGTACCGTCGAGGACACTGCTGAACTCCGGCACGATGAAGGCGCCACGCCCGTCACCACCGAAGATCGTGGTCTCCTCGCGGCCCACCCGGGTCAGATCGTCGGGTGACGTGGTCGTCCACTCCACCTGAGTCCCGTGGTACGCGGCGACCTGCTCGGCGATCCTGGTGGTCGTCACGGGCAGTGCCACCCGCCCGCTGCGCCGCTCGGCCGCGACCAGATCCAGCAGCACCAGCAGGGCCCGGTCGTCCTCGATGATCCGCCCTCGTTCGTCGACGAGCGACAGCCGCTCACCGACGGGGTCGAACCGCACCCCGAACGCGGCACGCGCCGAGGCGACGATCTCCCCGAGCCTGACCAGACCGGAGCGGCGCGACTCGGCCGTCTCGGTCGGCCGCGCCTCGTCGAGACCGGGATTGATGGTCAGCGCGTCGACACCGAGCCGGCCCAGCAGGCTGGGCAGCACCAGGCCGGCGCTGCCGTTGGACGCGTCGACCACGACCTTGAGCCCGGCCTCGGCGATCCCCGAGGTGTCGACATTGCGGAGCAACGAGCCGGTGTACGAGTCGAAGACGCTGGCGGGGAAGTGAAGGTCCCCGATCTCCCCGGGGAACGCGCGACGGTACTCCTGGCGTGCGTACACCCGGTCCAGCTTGCGCTGACCGGCCTGCGACAGGTCCGCTCCCCGCTCGTCGAAGAACATGATGTCCACCGAGTCGGGCACGCCCGGCGACGTACGGATCATGATGCCGCCGGCGCTGCCCCGGGCGGTCTGCTGACGGGCGACCGGCAGCGGTACGTTCTCCAGGTCCCGCACGTCGATGGCGCTGGACTGCAGCGAGGAGATCACGGCCCGTTTGAGGGCACGCGCGCCACGTGAGTGATCACGCGCCGTGGTGACCGTGGACCCCTTCTTCAGGGTGGTGGCGTACGCTCCGGCCAGCCGCACCACGACTTCCGGTGTGATCTCGACGTTCAGGATGCCGGAGACTCCGCGGGCTCCGAAGAGATTCGCCTGCCCCCTGGACTCCCAGATCACCGAGGTGTTGACGAACGCGCCCGCCTCGATGGTCTTGAACGGGTAGACCCGCACATTGCCCTGGATGATCGATTCCTCGCCGACGAGGCACTCGTCGCCGATGACCGCGCCGTCCTCGATCCGGGCCGCTCGCATGATGTCGGTGTTCTTACCGATCACGCAGCCACGCAGATTGCTGTGCTGCCCGATATAGACGTTGTCGTGGACGACCGCCCGGTGGAGGAACGCACCGGTCTTGATGACGACGTTGGACCCGACGACGGTGTGCTCGCGGAGCTCCACGTCGGCTTCGACCTTGGCGTAGTCACCGATGTACAGCGGACCGCGCAGCACCGCGTCGGGGTCGACCTCGGCGCCTTCGGCCACCCATACGCCGGGAGAGATCTCGAAGCCGTCGATGTCCACATCGACTTTGCCCTCGAGAACATCGGCCTGGGCCTTCACATAGCTCTCGTGCGTGCCGACGTCCTCCCAGTAGCCCTCGGCGATATAGCCGTAAATGGGCTTGCCTTCCTTCATCAGCTGAGGGAAGACATCGCCGGACCAGTCGACGGAGACATCGGCCTCGACGTAGTCGAAGACCTCGGGCTCCATGACATAGATGCCCGTATTCACGGTGTCCGAGAAGACCTGGCCCCAGGTGGGCTTCTCCAGGAAGCGTTCGACCTTTCCCTCTTCGTCCACGATCGTGATGCCGAATTCCAGCGGATTCGGCACCCGGGTCAGGCACACCGTCACCAGTGCGCCCTTCTCCTTGTGGAAGGCGATGAGGTCGGTCAGGTCGAAGTCGGTGAGAGCGTCTCCGGAAATGACGAGGAAGGCATCGTCCTTCAGGGCCTCTTCGGCATTCTTGACGCTCCCGGCGGTGCCGAGCGGCTTCTCCTCGTTGGCGTAGGTGAGCTCCATACCGAGCTCTTCACCGTCGCCGAAGTAGTTCTTGACGAGGGAGGCGAGGAATTGCACGGTTACGACGGTCTCGCTGAGCCCATGACGCTTGAGCAACCGCAGCACATGCTCCATGATCGGCCGATTCACCACCGGCAGGAGCGGCTTGGGCATGCTCGAGGTCATGGGGCGAAGTCGAGTTCCTTCGCCACCAGCCATCACGACGGCCTTCATGTCGGAAGCGTCCTCCTTGAAGAGACGGACTCGCCGACTTCACCCGTCTGGACAGAGGCCTCATGGCGTCAGGCGCGGGCCGGCGACTCTGCACGGCACCACTTCGACGAGCTCAATCGGCCGCGTTGTCCGCCTTGACGAGCCGGCGGACCTGGACCACATACAGGATCCCTGCCCACCAATACAGGGTTGTACCCCATCCGGCGAACGCCCATCCGAAAACTTCGGCGAGTGACGCAAGCCATCCGTTCCCGTCACTGAGGAGCAGGAGCGGGAAGGCGTACATCAAGTTGAAGGTAGCCGCCTTCCCCAGGAAGTTCACCTGGGGAGGCGGATAGCCGTGCCGGCGAAGGATTCCCACCATCACCAGAAGCATCAACTCTCGCGCCAATAGCGCCGCGGTGAGCCAGAGGGGCAAGATCTCTCGCCAGGTGAGCCCGACCAGGGTGGAAAGGATGTACAGCCGGTCGGCGGCGGGGTCCAGGAGCCGTCCCAGGCTGCTGATCTGGTTCCACCGGCGAGCGAGCTTTCCGTCGAGATAGTCGCTGACACCGCTCAGCATCAGCACCAGCAATGCCCAGCCGTCGCTCTTGGGTCCTCCGAACTCGGGGCGGAGGATCAGCCACAGGAAGAGCGGCACACCGACGAGGCGAGCCATGCTGAGGATGTTGGGGATGGTGAGCACCCGGTCCGTCTGAACGCGAGTCTCCTGGACCTCCACCCGGGGGCCTCCTGTGTGGAACGTGCCAACGATGCCTCCTGACCTTACCCTCAGCCTCGGCCGGCGAGTGCAAGGGGGTAACCGGACATCCCTGAAACGGTCTTGAAACCGGGCCAATGAAAATGGTCGTGAACGCAGAAATGCCCCGCACCATACGGTGCGGGGCATTCCCACAAAGGTTGTTCGGCGGCGTCCTACTCTCCCACAGGGTCCCCCCTGCAGTA
>NZ_JBVJDS010000012.1:0-257163 GCF_055582185.1 Streptomyces sp. NPDC042201 | reverse complement strand
AGCTTCCGTCGTCCCTGTGGCTTCCGGTCGCCCCGGACCTCGAAGTCCATCGCACCCCTTGAACTGGGGTGTTGCAACGACCACTAGAACGCAAGGCCCGGCCGGGGCCCGTGGGCGCAGCCCCGGCACTCACGGCCCCGGGGTTTGGCCATGAGCCGTCCCCGGGGCTCGGGGCACAAGCCCCAGGCCGGCCCGGCCGGGGGCCGTGGGCGAAGCCTCGGCACACGCGGTCCCGGGGCTCGGGCACGAGCCGTTTCGGGGGCCGGGGGCGAAAGCCGCAGGGCTTTTCGGGGGCCGGGGCGGAGCCTCGGGGTCGGGGAGGGGCGGGGAGGGGAACGCACCGCGCAGCGGCCACGCAAAAGGGCCGGGCCCGGGACTATGTCCCGGGCCCGGCCCTTCAGCCTGCCGACGGCTACGCGTTGCTCACGCGTACGCCCGTCAGTTGTCGTCCTCGTCGATCAGGAAGCCGCGCATCGGCGACGGCGCCTGCTGCATCGGCTGCGGCGCCTGCGGCCGCACCGGTGCCATCGGCTGGGTCATCGCCGGCGACATCTGCTGCTGGCCGCCGTACGACGGACCAGAAGGGCCTCCGTGACCCATGGGGTTGCCGCCCATGCTGTGACCCATCGCACCCGCGCCGGCCGGAGCCATCGACGGGGACGGCGGCAGCGAAGCGGCCGCCGGGGTGCGCGGCGGGGCCAGCGAGTCGTCCGCCTGGGTCTCCAGCTGACGCAGCTGGCTCTCCAGGTAGGACTTCAGGCGCGTGCGGTACTCGCGCTCGAAGCCTCGCAGGTCCTCGACCTTGCGCTCCAGCGTCGCGCGCGCGGACTCCAGCGAGCCCATCGCCACGCGGTGCTTCTCCTGGGCGTCCCGCTCCAACGCGTCGGCCTTGGCGCGCGCGTCGCGCTCCAGGCCCTCGGCGCGGCTGCGTGCCTCACCGACGATCTTGTTGGCCTCGGAGCGCGCCTCGGCAATCGCCTGGTCGGCGGTCTGCTGGGCAAGCGAGAGCACACGTGCGGCGCTGTCGCCGCCGGGGCCCTGACCGGGCTGCTGCATCTGCGGGTTGTGGCCGCCCATGGGGCCGCCCATCGGTCCACCCATGGGACCGCCCTGGCCCATCGGGCCACCCTGACCCATCGGACCGCCCTGGCCCATGGGACCGCCCTGCATCTGGCCGCCCTGCATCGGACCGCCCTGCATCTGGCCACCCTGCATGGGGTTGCCCTGCATGGGGTTGCCCTGCATCGGGTTGCCCTGCATCGGACCGCCCTGCATCGGGCCGGGGCCGTGCTGGCCCTGCGGACCGTGACCCTGAGGACCGTGACCCTGCGGACCGTGACCACCATGGCCGCTCGGCCCCGCGGGAAGCTGCGGAGCCCCACCGGGCAGCTGGGGCGGACCCATCTGCGGCGGCTGCTGCTGGACCGGCGGTCCAGATATGGCGGCGGGCACAGGTGCCCCCGGTCGCTCCTGCTGTTCGGGCGGCTTGCGCATGCCCTGCTGCTGTTGGTTCTGCGCGGCGGCACGCGTGGCGGCGGCCAGCTTGGCGCGCAGGTCCTCGTTCTCGCGGAGCAGGCGCGTCAGTTCGGCCTCGACCTCGTCGAGAAAGGCATCGACCTCGTCCTCGTCGTAGCCTTCTCGGAGGCGGACGGTCGTGAACTGCTTGTTCCGCACGTCCTCAGGGGTCAACGGCATCTCTTCTTCACCTCTACGTAGTCGTCGGCAGTCGGCAAGACCGTATCGTTCACATTCCCCTCGCAAGACTGCTCACGAGCGAGATCAGGATGTACACGATGATCATCAGAACGAAGAAGGACAGGTCGAGTGCCACGCCCCCGAGACGCAGCGGCGGAATGAACCGCCGCAGGAGCTTGAGCGGTGGATCGGTGACAGTGTAGGTGGCCTCCAGAACGACCACCATCGCCTTGCCGGGTTGCCATGAGCGGGCGAACTGGAAGACGTAGTCCATGACCAGCCGGAAAATCAGCACGATGAGGAAGCACATCAGCGCGATGTAAACCACCTGTAGTGCTACGCCCATCCCGCGCTTCCCTCTCCCCTGGTTTTCACTCTGCACCGGCCGTGCGGCCGGGTCGTTCCCGCCGTGCGACCGGGTCGTTCCCGGTGCCGTGTTCTCAGCTCTGGTTGAAGAATCCGCCCTCTGCGATGCGGGCCTTGTCCTCCGCCGTGACATCGACGTTAGCAGGAGACAGCAGGAACACCTTCTGCGTCACTCGCTCAATGCTGCCATGAAGACCGAAGACCAGACCCGCGGCAAAGTCGACAAGTCGCTTCGCATCCGTATCGTCCATCTCCGTGAGATTCATGATCACCGGAGTGCCCTCGCGGAAGTGTTCCCCGATGGTACGGGCCTCGTTGTAGGTCCTCGGGTGCAATGTGGTGATGCGGTAGGGCTCCCGCTCGGACACAACCTTGGGCATGATCACCGGTGCGTTCTTCTCCAGACTCGGGCGTTCAGGTGTGATGGATGCCACGGGGGCGATACGTGCCGGACGTCCGCTTTCTGCCGCTAGCGGAACCGCCTGGCGCTCACGCTGCGCGGGTGGTTGGACCACGCGCATCGGTTCTTCCCGCTCGGGCTCGTGCACGGGCTGGTGCACGGGCTGGTGTCGCCGGTGCTCCCGCTCGGGTTCCGGCTCGGGTTCGAAGTCGTCGTCGGGGTCAAAGCCCCGGCCGTCGTACCCATCGTCCTCCACGAGGCCGAGGTAGACCGCCATCTTGCGCATCGCGCCGGCCATGCTCTGAGTCCTCCGCTCTGTGGTGGATCGGCCTCGTCACCAAGTGCCCGCGATCCACTAGGCCTGACCGCCTTTCGGCGGAAATGACCATATTTTCTGCTGTGGTCCGACTTGCTTCGCGACGTTACCCGAGCCGGGGTCGGACTCCGAGTACCGCCGTACCGACGCGTACATGTGTCGCTCCGGCCGTCACGGCGTCCTCAAGGTCCGCACTCATCCCTGCTGACACCATGTTCGCAGCCGGATGGTCCGCGCGCAGGCGGGATGAGAATTCCTGCAGCCGCTCGAACGCCGCCTGTTGCCGGCCCGCGTACGGTCCGGCCAGCGGCGCCACGGTCATCAGCCCGCCGAGCCGCAATCCTTGCGCACCGGCCACCGCGGCCGCCAACTCCTCGATCCCGTCGGGTGCCACGCCGCCCCTCGCCCCGCGTTCGCCGGACTCGGCGTCCAGCGCGACCTGGATCAGGCAGCACAGCTCACGCTCCGTACGCGTGGCAGCCGCGGAGAGTGCGGAAACGAGCTTGAGCCGGTCGACGGACTGCACCACATCGGCATAACCAGCCACAGAACGAACCTTGTTCGTCTGCAATTGACCGACAAAGTGCCAGATAAGCGACAAATCTGTGCAGGCGGCCGCTTTGGGGGCGGCGTCCTGGTCGCGATTCTCGGCGACATGCCGGACGCCCAGTTCATGGAGCAGCCGGACATCACTGGCGGGGTAGGTCTTGGTGACCACGATCAGGGTCACCTCGTCCCGCGCGCGCCCGGCGGCGGCACAGGCGGTGGCGATACGTTCCTCCACCAGCGCGAGATTGGCCGCGAGTTCGGTCTTCCGGTCGGTCATGCCCTATCAGTCCAGCCAGACATAGCCGGCGAGCCGCCCGGTCGTGCGGTCGCGACGGTACGAATAGTGATCGCCCGACTCCAGGGTGCAGGCCGCGGAACGCTGCCGGTCCCGGATCCCGAGGGCGTCGAGCTGTGCGTGCACTCCGGCGGTGACATCCACGGCCGGGGTGCCCCAACTGGTCTCGGACCAGGCTTCCGGTACGACGGCGGCGACCTCGTCCCGCATCCGCGCCGGCACTTCGTAACAGCGTCCGCAGACGGCCGGTCCGGTACGGGCGGTGATCCGCGACGGCTGCGCGCCGAGCGAGACCATGGTCTCGACGGCGGCCGGGACGATCCCCGCGACCAGGCCGGGGCGCCCGGCGTGGGCGGCGGCGACGACCCCGGCGACCGGATCGGCCAGCAGCACCGGGGTGCAGTCCGCGGTGAGTACGGCGAGGGCGAGGCCGCGCCGTACGGTGACGATCGCGTCCACGGCCGGGACGTCCTGAGAGGTCCACGGTCCTTCGACGACGGCCGCCTCGCGGCCGTGCACCTGGTTCATCCAGACGACGCGCGCGGGGTCGAGCCGCAGGGACTTCGCGGCGAGCTCGCGGTTGGTCTGCACCGCCGCGGAGTCGTCACCGACCGCGCCGCCTAGATTGAGCTGCTCATACGGAGCGGCGCTCACCCCGCCCCACCGGTCGGTGAAGGCGAAGTGCGCGCCGCTCAGTGTTTCGTGCTGCCGTATCACTTCAAGAAGTCCGGAACGTCCAGCTCTTCGACCTGGTTGTCCTGGTACGGACGGGCCGTCGGGACCTGCGGCGGGCTCACCGAGAACGACTTCTCGTTGACCACCGGCGCGGGTTCGGACCTGGCCGGGCTGTCCTCGCGCGGCGGTACGGTACCCAGTCCGCTCGTGGACCGGCCGCTGTCCGTGGACCGGGACGGGGCCGGCTGCTCGTCGCGCTTGGCCGCGCCGGCGCCGAGGACGGTCTCCCGGCGGGTCGGCGGCTGTCCGCCGTCGAAGCCGGCCGCGATGACGGTGACCCGGACCTCGTCGCCCAGGGCGTCGTCGATGACGGCGCCGAAGATGATGTTGGCCTCGGGGTGGGCCGCCTCGCTCACCAGCTGCGCCGCCTCGTTGATCTCGAAGAGACCGAGGTCGGAACCGCCGGAGATGGAGAGCAGGACACCGCGGGCGCCGTCGATGGACGCTTCGAGGAGCGGCGAGGAGATCGCCATCTCGGCGGCGGCCACCGCGCGGTCGTCGCCGCGGGCCGAGCCGATCCCCATGAGCGCCGAGCCCGCCTCCGACATCACGGACTTGACGTCGGCGAAGTCGAGGTTGATCAGACCGGGAGTGGTGATGAGGTCGGTGATGCCCTGGACACCCGACAGCAGCACCTGGTCCGCGGACTTGAACGCGTCAAGCACGCTGACCTGGCGGTCCGAGATGGACAGCAGCCGGTCGTTGGGGATCACGATGAGGGTGTCGACCTCTTCGCGGAGCTCGGCGATGCCGTCCTCCGCCTGGTTCGCGCGGCGGCGGCCCTCGAAGGTGAACGGGCGGGTGACCACACCGATCGTGAGGGCGCCGAGCGAGCGCGCGATATTGGCGACGACGGGTGCGCCGCCGGTGCCGGTGCCGCCACCTTCGCCGGCGGTGACGAAGACCATGTCGGCCCCCTTGAGGACCTCCTCGATCTCCTCACGGTGGTCCTCTGCCGCCTTGCGACCGACTGCCGGGTTGGCTCCGGCCCCGAGGCCGCGGGTGAGTTCGCGTCCTACGTCGAGCTTGACGTCGGCGTCGCTCATCAACAGGGCTTGCGCGTCCGTGTTGATCGCGATGAACTCGACGCCCTTGAGGCCGACCTCGATCATTCGGTTGATGGCATTGACACCACCGCCGCCGACACCGATGACCTTGATGACTGCGAGGTAGTTCTGCGGTGCTGCCACGTCGAAGGCCTCTCGCCTCGAGTTACGTGTCGTCGCTTCGCGGTTGTGGCGCCGCGACGACTGATGCCGATGGGACGGTCCGAAACGCCGACCCAAACCCTGACGTTGAACTTCAGGGTTACCAGTGTGTCCGCTTCTTGGACTCTTCCGAACAGGACACTAAGTCGACAAGTGGCGCACGTTCAACGAACACGCCGAACCTCCCGTTTTTCTTTTCACCCTATGTGATCACCCATAGCGCTGACCAACCAGGGTGCTGGCCAGCGCAAATGCCCGTCAACTGCCCGACGCCGCAGGCGCGGTGGGTGCACTCACATCGAAGTACCCCGCCTTGGGAGCCGCTTTCATCAGTGCGGTGAGCGCACGCGCCTTGGCCGCGCCGTCCTCGCCGCTCCCCCACATCACCGTACGGCCGCCGCTCAACTGCAGGGCGATCGAGTCATACGAACGTACCCGGATCACCCTGGTGTCCTTGGCCACTTTCGCGGGAAGTTCCCTGCGGACCCGCACCGCTTCGAGGACGAGACGGCCGGTTCCGAAACGGCCGAGACCGGCCGACTGAGCCGCTGTCATTTTCAGCAGGGGTACGCCGGCGGGCGCCGTCCCCACCGTCGCGAAACGCACGCCCTTGACGTCCACTTCGATGAACTTTGCGCCCGTTTCGATCAGCAGAGCGGGGGTTCGCTCGATCACTTTCAGACTGATTCCGTGCGGCCATGAACGAACGACCTCGACCGAGTCGATACGCGGCAGTTTCTGCCGGAGCCTGGCCTCAATCCCGTCCGTGTCGACGGAAATCAGCGGCGCCCCGACCGGCACGGCCGCGGCGGTCTCCACCTGGGCGCGGGTGAGTACGCCGGTACCCGAGGTGCTCACCCGCTCGACCCGAAGCCAGTTCGAGCCGTACAGCACCCAGGTGCCGCCCGCGACCAGCACGGTCGCGACGATCAATACGATCATCAGCCACCGCTTGGGCAGCCGGAGCCGGAGCAGGCGGGCCAACGGCCCCCGAGGAGGGCGGCCGGACGCCGACTGCGGTCGTGCGTCACGCTCGGCGGTCGTCGGTCCGGCCACGCTCCCCTGCCTCCCTACGCCTTGCGGCGTGCTGCGATCGCCTCGTACACCATGCCGACCAGCAGCTCATCGGCGTCCCTGCGGCCGAACTCGGCGGCCGCGCGGGACATCTCGTACAGCCGGTGCGGATCGGCGAGCACCGGAAGCACATGACTCTGCACCCACTGGGGCGTGAGTTCGGCGTCGTCGACCAGCAGTCCGCCGCCGGCCTTCACCACCGGCTGGGCGTTGAGCCGCTGTTCGCCGTTGCCGATCGGCAGCGGGACATACGCGGCGGGAAGCCCGACGGCGGAGAGTTCGGCGACGGTCATCGCGCCCGCGCGGCAGAGCATCATGTCCGCCGCGGCGTACGCGAGGTCCATCCGGTCCACGTACGGTACCGGGATGTAGGGCGGCATTCCGGGCATGTTGTCCACGCGCGGCATTTCATTCTTGGGACCGACCGCGTGCAGGATCTGGATTCCGGAGCGCTGGAGCATCGGGGCGACCTGCTGCACCACCTCGTTGAGCCGGCGCGCGCCCTGCGAACCGCCGGAGACGAGCAGGGTCGGCAGGTTCGGGTCGAGCCCGAAGGCGGCCCGCGCCTCCGGACGGACCCGGGCCCGGTCCAGGGTGGCGATGGTGCGGCGCAGCGGGATACCGATGTAGCGGGCGCCCCGCAGCTTGCTGTCCGGGGTGGAGACCGCCACCCCGGCCGCGTATCGCGAGCCGATCTTGTTGGCGAGGCCGGGCCTGGCATTGGCCTCATGGACGATGATCGGCACCCCGAGCCGCTTGGCGGCCAGATAGCCGGGCAGGGCGACATAGCCGCCGAAGCCCACGACGCAGTCCGCCTTGGTGCGTTCCAGGATCTGCTCGGCGGCCTTGATGGTGCCGCGCAGCCGTCCGGGGACGGTGATCAGCTCGGGTGTGGGCTTGCGCGGCAGCGGTACGGCCGGGATCAGTCCCAGCTCGTACCCCCGCTCGGGTACGAGCCTGGTCTCCAGGCCGCGTTCCGTGCCGAGGGCCGTGATCCCCACGGTGGGGTCCTGCCTGCGCAGGGCGTCCGCGAGGGCGAGCGCCGGCTCGATGTGGCCGGCGGTCCCCCCACCGGCGAGTACGACATGCACCGAAATTCACCGCTCTCCGGACGGACGCTTCTTGACGCGCCGTCTCATCGTCTTCCATCTCACCCCGGGCCGTCTCATGGCCAGGGCCGCTTTCGCGGCGGGATCCTCTCGCGCGAACGCGATCAGCAGCCCGATAGCGAACATGGTCGGCAGCAGGGCCGACCCTCCGTAGGAGAACAGCGGGAGCGGGACTCCGGCGATCGGCAGCAGGCCGAGCACCGCACCGATGTTGACCACGGCCTGCACCGTGATCCAGGTGGTCACACCTCCCGCGGCGTACCTCACGAAGGGATCCTCCGTGCGTCCGGCCACGCGGATACCCGCATAGCCTAGAGCCGCGAACAGTGCGAGCACCGACAGCGTCCCCGCCAGACCCAGTTCCTCCCCGGTGATGGCGAAAATGAAGTCGGTGTGCGGTTCGGGCAGTTGGCCCCACTTTTCCACACTCGCGCCGAGGCCGGAACCGAACCATCCGCCGGAGGCGAGAGCATAGATTCCGTGCACCGCCTGCCAGCACTGTCCCTCAGGGCCCAGATCGATCGCGCCGACGCAGGAGAACCGGGACAGCCGGTTCGCGCTGGTCTTGATGAGCATGAAGCCGACCAGGGCGGCGACGCCGAGCACCCCGCCGAACAGCCGGGTGGGCGCTCCCGCCAGCCAGAGCAGCCCGAAGAGGATGGCGGTGAGAATGATCGCCGTACCCATGTCGCCGCCGAGCATGATCAGCCCGAGCAGCATGAAGGCGACCGGGACGAGCGGCACCAGCAGATGTTTCCACTGGGTCAGCAGCCGCCTGTCCTGCTTGCGGGCGAGCAGGTCGGCCCCCCACAGGATCAGCGCCAGTTTGCCGAACTCACTGGGCTGGAGCTGGAACGGGCCGCCCAGATAGATCCAGTTCTGGTTGCCGTTGACGGAGCGCCCTATCCCGGGGATCTGGACGAGCACCATCAGGAAGACCGAGCCGACCAGCAGCGGGTAGGAGAACGCGCGGTGGAGCTTGATCGGCATCCTGGAGGCGAGCAGCAGCAGACCGGTGCCGAGGACCACCGCGACGAACTGCTTGCGGAAGAAGTACGTGCCCGGCAGTGACAGCTGCAAGGCGTAGATCATCGAGGCGGAGTACACCATCACCAGGCCGAGCACGGTGATCAGCAGACCGCTGCCGAGGATCACGTAGTACGCGGTGAGGGGCCGGTCCCAGGCGCGGCGTGCCTGCTCGTAGAACCGCCGTGGTCCCGCGCCGCGGGGCCGGCGGGGAGCGCCGGTCCCGCCGCCCCTGCCGCGGGCGGGCGGGCGGCGTACGGCGGCGCCGGCGGCCCGGCCGCGCAGCGCGAGCCCACGGCCGCGCACGGTCCCGCACGCCGCTGCCGCGTCCGCGCCCCCGTCAGGTCCGGAGTCCGCACCGGGCGCTCCCGCGACGGCAGGCGTGCCCGCCGGGCCCCAGCGGCGTACCAGGGGCCGCCGGGCCCGTCCCGCGGTGTCGTCGGCCGGCATCGTCGCTGTCCCCTCCAGTCATGCCTGGCGCGGCTGCCGGGGATCCGGGGCCTGCGGCGAGAACCGCCGGTGTCGCGGTCAGCACGGCACGGAGGCCGGGCCCGGTCAGACGTGCTCGGCGGCGAGTGCGCGTACCGCGTCCGCGAACGCCTCGCCTCGCTTGTTGTAGTTGGCGAACATGTCCATCGAGGCGCAGGCGGGGGCCATCAGTACCGTGTCCCCCGGCTGCGCGAGCCGTGCCGCTTCGCGGACCGCCGCCGACATCGCCCCAGTGTCGGTCCGGTCGAGGTCCACGACCGGGACTTCGGGGGCGTGTCGCGCGAGGGCTTCCCGGATCAGCGCCCGGTCGGCGCCGATCAGGACCGCACCGCGCAGCCGCCGCGCCGACGCGGCGACGAGCTCGTCGAACGTCGCGCCCTTGGCGAGGCCGCCCGCGATCCAGACGATCGGGTCGTAGGCCGCCAGGGACGCCTCCGCGGCATGGGTGTTGGTGGCCTTGGAGTCGTCGATGTAGGTGACGCCGCCGATGTCCGCGACCTGCTCGATCCGGTGCGGGTCGGGGCGGAAGGCGCGCAGTCCGTCGCGTACGGCCGCGGGCTCGACGCCGAAGGCGCGGGCCAGGGCCGCCGCCGCGAGGGCGTTGGCGATGTTGTGCGGGACCGGCGGGTTCACATCGGAGATCTGGGCGAGCTCCTGGGCCTGCTCGCGGCGGTTCTCGACAAAGGCGCGGTCGACCAGGATGCCGTCCACGACCCCGAGTTGGGACGGTCCCGGGGTGGCGAGGGTGAAGCCGATCGCCCGGCAGCCCTCCTCGACGTCGGCGGCGCGCACCAGGTCCTCGGTGGCCGGGTCGGCCGCGTTGTAGACGCAGGCGACGCTGTTGCCCTCGTAGATGCGGCCCTTGTCGGCGACGTACGCCTCCATGGAGCCGTGCCAGTCCAGATGATCGGGGGCGAGGTTGAGGACGGCCGCGGAGTGGGCGCGCAGGCTCGGCGCCCAGTGCAGCTGGTAGCTGGACAGCTCGACGGCGAGGACGTCGTACGTCTCCTCGCCGGTGACGGCGTCCAGCAGCGAGACGCCGATGTTGCCGACGGCGGCCGTACGCAGCCCCGCCGCCGCCAGGATCGAGGCGAGCATCCTGACGGTCGTGGTCTTGCCGTTGGTGCCGGTGACCGCGAGCCAGGGGGCCGCGCCGGGGCCGCGCAGCCGCCAGGCCAGCTCGACATCGCCCCAGATCTCCACCCCGGCCGCCGCGGCGGCCGTGAAGAGCGGCTTGTCCGGCCGCCAGCCGGGAGCGGTGACGACCAGCTCGGTCGCCGCGGGCAGGGTCGCTCCGTCGCCGAGGCGCACGGTGATCCCCAGCTTCTCCAGCTCGGCGGCCTGCGCGCGGGACCGTTCGTCGTCGCCGTCATTGACGACGGTGACCTCGGCGCCGAGCTCACGCAGCACCCGGGCCGCCGGGATCCCGGAGACCCCGAGACCCGCGACGGTGACCCGCTTGCCGTGCCAGTTCACTTCTCGGCCGCCCAGCCCGCGTAGAAGAGCCCCAGACCCACGATCACACACATGCCCTGGATGATCCAGAAACGGACCACCACCAGGACCTCCGACCACCCCTTGAGTTCGAAGTGGTGCTGGAGCGGTGCCATCCGGAAGACGCGCTTGCCGGTCATCCGGAACGAGCCGACCTGGATCACCACGGACATGGTGATCAGGACGAAGAGGCCGCCGAGGAGGGCCAGCAGGAACTCCGTACGGGAGCAGATCGCCAGTCCGGCGAGGGCGCCGCCCAGCGCGAGCGAACCGGTGTCGCCCATGAAGATCTTGGCGGGCGAGGTGTTCCACCACAGGAAGCCGAAGCAGGCGCCCATCAGCGCCGAGGCGACGACCGCGAGGTCGAGTGGATCACGTACCTCGAAACAGGCGTTGGGGTTGGTCAGGGTTCCCGCGTTGGCGCAGGACTCCTGGAACTGCCACAGGCCGATGAAGGTGTACGCGCCGAAGACCATCACCGAGGCGCCGGTGGCGAGGCCGTCCAGACCGTCCGTCAGGTTCACGCCGTTGGACATCGCGAGAATCATGAACAGCGCCCAGACCACGAACAGCACCGGGCCGATCGACCAGCCGAAGTCCGTGACGAACGACAGCTTGGTGGAGGCGGGCGTGTTGCCGCGGTAGTCGGCGAACTGGAGCGACAGCACCGCGAAGGCGATACCGACGATCAGCTGGCCCGCCATCTTGGCCTTGGCCCGCAGGCCGAGCGACCGCTGCTTCACGATCTTGATGTAGTCGTCGAGGAACCCGACGAGCCCCATGCCTGCCATCAGGAACAGGACCAGCACACCCGAGAACGTCGGGTCCTCGCCGGTGATCACCTTCGCCAGGGCGTAGGCGATCAGCGTGGCCAGGATGAAGGCGATGCCGCCCATGGTGGGCGTGCCCTTCTTGCTGCCATGGCTGCGCGGGCCGTCGTCCCGGATGAACTGCCCGTATCCCTTGCGGGCCAGGAGCTTGATCAGCAGCGGAGTGCCGATCAGGGTCAGGAAGAGCCCGATGGCTCCCGCGAAGAGGATCTGCCTCATCGGCCGGCGACCTCGCCCTCGCTGGCGTTCCCGAGCAGTGCCTGGGCGACCCGCTCGAGACCGACCGACCTGGAAGCCTTCACCAGCACGACGTCTCCCGGACGCAGTTCACTGCGCAACAGGTCGACCGCCGCCTGCGCGTCGGACACGTGCACCGACTCCTCACCCCACGAACCCTCGTTGTAAGCGCCCAGTTGCAGCCAGGACGCTTCCCTGCCCCCGACTGCCACGAGCTTGCTGACGTTGAGCCGGACGGCTAGCCGTCCGACCGCGTCGTGCTCGGCGAGCGAATCGTCACCCAGCTCGGCCATCGGGCCGAGCACCGCCCACGTACGGCCCCCCGTGGCCCGTGAGGCACCACCCATGGCGGCCAGCGCACGGAGCGCCGCTCTCATGGATTCGGGGTTCGCGTTGTAGGCGTCGTTGACGATCGTCACGCCGTCCGAGCGCTCGGTGACCTCCATACGCCAGCGGGAGAGGGTTCCCGCCTCGGAGAGCGCCACGGCGATCTCGTCGACGGACATGCCCAACTCATAGGCGACGGCGGCCGCGGCGAGCGCGTTCGACACGTGGTGCTCACCGTACAGCCGCAGCATCACGTCGCTGCACCCGGAGGGTGTCCGAAGCCGGAAAGCGGGCTGTCCGGTCTCGGTGAGGCGGACGTTCTCTGCCCGTACGTCTGCTTCGTCTGACTCTCCGAAGAGGACGGTACGGGCCTTGGTGCGCGATGCCATCGCGCGGACGAGAGGGTCGTCGGCGTTGAGCACGGCGACGCCGCCCTCGTCCGCCGACGGCAGGGACTCCACCATTTCGCCCTTGGCCTGGGCGATCTGCTCGCGGCCGCCGAACTCCCCGATGTGGGCGGTGCCGACGTTCAGTACGAGGCCGATCCTGGGCGGGACGAGTCCGGTGAGGTAGCGGATGTCGCCGATGTAGCGCGCGCCCATTTCGAGGACGAGGTAGCGGGTGTCCTCGACGGCACGCAGCGCGGTCAGCGGCAGACCGATCTCGTTGTTGAGATTCCCGGCCGGCCAGACCGTGGGTCCTCTGCGCTGGAGCAGCTGGGCGATCAGATCCTTGGTGCTGGTCTTGCCGGCCGAGCCGGTGAGCGCGACGGCGGTGGCGCCGAGGCGTTCGACGACGGTGCGCGCGAGGGCACCGAGGGCCTGTACGACATCGTCGACCACGATGGCGGGCACGCCGACGGGGCGGGTGGCCAGCACGGCCACCGCGCCCGCCTGGACGGCGGTCACCGCGTAGTCGTGCCCGTCGACGCGCTCGCCGGCGAAGGCGGCGAAGAGACTGCCGCTCTCCACCGTGCGGGAGTCGATGACGACGGGTCCGGTGACCCGGACGGACTGATCCGGTATGTCGTGCGGCTGCCCGCCGACGATGGCGGCGATCTCGGCGAGAGAGAGGGCGATCACTGGGTCATCCCTGACTGTTGTTCTCGTGACGGGGCTCGTGACGGGGCTCGTGACGGAGGGAGCGCTCGATGGCCTCGCGCAGGACCTGGCGGTCGTCGAAGGCCCGTACCACTCCGGCGATGTCCTGGCCCTGCTCATGGCCCTTGCCGGCGATCAGCACGGTGTCGTCGGCCCGGGCGCGGGAGACGACGGTGGCGATGGCGGAGGCGCGGTCGGCCTCCACCAGGACGTCGCCGCGCTCATGGATCGGCACCTCGGCGGCGCCGGCGAGCATCGCGGCGAGGATCGCGAGCGGATCCTCGGAACGGGGGTTGTCCGAGGTCAGTACGGCGGTGTCGGCGAGCCGGGCGGCGGCCGCGCCCATCGGCCCGCGCTTGGTCTCGTCGCGGTCGCCACCGCAGCCGAGGACGATGTGCACCTTGCCCCGGGTGACCTTGCGCAGGGAGCGCAGGACCGATTCGACGGCGTCCGTCTTGTGGGCGTAGTCGACGACGGCGAGATAGGGCTGGCCCACATCCACGCGCTCCAGCCTCCCCGGTACCCCGGGGACCGCGGCGATGCCGTCGGCGGCGGTCTGCGGGTCGATCCCGGCCACGGCCAGGGTGACGACCGCGGCCAGGGTGTTGGCGACGTTGAACGGCCCGGGCAGCGGCGCCTCGGCGCTGATCCGCTCGCCCTTGGGACCGACCACGGTGAACGTGGACCCGTGCGAGCCGACCTCGACGTCCTCGGCGCGCCAGTCGGCGTCCGGATGGCCCTCGGCGGAGAAGGTGGTGACCGGCACGGTCGCCTCGTCGACCAGGCGGCGGCCGTACGGGTCGTCGAGGTTCACGACGCCGGTCCTGGAGCGCAGCGGGGTGAACAGCTGCGCCTTCGCCTGGAAGTAGTCCTCCATGCCGGAGTGGAACTCCATATGCTCCGGGCTGAGGTTGTTGAAGACAGCCACGTCGAACACACAGCCGTCGACCCGGCCGAGCACCAGGGCGTGGCTGGAGACCTCCATGGCGACCGACTCGACGCCGCGCTCCCGCATGACGGCGAAGAGGGCCTGCAGGTCGGTGGCTTCCGGAGTGGTGCGCTCCGACTTGATGCGCTCGTCCTCGATCCGCATCTCCACGGTACCGATCAGGCCGGTACGGTGGCCCGCTCCGCGCAGCCCGCCCTCGACGAGATACGCCGTGGTGGTCTTGCCCGAGGTGCCGGTGATGCCGATCTGGAGCAGGTCGGCGCCGGGGCGTCCGTAGATCTCCGCGGCGAGTTCTCCCATGCGCCCCCGCGGGTCGGGGACGACGAGGACCGGCAGTCCGGTGGCCGTGGCCCGGTCGACGCCCGCCGGGTCGGTGAGGATCGCGGCCGCGCCGAGGTCCGCCGCCTGGGCGGCGAAGTCGGCGCCATGGAAGCGGGCGCCGGGCAGAGCGGCGTACACGTCGCCGGGGCGTACCGCCCGCGAGTCGTGCGTGATGCCGGTCGCTTCTCCGGGGCCCGTACCCTCCCCCTCCCCCGGGGCCTCGGCGCCCAGCCGGGCGGCCAGCTCCGCGAGGGAGGTCGGGCGTACCCGGTCCGGACGGGGCGTCCCAGGCTGGTTCACAGGGGCGTCCTCAGGGGTGGTTCTGTACTGATCAGCGTGTGGCACGGCGGTGAGCGTACCGGGCTCTGCGGGCCGCGAGCCACGTGAGGGGGGCTCGTGCGCGGCGGGGTCACGGTGGTTCCCGGAATCGGGGGTGATCGTTGTCACTGGGTCTTTCCCTGGGGTCACTCGCCGGGTTTGAAGGTGACCGGCAGCCGGGCGGGTTCACTGCCGGTCGGAGCGACCTGCAGCGTCTTGAGAGCGAACTCCATGACCTTCTTGTAGATGGGTCCGCAGATCTGTCCGCCGAAGTAACTGCCCTTGGTGGGGTTCTGGATGGCGCAGTAGACGGTGATCTGCGGGGCGTCGGCGGGCGCGAAGCCCGCGAAGGAGGCGGTGTACCCCTTGTAGCGGCCCAGCTCGGGGTCGACCCGGTTGGCCGTACCTGTCTTGCCCGCGACGCGGTAGCCGGGGATGCGGGCCTTGGTGCCCGTACCCTCCTCGTTGCCGACGACCGACTCCAGCATGGCGGCGACGGTCTTCGCGGTCTTCTCGCTGACCACGCGGGTCTTCTTGGGGGCCGGCGCCGCGGTGAAGCGCCCGTCGGGGCCCTTCGTGCCGCGGATCAGCGTGGGTTCGATCCGTACGCCGCCGTTGGCGATGGTCGAGTAGACCGAGGCGGCCTGCATCGCGTTGAGGGAGAGGCCCTGGCCGAACGGGATCGTGTACTGCTGCGAGGTGGACCAGTCCTGCGGCTTGGCCAGGATGCCCTGCGTCTCGCCGGGGAAGCCGAGACCGGTCGGGCGGCCGATGCCGAATTTGCTCAGATACGAGTGGAGGACGCGGTTGGCCTCGGGCTGGGTCTTGCCGAGCTGGCCGGACGCCAGGATGGTGCCGATGTTGCTGGACTTGGCGAGGACGCCGTTGAGCGTCAGGTACCAGGTGGGGTGGTCGATGTCGTCCTTGAAGAGCCGGTCGCCGCGGTGCAGCCGGTTGGGCACGACGACATGGGTGCCGGGGGTGGCGGCCTTCTCCTCCAGTACGGCGGCCATGGACATCACCTTGCTGGTGGAGCCCGGTTCGTACACGTCCTGGAGAGCCGCGTTGCCCATGGCGGCCGCGTTGGCCTCGGAGAGGTCGTTGGGGTCGAAGCCGGGGGCGTTGGCCATCGCGAGGACCTCGCCGGTCCTGGTGTTCTGGACCATCACATAGCCGCGGTCCGCCTGCGACGTCCGCACCTGGTCCGCGATGGCCTGCTGGGCGGCCCACTGGATGTCCCGGTCGATGGTCAGCTCGATGTCGGAGCCGGGCACCGCGGGCTTCTCCCGCGAGCTCGCGGTGGGGACACGGCGGCCGCCGGACTGCGCGTAGGTGACCTCGCCGTCCTTGCCCGCCAGCTCCTCGTCGAGCATGGACTCCACACCGCCGGCGCCGCGCCCGGCGGCGTTGACGTACCCCAGTATCCCCGCGGCGAGCTCACCGTTGGGGTACACCCGTTTGCTGCTGGGCTCCTGGAAGACACCGGCCAGCACATTGACGCCCGGGCCGCCGGCCGCCTTGTCCTTGGCCGCCTTCGCGGCCAGCACTCCCCTGAGGTCCTTGATCTGGTTCCACACCTGCGGGGTCTGGCGGCGGGCCAGCACCGTGTAGCGCGACTTGGGGACCGTGAGCTTCTTCACCAGGGCGCCGCTGTCCACCCCGAGGATCGGGGAGAGCAGCGCGGCCGCCTGCTCGGCGGCGTCCGGGGCCTTGCTGGTGCCGGGGGTGAACATCAGCGGGTCGGCGGTGATGTCGTACGCGTCGACGCTGTCGGCGAGGGCGATCCCGGAGCGGTCGGTGATCTCTCCGCGCTCCGCCGCGATCTTGTGGCTGAGATACCGGTTCTTCTCCGCCTTGGCGGCGTACGCGCTCGCGTCGACGGCCTGCACCTGGAGCAGCCGGACGACGAACGCCAGCATGACGAGCGTCAGGCCGAGGCTGACCAGCCGCAGCCGGGGGCGGGGGCTGCCCAGCCGGATCCGGCGCGCGCCACGGGGCGCCGAGGCCGGGCGGCGGGCGGCGGGCCGGGCACGTCCGCCGCTGCCGGGGCGCGCGGGGCCCGGCACCCGGCGGCGCGGTGGTTCCTTGGGGGGCACTGCGTCACCTGCCGGAGGTCGTCGGGGCCGGCTTGCCGGATGTCTGTGCGGAGGCGGACGGGGAGACGGAAGGCGAGGCGGGCACCGGAGCAGCGGCCGGGCGGGAGGCCGGGGGCGACACCGGAACCGGCAGGACGGGCGCGGGCCAGCGCGCCGCGGGCGGGGCCGCCCCCATGACCGACGGCTGTACGGGGGGCAGCGCCTCGGCCTCGTGCGGGGAGCCGCTGACCGTACCGTCGGGGTTGAGGAAGGCGGGGCTGCCGCCGGGCACCATGCCGAGCCGGCGGGCCCGGCGCTCCAGGGCGTACGGCGCGGAGAGGTCGTCCACGTCCCGCTGGAGCGCCTGCTCCTGGTCGGTGAGGTCGGTGGTCCGCTTCTTGAGCTCGCTCAGCTGGAACGAGCCCTCGTTGAGGGAGGAGTTCAGCAGCAGCAGGGTGATCAGGCCGCCGCCGAGGAGCAGCACGACCAGCAGGACGAAGGGCGTGCGGGCCGCCGAGCTGGCCCCGGAGGGCATCAGCCGGGCGAGCCGGGCGGCCCGCCCCTTCAACTGCTTGGCCGGTCCGCTCACAGAACGTCCTCCCGGATCCGCTGCGCCCCCCGCAGCCGGGCGGGGGCCGCGCGGCGGTTCTCGGCGACCTCTTCCTCCGTGGGGAGTTCGGCGCCGCGGGTGAGCAGGGTGAGGCGGGGCTGATAGCGCTCGGGGACGACGGGCAGGCCGGGCGGCGCGGTGTTGGCGGCGCCCGCCGCGAAGACCTGCTTGACCAGTCGGTCTTCCAGCGAGTGGTACGAGAGGACGGCCATCCGGCCGCCGACGGCGAGGGTCTTCACGGCCGCGGGGATCGCCTGCTCCAGGACGGACAGCTCGCCGTTGACCTCGATGCGCAGGGCCTGGAAGGTGCGCTTGGCGGGGTTGCCGCCGGTGCGCTTGGCGGCCTGCGGCAGGGCGTCGCGGATCAGCTCGACGAGCCGGGCGCTGTAGGTGAAGGGCTCCTTCTCGCGCTCCTTGACGACCGCGGAGACGATCCGCTTGGCCTGCTTCTCCTCGCCGTACGCGCGCAGGATCCGCACCAGTTCGCCGGGCGGATAGGTGTTGAGGACCTCGGCGGCGCTGACCCCGGCCGTCTGGTCCATCCGCATGTCGAGCGGGGAGTCCTGGGCGTAGGCGAAGCCGCGGTCCGTCTCGTCGAGCTGCATGGAGGAGACACCGAGGTCGAACAGGACGCCCTGGACCCGGGGGATCCCCAGCCGGGCGAGGACCTCGGGCAGCTCGTCGTACACGGCGTGCACGAGGGTGGCCCGGTCACCGAACGGGGCGAGCCGCTCACCGGAGAGCCGCAGCGCTTCCTTGTCCCGGTCGAGCGCGACCAGCCGTACGGAGGGGAACGTGGCGAGCAGCGCCTCGCTGTGCCCGCCGAGGCCGAGGGTGCAGTCGACGACGACCGCTCCCGGCTCGGCGAGGGCGGGGGCCAGCAGGTCCAGGCACCGCTGGAGCATCACAGGGACATGGCGGACGTCGTTCATGCGCGCCCCTCACGGAGGTCGGGGCGGCCGCCGGGCTCGGCACAGCCGCAGGGCTCGGGACGGCGTTCCGCGGGCGCACGGCTTTCCATGACTCGCTCGCTGCGCTCGCTCATGCGCCCTCTCAGGTCCGGCGCGGCCGTACGTACTGCCTGGTCCCCGCCCGCTCAGAAGGGGAGGTGGTCCGCCGGCGCCGGAAAGGGGCGTCGGCCGACCGGCGAGCGGGAGGAGGCCGAGCCGCACGTACGCCGCACACGCGGGGAAATCGGGATGTGTTCGCGAGGTGTCCGTGAACTTCGCGTCACTTTAGTCCACAGGCCCTTGCGGTCAATCAACCGGCCAGCGCGTCGCACGGGTCACTCGTCAGAGGGTCATAAACAGCACAGTTCACCCGTTCGGACGACCCCCATTCGCCCCTGTGGGTTAGCTCACAACAAGCCATGTTGATGTTCTTTGTCCTGTCCCACAGCAGGCTTCACCGTCACGTGACCATTACCGTCATAGGTATGTCGACTTCCGCACACTTCCCCGCAGAGCCCGCCGGGGCTCCCGCCGGTGCGGCCCGCACCGGCGGGACGGTCACCGACCGGCTCATCGAGGCAAACCACCGCTACGCCGCCGGGTTCAGCGACCCGGGGATGGACGCGCGACCCGTGCTGCAGGTCGCCGTCGTCGCCTGCATGGACGCCAGGCTCGACCTGCACGACGCCCTGGGACTTTCCCTCGGCGACTGCCATACCATTCGCAACGCGGGCGGCGTGGTCACCGACGACGTCATCCGCTCCCTCACCATCAGCCAGCGGGCGCTGGGCACCCGCAGCGTCGTCCTCATTCATCACACCGGCTGCGGCCTGGAAAGCCTCACCGAGGAATTCCGGCACGAACTGGAGATGGAGGTCGGACAGCGGCCCGCCTGGGCCGTGGAGGCGTTCCGCGACGTCGACCAGGATGTACGGCAGTCGATGCAGCGCATCAGGACCTCACCCTTCCTGCCGCACACGGATGACATACGCGGGTTCGTCTTCGACGTGAAGACGGGCCTGTTGAGGGAGATCGACCCGGCCGGCTGAGGGCCGGGCCGGACCAGAAAAACGGCAAAGCCGACTTATCGTACCCACTTATCCACAGGCGAGTGACACGAAGCGGTAACGGCAACAAGAATGCGTCTGTGACAGCGTTCCGGAACCTTCCGGAGGCGGTGTCCGTGTTTCGGGGTGGGCCGGGCCGTCTGATGAGCATCGGCCCGTAGTAAGGGCCGAGGAGGGCCGGGTGACGACCTATGACGATCGAGCGAGCCTCACTGATCTGACCACCACAGCGGAGCGTGTCCGCACATCGGTGGAGGGTGTGATCGAGGGCAAGCCTGAGGTCGTACGGCTTTCGCTGACCGTGCTGCTCGCCGAGGGACATCTTCTGATCGAGGATGTCCCCGGTGTGGGCAAGACCATGCTGGCCAAAGCGCTCGCGCGCTCCATCGACTGTTCGGTGCGGCGTATTCAGTTCACCCCCGACCTGCTGCCGTCCGACATCACCGGGGTGTCGATATACGACCAGCAGCGGCGGGACTTCGAGTTCAAACCGGGCGCGATCTTCGCCCAGATCGTGATCGGCGACGAGATCAACCGCGCCTCGCCCAAGACCCAGTCCGCGCTGCTGGAGTCGATGGAGGAGCGCCAGGTCACCATCGACGGGCAGACCTACGAACTGCCCAGCCCCTTCATGGTGGTGGCCACGCAGAACCCCGTGGAGATGGAGGGCACGTATCCGCTGCCCGAGGCGCAGCGCGACCGCTTCATGGCCCGGGTGTCGATCGGCTACCCGAGCCCGGAGGCCGAGCTGCAGATGCTGGACGTCCATGGCGGGATCTCGCCGCTGGACGACCTCCAGCCGGTGGCCCACGCGCACGACATCGTGAAGCTGATCGACGCGGTGCGCACGGTCCATGTCGCCGATTCCGTACGGCGGTACGCCGTCGAACTGGTCGGGGCGACCCGTAACCACCCGGATCTCAGACTCGGGGCGTCGCCGCGCGCGACGCTCCATCTGCTGCGCGCCGCCAAGGCCTCCGCCGCGCTGAGCGGGCGGGAGTACGCACTGCCCGACGATGTGCAGGCCCTGGCGGTGGCGGTGCTGGCGCACCGTCTGCTGCCCACGGCCCAGGCCCAGCTGAACCGGCGTACCGCCGAGCAGGTCGTGCTGGAGATCCTGCAGCGCATCCCCGTGCCCACCGCGGACGGCGGCCACGGTGCGGGACGTCCGGCGCCCGGCGCCCGGATCTACGGCCAGCAGCCCGGTTCACGGCGGCTGTGATGGCAGCCGGGGGGCCGGTCACCCCGGACGGCGAGGACGGGGGCGGGCTGCGGGCCGCGCTGTCCGGACTGACCACCCGCGGCCGGTCGTTCCTCGCCGCCGGGGTCGCGGCGGCTGTCTGCGCCTTTGTCCTGGGCCAGTCCGATCTGCTGCGGGTCGGGTTCCTGCTCGCCGTGCTGCCGCTGATCTGTGTGGCGGTCCTGTACCGCACGCGCTACCGGGTCGCGGGCAGCAGGCGGCTGTCGCCCTCCCGGGTGCCCGCGGGGTCCGAGGCGCGGGTGCATCTGCGGATGGACAACGTCACGCGTATGCCCACCGGTCTGCTGATGCTCCAGGACCATGTGCCGTACGTGCTCGGCCCGCGCCCCCGGTTCGTACTGGACCGGGTGGAGCCGGGCGGCCGCCGCGAGGTGTCGTACCGGGTCCGGTCGGATCTGCGCGGGCGCTATCCGCTCGGACCGCTCCAGCTGCGGCTGAACGACCCCTTCGGGATGTGTGAGCTGACCCGCTCGTTCAGCGCGTACGACACCCTGACCGTCATCCCGCGCACCGAACCGCTGCCGCCGGTGCGGCTCGCGGGTGAGTCCTCGGGATACGGGGACGGACGGCAGCGCTCACTGTCGCTGGCCGGCGAGGACGATGTGATCCCGCGCGGCTACCGCCACGGCGACGATCTGCGCCGGGTGCACTGGCGCTCCACGGCCCGCTACGGCGAGCTGATGGTGCGCCGCGAGGAGCAGCCGCAGCGGGCCAGGTGCACGGTGCTGCTGGACACCCGGCAGCTCGCCTACGAGGGCGCGGGCCCCGACTCGGCGTTCGAATGGGCGGTGTCGGGTGCGGCCTCCGCGCTGGTGCACATGCTGGAACGGGGCTTCGCGGTACGGCTGTTGACGGACACGGGCAGTTCGGTGCCCGGCGCGGGGGCCGAGGGCTTCGCCGGGGCGACCCAGGACTCCGCCGACTCGGCCGGACTGATGATGGACACCCTCGCGGTCGTCGACCACTCCGACGGGGCGGGCCTCTCCCGTGCGTACGACGTACTGCGCGGCGGCACCGAAGGGCTGCTGGTGGCCTTCTTCGGTGATCTGGACGAGGCACAGGCCGCCGTGGCGGCAAGGATGCGGCTGCGCAGCGGCGCCGCCGTCGCCTTCGTGCTCGACAGCGACGGGTGGGCGCAGGGCGGCGAGCCCGGCGACCGCGCCGAGGCGCGGCTGCGGCAGCTGCGGGAGGCCGGCTGGACGGCTCTCCCCGTGACCTCGGGGGCGGCCCTGCCCGACCTGTGGCGGCAGGCCGCGCGGCAGCGCTCCGAATCGGCCGTCGCGGGCGGTTCGACAGGCTTCTCCGGAGGATGGTCATGAGCGGTCGTGGAAGGCTGGCGCTGTGCTCCTTCGCCGCCACGCTGATGGCGGCGGGCGCTCTGATCCCGCTGGTCAAGCCGGACGCCTGGCTGGTGCACGCCGCGATCATGGTGGCGCTCATGGGCGGGGTGGGGGCGCTGGCCCGGCGGGTTCCGCTGGCGCGGGCGCTGACCGTGGCGCTCCAGGCCGTCGCGGCCCTGCTGATGCTCACGGTGGTCTTCGCCGGCGATCAGGCGTTCCTCGGCATCGTCCCGACGCCCGAGGTCTTCGAGCAGTTTGGCCGGCTCCTGACAGCGGGCGGCGAGGACGTCGGACGGTATTCGATCCCGGCGCCGCCGACCGACGGCATCAGGCTGATGCTGATCGGCGGCGTGCTGGTCATCGGGCTCGCGGTGGACGCGCTCGCGGTGACCTTCCGCAGCGCGGCCCCGGCCGGGCTGCCGCTGCTCGCGCTGTACTCGGTCGCCGCGGGGCTCTCCGGCGGGGCCGGGGGCGGGCTGTGGTTCCTGGTCGCGGCCGCCGGCTATCTGCTGTTGCTGCTGGCCGAGAGCCGGGACCGGCTCTCCCAGTGGGGCCGGGTGTTCGGCGGCGCGCCGCGCACGCAGGGCCGGGTCTCGGGCGGTCTGGACTCGGCGGGCGGCTCCGCGCTCGCCCCGGTCCGTACCGGCCGCCGGATCGGTGTGGTGGCGCTGGGGATAGCGCTGGCGGTGCCGGCGGCGCTGCCCGCCCTGGACGGCGGACTGCTGGGCGGCACGGGGAACGGGAAAGGCTCGGGGGTGGGCGGCGGTGGCACCATCTCCGCGGTGAACCCGCTGGTCTCGCTCCAGGACAATCTGAACCAGCCGGAGGACCGCGAGGCGCTGCGCTACAAGACCAACGCGGAGAGCACCCAGAACCTGTATCTGCGGATCATGTCGCTGGACAAGTTCGACGGGGCGTCCTGGCGGTTCTCGCAGCGCAATGTGGAGGACGTCCCCGACCGGCTGCCCGGGGTGCCGGGTCTGGACGGCGATGTCGGCACCACCGAGATCACGACCGCCATCTCGGCCGCCGGCTGGTACCGGCAGAACTATCTGCCGATGCCCTATCCGGCGACCAACGTGAAGATCGACGGACGCTGGCGCTTCGAGCCCACGGGCCGGACGCTGGTGGGCGACCGCGGGCAGTCGACACGGGGCGCGCAGTACGAGGTCGGCAGTCTGCTGGTGAACCCGACCCGGGAGCAGCTGGCCTCGGCGCCCGCTCCCCCGTCCGCCATTCAGCGTGAATACACCCGGGTTCCGGCGATCCTGCCGGACGTGGTGAAGTCGACCGCGCTGGACATCACGGCGGGGGCGACGAGCAACTACGAGAAGGCCGTCAAGCTGCAGGACTGGTTCGCGGTGGACGGCGATTTCACCTATGACACCCAGGTGAACTCGGGCACCGGGGTCATGGCGATCACCAACTTCCTGAAGGACAAGCAGGGCTTCTGCGTCCACTTCTCCTTCACGATGGCCGCGATGGCCCGCACGCTGGGCATTCCGGCGCGGGTCGCGGTGGGCTTCACACCGGGCACCCCGCAGGCGGACGGCAGCATGTCCGTGGGGCTGCGGGACGCGCACGCCTGGCCCGAGCTGTACTTCGAAGGGGTCGGGTGGACGCGGTTCGAGCCGACCCCGAGCCGGGGCAGCGCGCCCTCCTACACCCTGCCGGAGGCGCCGTCCGACGGGCCGAGCGACGCGGCGCAGCCCGACGCCAGCACCTCGGCCGCACCGTCCTCGGCGCCGTCCGTCTCGGACAGCTGCCCGGCGCAGGAACGGCGGCTGGGTGAGTGCGACGCGGCCGCGGCCGACGGGGCGCTGCCCCCGACGGACGGGGGCTTCCCGTGGAAGACGGTGCTCTGGGTCCTCCTGGGCGTGCTGGCGGCGGCGCTGCTGCTGTCGCTGCCCCTGCTGTGGCGGATCTGGATCCGGGCCCAGCGGCTGGGCTCCGGTGGGCGCACCCCGGCGGATACCACGGCGCGGACGCTCGGAGCCTGGCGAGAAATCACCGATACGGCCTGGGATCACGGCATCCTGCCGGACGATTCGCAGACGCCGCGGAAGACGGCGGCCAGGATCGTGCGGCTGGGCCGGCTCGCGGGACCGCCGGCCGAGGCGGTGCACCGGGTGGCCGGCGCGGTGGAGCAGGTGCTGTACGCGCCGGATCCGCGGCCCGCGACGGGTCTCGCCGATGACGCCCGGCGGATCCGGGAGGGACTGGGGGTCTCGGCCGGCGAGTGGATCCGTCTGCGCGCACTTCTCGCCCCGCGCTCGTCCAAACGGGTGATATGGGCCGCCTCGGAGCGCTGGGCGGCGCTCGCGGCCCGCTGGGAAAGCCGTCCGGATCTCCTCCGGTGGACGGCCGTGACCCGCCTGCTCCCCTCCCGGCAGCGCGGCTGACGGCGGAGGGCCGAGGGCAGACGGCTGAGGGGCGAACGCGTCGCGCGTTCGCCCCTCAGCCGTACTGGCTCAACTGGCTCGATCTGAGAACCTCAGGGCCTTACTGGCCCTGTTCGTCACGGCGGCGCTGCCACCGCTGCTCGATCCGGTTCATCATCGAGCGACGTGGTCTGGGATGTCGTCGGTCGGCCGTACTGCCGCCCGTCGCGTGTTGCTCGCCCGGTTTGGGCGCCTTGCGCCAGCCGGTGACCGCCAGGACCGCACAGCCCAGCATGACGAGGAACCCCACCACGCTGATCCAGATCTGCTGGGCGACCATTCCGGCCATGAGGAGCGCGATACCTACCAGGAAGCCGGCGACCGCCTGATAGACCCGTCGCCGGGTGTATGTACGCAGCCCGCTTCCCTCAAGCGCTGTCGCGAACTTGGGATCTTCGGCGTACAGCGCTCGCTCCATTTGCTCGAGCATTCGCTGCTCGTGCTCCGAGAGCGGCACGGAGTCCTCCTAGTCGTCGGTCGCGGGGGGCGACCGGTATGCGGCCCCTTCAAGGATAGGCAGGGAATCGCCCCCGTGAAACCCGCCCTCAACGCCATTTCGCTATTCCGGGCCGCCATGTCGGCTCGGCCGCTGAGGCGTTGATTCCCCAACCTTCGATCCGTCATGCCGGATGGTGTACCCCGATCATACGGCGCCGAGCGCTCCGCTGGGGGGCCTGTGGCGCACTCCATGCGCGGCTACGTCGCTGATCAGCCACGCGATCAGCGCTCCTGGCGGCCTTCCGAGGGCCTCCGGACGGCTTCCGGATCGCTTCCCGAGCGTTTCCTGAGCATTCCCCGAGCGGCGGCCGGCCGCACGCGGTCAGCCGCGCTTCTCGCCCAGGACGTGCAGCTGGGTGGCGACGGAGTGGAACGCGGGCAGCTCGGCGGCCGCCGCCTCCAGCTTCAGCAGGGCGTCCAGCGCCCCCGGCTGGGTGTCCACCAGGCCGCCGGGGACCAGGTCGGAGAAGACCCGTACGCCGTGCACGGCCCCGACCCGCAGACCGGCCCCGCCGACCAGGTCGGTGAGCTGCTCCGCGCTGAAACGCCTGGGCACCGGGTCGCCCTCGCCCCAGCGTCCCGCCGGGTCGGTCAGCGCCTGCCTGGCTTCGTTGAAGTGGCCGGCGAGCGCCCTGGCCAGCACGGCGCCGCCCAGGCCCGCGGCGAGCAGGCTGAGCGCCCCGGCCGGGCGGAGCGCCTCGACCGCGTTCCGCACGCCCTCGGCCGGGTCGTCCACGTACTCCAGGACGCCGTGGCACAGCACGGCGTCGAAGCCGCCGCGCTCGACCACGTCGAAGAGACCGTGGATATCTCCCTGCACGCCGCGGACCCGCTCGGCGACGCCCGCCTCCGCCGCCCGGCGCTCCAGCGCGAAGAGCGCGTTCGGGCTGGGGTCGACCACCGTCACCCGGTGCCCCAGACGGGCGACGGGCACCGCGAAGTTGCCCGTGCCCCCGCCGGTGTCGAGCACATCCAGGGTGTCCGTCCCCGCCACCTTGGCCCGGCGGTCGAGGGCGTCCTTGAGGACCTCCCAGACCACGGCGGTACGGAGGGAGCCGCGGGGGCGCGATGACGTCTCCCCACCGAAGGCGGGGGATGGGTCCGACACGGCAGTTGACTCCTCGGCGCGGTGCCGCCCCTGGTGGCGGGGCGTGAACGGTGCAGGTTCCGCCCACCCTATTGCCTCGGCCGTCCGTCCCGGTCACCCAGCGGCATCGCCCCGGCGTGGCTCGTCGGACCTGGGCCGGGGCAGCGCAGGGTCGAGCGCCAGCAGCCGTTCCACCAGGCGCAGGAACAGGGCCGCGTCGCGCAGCAGATCGTCGGCGTCGCGGTGGCCGGCCGCGCCCCGTATGCCCGCCTCGGCGCGCGCCCTGCGTGTGGCGCCCGAGGCGAAGAGGGCGCTCCATTCGGACAGCTCGGGCGCGATCTCGGGGAGGACCTCCCAGGCGCTTCTGATGCGCCTGCGCCGCTGTGTGGTGGTCTCCGGGCGGCCGCGGGCCGCGAGCACCGCGGCGGCGGTGCGCAGGGCGGCGAGATGGGCGGTGGCATAGCGCTCGTTCGGAGTGTCCAGGGCGGCGGCCTCGTCGAGTCCGCCGCGGGCCTGGGCGAGCAGATCGAGGGCGGCGGGCGGCGCCGTGGCCCGCCGCAGGACGGGGTGGACATCGCTCGGTGGTCCGGTCAGTGAGGGTGCAGGGCCGCCAGTAGGGCGCCGGTGTGCGGCACCGGCGTGCGAGCTGGCCATGACGAACCTCCTGTCGTCGTGTGACGGCGCTGTGGCCGTATGTGTCCATCCTGAAGGGCCCCACTGACAATCGGCCCTGACCTGCGGTTTTGCTTCGCTCGCCCGTTCGGAGTAGTTTTTTGCACTGACTGGTCAGTACAAAATCCGACGAGTGGTGAGGGTGAGGGCACGTGGACAACCAAGCCGACGGCCGGGACGGCGCCGCGGCCGTCACCGCGGAGGACTTCGGGCTCAAGGGCCCGCGTGGCTGGGCGTTCCGCCATGTCCGGGTCCACGCCGGGCCCGGCACGGTCGTCGCGATCGAAGGCCCCTCGGGCTCCGGCCGTACCTGTCTGCTCCTCGCGCTCACCGGCCGGATGCGCCCCACCGAGGGCCGCGCCGACGTCGGCGGCCTGCCGCTGCCGCGCGGTATGGCCGCCGTACGCCGGATCAGCGCCCTCGGCCCGGTCCCCGGCGTCAGCGATCTCGATCCGGCCCTGACCCTCGCCGAGCATCTGCGCGAACGCGCCCTGCTCCAGCGGCGGTTCGGCGGACGCCTGCGGGCCCTGCTGCGGCCGCGCGCCGAGCGGGCCGCCGAGGCACGCGGCCGGATCGACGCCGCACTGGCGGCCGCGGGACTCGACACGGCCACCCTGCCGAAGGGCGAGCGCACCTCGGTGCGCGACCTGGAGCGGCTGGAGGCGCTGCGCCTCTCGGTGGCCCTCGCGCTGATCGGCCGGCCACGGCTGCTGGCCGTCGACGATCTGGACCTCAAGCTCTCCGACGCCGACCGCGCCGAGGCCTGGAGGCTGCTGCGGTCCGTCGCCGACGGCGGCACGACCGTGCTCGCCGTGTGCAGCCAGGCGTCCGAGGACGCGGACACCGTCATCCGTACGGACGAGCGCGCCGCGAAGCCCGCGGAGCACACCACGGACGGCACCGCGAAGACCACCGCACAGACCGAGGAGGGGGCAGCCGATGCGCTCGCCGAGACTCGCCGCGCTTGAACTGAAGCGGTTCGGCAGGGGAAGACTGCCGCGCGCCGCGCTCGTCGCGATCACGCTGTTGCCGTTGCTCTACGGCGCGCTCTATCTCTGGTCCTTCTGGGATCCCTACGGACGGCTCGACCGGATACCCGTCGCACTCGTCAACGACGACCGGGGCGCCACCGCCGGGGGACAGAAGATCACGGCCGGCGACGAGATCACCCGTGGTCTGCGCGACAGCGAGGTCTTCGACTGGCACGAGGTGAGCGCGGCCGAGGCCCGCGAGGGCGTGGAGGACGGCTCGTACTACCTCTCCCTGACCATGCCCGCCGACCTCAGCCGGCGGATCGCCTCCAGTTCCGGCGACGCGCCCGAGACCGGCGCGCTCCAGGTGCGTACGAACGACGCCAACAACTACATCGTCGGCCAGATCTCCAGGACCGTGTTCTCCGAGGTGCGGACCGCCGCGTCGACGAACGCCTCCCGCTCCTTCCTCGACAAGATCTTCATCTCCTTCTCGGACATCCATGACGCCACCGAGAAGGCCGCCCGGGGCGCCGACCGGCTCAACGGCGGTATCGGGAAGGCCAAGAAGGGGTCCAAGGACCTCGTGGCCGGGCTGAAGACCGCCAAGGAGGGCAGCGGCGAGCTGGCCGGCGGGCTGAAGAAGCTCAACCGGGGCGCGGGTGACCTGGACACCGGCGCCCAACAGGTCGCCGACGGAACCCAGTCGCTCGCCGACAAGGTCAACGGGGTGGCGGCCGACGTCCGTCCGTACCTCAAGGACAACGGGAAGACGATCGCCGGTTCGGCGCGGCTGGTCGCGGACTCCTCACAGGCGATACGGGACAACCTCGGCCTGCTCGTGAAGGCCGCGCCCGCCGCCGCGGCCGGCGCCCACCGGGCCTCCACCGAGCTGACCACCGTCTACCGGGAGCGTTGCGAGGACCTTCCCGAACCGGACCCCGCCGCCTGCCCGCCGCTGGAGCGGGCCAAGGACGCCGCCGCCGATGTGGCCGGGGTCGCCGACGACGTCAACGCCCTGGTGAAGAACAACAACGGCGAGCTGACGGAGCTGGACGGCCATCTCGCCACGCTCCAGAAGCAGGCGGAGGCGCTGGCCGAGCGCGCCCCGCGACTGGACGAGGACCTGGAAGCCGCCGTCACCAAGATCAACGCGCTCAACACCGGCGCCCAGAAGGTCGCCAAGGGCGCGGACCGGCTGCACACCGGGCTCACCGACGCCAAGAAGGGCTCCGCCACCCTCGACACCGGCGTCGGCAAGCTCACGACCGGGGCGAGCACGCTCGACGGAGGGATCTTCACACTCGCCGACGGCTCGGCCGAGCTGGCCGGAGGACTCAACGACGGCGTCGGCAGGATCCCCGACTACGACAAGAGCGACCGGGACCGGCGGACGGACGTGATGGCCGACCCCGTCCAGCTCGCGTCCCGGTCACTGCACCCCGCGCCCAACTACGGCACCGGCTTCGCCCCGTACTTCATCCCGCTCTCCCTCTGGGTCGGCGCGATGGTCGCGTACATGCTGATCCAGCCGCTGAACCGGCGCGCGCTGGCCGCCGGCGCCGCCGCCTGGCGGATCGCCCTGGCCGGCTGGCTGCCGGTCGCCGCGATCGGTCTGCTGCAGGTCGGCGCGCTGCTCTCCGTACTGCACTGGGCGATCGGCCTGGAGATGGCGCACGCCGCCGGGACGGTCGGCTTCCTGGCGCTGGTCACCTGCTGCTTCGCCGCGATCGTGCAGTGGCTGGGCGCCCGGTTCGGAGCGGCGGGCCGGATTCTCGTACTGGCGCTGCTGATGCTCCAGCTGACCTCGGCGGGAGGCACCTATCCCGTGCAGACCAGTCCGGGGTTCTTCGGCGCCATCCACCCGTATCTGCCGATGAGTTACGTGGTCGACGCGCTGCGCAGACTCATCACGGGCGGCGGGCTCGGACCGGTCTGGCAGGCCTGCGCCGTCCTCACGGCGTTCACCGCCGGCGCGCTGGCGCTGACCGCCGTGTCGGCGCGGCGCAAGCAGGTGTGGACCTTCGACCGGCTCCACCCCGAGCTGAGCCTGTGAGCGGTCCCGGCGGTCCCGGCGGACCCGGGAGGGCCGGACCTGTGAGAATCACCGGACCTGTGAGAATCATCGCCATGGACAGCAGCAGCACCCGCCGCCAGGCCACCCGGCAGAAGCTCTACGAGGCCGCCGTGACCCTCATCGCGGAGCAGGGCTTCTCGGCCACGACGGTGGACGAGATCGCCGAGCGCGCCGGGGTCGCCAAGGGCACCGTCTACTACAACTTCAAGAGCAAGACGGAGCTGTTCGAGGAGCTGCTGCGGCACGGCGTCGGGCTGCTCACCGCGTCCCTGCAGACCGCCGCCGACGAAACGGACGAGCGCGGTGGCGGCAAGGTCGAGGCGCTGGACGCGATGATCAGGGCCGGTCTGGCCTTCATCGACCGCTATCCGGCCTTCACCCAGCTGTACGTCGCCGAGCTGTGGCGCACCAACCGGGCCTGGCAGTCGACCCTGCTGGTGGTGCGTCAGCAGGCGGTCGCCGTGGTCGAGACGGTGCTCAGGGAGGCCGTCGAGGGCGGTGAGCTGAGCGAGGAGATCGACATCCCGCTGACGGCGGCGGCGCTGGTCGGGATGGTGCTGGTGGCGGCCCTGGACTGGCAGGCGTTCCAGCCGGAGCGGTCGATCGACGAGGTGCACGCGGCGCTCTCGCGGCTGCTGCACGGACGGGTCGGCGGACGGTGAGGGAGCGGACGGCCAGGGGGCGGGCGGCCGGCGGAACCCTCGGACGCTGAACCCGGCCCGCGCACGGCAGAAGTACGCCGGTCCGGCGGGACTCAGTTCTCCTGAGCCTCACCGGACCGGCGCGTTTCCCCCGTGTCCCGGTACCCCGTTTCCCCCGTACCCGCTTTCCCGTGATGCCGGAGAGCCCCGCTTCCCCGTGATCCCCCGTGGTCGCCGGGCCCTCCGTCGTGCCCCCGTTGCGTCAGGGGAGCCGCGCCGTTCCGCCGCCCCGTGTCGGCGGTACGGGCGCCGCGCCCCTTCCGTGGTCCCCACTCTTCCGTCCCGGCGGGCGAAGTCCCATCCGCGTCCCTACTCATCTCCCCCACTAGGTATGAGTACTCAGGCGTCCGTACCGGTCCCCAGCGGGCGGCCGAGTACGGCGGAACCGACCGGATGCCACCACCGCCGGCACGCGCTGTCAGTGGGGGTCGATACAGTCCCTGGCATGGCACGGATTGTGGTGATCGGCGCCGGGATGGGCGCCATGGCGGCGGCCGCCCGGCTGGCTGTGGCAGGCCACCGGGTGACGGTGTACGAGCGCTCGGCGACCTACGGCGGGTCGGTGGGCCGGTTCGAGCGGGACGGCTTCGTCTTCGACACCGGGCCCGGGCTGCTGCATCTGCCGGCCGTCTACCGCGATCTGTTCGTCAAGACCGGCAAGGAATCGCTGGAGCGGACCGTCCAGGTCGACCAGGTCGACCCGGCGAGCCGGCATGTCTTCGCCGACGGCACCGACGTACTGCTGCCGAACGCGTCCCGGGCGGGTGTGGTCTCCGCCCTGGACGCGGCGCTGGGCGCGGGCGCCGGCGAGCGCTGGGGCGCTTTCCTGGGCCGGGCCAGGGAGGCCTGGGACCGCTCGCGCCGGCCGCTCCTTGAGGAGCCGCTGTGGGCCGACTGGCAGGTGCTCGGACAGGATCCGTATCCGGCGCTGCGGCAGCGCCGGCTGCTGCGCGGCGCCCGCCGGGCCGGCACGGTCGCGGAGATCGGCGCCTGGGAACTGACGGACCCCCGGCTCGGCGCCCTGCTGGACGGATACGCCCTGTCGTACGGACTCGATCCGCGGCATGCGCCAGCGAGCGCCGCGCTGCTGCCCTATCTGGAGCAGACCTTCGGCAGTTGGTATGTGCGCGGCGGGATGCGGGAGCTGGCGCGCGCGGTGTACGAGCGGTGTCTGGCCCGCAAGGTGGAGTTCGTCTTCGGGGCGGAGGTGACCCGGATCGCGGAGAAGGACGGCGCGGCCACGGGCGTCGAGCTGGCGGACGGCACGGTGGCCGCGGCTGACCGTGTGGTGGCGGGCGTCGCGCCGGGACGCCTCGTGGAGCGGGAGCTCTGGGGCGACGGTGACGTACGGCCGCGGGAGACGGACGGCGCGCCGGTGCCCGGGCGGTTCACGGTGCTGCTGGCGCTGCGCGGTGCGCGGGAGGCGGACGCCGCGCACCGGACGGTGGTGCACTCCCCCGACGCGCGCGCCGAGGCCGCCGAGGTCTTCGCGGGGCGGACGGCGGAGCGGCCCACGGTCACGGTGCTGCGGCCCGACGACGCGGGGACACGCCCCGACGCGGATCATGAGGCGGTGACGGTCACCGCGACGGTCGCTCCGCACGGTCCGGTCGACTGGTCCGACGGAGCGCTGCGCGAGCGGTACGCCGATGTGCTGGTGGCGGCGGCCGGGGCGGCCGTGCCGGAGCTGGGGCGGCGGCTGATCTGGCGCGAGGTGCGGACGCCCGCCGACACCGCGGCGCAGACGGGGGCCGAGGGCGGCTCGGTGCCGGCTCCCGCGCTGGCGGGGCTGGAAGGCCGGCTGCTGCGCCCGGCGAACAGCACGCGGCTGGCTGGGCTGTATCTCGCGGGCGGCTGGGCGCATCCGGGCGGCGGGCTCCCGCACGCCGGGATGTCGGGGTCGCTGGTCGCCGGGCTGATCGTGGAGGGTGCGGAGTTCCGCGGCTCGCAGTGAGCGAGCGCTCCTGACGAACCGTCAGTAGCGGTAGTCCGTCAGTAGCGGTAGTGCTGGTCGTTGTAGCCGGGGTCGTAGCCCGGCTGCGGGGGCTGTTCCTGGGGTATTGGCGGGCCCTGGTCGCCGTCGCGCTGCTGCGGAACCCAGACCCCGCCGGGCGGGGTGTCGTTGTACTGCTGCTGGCCGGTGTAGGGGTCGGCGTACGGCTGCTGGCCCCCGAAGCTGTCGTACGAGCCGTACTGCTGGCCGCCGTTGGCCGAGTCGCTGTACGGGTCGGAGTACGCGGCGTACTGCTGCTGGCCGTTCCCGTACTGGTACTGGTTCGCGTAGGCGTCCTGGCCGGGATAGGCGTCCTGGCCCGCGTAGGGGTCCTGACCGGGCGGGTAGGCGTCCTGGCCCGGGTAGGTCTGGTGGCTCGCGTAGGCGTCCTGGCTCGTGTAGGCGTCCTGAGCCGCGTAGGTCCCCTGGTCCGCGGGCTGTTCATAGCCGGGGTAGGCGTCGTATCCGCCGCCGTACGCGGGCTGCTGGTACGGCGGATTCTGCGGATTCGCTTCCTGGGGACCGTCGTTGTACACGCCGTACTGCCCGGTGTCGTCGGGCAGCGGCTGCGGCTCGTACACCGATGCGGGGTTGGCGGCCGGGGCCACCGGCACGAACTCCAGATCCGAGACCTCGAGGGCGGGCTCGCGCTCTTCGGCCGGCTCGCTGCCGGCCTTGCGGCGGCGGCTGGCTCCGGGGCTGCCGCCGATCGCCCAGCCCGTCGAGAAGCCGCGGCGGAAGGACAGCGTCACATATGTCTGGCCCGCCGCGAACGCGAGGGCGCCCAGGGCGATGACGAAGACGGAGGGCATCAGGACGCCCAGGACCACACACATGAATCCGGCGAAGGCGAGGAGCCGCCAGCGCAGCCGCGCCTTGTACTGCAGCAGCACCTCACCCAGCAGCCACAGCGCCACGATGCCGAATGCGATGTAGAGGACCGTCCAGCCCATGCCCGCCCCTCTCCTGCGGCCACCACCCCGGGACAGGGGCGGATACGGCCGGTCACGACTGCTGGTGCAGTCCGAGATTCTCGTAGATTTCGAGCGTCGCCGTGGAGTTGTTGAGTGTAATGAAGTGCAAGCCGGGGACGCCCTCCGAGAGCAGCCCTGCGCAGAACTCCGTCGCGAACTCGATGCCAATGGAGCGTACAGCGACGGGGTCGTCCTTGACGGAGAGGATCCGTTCTTTCAGCTCGGGCGGGAAGACCGCGGTACTGAGCTGCGGCAGTCGCTCCAGCATTTTGACGCTGGTGACCGGCATGATCTCGGGAATGATCGGGGTTTGGCAACCGGCGGCCGCCACCCGGTCGCGCAGCCGCAGATACCCCTCGGGGTCGAAGAACATCTGAGTGATCGCGTAGTCGGCGCCGGCCCGGCACTTGTCCACGAAGTGCCGGATGTCGGTGTCCCAGTCGAGTGAGCGCGGGTGCATCTCGGGGAAGGCCGCCACACCGACGCAGAAGTCCCCGGACTCCTTGATCAGCCGGACCAGTTCGGCGGCGTAGCGCACGCCTTCCGGGTGCTCGACCCACTCGCCCATGGGGTCGCCGGGCGGGTCACCGCGGACGGCGAGGATGTTGCGGATCCCGGCGTCGGCGTACTGCCCGACCATGTTGCGCAGTTCGGCGACGGACTGGCCGACGGCCGTGAGATGCGCGACCGGGGTGAGCGTGGTGTCGCCGGCGATCTGTTCCGTGGCCTTGACCGTGCCCGCCCGGGTGGAACCGCCCGCGCCGTAGGTCACGGAGACAAAGCTCGGAGCCACCGCCTCGACCCGGCGCAGTGCGTTCCAGAGGTTCCGCTCGCCCTTCTCGGTCTTGGGCGCCCAGAACTCGAACGAGTACGAGGTGCCGGTCGCGAGCAGATCCCGCACGGTCCGCGCGTGATCCGATCGGGTCGAAGCTGTGCCAAGGGCCATATGTGCAGGTTATCGAGGGCCTGGCGGTCCCCCAACCGGACAGGGGTGATTTGCCGGGATTGCCCGTTCACTGTTCACGCCTCGGACACCTGCGGCGCCGTGGTCCGCACGGCGTCACACAGCGCGCCGACGTTCACACAGCGCGCTCACGCACCCGCTCGGCCAGCGCGGCCGTCGCCGCGGCCGGGTCGTCGGCCTCGGTGATCGCCCGTACGACGACGATCCTGCGGGCGCCCGCGTCGAGCACCTGGTCGAGATTGCCCGCGTCTATCCCGCCGATCGCGAACCACGGGCGCTCCGTCGCCAGCGAAGCGGCGTACCGCACGAGGCCGAGACCGGGTGCGTGGCGGCCCGGCTTGGTCGGGGTGGGCCAGCAGGGGCCCGTACAGAAGTAGTCCACACCGGGCTCGGCGACCGCCGCGTCCACCTCGGCCTCGGCATGGGTGGAGCGGCCGATCAGCAGCTCGTCCCCGAGGATCGCGCGGGCCGCCGGGACAGGCAGATCGCCCTGTCCCAGATGCAGTACGCCGGAGCCGATGGCGTGCGCCACGTCGGCGCGGTCGTTCACGGCGAGCAGCGTGCCGTGGCGGCGGCAGGCGTCGGCGAAGACCTGGAGGTGGTCCAGCTCCTCGGCCGCCTCCATGCCTTTGTCACGCAGCTGCACGATGTCCACCCCGGATGCGAGCACGGCGTCGAGGAACTCAGGGAGGTCCCGCTGTCTCGTGCGGGCGTCCGTGCACAGATAGATCCGGGCATCGGACAGCGACGCATGAGGCGTGGGCATGGTGAAGGTCCCCCCGTTGGGTCGGCGGTGCGCGGCGGCGCCATGACCGCTGGGCGGTCACCGCGGCGCCGCCGCACACCGTGGCTGGCGATGTCGTCAGACGGCAAGCGCCTGGGCCCGGCGCTTCACCTCCGTGCCGCGATTCTCGCTGAGCGCCTGCGCGGGCGTGCCCGGCAGGGTCGGGTCGGGGGTGAAGAGCCACTCGAGCATCTCTTCGTCGGAGAAGCTGTCGTCCCGCAGCAGCGTCAGAGTCCCGGCAAGGCCCTTGACGACCTTGTTGCCGTCAATGAAGGCGGCGGGCACCTGAAGCGTCCTGTTCTCACCGCGGCGCACGGCGATCAGCTGGCCTTCCTTCACCAGCTGCCGCACACGCGTCACCTCGACATCGAGCATTTCCGCGATGTCGGGCAGGTGGAGCCAGGCGGGGACGAGAGCATCGATCTTTGCGTCAATCTCGGTCACAGGACAAGCGTGCCATCCCGGGCTGACAGACGGTAGCCGAGGCACCCGGAGGTGTTCGTCCCCGGCCGGCGAAGGTAGGTCAGAGAACGGCCTTCCTGAGCGGTACGGCCGGATCCGCGGCCCGTTCCGGGTCCAGGCGCGCGCCCGCCTCGATCAGCTTGCGGCCCTGCGCCAGGTCGCGCGGCCTGCCGACGGCGAGCAGGGCGATGAGCACGCCGTCCCGCAGCCACACCACCGACCAGGCGGCCCCCGCGGGATCGCCGCGCCACACCGGGGTACCGGCGGCCGCGTGATGGCCCGCGTACTGGACGAAACGGCCGAACTGCTCGGACCAGAAGTACGGCACGGGGTCGTAGACCTGTTCGGTCTCGCCGACGATCTGGGCGGCGACCGTCCGCGGCCCCTGCAGCGCGTTGTCCCAGTGGTGGACGAGCAGTCGCTCCCCGTAGCGGGCGGAGGGGAAGGAGGCGCAGTCCCCGACCGCGTACACCCCGGGCAGCGAGGTCCGCAGCCGCTCGTCCGCGGTGATCGACCCGTCCGCGCCGAGGGCGATGCCCGACCCCGTGAGCCAGGCCGTCGCGGGCCGTGCTCCGATGCCCACGACCACCGTGTCCGCGGGCAGCCGCCGGCCGTCCGCCAGGACGACCGTCCCGGGCTCGACACCGGCCACGCGCGCGTGCGTCAGCAGGTCGGCGCCGCTCTGCGCGTACCAGGCGGCCATGGGGGCGGTGACCTCGGCCGGCAGGGCGCCCGCGAGCGGCAGGTCCGCCGCCTCGACGACCGTCACGGCGCAACCCGCCTCGCGGGCGGCCGTGGTGAACTCGGCGCCGATCCACCCGGCGCCGACGACCACGATGTCGTGCCGCTGTTCCAGCGCGGGACGCAGCCCCTCGGCGTCGTCCAGGGTGCGCAGCAGATGGACGCCGGGCACGCCCTCCGTGCCGGGCAGCCTGATCGGCTCCGCGCCGGTGGCGATGACCAGCACGTCGTACGGGACGGGCCCGGCGGCGGTGTCGAGCTGCCGCGCGGCGGGACGCAGCCCGGTCACCCCGAGACCGAGTCTCAGTTCTACGGAGAGCGCCTCGAAGTCGATGTCGAAGGCCGAACTCTCCGCCGTGCCCAGCAGGACCGCCTTGGAGAGCGGGGGCCGGTCGTAGGGCGGGTGCGGTTCGGCGCCGATCAGCGTGACCGGGCCGCCGTACCCCTTCTCGCGCAGGGCCACGGCGGTCTGCACCCCCGCCATCCCGGCACCGACGACGACCACATGCGGCTGTTCCGTCTGTCTCTGCTGCTCGCTCACCCGGTCACCTTAAACAGCTGACGAGCCGTCAGGATGGCTGGTCCTTCGCGCTGCCGGGTCCGTGCCCGCGAACGGGCCGCGCCGGACGCTCCCTTACCGCGCGGAGGGCCGGGCGTTAGGCTGGCCGACGACACTACCTCGCGGGAGTCCGGACGCACCGGGCTGAGAGGGAGGCTGAGGCGGCCTCCGACCGTACGAACCTGATCCGGGTCATGCCGGCGAAGGGAGGGGCTGGACGCCCATGCAGTCGTCTCATGAGGAATCCGGTACGAGCGGTTTTGACGTCCTCGTCATCGGGGGCGGGATCATCGGCCTGGTCACGGCCTGGCGGGCGGCGCAGCGCGGGCTGCGTACCGTCGTCGCCGACCCCGATCCCGGCGGCGGGGCCGCGCGGGTCGCGGCGGGCATGCTCGCCGCCGTCACCGAACTGCACCACGGCGAGCAGCTGCTGCTCGGTCTCAACCTCGCCTCCGCCGAGCGCTGGCCCGGCTTCGCCGCCGAGCTGGCGGCGGCGAGCGGCCAGGACACCGGCTACCGCGCCTGCGGCACCCTGGCCGTCGCGCTCGACGCCGACGACCGCGCCCAGCTGCGCGAGCTCCACACCCTCCAGCGCCGCTCGGGACTCACCTCCGAGTGGCTCACCGGCCGCGAGTGCCGGCGCCTTGAGCCGATGCTCGCGCCGGGCGTGCGCGGCGGGCTGCGGGTGGACGGCGACCACCAGACCGATCCCCGCCGGCTGGCCGCGGCCCTGCTGACGGCCTGCGAACGGGCCGGAGTGGTCTTCCACCGCGCCTGGGCCGACCGGCTCACCGTCGTACGGGACCGGGCCACCGGCGCCGTCCTGAGCGACGGCCGCGCGACGGTCGCGGACCAGGTGGTGCTGGCGGCCGGCAGCCTCAGCGGCCGGCTCGCGGGGGTGCCGGACGCCGTGCTGCCGCCGGTGCGGCCGGTCAAGGGCCAGGTCCTGCGGCTGACGGTGCCGCGTGCGTACGCGCCGTTCCTGTCCCGGACGGTACGGGCCGTGGTGCGCGGCAGCCAGGTGTATCTGGTGCCCCGCGAGAACGGCGAGCTGGTCGTCGGCGCCACCAGCGAGGAGCTCGGCTGGGACACCACGGTCACCGCGGGCGGGGTGTACGAGCTGCTGCGGGACGCGCACGAACTGGTCCCGGGCATCACCGAACTGCCCCTCACCGAGACCCGCGCCGGGCTGCGCCCCGGAACGCCGGACAACGCGCCCCTGCTCGGGCCCACGGCGCTGCCGGGTCTGCATCTGGCCACCGGCCACCACCGCAACGGGGTGCTGCTCACGCCCGTCACCGGCGACGTGATGGCCGCCGTGCTGACCACCGGCGAGCTTCCGGAAGAGGCCCGCCCCTTCACCCCCGCGCGCTTCGCCCCCGCCGCGTCCGTACGTCAGGAGCAGCCCGCATGACCCGTACGCACCCCGACGTCGTGTGCGTCTCCGTGAACGGCGAGCCGCGCGAGCTGGCGGCGGCCACGACGCTCGACATCCTCGTCGCGGCCCTCACCCCCGCCCCCTCGGGCGTCGCCGCGGCCGTCAACGAGACGGTGGTCCCCCGTACCCGCTGGTCCCGCACTCTGCTCGGGGACGGCGACCGGGTGGAAGTCCTGACCGCCGTCCAGGGAGGCTGAGCGCCCATGGCGGACGACCGGCTCACCATCGGCTCCAGCTCGTTCGGATCCCGGCTGATCATGGGGACGGGCGGGGCGCCCAGCCTCGACGTCCTGGAACGGTCCCTGATCGCCTCCGGCACCGAACTCACCACGGTCGCCATGCGACGCCTGGACCCGACGGTCCAGGGATCCGTCCTGTCCGTGCTCGGCTCCCTGGGCATCCGGGCCCTGCCCAACACCGCCGGATGCTTCACCGCTGGGGAGGCGGTCCTCACCGCCCGTCTCGCGCGCGAGGCGCTCGGCACGGACTGGATCAAGCTGGAGGTGGTCGCGGACGAGCGCACGCTGCTGCCCGACCCGATCGAGCTGCTCGACGCCGCCGAGACCCTGGTCGACGACGGCTTCACGGTCCTGCCGTACACCAACGACGACCCGGTGCTCGCCAGAAAACTGGAGGACGTGGGGTGCGCCGCGATCATGCCGCTGGGCTCGCCGATCGGCTCCGGCCTGGGCATCCGCAATCCGCACAACTTCCAGCTGATCGTGGAGCACGCGCGCGTGCCGGTGATCCTGGACGCGGGGGCGGGCACCGCCTCGGACGCGGCGCTCGCCATGGAGCTGGGGTGCGCGGCGGTGATGCTCGCCTCGGCGGTGACGCGCGCGCAGGAGCCGGTGCTGATGGCCGAGGCAATGCGGCACGGGGTGGCGGCGGGGCGGCTGGCGTACCGGGCGGGCCGCATCCCGCGCCGCCACTTCGCGACGGCGTCGTCCCCCACCGAGGGGGTGGCGACGCTGGACCCGGAACGGCCCGCGTTCGCCTGACCCAGGCGCCCCCGTACAGCACCGCCACGCCCCGGGAAGCGTCACAGGTCGGCTGCAGTAGCGTGCCCGGTTCGAACCGGGGCTTCGGGAGTGTCCGTGGCGGCTCGTAGACTCATCTGCGTGGATACGACCCTTCAGGACCCCATCGTCGGGCAGGTGCTCGACGGCCGCTACCGCGTCGATGCGCGCATCGCCGTCGGCGGCATGGCCACGGTCTACCGGGCCGTCGACACCCGGCTGGACCGGGTGCTGGCCCTGAAGGTGATGCACCCCGCGCTGGCCGCCGACGTCACCTTCGTGGAGCGCTTCATCCGCGAGGCGAAATCGGTGGCCCGGCTGTCGCATCCCAATGTGGTCGCGGTCTTCGACCAGGGCGCGCAGGGCGCGTACGTCTACCTGGCGATGGAGTACGTCGCGGGCTGCACGCTGCGTGATGTCCTGCGCGAGCGTGGCGCTCTGCAGCCGCGGGCGGCTCTGGACATCCTGGAGCCCGTGCTCGCCGCGCTGGGCGCCGCCCACCGCGCGGGGTTCGTCCACCGCGACATGAAGCCCGAGAATGTGCTGATAGGGGACGACGGACGGGTCAAGGTCGCCGACTTCGGGCTCGTACGGGCCGTGGGCGATGTCACCAACACCAGCGGGACCGTCCTCGGCACGGTGTCGTATCTCGCACCGGAGCAGATCGAGTACGGCACGTCCGACACCCGGGTCGATGTGTACGCCTGCGGGGTCGTGCTCCACGAAATGCTGACCGGCGCCAAGGCCCACGGGGGCGACACCCCCGCCCAGGTCCTCTACCGCCATCTGAACGAGGACGTGCCCGCGCCGTCGGCCGCCGTCCCCGGTCTCGCCGTCGCGCTGGACGAGCTGGTCGCGACGGCGACCGCGCGCAACCCCGACATCCGTCCCGACGACGCGGTGGCGCTGCTCGCCCTCACCCGTGAGGTCCGCGCGGCGCTCAGTGACGCGCAGCTGGACGCCGTACCGCCGCAGGCGAAGGCCGAGGACGGCGCGGACAGCCGTACGACAGTGATCCCGCGCGCCCTCCCCGCCGAGGGGCCGGCGGACCGGGGGCGGGACGAGTCGCCGGTCCGCCACACCAGCCGGCTGGAGATGGCGCCTCCGGACCGGCCGAGCGGTCCGCCGCGCGCGACGGACCACCGAAGGGCCGTCCCCCGCCGGGGCATGGTCGCCATGATCGTCGCCGTGCTGCTGGTCCTCGGGGTGGGGACGGGCGTCTGGTACATCAATTCCGGTCAGTTCACCCGCGTCCCCTCGCTGCTCGGCCAGAGCCAGCGGGAGGCCGAGAAGCGCCTCGACGACGCGGGCCTCGACGCGAAGGTCAGCAAGGATTTCAGCGACACCTTCCAGCGCGGCACGGTCATGCGCAGCGATCCCGAGCCCCGCGCGCGCGTCCGCGGCGGCGGTCCTGTGACCATCGTCATCTCGCGCGGTCCGGAGATCGTCCAGGTCCCCGACCTGGCGGGCACATCCCTCGCCGAGGCCAGACGGATGCTGAAGAAGGCCGGTCTGGCCGGCGGGGCCGTCAGCAGGTCCTTCGACGACGACATCGAGCAGGGCGCCGTGATCAGCTCGGACCCGGCGGCCGGGGCCGACGCACGGCCCGACTCGGGGGTCGCGCTCGTGGTGAGCAAGGGCAGCCCTGTCGATGTCGAGGACATGACGGGCGAGAGCGTCGACGACGCCACCGCCGCGCTCGAAGACGCGGGGCTCAAGATCAAGATCGCTTCCGAGCGGGTGAACTCGCCGGTGGAGGCGGGCTCCGTCGCCAAGCAGTCGGTGGCCGAGGGCTCCCAGCTGGCCCGTGGCGACACGGTCACCCTGACGGTGTCCAAGGGCCCGCGGATGATCTCCGTCCCCGATGTCACGGGACAGACGATCGGTGAGGCCAGGAACCGGCTGGAAAAGGCGGGCTTCGCGGTCGAGGTCGACCGCAGCTTCCCCTTCCTGAACGACACGGTGGCCGAGCAGTCCGTCGAAGGCGGCGGCGCCGCCCCCGAGGGCAGCACGATCACCATCAAGACCAAGGGACTCTAGGAGCTATGCGCAACCCTGTCGGCGGCCATGTACCCGTGGCCGGCGGCCTCGCCACGACCGGCCTCGCCTACGCCCGTGAGCTGGGCGCCGAGACCGTCCAGGTCTTCGTCGCCAATCCGCGTGGCTGGGCGACGCCGACCGGGAATCCGGCGCAGGACGAACAGTTCCGCGCGGAGTGCGCGGCCGGCGGGATCCCGGTGTATGTGCACGCCCCGTATCTGATCAACTTCGGCTCGCACACCGAGGCGACGGCGGAGAAGTCGGTGGATTCCCTGCGGCACAGCCTGCGCCGGGGCCGGGAGATCGGCGCGCGGGGCGTGGTCGTGCACACCGGCTCGGCGACCGGCGGCCGCCCCCGCGAGGTGGCGCTCGCCCAGGTACGGGAGCGGATGCTGCCGCTCCTCGACGAGCTGACCCAGGACGACGACCCGTTCCTGCTGCTGGAGTCGACCGCGGGGCAGGGCTTCTCGCTCTGTTCGAGGACCTGGGACTTCGGCCCGTACTTCGAGGCGCTCGACTCCCACCCCAAGCTGGGCATCTGCCTGGACACCTGCCACATCTTCGCGGCCGGGCACGATCTCACCGGACCGCACGGCATGCGGCAGACGCTGGATCTGCTGGTGGGCACGGTCGGCGAGGGCCGGCTCAAACTGATCCACGCCAATGACTCCAAGGACGTGGCGGGCGCGCACAAGGACCGTCACGAGAACATCGGCGCGGGAGAGATAGGCGAGGAGCCGTTCCGTGAGCTGTTCACGCATCCGGCGACCGAGAACGTCCCCCTGGTGATCGAGACCCCGGGCGGTAAGGAGGGACACACGGCGGACGTGGAGCGGCTGAAGAAGCTGCGCGACGGCTGACCGCCGCCGGGCAGACGGGACTTCGGAACGACTCGTCTAGAGCTCGGGGCCGTCCCCGGGGAGCTCCTGGTAGGAGTAGCGCTGCTCGGTCCACGGGTCGCCGACGTTGTGGTAGCCGCGCTCCTCCCAGAAGCCGCGGCGGTCGGCGGTCATGTACTCCACGCCCCGGACCCACTTGGGCCCCTTCCACGCGTACAGCTGCGGGACGACGAGCCGTACCGGAAAGCCGTGCTCGGCGGTGAGCAGCTCACCGTCCTTGTGGGTGGCGAAAATCGTACGGTCCGAGACGAAGTCGGCGAGCCGCAGATTGGAGCTGAAGCCGTACTCGGCCCAGACCATCACATGCGTGACGCCCGGTGCGGGCGGCGCGAGGCCGAGGACCGTACGGGCGGGCACGCCGCCCCATTCGGCACCCACCATGCTGAACTTCGTCACGCAGTGGAGATCGGCGACGACCGTGGAGAACGGAAGCGCCGAGAACTCCTCGTGGTTCCAGCAGTGCTTGTCACCGTCTGCGGTGGCGCCGAAGACACGGAATTCCCAGCGGTCCGGCTTGAACTTGGGTACGGGTCCGTAATGAGTGACCGGCCAGCCGCGCTGCAGGCGCTGCCCCGGTGGTAGCTCGGACAGTTCCGGCTCTTGATATTCCCGGCTCTCCGGCTGACCCATGCCTTCCATGGTGACAGACCAGGAGGGGTGGTCCTGACCAGGTATGAACTAATTCAGGCAAGCCATACTAAGCATGCACTTACTGGACGGTCTCTGATCACGGTGCGAGGATGCGCGCATTCCGCCTCCCGTCACGCCTGGAAGGAGCCTCAGCGATGCAGGGCGACCCCGAGGTCCTCGAATTCCTCAATGAGCAGCTGACCGCCGAACTGACCGCGATCAATCAGTACTTTCTGCACGCGAAGATGCAGGAGAACTTCGGCTGGACGAAGCTCGCCAAATACACCCGGGCCGAGTCGTTCGACGAGATGAAGCACGCCGAGCTGCTCACGGACCGGATTCTATTCCTGGAGGGCCTGCCGAACTACCAGCGGCTCTTCCATGTACGGGTCGGCCAGACCGTCACCGAGATGTTCCAGGCCGACCGAGAGGTCGAGGTGGAGGCGATCGACCGCCTCAAGCGCGGGATCGAGGTCATGCGGGCCAAGGGCGACCACACGTCCAAGGGCATCTTCGAATCGATCCTGGCGGACGAGGAGCACCACATCGACTATCTCGACACCCAGCTGGAGCTGGTGGCGAAGCTCGGTGAGCCGCTCTACATCGCCCAGCTGATCGAGCAGCCGGACAGCTAGGCCGCACAGACGGCCAGGTCGCACAGACGGCCAGTCCGGACAGGCAGCCAGTCCGGACAGGACCTAAGCGGCTTCGCCCAGGCCGAGCGGGGTCGCGGGGGTCCGGTCCGGATCCGGCGCCACCGCGAGGGCGGGCCCGCGCTGGTCGAGCAGCTCACGGCGCGCGCAGGCGCCCCGCCCGAGGATCGACTGGATCTGGCGTACGCACGAGCCGCAGTCGGTGCCGGCCTTGCTGGCCGACGCGATCTGGCGAGGGGTGCACGCACCCGCTGCCGCGTGTTCCTTGACCTGCGTCTCGGTGATACCGAAGCACGAGCAGACGTACACGCGGTTCACCTCCCGGCGGGGTCGTTGGCTCAAGCCACTCCGACCGCGTCGGTGAGGCAAACCTAACCTTACCCGCCGTCCCGGAGACACAAAAGCCCGGGAAGGGACAATGGGGCGCGGATCACATGGATCCGCGCCCCGTCGTCGTCCGCCGGGAACCGGCTCCTACTGGTCGCGGTACATCTCGGCGACCAGGAACGCCAGGTCAAGCGACTGGCTGCGGTTGAGCCGCGGGTCGCAGGCCGTCTCGTAGCGCTGGTGCAGATCGTCGACGAAGATCTCGTCGCCGCCGCCCACGCACTCGGTGACATCGTCGCCGGTCAGCTCGACATGGATACCGCCCGGGTGGGTGCCGAGGCCCTTGTGGACCTCGAAGAAGCCCTTGACCTCGTCGAGCACGTCGTCGAAGCGGCGGGTCTTGTGGCCGGAGGCCGCCTCGAAGGTGTTGCCGTGCATCGGGTCCGTCACCCAGGCCACCGTGGCACCGGAGGCCGTGACCTTCTCGACCAGCTCGGGGAGCTTGTCCCTGACCTTGTCGGCGCCCATCCGGACGATGAAGGTCAGCCGGCCGGGCTCACGGTCGGGGTCCAGCCGGTCGATGTAGGACAGCGCCTCGTCGACCGTCGTCGTCGGGCCGAGCTTGATGCCGATCGGGTTGTTGATCTGCGAGGCGAACTCGATGTGCGCGCCGTCCAGCTGACGGGTGCGCTCACCGATCCAGACCATGTGGCCGGAGACGTCGTACAGCTTGCCGGTACGGGAGTCGACCCGGGTCAGCGCCGACTCGTAGGCCAGCAGCAGCGCCTCGTGCGAGGAGTAGAACTCGACCGTGCGGAACTCCGCCGGGTCGGTGCCCGCGGCCTTCATGAAGTTCAGCGCGTTGTCGATCTCGCGCGCGAGCTGCTCGTAGCGCTGCCCGGACGGGGACGACTTCACGAAGTCCTGGTTCCAGGCGTGCACTTGGCGCAGATCGGCGTAGCCGCCCGTGGTGAAGGCGCGGACCAGATTGAGCGTCGCGGCGGACGCGTGGTACATCCGCTTGAGCCGCTCGGGGTCCGGGATCCGGTCCTTCTCCTTGAAGGCGAAGCCGTTGACCGAGTCGCCCCGGTACGTCGGCAGGGTCACGCCGTCGCGGGTCTCGGTCCCCTTGGAGCGCGGCTTCGAGTACTGCCCGGCGATCCGGCCGACCTTCACGACGGGCACGGAGGCCGCGTAGGTGAGGACGGCGCCCATCTGGAGGAGGGTCTTGAGTTTGTTGCGGATGTGGTCCGCGGAGACGCCGTCGAAGGCCTCGGCGCAGTCGCCGCCCTGCAGCAGGAACGCCTCGCCCTTGGCGACGGCCGCCATCCGGGCGCGCAGCTGATCGCACTCGCCCGCGAACACGAGCGGCGGATACGACTCAAGCTCGGCCACGACCTCACGCAGGGCTGCCTGGTCCGGATACTCCGGCTGCTGGGCAGCGGGAAGATCGTGCCAGGACGGCACAGGGGTCGCGGGGTTCTGAGCGTTCACTGTCACGCGCTCCAGATTACGTGGTCGCGGGCCGTGCCATCGGCAACTCTCACAGTGTGGAACGCGGCGACCTCGCGCGGTGTGGAACGCGGCGGGTGCGCTATCGTGCGCCTCATGTTCGCGCATTCGAATCAGACCTGGTGGTGGACCGCTCGTCCGGCGGCCCACTGATTCACGCGCGCACCACGAATCGCCAAGGCCGCCCGAGGGGCGGCCTTCCGTGTTTTCCGGGTTCGGGAGTCGGACCGGGAAGCGGGCCGTTCCTCCCACCGGAAGGAACACCGCAGATGTCCCACACCCCTGACCTGCCTCTCCACTCTGAGCTGCCTCTCGACGCGCTGATCGGCAGACTCCTGGACGACGGCTGTCCGCCGTTCGCGCTGCTGCGCCGGCGCACGCCCGGCCGGGACCACGACACCGTGGAGCTGCTGATCGGATCCGTGCACGAGGCGGACCGGCTCGCCGACCTGCCCGACGGCGCCAGGACCTCGCTCGCCCTGGTGCCGTTCCGGCAGATCCGAGAGCGCGGTTTCGACGTACGGGACGACGGGACGCCGCTGTCCGTGCTGGTCGCGGACGAGACGTACGAACTGCCCCTCGGCGAGCTGCTCGACGTCCTGCCCGGCCACGAGGTGCGGGTCGAGGACGGGGCCTTCGACATCGACGACGAGCGGTACGCGGAGATCGTGCGGCGGGTCATCAAGGACGAGATCGGCCGGGGCGAGGGCGCGAACTTCGTCATCCGGCGGACCTTCAAGGGCCGCGTCCCCGGCTTCGGCAGAGCCGACGCGCTCGCGCTCTTCCGGCGACTGCTGGCCGGTGAGCGCGGCGCGTACTGGACCTTCGTCGTGGACACCGGGGAGCGCACCCTCGTCGGGGCCAGCCCCGAGGTGCATGTCCGGATGAGCGGCGGGACCGTCGTGATGAACCCGATCAGCGGGACCTTCCGCTACCCGCCCGAGGGGCCGAGCCCGGAGGGGCTGCTCGCTTTCCTGGGCGACCGCAAGGAGACCGAGGAGCTCTCCATGGTCGTCGACGAGGAGCTGAAGATGATGTGCACCGTCGGCGACCGCGGCGGGGTGGTGATCGGCCCCCGGCTCAAGGAGATGGCGCATCTCGCGCACACCGAGTACGAGCTGCGCGGCCGCTCCTCGCTGGATGTGCGCGAGGTGCTCAAGGAGACGATGTTCGCGGCGACGGTCACCGGCTCTCCCGTACAGAACGCCTGTCGCGTCATCGAACGCCATGAGGCCGGCGGGCGCGGCTACTACGCGGGCGCGCTCGCGCTCATCGGGCGGGACGCCGGCGGGGCGCAGACCCTCGACTCCCCCATTCTGATCCGGACCGCCGACATCGACCGCGACGGCGGGCTGCGGGTGCCGGTCGGGGCCACGCTCGTACGCCACTCGGACCCGGCGGGCGAGGTCGCCGAGACCCATGCCAAGGCGGCGGGGGTGCTGGCGGCGCTGGGGGTACGTCCCGGGCGGCCGCGCGAGGAGTCCGTACGGCCCCGGCTCGCCGACGACCCGAGGGTGCGGGCCGCGCTGGACGCCAGGCGCGCGGACCTCTCGCCGTTCTGGCTGAAGATGCGGACCGGTCCCGCGATCCTCACCGGGCACGCGCTGGTCGTCGACGGCGAGGACACCTTCACCGCGATGCTCGCCCATGTGCTGCGGTCCTCGGGGCTGGAGGTGACGGTACGGCGCTACGACGAGCCGGGGCTGCGCGGCGCGGTTCTCGCGCACGAGGGTCCTGTGGTGCTGGGGCCGGGCCCCGGCGACCCGGCGGACGCCGCCGACCCCAAGATGCGGCTGCTGCGCGCGCTCGCCGCCGAGCTGATCCGCGACCGGCGTCACGGTCTGCTGGGTGTCTGTCTCGGCCATGAGCTGATCGCGGCGGAACTGGGCCTGGAGACCGTACGCAAGCAGGTCCCGTACCAGGGCGCGCAGACCACGATCAGTCTCTTCGGACGGGACGAGACGGTCGGCTTCTACAACAGCTTCACCGCGCGCTGCGATGACGCGGCGGCGTCGGAACTGGCGGCGCGCGGGGTGGAGGTGAGCCGCGACGGGGAGAGCGGGGAGGTGCACGCGGTGCGGGGGCCGGGGTTCGCGTCGGTGCAGTTCCACCCGGAGTCGGTGCTGACGCTGAACGGTCCGGAGATCGTGGCGGCCCTGCTGGCGGCCGCGGTGCGCCTGCCGGCGGTGCGCCGTCCGGCGGGGGGTCGTCCGGCGGGGGGTCGTTGAGGCGGGGTGCCGTCCGGCGGGGGGTGCGGGTGCGGGCCGTTCGTCGTGGTGCGGGTGCGTTTCGCCGTCCGGCGGGGGGTGCGGGTGCGGGCTGTTCGTCGGGGTGCGGGTGCCGGGGGTTCCGGAGGTGCGTGTCCGGACTGCATGATTTACGGCGCGTGCGGGTGCGTTGCCGGGTGCGGCTTGGTGTGCGCCACAAATCACGCTCTACGTCCGGACACACACCTCCTGCACCCCCGACCCCCTCCCGCCGGTGGCCCGCCAGCCCGCTCGGCCCCGCCCGGGGAAGGTGGGGACACGCGCGCCCGTGGCACGAGGGCCGCTGCCTCCGCGTAACGACCGCCCGTCTCCACGACCGCCGGCGAGTGAGCCGAAGGGCGCGCCGCTGTCGAAAGGGAGAACGCGCACAGGTTCGTGAGGAACGAGCGAACCGAGCACGATCGACCGTCGACAGTGGCATAAAGCGCCCGGAGGCGAACCGAGCCCCAAAAAAAGAGGCGGCTTCAGCCGAAGAAGACGCCTGCTTCTTGGTACAGCTCCGGCTGGACCGTTTTGAGTTGGGCCGTCGCCTCGGCGATCGGTACGCGCACGATGTCCGTGCCGCGCAGGGCGACCATCTTGCCGTAGTCGCCGTCGCGGACCGCCTCGATCGCGTGCAGGCCGAAGCGGGTGGCCAGCCATCGGTCGAAGGCGCTCGGGGTGCCGCCCCGTTGCACATGGCCGAGCACGGTGGTCCTGGCCTCCTTGCCCGTACGCCTCTCGATCTCCTTGGCCAGCCACTCGCCGACGCCCGACAGCCGGACGTGTCCGAAGGAGTCCAGTGTGCCGTCCTTGAGGACGACGTCGCCGTCCTTGGGCATCGCGCCCTCCGCGACGACGACGATCGGGGCGTACGACGCCTTGAAGCGCGAGGTGACCCAGGCGCAGACCTGGTCGACGTCGAAGCGCTGCTCGGGGATCAGGATGACGTTGGCGCCGCCGGCCAGGCCGGAGTGCAGGGCGATCCAGCCCGCGTGACGCCCCATCACCTCGCAGACCAGGACGCGCATATGGGATTCGGCGGTGGTGTGCAGCCGGTCGATCGCCTCCGTGGCGATCCCGACCGCGGTGTCGAAGCCGAAGGTGTAGTCGGTCGCGGACAGGTCGTTGTCGATGGTCTTGGGGACTCCGACGCAGGGGATGCCGTACTCGGCCGAGAGCCGGCCGGCCACGCCGAGGGTGTCCTCGCCGCCGATCACGATGAGCGCGTCGACACTGTGCGCGGCGAGGGTCTCCTTGATCCGGCGGACGCCGTCCTCCACCTTGAGGGGATTGGTGCGTGAGGAACCGAGGATGGTGCCGCCGCGCGGCAGGATGCCGCGCACCGCGGGGATGTCGAGCCGTACGGTGTCGCCGTCCAGCGGTCCGCGCCAGCCGTCGCGGAATCCGATAAAGGTGTAGCCGTACTCCTGAACGCCCTTGCGGACGATGGCGCGGATGACCGCGTTGAGCCCTGGGCAGTCGCCGCCCCCGGTCAGTACTCCGACTCGCATGGAAAACACTTCCCTTCGCCGCCGGTGGGGTACCCGCGCCACAGAAAAGTGACTCAGGTCACTCCGGCATGGTGCGCAGGAGGAATTGCGTTGCACCAGAGGGCGGTTGGAGGTGGTTGTGCGGAGTCACCGGGACGGAGGACGGCCGGCTACGCCTCAGGCGTCGTCGAGACCGCGCTCGATGGCGTAGCGCACCAGCTCGACGCGGTTGTGCAGTTGCAGCTTGCCGAGGGTGTTCTGCACGTGGTTCTGCACGGTGCGGTGGGAGATGACCAGGCGCTCGGCGATCTGCTTGTACGAGAGCCCCTTGGCGACCAGCCGCAGCACCTCGGTCTCCCGCTCGGTCAGCTGCGGGGCCTTGGGCTCGTCGGAGGCGGCGGGCGCCGGTTCCGAGGCCAGCCTGCGGTACTCCCCGAGCACCAGGCCCGCGAGGCCGGGAGTGAAGACAGGATCGCCGAGGGCGGTACGGCGCACGGCGTCGATCAGCTCTTCCGTACTGGCCGACTTGAGCAGATAACCGGTGGCGCCCGACTTCACCGCTTCCAGGACATCGGCGTGCTCCCCGCTGGCGGAGAGCACCAGGACGCGCAGTCCGGGATGGGAGCCGACGAGCTCCTTGCAGACCTGAACCCCGGGCATACCGGGCAGATTGAGGTCGAGCACGAGCACCCGCGGTGTGGTGGCCTTCGCGCGGCGCACCGCCTGCGGACCGTCCCCGGCGGTCGCGACCACCTCGAAACCGGCCGCGTCCAGATCACGGGCGACGGCGTCCCGCCACATCGGGTGGTCGTCCACCACCATCACCCTGACCGGCTGTCCCGTCTCCGCCGCGCCCCGCTCGCTCATCGCTCCGCCTTCCCCCGTCCCCGTGGAACCTTCAATTCGACCTCGGTGCCCTGTCCCGGCACCGAGATCAGCTCGGCCGTACCGCCCAAGTCCCTGAGCCGGCCGCGGATCGAGAGGGCGACGCCGAGGCGCCCCTCCCCCTCCGCCTGGGCGAGCCGTCCTTCCGGAATGCCGGGACCGTCGTCTCTGACCGTCACGATCACTTCGTCCGGCCAGTCCTCGACCAGGATCCAGGCGCGGGCATCGGTACCCGCGTGTCTGCTGACATTGTCCAGGGCGGCACTGACAGCCGCCGCCAACTCCCTGGCCGCCGCGGGCTCCAGCAGCACCGGGGCGCCGGGCTCGGCGAAGGTGACCTTCGAGCCGGTGTACGGCGCGAGCAGCGAGCGCAGGTCGCACGGCGCCGGGTCCTCGCCCGGCTCGGCGCCGCGGACCGTCGTGCCGTACGCGGCGTCCTCCGAGGCACGGGTGGTGGGCACCAGTCCGCTGGAAACCAGGGTCCGCAGGGCGATCTCCTGCTCCCCCGCCATCCGGCCGAGCTCCTCGGCCTCGCCGCCCAGGGCCGTACCGCGCCGCTGCACCATCGCCAGCACCTGGAGCACGCTGTCATGGATGTCACGGGCCAGCCGCTCGCGCTCCCGGGTCGCGGCCTCGATCTCCAGGGCGCGGGCCAGGGTGCGTTCGGAGGCGCGGGCGACCTCGACGACGTAACCGATGGCGATGGAGGCGACCCAGACGAGCAGCACATTGTGGAGCGTGTCCCGGCTGGGGTGGGCGCGCTCGATGAGATTGGCGACCGCGACGAAGGACGAGGCCACGCAGGCCCAGCGCCAGCCGCCCTTGATCGCGAAGGCGAGGACCGAGCCCGCGGTCCATATCGACGGCAGGGTGGGGCCGTCGATCTGCTGGGCCTGCGCGTCGGCCAGCGGTGTGAGCAGGATGCCGGCGAGGGCAACGGTGAGATCGGCGGCGAGGAAGCGCTTGGTGCAGCTCGCGGCGTTCGCCACTTTGGGGAGCGTGGCGAGGGTCCAGACGGCGAGGAACGCGAGGAACGCGGCGGCGACCCAGGGGCGTTCGAACCTCTGGCGCTCGAAGACGAACAACAGGACGGCGTAGACCATCGTCAGTGGCCGGTAGGCGCTCAGCGCCCGCCACAACGGCTGCTCCACCGACATACTTGCCCCCACCCCTTTTTTTAAGGCTCGGCTCGCCTCCGGGGCGCTTTAAGCCCCTGTCGACAGTCGACCGTGCTCGACCCCTCGTACCTCGGGGCCTGTGCGCGCTCTCCTTTTCGACAGCGGCGCGCCCCTTCGGCTCACTCGCCGCTTCTTTGGGGCTCAGTTCGCCTCCGGACGCTTTAAGCCACTGTCGACGGTCGATCGTGCTCGGCTCACTCGCCGGCGGCTGGGCGCTAGGCCCTGTCCGGCCGTTCCTCGCCCGTCGTCGTCCCTGCCGCCTTTGCCGCGTCGGCCAGTTGGCGCTTGGCCGCCGTCGCGTAGATGTCCACGTACTCCTGGCCGGACAGCTTCATGATCTCGTACATGACCTCGTCGGTCACCGACCGGAGGATGAAGCGTTCGCCCTCCATGCCCTGGTAGCGGCTGAAGTCCAGCGGCTTGCCGATCCTGATCCCCGGGCGCATCAGCTTGGGGACCACCTTGCCGGGCGGCTGGATCTTCTCCGTGTCGATCATGGCGACCGGGATGACCGGCGCTCCGGAGGCGAGGGCCACGCGTGCCAGGCCGCCCGGCTTGCCCCGGTAGAGGCGGCCGTCGGGTGAGCGGGTGCCCTCGGGGTAGATACCGAAGAGTTCACCGTTCTCCAGGACCTTTATCCCGCTCTGGATCGCCGCCTCGCCCGCGCCGCGCGCGCCGGAGCGGTCCACCGGCAGCTGTCCGACGCCCTTGAAGAAGGCCGCGGTCAGCTTGCCCTTCACCCCGGGCGAGGTGAAGTACTCCGCCTTGGCGATGAAGGTGACCTTGCGGTCGAGCACGGCCGGGAGGAAGAACGAGTCGGAGAACGACAGATGGTTGCTCGCGAGGATCGCCGGCCCCTCGGCGGGAATGTTCTCGATGCCCTCCACCCAGGGCCTGAAGGCAAGCTTCAAGGACCCTCCGATGGAGAACTTCATTGCGCCGTAGATCAACTCGAATGCCTCCTGTGTGCTGTCCGACAGACCTTAACGCGTGGGCGGCTCGCGCTCTCCTGCATGGGGGGCCTGACGGATCTGGTCGGTGTCGGTCCGGTCGCGTACGGTGAAGTACATATTCCGAGCCTCACGAACAGGAGACCCTGGTGCCGGTCCTTCCTGGAGCCGAGCCGTACCGCCACGAGGGCGGCGAGGTCGGCGTCCTTCTCTGTCACGGATTCACCGGCTCCCCGCAGTCGCTGCGCCCCTGGGCCGAGTATCTGGCCGAGCGCGGGCTGACCGTGTCCCTGCCGCTGCTCCCCGGTCACGGGACGCGCTGGCAGGACATGCAGCTCACCGGCTGGCAGGACTGGTACGCGGAAGTGGACCGGGAGCTGCGGGAGCTGCTGGAGAAGTGCGGCCAGGTTTTCGTGCTCGGGCTCTCGATGGGCGGGGCGCTGGCGCTGCGGCTCGCCGAGAAGCACGGGACGGCGGTCAGCGGAGTCGTCGTGGTGAACCCGGGGATGAAGGTGCACGGCCTGGCCGCGTACGCCCTTCCCGTCGTGCGCCATCTGATCCCGTCGACCGGCGGGCTGACGAACGACATCGCCAAGGAGGGCAGCGAGGAGCTCGGTTACGACCGGGTGCCGCTGCACGCCGCTCACTCCCTGCGTCAGTTCTTCCGGCTGGTGGACGCGGCGCTGCCCCAGGTCACCCAGCCGTTGCTGCTGCTGCACAGCCCGCAGGACCATGTGGTGCCGCCGGCCGACTCGGCCCGGATCCTGGGCCGGGTCTCGTCGCGGGATGTCCGGGAAGTCCTGCTGGAACAGAGCTACCACGTGGCGACGTTGGACCATGACGCGGAGCGGATTTTCGAGGAGAGTCACGCGTTCATCGGCCGCCTCGCTCCGAGTGTCGGGAAGAAGGGGAGCACGACCGGTGGCTGAGCATGACGCGGACCGCGAGCCGCAGCCGATCGACGAGGACGCCGCCTGGGCGGCGATCGTCGCCGCGTACGGGGACGAGCCGGCGGACCCGCCGGGCGCCAAGCCGTTCAAGTCGGTGGACGATCTGGCCCTGCTGGAAAGCGAACGGAACAAGACGGAACCCGACCAGGACCCGGCGGTCCCGGAGAAGGACCCCGAGGAGACGAAGCCCGCGCTGGGCGGCTCGGTCGTCTTCGCGCCGGGTGTCCGTGGTCCGCGCGACTACGAGGTGCCCGAGGAGCGGGAGGAGGACTTCGACGACGGCGACGAGGGGCATTTCGTCCCGCCGGAGCCGCCGCCGCTGCCGGAGTCCGATGTGACCTCCCGGTTCGCCTGGCTCGCGGTGATCGGCGGCCCGGTGCTGATGCTGGTCGCCGTCCTGCTGCGGTGGGACATGACGTGGTGGCTGACCACGGTCTGCATCGGCGGCTTCCTGGGCGGCTTCGCCACCCTGGTGGCGCGGATGCAGCACGGCGACGAGGAGGACGACGACCCGGGCCGCGGCGCGGTCGTCTGAGGCTCAGGACGCCGGGACGCGGAGGGCGGCCAGCACCGGAAGGTGATCCGTGGCCGCCCTCAGATCGTCCTCGCTGAGGCCCGGCAGTCCCCGCGGCACCCCGCAGCCGAGGACCTCGACTCCCTCGGTGGCGAAGATCGCGTCAATGCGCTGCTGCGGGTTCCCGGGCGTCGAGGTGTACTCGCCGCCCCACGGCCGGGCCGCCCAGCAGTCCTTGAGCTCCCCCGCCAGCCGCCGGAAACTGCGGCCGGTGGGACGGTCGTTGAGGTCACCGGCCGCGATGGCGTGCGGTACGTCCATGGCTTTCAGCCGGTCGAGCACCATGCCCGCCTGCGCGTACCGCTCGTCGCTCCGCAGGCTCAGATGACAGCTGAGCAGTCCGATCCTGGCCCGCCCGATCCGTACCACCGCCGTCGCGAAGCCGCGCCGGTGCAGGCCGGGGGTGAGCGGCAGCAGGATGTCCTCGGTCCGCTCGACGGTGGTGCGCAGCGAGCAGAGCAGCAGCGGCCCGGACGCGGTGGCGCCGCCGCTGAGCACCACGAGGCCGGTGCGGGCGGCCAGCCGGGCCGCGTGCTTGCGCCAGCGGAAGAACCGCGGTGCCTCCTGGACGAAGACCAGATCGGGCGCGCAGGCCAGGATCACCCGGGCCAGCGCCGCACGGTCGTCGCGCATCGAGCGGATGTTGTAACTGAGCACCCGGATCACGGCCGAACCGTCCGGCTCGGTACGGGAGTCGGGCAGCGGGGTCATCGCCATGCCCACAAGATAGCGGGCGGCACACGGCCCGAGCGATGGCACCGGCACCGGACATGGCTGTGCCCGCCGCACCCCCACGCGGGGTGCGGCGGGCACAGTCGTGGTGAATCAGCCCTGCCTGGCCAGGTCCGCCGCTCCCACCAGCCCTGCCTCGCCGCCCAGTTGGGCCGCCAGAACCTGGGCGTGCGGGCGCCACTCGCCGCCGATCAGCCAGCGTCTGAAGGACTTGCGGATCGGGTCGAGGACCAGCTCGCCCTCGTCCGAGACGCCGCCGCCGACGATGAACGCGGACGGGTCGAAGAGCGAGGCCAGGTCGGCGAGACCGGCCCCCGCCCAACGGGCCAGCTCGCGGAACGAGTCGATGGCCACCGGGTCGCCGGCGCGGGCCGCCGCGCTGATGTGCCGGCCCTCGATGCCGTCCGGGGTGCCGTCGCCGAGACCGAGCAGGACCCCGGCGTTCTCCGGTGTGGCGTTGGCGCGTTGGCGCGCGTACCGGACGAGGGCACGCCCGGACGCGTACTGCTCCCAGCAGCCCTGGCTGCCGCAGCCGCACAGCAGACCGTCGGGAACGACCCGGATGTGCCCGAACTCGGCGGCCACACCGAAGCGTCCGCGGCGCAGCTTGTTGCCGATGATGATGCCGCCGCCGAGCCCCGTGCCGAGCGTGATGCAGATGACGTCTTCGTGGCCCTGCCCGGCCCCGAACCTGTACTCGCCCCAGGCGGCGGCGTTGGCGTCGTTCTCCACGACAACCGGCAGGCCGACCCGCTGCTCGACCTTGTCCTTGAGCGGTTCGTGCCGCCAGTTGATGTTCGGCGCGAAGAGGACGGTGGCGCGCTTGTCGTCGACGTAGCCGGCGGCGCCGATGCCGACGGCCTCGATCTGATGCCCTTCGCCCGCGCCGGCGACCGCGGCGCAGATCGCGTCCACGATGCCTTCGGCGGTCGGCGGGGTGGGTACCTTGTGCGTCTCCAGGATGGTGCCCTCTTCGTCGACCACGCCGGCCGCGATCTTCGTGCCGCCGATGTCGACGCCGATGGTGAGTCCCATGTGTCCCTCAGTTTTCGGTCGAGCCCCGCTAGGGCCAACCGTACCCGAGGGCGGGCGCGCGGCTGTCAGTCCAGGTCGATGTGACCGCCCGGACCAGGTCCTTCGTCCCTGGGGTCCGTGGGGTCTTCCGACTTCTTCGTCTCGTGTGCGGCGTCCGGTCCCGCGGACGGCGCGGTCGTGGACGGCGGGGCCGCGGAGTCCTGGGTCCAGCGGTTCTCCTGGCCCTCGACGGCGGAGCGGTACGCGGCGAGCAGTTCGTTCCCCGCGGCCGCGAGATGGTCGAAGACTCCGGGGTTGCGCTCGATCACGGGCTCGACGGCGGCCTTGGCCTGGCTGATGAACTGCTGTACGGCGCCCTGGGTGGCCATGCCGAACAGCGGGCCCTGCAGTGAGGAGACCTTGTCGGCGACGGCGTCGACCAGCTTGCGCAGCTCCTCGGAGGCGGAGGCGGGCGGCCGGCCGTAGGCGGCACGGCGGCGGGCCTGTTCCGCTTCGAGGTCTTCCGCGCATGCCGTGGCCCAGGCGTCCGAGTCGGCGGCGGGGCGCTCGGTGGCTTCGCTCATGGGGTTCTCCTGCGCGTCAGGGACCGGTCCTTCCGCCATGGACAGCGGAAGGGTTCGTACCGTCGACGGTACCCGAACGGCCGCGAGTCGTTCAGGAGGTACGCGGCCACAGACCGGGGTCGGGGGTGAATCTGACCCGGAGCACGCCGTCCGTGAGGGCGGCCCCGGTGACGGTGCAGCGGCGCAGCGCGGACGGCAGAGGAACGATCCGGCGGAACGGGCCGACGGTGAGCAGGAGTTCGTCGTCCCTGCGCGTCAGGGACAGTTCGCTCTTGACCGCGCCGGGCAGCGGGAGGCACCAGACGAGCAGATCGTCCTCGGCGATCCGGTCCTCGACCCACCAGGGGTCGCCGGCGGGGCCCGGGGCGGCGTCGTCCGGTCCGGCGGCGAGTCCGGTGTCGAGCAGCGTGAGGTCGTCGGGACCGTGCGGGTCGCGGCCCAGATGCCCCACCTCGCGGAGCGCGGCCTCGGGCACCGCTCGCTCGTACCACTCGTCCAGGCACTTCCGCTGCTGGGCGACGAGTGTCGCGAGCCAGTGGCCGGCCTCGTCGCGGGGCAGTATCCGGTTCGCCACGAGCGCGTCGGCCCGCAGGCCGTACAGGGCGAGGCCGGTACGGGCGGTGCGCACGGCCTCCGCCGCGGCGGGCCCCGGCTCGGCGACCAGCCGCACCGTCGTCGTCCGGTCCTCGATCAGCGACTGGACCTCGGCCAGCTCGGCGTCCCGGCGCGCGGCGGTGTCGTACAGCCACTGCGACGGCATCGGCACGCCGGCGAGCTGGGCCATCAGCGGGCGCAGGGCGCGCGCGGCCTGCCGCTCCTGGGGCAGCAGCCGGCGCAGATAGCGGCGCAGCTGCTCGGGCAGGGCGAGTACGGCCAGGGCGTCCCGTACCGGCGGCAGGTCGACGACCAGCACGTCCCAGTCGCCGTCCGCGGCCCGGCGCAGCGCGTGGAGCAGGGCGAACTGCTCGCTGCCCGGCAGCTCGGTGAGTTCCTCGCCGGTCAGCGGGCGGGCGCCGAGAAGATCGAGTCCGGCGGCCGCCCGCTCCTGGAGTGCGAGAAGTTCCGTACGGAAGTGCTCGCCGGAGTCGATGCGCGCGGCCCACAGGCCGTCCCGCACCTCGGTGGGGTCCGCGCTCACCGGTGCGCCGAGGAGATCACCGAGGGCGTCGGCGGAGAGCAGCAGGGCGCGCCTGCCGCGCCGGGCCTCGGCCAGGGCGGTCGCCGCGGCGATGGTGGTACGGCCGGCGCCGCCGGGTCCGGTGACGAGAACCGTACGCATCGGGGTCAGACTCCGGGGGCGGATTCGACGCGCTTCTTCAGGCCTGCCAGGGCGCGGTCGATGATGACCTTCTCGGCCTTGCGCTTGATCATGCCGAGCATCGGGATCTTGACGTCGACGGTCAGCCGGTAGGTGACCTCGGTGCGGTCGCCGCCGGCGACGGGCGCGAGGAGGTACGAGCCGTCCAGGGCGCGCAGCATCTGCGACTTGACGAGCGTCCAGCTGACCTCGTCGTCCCCGGTCCAGGTGTACGCGAGGGTGTGGTCGTCCTTGATCGCTCCGGCGTCCAGCACCAGCCTGACCTGCTCGGCGCGGCCCTTGTCGTCGGTGGCGAGCACCTCGGCCTCTTTCACCTCGCCGGTCCACTCGGGATAGCGGCCGAAGTCGGCGATCACGCCCATGACGTCGGCGGGTGCCGCCTCGATCGTGATGCTCGAACTGGTGTGTTCCGCCATCGCCGTGCTCCTCCAGATGGGGTCTCTCCTCCGCGAAGCGAGGGGAAGGCCGGTCAGGGGTATGTGGTGGGTCCGGGTATGTGGTGTGCAGGCTATCGCGTGCGCACCGCTCACCATTCCAGGGTCCACGGCCGTCCGGTCGCGGCGAAATGACCGACGTTCACGCACTCCGTCGCGCCCACGCGCATCCGGCCGGCCAGCGGCTGATGGACATGGCCGAAGAGCGCGTAGCGGGGCTTCGTCCGGCGGATGGCGTCCAGCAGGGCGCGGCTGCCGCGCTCGAAGCGGCGGGCGACGGTGTCGTACGTCAGCTCGGGCACATCGGGCGGAATGTGCGAGCACAGCACATCGACGGGACCGAGCGCCTCGACCTTGGCGGCGTACTCCTCGTCGGAGATCTCGTACGGGGTGCGCATCGGGGTGCGCAGTCCGCCGCCGACGAAGCCGAAGACGCGGCCGCCCAGCTCGACACGCTCACCGTCGAGCACGGTGACACCCGGTCCCGCGTACTCCGCCCAGAGGTCCGGGATGTCGACATTGCCGTAGGTGGCGTACGTCGGGGTGGGCAGGGCCGCGAACAGCTCGGCGTACTGGCGCCGTACCGCCCCTTCGATGGCGGCGGCCGGGTCGACACTCAGGCCGGCCCACAGCGCGCGCCCGAAGTCCCGTGCCTCGTCGAAGCGGCGGGCGGTGCGCAGCTCCACGAGCCGGTCGGCGTTCTCGACGCCGAAGAGATCGGGGAAGATCCCGCGCGAGTGGTCCGCGTAGTCGAGGAAGAGGACGAGGTCGCCGAGGCAGATGAGAGCGTCGGCGCCCTCTCCCGCCCTCGCGAGGCCCTGCGTGTTCCCATGGACGTCGCTGATCACGTTGACTCGCACACCAGGCATGACGATCACCCTAGGGTGCTGTTCCCCTTACTCGGTAGAGGGCGCCGGACCTGCGGTTACTTCCCTGGTGTCAGAGGTGTGGACTACTGTGCGCGAAGTACCGACGAAAAGTACCGGTGGGTAACGTCCGGGCAGTCCGGTCGCGCTCCACGGAGCACCTGCCCGATCTTGGACCGCAACCGGCGCAGCACACAGAGCCGTGGCGCCGGCGCCCGATGAGGAGCAGCAGTCTTGCGCGAGTTCAGCCTTCCGGCCCTGTACGAGGTCCCCTCGGACGGCAACCTGACGGATCTCATCCGCCGCAATGCCGCTCAGCATCCCGATGTCGCGGTGCTGGCCCGCAAGGTGGCCGGCGCCTGGGCCGATGTCACCGCCACCCAGTTCCTCGCCGAGGTGCGGGCCGCGGCCAAGGGCCTGATCGCGGCGGGCATCCGGCCCGGCGACCGGGTCGCGCTGATGTCCCGTACCCGCTTCGAATGGGTGCAGCTCGACTTCGCGATCTGGAGCGCCGGCGCGGTCACCGTACCGGTCTACGAGACCAGCTCGGCCGAGCAGGTGCAGTGGATCCTCGGCGACTCGGGCGCGGTCGCCGTCATCGTGGAGAGCGCGGAGCACGCCGCCTCGGTCGAGTCGGTACGGCCCGGGCTGCCCGGCCTGCGCGACATCTGGCAGATCGACAAGGGCGGCGTCGAGCAGCTGACCTCGGCCGGTGCGGAGATCACCGACGCGGTGGTCGACGAGCGCGCCGCGACGGCGAGGGCCGACGACCCGGCGACGATCGTGTACACGTCGGGGACCACCGGCCGCCCCAAGGGCTGCGTGCTGACGCACCGCAGCTTCTTCGCGGAGTGCGGCAACGCGGTGGAGCGCCTCAAACCCCTCTTCCGTACCGGCGAGTGCTCCGTCCTGCTCTTCCTCCCGGCCGCGCATGTCTTCGGGCGGCTCGTCGAGGTCGCGGCCGTGATGGCGCCGATCAAGCTCGGCTGCGTACCGGACATCAAGAACCTCACCGAGGAGCTGGCCAGCTTCCGGCCGACGCTGATCCTCGGCGTACCGCGCGTCTTCGAGAAGGTCTACAACTCCGCCCGCGCCAAGGCACAGGCCGACGGCAAGGGCAGGATCTTCGACAAGGCCGCGCACACGGCCATCGCGTACAGCAGGGCGCTGTCCACCCCGCAGGGTCCGTCCCTCGGCCTCAGGATCCGCCACAAGATCTTCGACAAGCTCGTGTACGGCAAGCTGCGCGCGGTACTCGGCGGGCGCGGCGAGTACGCCATCTCCGGCGGCGCCCCGCTCGGCGAGCGACTCGGCCACTTCTACCGCGGCATCGGCTTCACGGTGCTGGAGGGGTACGGCCTCACCGAGTCCTGCGCGGCCACCGCCTTCAACCCGTGGGACCGGCAGAAGATCGGCACGGTCGGGCAGCCGCTGCCCGGTTCGGTCGTACGGATCGCCGACGACGGCGAGGTGCTGCTCCACGGCGAGCACCTGTTCACGGGCTACTGGAACAACGAGAGCGCGACCGCCGAGGCGCTGGCCGACGGCTGGTTCCACACCGGTGACATCGGCACGCTCGACGAGGACGGCTATCTCGCGATCACCGGCCGCAAGAAGGAGATCCTGGTGACCGCGGGCGGCAAGAACGTCGCCCCCGCGGTGATCGAGGACCGCATCAGGGCGCACGCGCTGGTCGCGGAGTGCATGGTGGTCGGCGACGGACGGCCCTTCGTCGGCGCGCTGATCACCCTCGACGAGGAGTTCCTCGGCCGCTGGGCCCGGGACCACGGCAAGCCGTCCGGATCGACGGCGGCGACACTGCGCCTGGACCCGGAGCTGCTGGCCGAGGTGCAGCGCGCGGTGGACGAGGGCAATGCCGCGGTGTCGAAGGCGGAGTCGGTACGGAAGTTCCGCGTCCTGACGGCGCAGTTCACGGAGGACGCGGGACACATCACGCCGTCCCTGAAGCTCAAGCGAAACGTGGTGGCGAAGGACTTCGCGGACGAGATCGAAGCGATCTATCAGCCTTGAGGTTTCGCCGTCCGGCGGTTGGCCGGGTGCGGTGGTCGTGGGCTGGGGCCGGTTCTCGGGTGCGGGTTGTCGCCGCGTGCGGGGCGCCGTCCGGCGGGGTGCGGGTTGTCTTGGGCGGGGGCCGGTTCTCGGGTGCGGGTTGTCGCCGGGGGCCGGGCAGGGGTGGTGTCCTGGACTGCATGATTTACGGCGCGTGCGGACCGGATCCCGGGTGACACGTTGTCGAGCGCCACAAATCACGCTCTACGTCCTGGACACCACCCCTACCCGTCCCCCTCCACCACCCGCACAGACCCCCCACCCCCACCCCCCAAGCCGGGCGGGGGGCCACCGGTGGGAGGGGGTCGGGGGTGCAGGAGGTGCGTGACCGGACGTAAAGCGTGATTTGTGGCGCACCACAAGCCGCACCGTTCAACCGGCCCGCAGGGCGCCGTAAATCATGCAGTCCGGACACGGACCTCCGGAACCCCCGGCACCCGCACCCCGACGAACAACCCGCACCCCTCGCCGGACGGCGAAACGCACCCGCGCTACAGCAACGACGCGAGCGTGTTCGACAGGGCGTCCCAGCGCCACTGCGACTCGACCCACTCCCGCCCCCGCTCCCCCATCCGGCGCCGCAGCTCCGGGTCCTGGAGCAGCGTGACGATCCGGTCCGCCGACTCCGCCGCCGCGGCCGCCGGCGGGCCGCCGCCGTGGACCACCCAGCCCGTCTCGCCGTCGAGCACGGCGTCCGGCGCGCCTCCCGAGTCGCCCGCGACCACCGGGAGCCCCGTCGCCGAGGCCTCCAGGTAGACGATGCCCAGGCCCTCGACGTCCAGGCCGCCGCGGCGGGTGCGGCAGGGCATCGCGAAGACGTCGCCCGCGCCGTAGTGGGCGGGCAGCTCCGCCCAGGGGACCGCGCCGGTGAAGCGCACGGCGTCGGCGACGCCCGTCTCCCGCGCCAGCTTGCGCAGCTCCGGCTCGTACGGTCCGCCGCCCACGATCAGCAGTACGGCGTCCGGCACGCGCGCCAGGATCGCGGGCAGGGCGAGGATCAGGGTGTCCTGGCCCTTGCGCGGGACCAGCCGGGACACACAGACCACGACGGGCCGCCCCGTGAGCCCGAGCCGCTCCCGGACCGCCGCTCCGCCCGAGCCGGGGTGGAAGGTCTTCTCGTCGACGCCGGGCGGCAGGCGCACCATGCGGGCAGCGGCCTCCGTAGTGAGCGCGGCGGCGATGCGGGAGCGGGTGTACTCACCGAGATAGGTGATCGTGTCGGTGGACTCGCCGATGCGCCGCAGCAACTGCCGGGAGGCGGGCAGCTGTGCCCAGCCGGCCTCGTGGCCGTGCGTGGTGGCGATGAGGCGCCGGGCGCCCGCCCTGCGCAGCGCGGGCGCCATCAGACCGAGCGGGGCCGCCGCGCCGAACCAGACCGACTCACAGCCGTGTTCGCGCAGCAGCCGGGTCGCCTTCCGGGTGACACGCGGGGTCGGCAGCAGCATCGTCGTACGGTCGCGTACGACGATGAAGGGCTGCTCGGCGTCGAAGGCGGCGGTCGCCTCCGCACCCTCGCGGCCGCGCTTCCAGGTGGAGGCGTAGACGACGAGCCGCTCGGGGTCCAGCCGGAGCGCGATGTTGTGCAGGAACGCCTGGATGCCGCCGGGCCTGGGCGGAAAGTCGTTGGTCACGATCAATGTCTTGTGCATCGCCGCAGACAGTACCCAACGGCCCTGCCTCATCGCCCGCGCACAGCCCCGCCCGGCATCATGACTTCCGCAATCACGTACGAATCGGACGAGGTGGTCATGGCGGGCGCGCGCGGCACACGCTTTCCGGTCGCGGTGTGGGCCCTCACCAGGGCCGCCCTGCTGCTCTGTGTCTTCAAGGTGGTCACGCTGCCGGGGCCCGACGTCACCTCCGACGTCTCGGTGATCTACCAGGGCTGGTACGAGATCCTGAAGACCGGCACCTTCCCGCTGGACGACGTGACCTGGCAGTATCCGCCCGCGGCCGCGCTCGCGATCGGCTCCCCCGCGGTGCTGCCGTTCCTGGGTTACGCCTCGGCCTTCTTCGTGCTGGCGTTCCTCTGCGACGCGCTGGTCTTCGGGCTGCTGCTGCGCGCGGGCGGCCGGGCGGGCCGGTCGCGGCGGGGGGCGTGGGTGTGGCTGGCGGGGGTGCCGCTGCTCGGTCCGACGTCGTACGCCCGGTACGACCTGATGGTGACGGCGGTGGCCGTGGTCGCGCTGCTCGCCGGGGCCCGGCGGCCGCGGCTGATGGGCGCGCTCGCCGGGTTCGGCGCGCTGCTGAAGGTGTGGCCGGTGCTGCTGCTGGTGGGCACCCCGCGCGGCCGGGCCACCCGCGGGTCGTGGGCCGCCGCGGCCGTCACCGCCGTCGGGCTGCTCGCGCTGGGCTCCGCCGTGATGCCGGGCGCGCTGGCCTTCCTCACCTTCCAGCGCGACCGGGGCACCGAGATCGAGTCGCTGGGCGGCCTCGTCTTCCAGGTGGCGAGGCGCTTCGGCTGGGACGGGGAGGTACTGCTCAACTACGGTTCCGTGGAGTTCCTCGGACCGTATGTGGAGCTGGTCAGCAGGGCGGCGCTGGGGCTGTCCGTGCTCGCCCTCTGCTGGCTGCTGGTGTGGCGGCTCAGGGCGCGCGAGTTCACCGCGAGCACACCGTGCGACGCGGCGTTCGCCGCGGTTCTGCTGTTCACCACCACGAGCCGGGTGATCAGCCCTCAGTACATGCTGTGGCTGGTCGGCCTGGCGGCCGCCTGTCTGGCGCTGCGGGCGAGCCGGATGGGGGTACCCGCGCTGCTGGTCCTGGCCGCCACCGCGGTGACGCTGGTCGAGTTCCCGATTCTGTTCTCGCATGTGGTGCTCGGCGGGCCCGTGGGCATCCTGCTGCTGGCCGTACGCAACGGGCTGCTGGTCGCCGCGACGCTGATCGCCTGCCGCCGGCTGTGGCGGCGGACCGTCCCCGGCCCCCGGGAGCGCCGGCCGGACGGCGGAGCGGCCGTCAGCCCAGCCGCTCCCGCAGATAGCCGCGCCAGCGCGCCGTGAAGTCTTCCGGCGTCGTGGACAGGACATCGTGCATCGCCTTCTCCACCGCGCCGTCGCGGCGGCCGTGCGCGCCCACGGCGCGGTAGAAGTCGGTCAGCCGCTTCTCGCCCCAGCGCTCGGCGATCAGCTCGCAGGCCAGCCAGCCGCTCTCGTACGAGCGTGCCAGCCGGCCGGCATCGCCGCCGAAGGCGAAGTCCTCGTCGGACGGCAGGGTGGCAGGCGATTCGCCGAGACGGACGGCGCGTTGCAGTTCGGGGGCGATCTGCTCGGCGGTCCGGTCCGTGCCGCGGTACGCGACCCGGTCCGCGAAGCCCTCCGAGAGCCAGACCGGGGTGGCCGCCGAGGTGGCGGCTCGGGTCGCCACGTGTGTGGTCTCGTGGGTGAGGACGATCCGCTGTCCGAAGTCGCCGAGGGCGCCGTACGCGTCCGGGTTCACGATGACCCGGTCGGCGGGTGACGCGCCCGAGTGTCCGGTCTCTCCGGTGGTGACCGCCGCGATGCCCCGGTAGCCGGCCGCGGGCGCCCCCAGCAGCCGCGCCATGGAGTCCACGGAGCCGGGCACCAGCACGACCACCCGCTGGGACCAGCGGCCCGGCCAGGCACCGTCGACGGCGGGTACGGCCAGGTCCGCGGCGGCGGCGATCCCGCGCAGCCGGTCCTCGCGCTGCCCGACGCCGAGGACGAGGCTGTGGCCGCCGCGTACGGCCCGTACGTCGCCCTGCTGCCAGAGCTGCTGGGCGCCGCCCTTGCCCGGCCGGTCCGCCGTCACGTACCAGCGTCCTTCGCGCTCGCCCAGCTCCAGGGTGCGGGGCGTCGACACCGGCGCGCTGTCGTAGCCGTCGAGCCGGTAGCGCAGCTCGGCCTGGGCGGTGGCCCGGTGGCCGGAGTGCCGGACCGCGGTGAGCCGGTACTCCCAGGAGCTGAACGGCATCTCGGCGAGGTTCTCGAACTCCCCGCGCCCGGTGGCGCGCAGCGTCCCCGCAGAGGGGTCGAGAACGGCCAGGTACGCGCGCTCGTCCCGGTCCAGGACGGCCGCCGCCCAGCGGTCCAGGGTCAGCTGGATCTCCGCGGTGGCGGCGTCGGGGGGCTCGGCGGGGACCGTACAGCCCGCCGCGAGCAGCAGAGCGGCGAGCCACAGCACGGCGGGGCGCCGGCGCGCGCCGCCGTGCCGTCCCCTCGCGGTATGCCCCTGACCTGCCACCCGGCCGATCGTACGGGGTGTCCCGCCTGGGGATCAGACGCGCGTGACCGAGGAGACGGGCATCATGCCGACCGGGTCGTAGCGCACCGCGGCGCCGGGATACGGCGCGTGGATCACCTGGCCGTTGCCCGCGTACATCCCGATATGGCTCGCGTCGTCGCGGTACGTCACGAGGTCGCCGGGCCGCGCCTGGGACAGCGGGATCTGCCGGCCGGCGTACCGCTGTGCCTGGGAGGTGCGCGGCAGTCCGACGCCCGCCTGGGCGTACGCCCACTGGGTGAGCCCCGAACAGTCGAAGCGCGAGGGCCCGTTGGCGCCCCACACGTAGGGCAGGCCCACGGCCCGCTGGGCCGCCAGCATCGCGGCCGCGGCCCGCGCCGAGGACGGCAGGCCGCCGGGCAGGCCGCCGACGAGCGCGGTCAGCTCGTCGCGGCCCGAGCGGGAGGCCCGGTCGAAGGAGCCGCGCTCGTCGGCGGGCAGGGTCTTCAGCAGCCTCCGCGCCTCGGCCAGTCTGCCTTCGACGGCGCGCTTGTGGCGGGCGACGGCGGCCCTGCTGCGCTCCAGCTCGGTGAGACCGTGCGCGGCTTCCGTGCGTTCCTGTCCCAGCGTCCGCCGCGCCTGCTGGAGTTCGCGCAGGACGCCGGCCTGGCGTTCGCTCACCCGCTCCAGGACCGAGGCCTTGTCGAGATAGCTGTCGGGGTCGGAGGAGAGCAGCAGGGCGAGGGCCGGATCGATGCCGCCGGAGCGGTACTGCGAGCCCGCGACCGAACCGAGCGCTCCGCGCATCCGGTTGATACGTTCCTGGCCGCGCGCGGCTCGGTCCTGGGCCTGGCCGATCAGCGTCCGCAGCCGGCCCGCCCGCTCGCCCGCCTTGTTGTACTGCTCGGTGGCCTTCTCGGCCTGTTCGTACAGCCGGTCGACCTTGGCCCGGACGGCCGCGGGCGTCTGCTGCGGGTCGGCGCCCGCCGGGGCGGCGCCGAGCACCACCGCCGTGGCCGCCGCGGTGGACACGGCCAGCGCCGCGCTGCCGCGGGCAGCGAAGCCCAGGCCGGACTGTGAGGAGCGGCGATGGGACACCACAGGTAGCCGCACTCCCTTCCGCTGTACGCACTCACGCCGCTCCTGCCGCCCGACGGGCGGACCGATGGCCGGAGCTACGCGGAGCAGACAGTAACCGCGCGACCACGGTGCGGCCAACGACCGCCCCGCGCACACAATAGTGACGCCCCGCCGTGGACCACAGGTCATCGGCGGGGCGCGGGGTGAGCGGCCGTTACCGGAATTCGCCCGAATGGGCGGTGCCGGCGGCGTGCGGTGGGCCGTGCGTCAGATGCGCACACCGAACTGGAACGGCATGTTGTTGATCGACTCGTAGCGCACGCTGGCACCCGGCTTGGGCGCGTGCAGCACCTGGCCGTTGCCGGCGTAGAAGCCGACGTGGTGGAGGTCGCCGTAGAAGAGAACCAGGTCGCCCTGCTGGAGCTGGCTCATCCCTATCCGGGTACCGGCGTTGGCCTGGGACTCGGAGGTACGGGGTATGGAGACGCCGGCCTGGGCGTACGCCCAGGAGGTCAGCCCGGAGCAGTCGAAGGAGCCGGGGCCGCTGGCGCCGTAGACGTACGGCGTGCCGATCTTGCCCTGGGCGGCGGCGAACGCGGCGGAGGCACGCTGCGAGGCGGGCACCGAGTTGCCGAGGTCCGCACGGGAGGTGGCGCGGCTGGCGCGCGACTCCTCGTCGACGAGCGCGGCGCGCTCCTGCGCGGTGAGCGTGTTGAGCAGCTTCTGCGCGGCGGCGAGCTTGCCCTTGACCTCGTTCTTCTTCGCGCCGAGTTCCTTGCGGGTGTCCGCGAGGTCCTTGACCTTCTCCTGGGCTTCCTTGCGCTGCTGCGCGAGGGACCGCTGCTTCGACTGGATCTGCTGGAGCGCCTCGGCCTGCTTGGCGGTGACCTGGTCGAGCGTGGACGCCTTGGCCAGGTAGGTGTCCGGGTCGGAGGAGAGGAAGAGCTGCACGGCGGGGTCGATGCCACCGGTGCGGTACTGGGCACTGGCCATCGAACCGAGGCCGTCGCGCAGGTCGTTGAGCTCGTCCTGGCCGCGGGCGACCTTGTCCTGGAGGGCGTCGACCTGCTTCTCGAGCTTGCCCTGCGCCTCCTTGGCCCCGTTGTACTTCTCGGTGGCCTTCTCCGCGTCCTCGTAGAGCTTGTCGACCTTCTCCTTGACGTCGCTCTTGCTCGGCTTCGGGTCGGCGTGAGCGGCCTGGGACGTCAGAGCAACGGCAGCGGCGGCAGTGGCGGTGAGCACGGTCACACGGGCGCGGCTCGGCTGCTTGGGACGACGGTGGGACGCCACGAAGGCGAGCTCCTTCTTCCTCTGCCGCCTACCGGGCCCTGGGGACGAAAGCCCCGGCTTCATGCGTCCGACTCCCCCGCGAACTGGGCTGAACTGCACGAAATCGGCGGTACCTTCGCTGTCACCCCGGATGGGCGATCAACCGCGCGAAGGTTCGAAGCCTGACCTTAGTGACCTACTTGTGATCAGTTCAAATCCTCACGAGGAAAATCTCAGTCAGTAAGCGCATAATTTACAGACATCACACGGGCAGTGATGGACATTTGACACTGCGCTCCCACATCGGACGGTCAATTCCGGCATTGGCCGCATGAGTTGCCTAGACGCGCGAAAGCCGCTTCAGCAACAAAGCGGACGCGACCGGTCTCGCCCCGGCCTTCGCCACTCCGTCCGCGACCTCCCGGTCGGTGGAGACCACCACCAGCGGCCGTCCGGGCGGCTCCGCCCGGACGAGCTGGCGGATCAGCTCGTCCGCGGTCACCCCCGCCTTGGAGAACAGCACCCGCACCCCGCGCGGCGGGGCCAGCAGCACCGGCGCCGCCAGCTCGGCGCCGTCGAAGACACAGGTCATCTCGGCGCCCGTCTGCGCCGCGAGCATGGCGAGGCCGCCCAGCAGCCGCAGCCGCTGCTTCTCCAGCGGCATCGTGGGATAGCCGGTCTTGGTGACGTTGTAGCCGTCCACGATCAGATGCGCCTGCGGCAGCGCCAGCAGCTGGTCGAGCAGCGCCGGATCGGTCTCGGAGAGCGCGCGGGCCGCCACGTCCTTGGGAGACATACGGCCCGGCTCGACCGCGTCGACCGTGTCGGCGGGACGGGCGGCGGCCGGCGGCAGGGCCAGCTCGCGCCGCAGCCCCTGAGCGGACTCCAGCACCGTGTCCAGCAGCAGCCGCAGCCGCATGTCCTCGACCGAGCGGCCCTCACGGGCGGCCCTGCGGCTCGCCTCGACCGCCGACTCCGCCTCGCCGAGCCGCGCCTTGATCCGGCGCGTCTCACTCTCGGCGGCCGACACCTGCGCGGCGGCCTCGGCCCTGACCGCCTCGGCCTCCGTGTGCGTACGGCGCAGCGCGGCCTCGCCCCGCTTCACATCGCTCTGGGCGCTGCGCAGCTTGCGGTGGAGCGCCTCGGCCTCCTTGCGGGCCGCCTCCAGCTCCGTACGCAGCCGCTCGGTCTCGCTCTTCGTCTGAGCCCTGGCGGCGGCCAGCTCCTCGCGCAGCCGCTCCAGCTCGCGCCTGGCCTCCTCGTCGGCGCGCTCGGCGTGGGCCCGCTGGGCCTCCTCGCCCGCGGCCGCCACCAACTTCACCCATCCGGGGGGACGCAGGATGTACGCGGCCGCCGCCACATCGACCGGGTCGGCCGCCGCGGGCGGCGATCCCGACTCCAGAGCCGCGGCCAGCTCGGGCTGGGACTGGCTGATCCGCTCCCCGATCCGCTGCCGGAACAGCGGATCGCTCTCCAGCGCCGCGGCCATCGCGTTGCCCGCGAACTTGGCACGCCTGTTCGGTGTGAACCGGGCGTACTGCCGCAGCTGCGCGGGGAGTTCGGTGACGGTCAGACCGCCGAAGGCGTCGGAAACGAGCCCGACGACCCGGCGCCGTACCCCGTCCGGGAGCGGGCGGTCGAGCGCCTCCGCGGCGTCACCGTCGGCCGCACCGGCCGGCTCAGCACCGCTCGCGGGCTGCTCCACGATCCGTCACCCCACTACCCCTTTCGGGCGGCTCCCTCAGGAGCCGGCGCCCGGCCTGTCCACCAGTTCGATCTGGTCCACCGCGTTGCACCAACGACACCGCACCGACTCGATGGTCTCACTGACCACCTCGCGTTCCTCGACCTTCGGTTCCCCGGCCAGGTCCAGATGGACGTACTCCACGGCCTTCGACGAACGCGTCACGTCGAAGCGCGTGAGATTGCCGCACAGGGTGCAGCGCCACCGGGTGGTCGCCGTCGGCTGGGGAACCGTCGTCATATTGCCGTCCTCTTTCGTCGTCCCTCGTGCGGTGCGCCGTCGAACGGCGGCGGTATGACACGCAACCCTACGGCCTGGCGGGCCCCCGGGGAGCGGCGAGGCACTCTGTACCGTTCGGTGCCGGTACGCCATGCTCTGTCAGTGATCAATTGGCGGACGGTGGCCGGCGGACCGGTGGTGACCTATGGGCTGATCGGCCTCTGCTGTCTGGCCTTCCTGGTCAGTCCGCTGTCGGGCTTCCATCCGGTGTACGGGAACGGGGACGCCCTCCTCGCCGCGCAGAGCGCGTATTTCGAACGGTGGGGTGTCATCCCGGCCGAACTGACGGGCAACTCCTCGCATGCCCTGCTCACCCCGCTGACCGCGCTCTTCGTGCACGGCAACTGGCTGCATCTGCTGGGGAACCTGCTCTTCCTGTACGTCTTCGGGGCCATGGTCGAGCGGCGGATGGGCCGGGCGTGGTTCCTGCTCTTCTATCTCGGCGTCGGCTATCTCGCGCTGTTCGTGTTCGCGGCGGTCAACGCCACCTCGGAGCAGACCCTGGTGGGGGCCTCCGGCGCGATCTCGGGGGTGCTCGGCGCCTTCCTCTTCCTCTTCCCCACAGCGCGCGTCACCAGCCTCTTCCCGTTTCTCTTCTTCCTGCCGCTGCGCTTCCCCGCCTGGATCGTGCTGATCTTCTGGTTCGTGCTGCAGTGGCTGGCGGCGCGGAACGCGGAGGCGGGCCCGGGGGTCGCCTATCTCGCGCATCTGGTGGGCTTCGCCGCGGGCTTCCTCTACGCCTGGGTGCGCTACTGGCGTACCGATAGAGTGGGAGACCAAACCGCGGCCACCGAGGGAGAACGCCAACCGTGATCACCGCGATCGTGCTCATCAAGACCAGCGTGGACCGGATCCCCGAGATCGCGGAGTCGATCGCCGCGCTGGACAGCGTCAGCGAGGTCTTCTCGGTCACCGGCACGTACGACCTGATCGCCATGGTGCGCGTCCCCAAGCACGACGATCTGGCGGATGTGATCCCCGGCCGGATCAGCAAGATCGCGGGCGTCGAGGCCACCGACACGCATGTGGCGTTCCGTACGTACTCCCAGCACGACCTGGAAGCGGCCTTCGCCATCGGACTCGACGGGTAGGGCCGCCGCTCAGGGCGTGCCGCGGTACGGAGCTCAGACGGCGGCGCCGTCCCGGTCCGGGACGCAGCGGCCCTCCTCGGTGCGGTAGCTCCACCGGGCGCCGTCCCGCACCAGCTCCTTCACCGCTCCGACGAACCGGTCCACATGCTCGTCCGGGGTGCCCGCGCCGAAGCTGACCCGGATCGCGTTGAGCGAGCGCTCGCCCGGCTCGGCCTCCGGGGCGCCGCACTCCCCCGGGTCCTGTGGGTCGCTGCCCAGCAGGGTCCGCACCAGCGGGTGGGCGCAGAAGAGTCCGTCGCGTACCCCGATGCCGTACTCCGCGGACAGCGCGGCGGCGAAGTGCGAGCTGTTCCAGCCCTCGACCACGAACGACAGGACGCCGACCCGCGGCGCGTCGTCGCCGAAGAGCGAGAGCACCCTGACCTCGGGCACCTCGGCCAGGCCCGCGCGCACCCGGGTGATGAGCCGCTGCTCGCGCTCGACCAGCGTGTCGAAGCCGGCGTCGGTGAGTGCCTGGCAGGCGGAGGCGATGGCGTACACCCCGATGACGTTGGGCGAGCCGGCCTCGTGCCGCGCGGCGGTGGTGTGCCAGGCGACCTCCACCGCCCCGTCGGTACGGCGGGTCACCGTGCGGCTGGCGCCACCGCCGGCGAGATACGGCTCCGCGTCCTGGAGCCAGTCGGCGCGGCCGGCAAGCACCCCGGAGCCGAACGGCGCGTACAGCTTGTGCCCGGAGAAGGCCACCCAGTCGACGTCAAGACCGGCGATGTCCACCGGGTGGTGCGGGGCGAGCTGGGCGGCGTCGAGGACGATACGGGCGCCGTGGGCGTGCGCGGCGGCGGCCAGCTCCCGCACCGGCCACAGCTCACCGGTGACGTTGGAGGCGCCGGTGACACACACCAGCGCCGGCGTACGGGAGTCCCGGCCCGCGAGCGCGCGCTCCAGGGCGGCGACGGCCTCTCCCGGCGTACGGGGAGCGTCCAGGCAGGTCACCCGGGCGTCCCGCCAGGGCAGCAGCGCGGCGTGGTGCTCGGTCTCGAAGACGAACACCTCGCAGCCGTCGGGGATCACGGCCGCCAGCAGATTCAGCGAGTCGGTGGTCGAGCGGGTGAAGACGACCTGGTCGCCGGGGCGGCAGCCGAGGAAATCGGCGACCGTACGGCGGCTGCTCTCGAACAGGTCGGTGGAGAGCTGCGAGAGATAGCCGGCGCCGCGGTGCACGCTGCCGTAGTACGGGGCGTAGGCGGCCACGTCGTCCCAGACCCGCTGGAGGGCGGGGGCGCTGGCCGCGTAGTCGAGCGCGGCGTAGGTGACTTCGCCGCCGGTGACGAGCGGGACGGTGACGTCGCGTCCGAGCACCTCCAGCGGCGCGGCGCAGGCGGGGTCGTCGGCGGGCGGGGTCGTCGTGGCGGCGGCGTTCGGGTATGCGGACATGGCGGTATCTCCCGGCAGGACAAGTCGGAACGGCTTCAAGAACCCGCCCGGCGGCACAGCGGTGCCACGACAGAAGCGGGGATTGCCTCGACGCACGGAGAGCACTGTGCGGAGGTGTGTTGAAGAGCGGGCAGAGAAGCCCTATCGCATTCGCTTGCTCACGAGACTGCTCCCTTGAGGACCAGGACCCCAGGTGGCAGGGGTCCGCGCTTGCCGCAGACCTCTCTGCCTACGGCCTGGTCTTCACCCGGGGCACCCCGCCACGGACGGAGGGTTGCCGGACAGCGAGCCGGGGCCTTAATCGCTGTCACTCATGACCTTGGGCGAAATTATGGCACAGCGCCCCTGACCCCCCAAGCCGGCGTCCGCGATACGGGACACGGGGGTGGGTGGCCGCGCCCGGCGACACGCGCCGCGCGCGGCCGCCCCCGCCCTCGCCGGGGGCGGTCCGTCAGGCGTTGCTGGCCGCGACCCAGCGCTCCAGCGCCTGCCGCGCCGCGCCCGAGTCGATGGACTCCGCCGCCCGCACGATCCCCGCCGCCAGCTGGAGGTCCAGCGAGTCCCCCGTCGGGTCCAGCGCCACCAGCGCCGCCGCCGAGTTCAGCAGCACGGCGTCCCGTACGGCGCCGGTCTCGCCGGCCAGCAGCCGGCGCGCGACCTCCGCGTTGTACGACGCGTCCGCACCGCGCAGCGCCTCGACCGGCACCAGCTCCAGGCCCACGTTCCGCGGGTCGAAGGCCTCCTCGGTCACCTTTCCGTCCCGTACCACCCACACCCGCGAGGTGGCCGTGGTGGTCAGCTCGTCGAGTCCGTCGTCGCCGCGGAAGACCAGCGACGAGTTGCCCCGGTCGGCGAGCACCCCGGCCACGATCGGCGCCATCCGCAGGTCCGCCACGCCGACGGCCTGGGCGCGGACCCTGGCCGGGTTGGTGAGCGGACCGAGGACATTGAAGGTGGTCTGCGCGCCCAGCTCCTTGCGGGCCCTGGCCGCGTAGCGCAGGGCGGGGTGGAACTTCACCGCGAAGCAGAAGGTGATCCCCGCTTCCTCGGCGACCTCGACGACCCGTTGCGGCGTCAGCTCCAGATTGACGCCCAGCTTCTCCAGTACGTCCGAGGCGCCGCTCGCCGACGAGGCGGCGCGGTTGCCGTGCTTGACGACCTTGGCGCCGGTGCCGGCCACGACGATCGCCGACATGGTGGAGATGTTGACGGTCTTGGCGAGATCGCCGCCGGTGCCGACGATGTCGACCGTACGCCCGGGCACCTCAATGGTGTTGGCGTGCGCGTACATGGCACGTACCAGACCGGAGACCTCCTCGACGGTCTCCCCCTTGGCCCGCAGCGCGACCGCGAATCCGGCGATCTGCGCGTCGGTGGCCTCGCCGCTCATGATGCGGTCCATGGCCCACGCGGTGTCGTCCGTGCTCAGGTTCTCGCCGCGCAGCAGGGGGTTCAGTACGCCCGGCCAGGTGCGGGCCGCCACGGTGTCGCCTCCGACGGGGGTAACAGCGCTCATGCTCGCTCCTGGATGTCTGGGGCCGGTCCGCGGCCCTGTGCGGCCTGCGGCAAGCCTATCGGCGTCGACCCGCCGGTAACGACCTGGTCGTAAGACCGGGTGCCCGAACTGCGGACAGCACCGTGTCACGCCGAGGGCCCCGGCCGGTTCCCTCGCGGGAGACCGGGCCGGGGCCCTCGGTGGTGGCGACCTCAGGAGGCCGGCTGGGATCAGTGGTGGCCGTGGCCGCTGGTGATCTCCTTGTACTCCTCGGCGGTGGGCTTGGGGATCTGGTTCCCCTCGCCGTAGTAGCTCTTGCTGAGCTTCGCCCTGAGCTTCTCGGCGGGCGACACCTTGCGCTCGACACCGTTCTCGTCGACCGTGGCGCCGATCTCGGCCGGCCGGTACTGCTCGTGCGCGGTGAGCTTGTGCAGATCACTCTGGTCGAGCGGCGTGTGGACCTCGACGAACTCGCCGTGCGGCAGCCGCTTGATGATGCCGGACTCGCGTCCGTGCAGCACCTTCTCGGCGTCGCGCCGCTGCAGACCCATGCAGATCCGCTTGGTGACGACGAAGGCGATGACCGGTGCGACGAAGAAGGCGATCCGGACGAACCAGGTGATCGCGTTGATCGACAGATGGAAGTGCGTCGCCCAGAGGTCGTTCCCGCCGCCGACCAGCAGGACGAAGTACCACGTCAGCCAGGCCACGCCGAACGCCGTGCGGGTCGGCACGTTACGCGGGCGGTCCAGGATGTGGTGCTCACGCTTGTCGCCGGTGACCCAGGACTCGATGAACGGATAGACCGCGATGGCGACCAGCACCAACGGGAAGATCATCAGCGGGATGAAGACACCCAGGACGAGGGTATGGCCCCAGGCGTTGATCTCCCAGCCCGGCATGAACCGGATGAGTCCCTCGGAGAAGCCCATGTACCAGTCGGGCTGGGCGCCGGTGGAGACCTGGTCGGGACGGTACGGGCCGATCGACCAGATCGGGTTGATCGTGGCGATGGCAGAGACGATCGAGATGATGCCGAAGACCAGGAAGAAGAAGCCTCCGGCCTTCGCCATGTAGACCGGCAGCAGCGGCATGCCCACGACGTTGCTGTTCGTACGGCCGGGGCCCGCGAACTGCGTGTGCTTGTGGTAGAAGACCAGGATCAGGTGGGCCACCACGAGGCCGAGCATGATGCCCGGCAGCAGCAGGATGTGGATCGAGTAGAACCTCGCCACGAAGTCGCCGCCCGGGAACTCCCCGCCGAACAGGAACATCGACAGGTACGTGCCGACGATCGGCATGGACAGGACCGCGCCCTGCATGAAGCGGACACCGGTGCCGGAGAGCAGGTCGTCGGGGAGCGAGTAGCCGGTGAACCCGGTGAACATGCCCAGGACGAGCAGCAGGAAGCCGAACACCCAGTTGATCTCGCGGGGCTTGCGGAACGCGCCGGTGAAGAACACGCGCATCATGTGCACGAGCATCGCCGCGACGAAGATCAGCGCCGCCCAGTGGTGGATCTGCCGGATCAGCAGACCGCCGCGGACGTCGAAGCTGATGTCCAGCGTCGAGGCGAACGCCTCGGACATCCGCACACCCTGCAGCGGGACGTAACCGCCGTGGTAGACCACCTCGTTCATCGACGGGTGGAAGAACAGCGTCAGGTACACACCCGTGAGGATGATGATGATGAAGCTGTACAGGGAGATCTCGCCCAGCATGAAGGACCAGTGGTCCGGGAAGATCTTCCGCATGTTGGCCTTGGCCAGGCCGTAGATCCCCAGCCGGCCGTCCGCCCAGTCGGCGACCCGCTCACCTGCGGGCGTCTTGCGGTTCTTGTCGTCCGTAGCGGTACTCATCCGCGCTCCCAGAAGGCAGGGCCGACGGGCTCGGCGAAGTCGCCGAGCGCCTCGAGGTTGCCCTCAGCGTTCACGCCGATGCGCAGCTGCGGGAGGGCGTGACCGGCCGGGCCGAAGATGACGCGGGCGCCGTCGGCGAGGTCGAAGGTGGACTGGTGGCACGGGCAGAGGACGTGGTGCGTCTGCTGCTCGTACAGGCTGATCGGGCAGCCGACGTGGGTGCAGATCTTCGAGTACGCCACGATCCCCTGGTGGGACCATGCGAGCTCGCGCTTGTCCTTGATCTCGTCCGGCTGAATCCGGACGATCATCAGGGCCGCCTTGGCGATCTCGACCTGGAACTCCTCGCTGTCCTCGTGCAGGCCCTCGGGCATGGCGAAGGTCAGCGAACCCACGACGATGTCCTCGGGGCGCAGCGGCAGGTTGGTGTTCATGTTGATGAGCTGCTTGCCCTTCGCCCACAGCGTGGAGCGGAGCTTCTTCTCGGGCAGCGGACCCAGGTCGCGCAGCAGCATCACACCGGAGAGCGGCACCAGCGCGAGCGCGCCGAACATCGTGTTGCGGATCAGCTTGCGCCGGCCGAAGCCGGACTCCGCGGCACCCGCCGCGAAGTCCTCCAGGACCTTCGCCTTGACCTCGGGCGGGGCCTCGATCGGATGACGCTCGGCGGCGGTCTCCACGTCGGACATCAGCGTGCGGGCCCAGTGGACCGCGCCCGCGCCGATGCCGAAGAGCGCGATGCCCAGCGTCATACCCAGCGAGAAGTGCAGGATGCTGATGTGACCGAGGGGCCAGATGTACAGGCTCTTGTCGACCGGGAACGCCACGAACGAGGCGATGAAGGCGACGGTCGCGAGCATCGACAGCAGGAACAGGGAGGCGACCGCGCGTTCCGACCGCTTGGCCGCCCGCTCGTCGATGTCCTGGACCCGGGGCCGGTGCGCCGGCAGTCCGGGGTCCGCGAACGGGTCGTCCGCCCGTTCCACCGCGCCGTGCGCGGCTCCCTGCTCGCTCGGCAGGGTCTCTTCTGGAATCTCTTGGCTACTCATGACTTCTTGGCCTTAGCGGTGTGGGCCGCGACCCAGATGGCAATTGCGATCAAAGCACCCAGCCCGAAGATCCAGGCGAACAGGCCTTCGCTGACGGGGCCGAGGCCGCCCAGCTTGAGACCACCGGGGCTCTCGGTCTCGTCTCCGTTCACCGCCTGGACGTACGCGATGATGTCCTTCTTCTGCTGCTCCGGCATCGTGGAGTCGGGGAAGGAAGGCATGTTCTGCGGGCCGGTCTGCATGGCCTCGTACATGTGCTTCGGATCCACGCCTGCGAGGTTCGGTGCGCTCTTGCCATGGGTCAGAGCACCACCTTCGCCGGTGAAGTTGTGGCACTGGGTGCAGTTGGTACGGAACAGGTCGCCGCCCTTGGCGATGTCGGCGCCGTCGGGGCTGTACTGCTTCGCGGTCGGCACGATCGGGCCGGCGCCGAGGGACGCGACGTATGCGGCGAGCTGGTCGATCTCCTTCTGCGAGTAGATGACCTTCTTCTTCGGCACCTGCGGGCCGGGCTGCTGAGCCGGCATACGGCCGGTGCCGACCTGGAAGTCCACGGCGGCTGAGCCGACGCCGACCAGGGTCGGGCCGTCAGAGGAACCCTGACCGCCGGCTCCGTGGCAGCTGGCGCAGCCGACGGAGTAGAGCTTCTTGCCCTCCTCGATGGCGAGGGACTGGGCGGTCTCGTCAGCCTGCGCCTTGCTCGCGGGCGCGAACGCGGCGTAGAGCCCCCCGGTGGCCGCCAGCGCGAGGAGTAGGACGACGACCGCCGCCAGCGGATGGCGTCGTCGTGCGGAGAGCTTTTTCACGGATTACCCCGGTGTCAGGATCTTCAGCGTCGATGCTTCTGGACTGTGTGCGCTTCGGGCGCGGTGCCCGGCTACTTGATCAAGTAGATCGTGGCGAAAAGGCCGATCCAGACGACATCGACGAAGTGCCAGTAATAGGACACGACGATGGCGGCGGTTGCCTGCTCATGGGTGAATCTCTTGGCCGCGTACGTCCTGCCCAGAACGAACAGGAACGCGATCAGACCCCCTGTCACGTGCAGACCGTGGAAGCCGGTGGTCAGATAGAACACGGAGCCGTACGGGTCCGAGGACAGCGAGAGGCCGTCCGCCTTGACCAGTTCCGTGTACTCGAAGATCTGACCGCCGATGAAGATCGCACCCATCACGAACGTGATCACGAACCACGATCGGAGCTTCTTCACGTCACCCCGCTCGGCGGCGAAGACGCCGAGCTGGCAGGTGAGGGAGGAGAGCACCAGGATGGTGGTGTTCGTCGCCGAGAACGGGATGTTCAGGTGCGACGCCATCTCCTTCCAGTACGTCGCTCCCATCACCGATCGCAGGGTGAAGTACATCGCGAAGAGGGCCGCGAAGAACATCAGCTCGGAACTCAGCCAAATGATCGTTCCGACGCTGGTGAGGTTCGGCCGATTGACCGACGGGTGCGCGTGCCCGGTTTCTACTGTCGTTGCTGTCGCCACGACCGACATTATGTCGGTCGCTTATCCCGCCCTCACTCCGGGGGGTGGTGTTCGGTGTGTCCATGGGGTGTGCCCAGCGCGAACGGCCCGGCGAAGGGTCGCGCTCACCCGTGCTGACATGCTGTCCGACGGAGTAGCATCCGCGCAGCGGTTCATGGCAATGGAGCCCTGAAGCCCTCGCAGACACTGATGTCACGGAGGAACAATGCAGCCGACCGCCACGGTGCTGGTCTACAGCGACGACTCGAACACCCGCGAGCAGGTGCGTCTGGCGGCGGGACGCCGTCCGGCCGGCGACGTACCACCGGTCGAGTTCCTGGAGTGCGCGACGCTGCCCGCGGTCCTCAAGCACCTGGACCGGGGCGGTATCGACGTCTGTGTGCTGGACGGCGAGACGGTCCCCGCGGGCGGTATGGGCGTCTGCCGGCAGATCAAGGACGAGATCTTCAACTGCCCGCCCGTGCTGCTGCTGATCGGCCGCCCGCAGGACGCCTGGCTGGCCACCTGGAGCCGTGCGGACGCCGCGGTGACCCTTCCGGTCGAGCCGGTCGGTTTCGCGGACGCCCTGGCCGCGCTGCTGCGCGGCAGGCTCTCCGTGGAAGCCTGAGTGCGGGATGACCTCTGAGAGGGTGCCCTCTCCCGGCCGGGAGAGGGCACCCTGCGGCTGTCCGTGCGGCTGTCAGACCTGGGGGCGCAGGCGCGCCGCGTCGTTGGGGCTGCTGCCCTCCCTGGTCCCGGCCTGCAGGACGCTGCCGTCGCGCCAGTCGCTCCAGTCGATGTTCCAGTCGCCGTAACCGTTGCCGAACTCCTCCATGTAGTCGCCCGCGCTGTTGACGACCTGGACGAGGTCGCCCTCCTGGACGGTCTCGTAGAACCAGGCAGCGTTGCCCGTGGACATGCCGACGCAGCCGTGGCTGACGTTCGCCGAGCCCTGCGAGCCGACGGACCAGGGCGCGGCGTGTACGTACTCACCGCTCCAGGTGACGCGTGTCGCCCAGTAGACGGGCAGGTCGTAGTTCTCACCGCCCCCGATGCCGACGGTCGCGCCGCGCATCCGTACGAAGTACTCCTTGCCCAGCACGACCTTGATGCCGTTGCGGGTGGAGAAGCCGGGCTTGCCCGTGGTCACCGGGATGTTGTTGATCTCTTCTCCGTTGCGGAAGACCGTCATGTAGTGCGCCGAGGCGTCGACGATGGCCTCGATCCGGTCCCCGGTGCTCATCTTCATCGGCTTGGTGGCGTCGCCGTAGAGCTGTTTGCTGACCTTCACACCCTGGAGGTTGCTGGTCGCGGTGACGGTCCCGTTCGCGGGCCAGTAGTCCTTGGGGCGGTAGTGCAGCTCCGTGTCGTCCACCCAGTGCCAGGCGCCGCCCTCCACGGAGGGGCTGGAGCGGACCGTCAGAGCGCGTTCCACGACGGACCTGGCCGCCTTGCTCTTGACCGGCTCGCTGAGTGTGGCGGTGACGGGCTGTCCTACGCCGTACTCACCGGAATCCGGGCCGAATTCGACCTCCAGTTTCTTCTTGGCGGGGATGGTGTCGAAGGTGAGTGTCCTGGCGCCGGGAGCGCCGTTCTTGTTCTCCGTGGCGACCCTGACGGTGTAACGGGTGCCGGCCGCCAGCGGCGCCGTGGAGTGCCAGCGCATGCCGTCGGCGGCGAGTTCGCCCGCCAGGTAGTGGCCTGTCGTGTCGACGGCGGTGACGTCGGTGATCCGGCCTTCGCCCGCCTTGGCGGTGACTTCGAGAGGCTTGTCCGGGTCCGCCTTGGTTCTGCCCACAGGCGTACTGAAGGCGATCTTTCCGGTCGCGTCGGACGGCTTCACGGAGAGCGGGTGGCTCTCGCTGCCGCCACCGCACGCGGTCGCGCTCGCCCCGAGGGACACGACCAGCAAGGTGCAGCTGAGAACGGTGCGAAAGCGTGGCTTGTGCGTCATAACCACACGGTATGAACTTTCGCCTCTCCTGGCGCGATGAGTGAGGCAAACGGGGGGCGCGGCGCAGAAATGGGAACAAACCGGGCGGTTGAGCGGAAGCGGGTTCCGGCATGGAAGAGGGGCCCGGACTCTCCCTGCTGGGAGACTCCGGGCCCCTCGGAACCGCTCTGCGTCCTACTGGTTCTGGTTCTCACCGCGGTAGAACTCGAAGACCCAGCCCCACAGGCCGATCAGGATCAGCGGCGCCGAGAAGTACAGCAGCCACCAGCCGATCGCGATACCGAGGAAGCCGAGCGCGCCACCGATGGCGAGCGAGAACGGCTGCCAGCTGTGCGGGGCGAAGAACCCCACCTCGCCGGCCTCGTCCGCGACATCGGCCTCCTTGTTGTCCTGCGCCAGGGCGTCCACCCGGCGGGCCGTGAAGGCCAGATAGAAGCCGATCATGACGCTCAGGCCGAAGGCCAGGAAGAGCGCCGTCGTACCGGCCGGCTCCTTCGACCACACGCCGTACACGATGGCGACGATCAGGACGAAGGCGCTCAGCCACAGGAAGAGCTTGCCTTGGATCTTCACTTCCCGGCCTCCTTGCCACCGGCGAGGGCGCCGGCACCGTGGCCGGCGTTCTCGAGCTGGTCGAGAGCGGCGATCTCAGGGTGGTGCAGATCGAACGCCGGGGATTCGGAACGTATCCGCGGCAGGGTGAGGAAGTTATGCCGCGGCGGCGGGCAGGACGTCGCCCATTCGAGTGAACGGCCATAGCCCCACGGGTCGTCGACCTCGACCTTCTTGCCGTACTTGGCGGTCTTCCAGACGTTGTAGAAGAACGGCAGGATCGACAGACCGAGTACGAACGAGCTGATCGTGGAGATGGTGTTCAGCGCGGTGAATCCGTCGGAGGCGAGATAGTCCGCGTAACGGCGCGGCATGCCCTCGGCACCCAGCCAGTGCTGGACCAGGAACGTGCCGTGGAAGCCGATGAACAGCGTCCAGAACGTGATCTTGCCGAGCCGCTCGTCCAGCATCTTGCCGGTGAACTTCGGCCACCAGAAATGGAATCCGGCGAACATCGCGAACACCACGGTGCCGAAGACGACGTAGTGGAAGTGCGCGACGACGAAGTACGAGTCGGAGACGTGGAAGTCCATCGGCGGCGAGGCCAGGATGACGCCGGTCAGACCACCGAAGAGGAAGGTGACCAGGAAGCCGATCGTCCAGAGCATCGGTGTCTCGAAGGACAGTGAGCCCTTCCACATGGTGCCGACCCAGTTGAAGAACTTCACCCCGGTCGGTACCGCGATCAGGAAGGTCATGAAGGAGAAGAACGGCAGTAGTACGCCGCCGGTCACATACATGTGGTGCGCCCACACCGTCACCGAAAGACCCGCGATGGAGATGGTCGCCGCCACCAGGCCGATGTAACCGAACATCGGCTTGCGGCTGAAGACCGGGATCACTTCGGAGACGATCCCGAAGAAGGGCAGGGCGATGATGTACACCTCTGGATGGCCGAAGAACCAGAAGAGGTGCTGCCACAGCAAGGAGCCGCCATTGGCGGCGTCGAAGATGTGCGCACCGAATTTCCGGTCCGCCTCCAGGGCGAACAGCGCGGCGGCCAGCACGGGGAAGGCCAGCAGGACCAGCACACCGGTCAGCAGCACGTTCCACGTGAAGATCGGCATCCGGAACATCGTCATGCCGGGGGCCCGCATGCAGATGATCGTGGTGATGAAGTTGACCGAGCCGAGGATCGTGCCGAAGCCGGAGAAGGCCAGACCCATGATCCACATATCGGCGCCGACACCCGGCGAACGGACCGCGTCCGACAGCGGGGCGTAGGCGAACCAGCCGAAGTCGGCCGCACCCTGCGGGGTGAGGAAGCCGGCCACCGCGATGATCGAGCCGAAGAGGTACAGCCAGTACGCGAACATGTTCAGCCGCGGGAACGCCACATCGGGCGCGCCGATCTGCAGCGGCATGATCCAGTTCGCGAATCCGGCGAACAGCGGCGTCGCGAACATCAGCAGCATGATCGTGCCGTGCATCGTGAACGCCTGGTTGAACTGCTCGTTCGACATGATCTGCGTGCCGGGACGGGCCAGCTCGGCGCGCATGAAGAGCGCCATCAGACCGCCGATGCAGAAGAACGCGAACGACGTGACCAGGTACATCGTGCCGATCGTCTTGTGGTCCGTGGTGGTCAGCCACTTCACGACGACATTGCCCGGCTCCTTGCGCCGTACCGGCAGCTCACTCTCGTACGAGTCGTCAGCTGCTGCGGCGGCACCCTGGGGTTCGTTGAGGATGCTCACAGTTTGTTCGTCTCCGCATTCCTGGCCGGATCCGTCTGCGCGATGCCCGACGGGATGTAGCCGTTCTGGCCCTTCTTGGCCAGCTCTTCCAGGTGCTGCTGGTAGCGCTCCGGGGAGACCACCTTGACGTTGAAGAGCATCCGCGAGTGGTCGACGCCGCAGAGCTCGGCGCACTTGCCCAGGAAGGTCCCCTCCTGGTTCGGGGTCACCTCGAAGGAGTTGGTGTGACCCGGGATGACGTCCTGCTTCATCAGGAACGGCACCACCCAGAAGGAGTGGATGACGTCACGAGAGGTCAGGATGAACCGGACCTTCTCTCCCTTGGGCAGCCACAGGGTCGGCCCCGGGTTGCCCGTCTGCGGGTTCCGCTGGCCCGGGACACCGGCGTCGTAGACGCCTTCGGCACCCTTCGGGAATTCCTTCGTGAACCGGTTGGGGATGGCGTTGAGCTCCGGAGAGAGCTTGTTGCCCGTAGCGGCGTCGCCGTCCACGTTCTCGATGTAGTTGAAGCCCCAGCTCCACTGGTAGCCGACCACGTTCACGGTGTGGGTCGGCTTGGCGGAGAGGGTGAGGAGCTTCGACTCATCACGTGCGGTGAAGTAGAAGAGCACCGAGACGATGATGAGCGGGACCACGGTGTACAGCGCCTCGATGGGCATGTTGTACCGGGTCTGCGGAGGTACCTCCACCTTGGTGCGGCTGCGCCGGTGGAAGATGACGCTCCACAGGATCAGACCCCATACCAGCACGCCCGTGACGAGCGCTGCCGCCCACGAGCCCTGCCAGAGGGAGAGGATCCGAGGGGCCTCTTCCGTCACCGGGGTAGGCATACCAAGGCGGGGGAAATCCTTGTATGTGCAACCGGTGGCGGTCGCCAGGATCAGGCCCGCAGTCAGCACCTGCGGCAGCTTCCGCCGCATCGGGCGCCGCGACGAGCGGTCGGAGCCGTTGGGACTCACGTAGCGCCTTCCCGAGAGTCTCGCCCGCGCGGCCGGCTGCGGCCGTCTCGGTCGGTCGCCGGCCCTGACGCGGGCAGGGGTTTGGATGTTTATGCGGACCAAACCCTACTGGACGCTATTTGGGGTCGCGCGGGGAGGGTGCCCAACGCGCCGCCCGACTCCCCGAAGGGGTGGAGCACGCCCTTCCGCAGGCGCCTCCCACGCCTCCGACCAGCCAGTTCCGGGGGACTTCTCACGCACGCTCCGGGTGGCCGGGGTTAGCGTGGCAGGGTGCCCTACTTCGACGCCGCCTCCTCCGCTCCCCTGCATCCGGTCGCCCGCCAGGCCCTCCAGGCATCCCTGGACGAGGGCTGGGCGGACCCCGCGCGGCTCTACCAGGAGGGCCGGCGGGCCGCGCTTCTGCTGGACGCCGCCCGCGAGGCCGCCGCGGAGGCGGTCGGCTGCCGCCCCGACGAATTGGTTTTCACTCCTTCGGGGACGCATGCGGTGCATTCCGGCATGTCCGGCGCCCTGGCGGGGCGGCGGCGGGCCGGCCGCCGGGTGGTGGTGTCGGCGGTGGAGCACTCCTCGGTGCTCCACGCGGCGTCGGCCCATGAGGCGGCGACCGGCGGCGCGGTGACCGAGGTGCCGGTGGACCGGTACGGGGCGGTGTCGCCGGACGCGTACGCCGAGGCGCTGCGCGAGGACACCGGGCTGGCCTGTCTGCAGTCCGCCAATCACGAGGTGGGGACGGAGCAGCCGGTGGCCGAGGTGGCCGAGGCCTGCCGGAGCCGGGGTGTCCCGCTGCTGGTGGACGCGGCGCAGTCGCTGGGGTGGGGGCCGGTGGAGGGCGCCTGGTCGCTGCTGACCGCGAGCGCGCACAAGTGGGGCGGGCCCGCGGGGGCCGGGCTTCTCGTCGTACGCAAGGGTGTCAGGTTCGCGCCTCAAGGTCCGGCCGACGAGCGGGAGTCGGGGCGGGTACCGGGCTTCCAGAACATTCCGGCGATCCTGGCCGCGGTGGCTTCCCTGCGGGCGGTACGCGCGGAGGCGGCGGACGAGGCCCTGCGGCTGCGCGCGCTGGTCGACCGGATCAGGACCCGGGTGCCCGAGCTGGTCCCCGATGTCGAGGTGGTGGGCGATCCGCAGCGACGGCTCCCCCATCTCGTCACCTTCTCCTGTCTCTATGTCGACGGGGAGGCGCTGCTGCACGAGCTGGACCGGGCGGACTTCTCCGTCTCCTCCGGTTCCTCCTGTACGAGCAGCACCCTGACCCCGAGTCATGTGCTGCGGGCGATGGGTGTGCTGTCGGAGGGCAATGTCCGGGTCTCGCTCCCCCGGGGGACGCCGGAGGCCGACGTGGACCGGTTCCTGGAGGTGCTGCCGGCGGTGGTGTCCGGCGTACGCGAGCGGTACGGCGCCCCGGTCTCCGCCGCCGGCTCGGGCGGGACTCCGTCGCTCGTGGTGGACGCGCTCGGCCGGCGCTGTCCGATCCCGGTGATCGAGCTGGCCAAGGTCATCGGCGAGGTGCCGGTGGGCGGGACGGTCACGGTCCTCTCGGACGACGAGGCGGCCCGGCTGGACATTCCCGCGTGGTGCCAGATGCGCGGCCAGGAGTATGTGGGTGAGCAGCCGGCGGACCACGGTGCCGCCTATGTGGTCCGCCGGGTGTCCTAGAAGCTACGGGTCCTAGGAGGGCCTACGGGCAGCCGGTCAGCTCAGGTGGGACTGGACCTCGGCCGCCGCGTCATGGCCGTACGCCTTGGTGAAGCGCTCCATGAAGTGCGCCCGCGACAGCGTGTACTCCTGGGTGCCCACGGTCTCGATGACGAGGGTGGCGAGCATGCAGCCGACCTGGGCCGCGCGCTCCAGGCTGACGCCCCAGGAGAGACCGGAGAGGAATCCGGCGCGGAAGGCGTCGCCGACCCCGGTCGGGTCGGCCTTGGCGTCTTCCTCCGGGCAGCCGACCTCGATCGGGTCCTCGCCGACGCGCTCGATACGGACGCCCTGCTTGCCGAGGGTCGTCACGCGGTGGCCGACCCGGGAGAGGATCTCGGCGTCGGTCCAGCCGGTCTTCGACTCGATGAGCCCCTTCTCGTACTCGTTGGAGAAGAGATAGGTGGCGCCGTCGAGGAGGGTGCGGATCTCGTCGCCGTTCATCCGGGCGATCTGCTGCGAGAAGTCGGCGGCGAAGGGGATCGCGCGGGTACGGCACTCCTCGGTGTGGCGGAGCATCGCCTCGGGGTCGTCCGCGCCGATCAGCACCAGGTCGAGACCGCCGACGCGGTCGGCGACCTTCTTCAGCTCGATCAGGCGGGCCTCGCTCATCGCGCCCGTGTAGAAGGAGCCGATCTGGTTGTGATCGGCGTCCGTGGTGCAGACGAACCGGGCCGTGTGCAGGACCTCGGAGATCCGGACCGAGGCGGTGTCGACACCGTGGCGGTCGAGCCACGCGCGGTACTCGTCGAAGTCCGAGCCGGCCGCACCGACCAGGACGGGACGGGTGCCCAGCTGGCCCATGCCGAAGCAGATGTTCGCCCCGACACCACCCCTGCGCACGTCGAGGTTGTCGACCAGGAAGGAAAGAGAGACCGTGTGAAGCTGCTCGGCGACCAGCTGGTCGGCGAAGCGGCCGGGAAAGGTCATCAGATGGTCGGTGGCGATGGAGCCGGTGACTGCGATTCGCACGGCGGGAACGCTCCTGATGAGGAGGACGGTTGACAGTTCACGCTACCGGGTCGACGGCGCGGTTCCTCCTCAGCTCCAACTATCCACGAGTGGATCTTGAACCACACCGCCCGCTCGGACGCGGGGCCGGCTCACGCGCCCCGGGGGGAACCGCGGGCTCCCCTTCTCCGTCCCACCGGTGTCCCCGTCCAGGGACACGGAACAGGGCAGGGACGGCATGGGACGACACGCAGTCGAAGGAGCGAAGCGGTGACCAGCATGAAGCGGCCTCACGAGAGCACAGCCGGCTCCGAAAGCGGTGATCGCCCACGCCGACGGCGCTCCCCGCTCGCCATCGCCACGGTGGCGGCGGCGGTACTGATCGCCGGGGGCGGTGGCGCGTACGTCGCCACGAGCGCCTCCGGTGGCAGCGGCGCGGACGGCGGGAGCGGTACGCCGGGAGGCGACGGGAATCCGCCGCTGCTCGCACTCGACGGTCCCCCGGGGGGATCCGGCCCCTCGGCGCCGCCCGGCATCGCGCCCGGCGAGCCGGATCCGCACGGGGTCACGTACCGCGCCACGAGCGCGCTGCCGGACGGTCCTGACACGGCCCGTGTCTACGGTACGAACGATGAGGTCGCCTCGGCCGAGGTGGCCCGGCTGGCACAGGCGCTCGGGGTGGCGGGCACCCCGCGGTCGGACGGCACGACCTGGAAGGTCGGTACGGAGAAGGACGGCTCAGGACCGCTGCTCCGGGTCACCCGGCAGGCGCCGGGCACCTGGACCTTCGCGCGCTTCGGTCCTTCGCCGGGCGGCGACAACTGCCTCAAGGGCAAGCCCTGTCCCGGCGGCGGCGCCAACGGGGCCGGGAGCGACGCCGGGAGCACCGGCTTCGCGCCCGGCGGCGAGGGCCCGGCCGTGAGCGAGGCCGCGGCGAAGAAGGCGGCCGCTCCCGTACTGAAGGCCCTGGGCCAGGGTGACGCGGAGCTCGACGCCGGCCAACTGCTGGGCGCGGTCCGGGTGGTCAACGCGGACCCGGTGGTCGGCGGGCTGCCCACGTACGGCTGGTCGACCGGGATCCAGGTGGGCGCGGACGGCCAGGTGGCCGGGGGCATCGGACAGCTGAAGGCTCCTGAGCAGGGCCACGCGTATCCGGTCATCAGCGCGGACGAGGCGCTGAAGGAGCTGAACAAGCAGGGCAACGGCGGCCCGCCCCGGATCGGCGGCTGCGCGACGGCGATGCCGCTGGACGGCGAGAAGCCCGCGGCTCCGTGCGGGCCGGAGAGCGAGGCCGCGGCGAAGCCGATCGAGATCGAGAAGGCCGTCTTCGGGCTCGCGCTGCTCCCCGTGGACGGGCGGGGGACGCTCGTACCGTCCTGGCTGTTCGAGGTGGCGCCCGGCGGCGGCGCCATGCCGTACACGGTCACGCAGCCGGCGGTGACCCCGGAATTCCTGAAGCAGCCCGCACCGCCGCGGCAGGAGGCACCCGGCGGTCCCGCGTCCGCCGCACCCGGCACGTCCGCCGGTGTCACGTCGTACAGCTCGGACGGACGGGCCCTGACGCTGCGCTTCATGGGCGGCGTGTGCAGCGACTACGCGGCGCAGGCGGACGAGGGCGGTACGGCCGTGAAGGTGAAGGTGAAGGAGTCCAAGCCCGAGCCGGGCACGATGTGCGTGGCCATGGCCAAGGAACAGACCGTGACGGTGACGCTGGACAAGCCGCTGGGCGGCCGCCAGGTGGTGGACGGGGTGTCGGGCGAGCGGGTGCCCGTCAGCTAGAACGATCCCGTCCGGAACAACCCCGTCGGTCAGAGCACCTCGCGAAGACACGGAAGGCGGCGGTCCCCCTCGGGGGCCGCCGCCTTCCGGCTGAGCTCTGATCTGGGCTCTGTCCTAGCTGAAGGAGTCGCCGCAGGCGCAGGAGCCCGACGCGTTCGGGTTGTCGATCGTGAAGCCCTGCTTCTCGATGGTGTCGACGAAGTCGATGGAGGCACCGCCCAGATACGGGGCGCTCATGCGGTCGGTGACGACCTTGACGCCGCCGAAGTCCTTGACGACATCGCCGTCGAGCGAACGCTCGTCGAAGAACAGCTGGTAACGCAGGCCGGAGCAGCCGCCGGGCTGAACAGCCACGCGCAGCGCGAGGTCTTCCCGGCCTTCCTGGTCCAGCAGGGCCTTGACCTTGCCCGCGGCGGCGTCGGACAGGAGGATGCCGTCGCTCACGGTGGTGGTCTCGTCCGATACGGACATCTGCTTCTCTCCCGGGTTGTACGGACTGCTTGCCGACAGTGCAACCTGTGTGGCCGCGGATTCATTCCGGGGCCTGGCGCGTGTCTTTCCCTCCTTCATGCTCGCACACCGGGTCGCGGAAGGGCACCGGACAGCCGCCCGGGAATGCGTCACATCGACGCTATCGCCATCGTCAACGTGACGTGAAGGGGTTATGATAGATAACGTCAATTAGACGAAAAGGCTCGTCTGCAGAGAAGAAAGGGTGCGTGACGTGACCACCGCCCAACCCCGTCAGGATCTCGCTGTCCAGCCGACGCCCCTGGCCCTGCTGCTGCTCGGCCGCGAGGCCGACCCGCGCAGTGAGCGCGGCGTGGAGTGTCCAGGCGATCTGCCCTCCCCGTCCGATCCGGACCTGGTGGAGCGTGCCCGCGCGGCCAAGGAGAAGCTCGGGGACAAGGTGTTCGTCCTCGGCCACCACTACCAGCGCGACGAGGTCATCCAGTTCGCGGATGTCACCGGGGACTCCTTCAAGCTGGCCAAGGACGCGGCGGCGCGGCCCGAGGCGGAGTACATCGTCTTCTGCGGCGTCCACTTCATGGCCGAGTCGGCGGACATTCTGACCGCCGACGACCAGAAGGTCGTCCTGCCTGACCTGGCGGCCGGCTGCTCCATGGCCGACATGGCCACGGCCGAGCAGGTCGCGGAGTGCTGGGACGTACTGTCCGAGGCCGGCATAGCCGAGCAGGTCGTGCCCGTCTCGTACATGAACTCCTCCGCCGACATCAAGGCGTTCACCGGCAAGCACGGCGGCACGATCTGCACGTCCTCGAACGCCGAGCGGGCGCTGAACTGGGCCTTCGAGCAGGGCGAGAAGGTGCTCTTCCTGCCCGACCAGCACCTGGGCCGCAATACCGCGGTACGGGACCTGGGGATGTCGCTCGACGACTGCGTCCTCTACAACCCGCACAAGCCGAACGGCGGTCTGACCGCGCAGGAGCTGCGGGACGCGAAGATGATCCTGTGGCGCGGCCACTGCTCCGTGCACGGGCGCTTCTCGCTGGACTCCGTACAGGACGTGCGGGAGCGGATCCCGGGCGTGAACGTGCTGGTGCACCCGGAGTGCAAGCACGAGGTCGTGGCCGCGGCGGACTACGTCGGCTCGACGGAATACATCATCAGGGCGCTGGAAGAGGCCCCGGCCGGTTCGAAGTGGGCGATCGGCACCGAGCTGAATCTCGTACAGCGGCTGGCGAACCGTTTCGCCGACAAGGAGATCGTCTTCCTCGACAAGACGGTCTGCTTCTGCTCCACCATGAACCGCATCGACCTGCCGCATCTGGTGTGGACGCTGGAGTCGCTGGCCGAGGGCAACGAGGTCAACCGCATCCAGGTCGACAAGGAGACGGCGGACTTCGCCCAGCTGGCGCTGGAACGGATGCTGGCGCTTCCCTAGTAGGGCGCGTAGACGACGTCAGGGGCGCCCCGCGTGATTGCGGGGCGTCCCTGACGTCGTCTACCGTTTCCTCACGAAAGTCACCGCCCAGGCGTTCTTGAGCACGGCCGCTGCCGCGCTCCGCCTCGGAAGCCGGTTCCCGGAGCGGCCTCACGCTCCACGCGATCCCCTGTGTTCCCGGTCGTTTCCCGTCCCTCTCCCGTACCGGACACCAGAGGTCGCCTCGCCATGCCCCGCCCCCGGCTCACCGCCGCGCTCGTACTGCTCTGTTTCGTCGGTCCGCTGTCGACCGACATGTATCTGCCGGCCTTTCCGCGAATGGCCGCGGAGCTGCGTACGGACGCGTCCGGCGTGCAGCTCACGCTCACCACGTTCCTGGTCGGTATGACACTCGGTCATCTCGTCTTCGGCCCGCTGTCGGACCGGTACGGACGGCGGGGGCCGCTGCTCGCGGGCGCGGCGGTGTGTGCCGCGGCCACCGCGCTGTGCGCCGTCGCCCCCGGCCTCGGCTCGCTGACCGCCCTGCGCTTCGTGGCCGGATTCAGCGGGGCGGCGGGCGTCGTGATCGGCCGGGCCGTGGTCTCGGACATCGCCGAAGGGGCCGCGGCGGCGCGGCTGTTGGGGGTGCTGATGACCCTGGCAGGCACCGCGCCGGTCCTCGCCCCGCTCGCGGGCGGCGCCGTGATCGGGGTGGCCGGGTGGCGGGGTGTCTTCTGGGTGCTGTCCGGGGTCTCGCTGCTGGTCGTGGCGGCCGTGGCCCTCGCCGTACCGGAGAGCCTGCCGACAGCGCGGCGGCGCACGGGGGGCGGCGGGGAACTGCTCCTGACGATGCGGGAGGTCGCGGGCGACGGCGCGTACGCGGGCTACACGCTCGCCTTCACCTTCGCCTTCGGCGCGCTGTTCTGCTACCTGGCGGGGTCGCCGTTCCTGCTGCAGAACGTGCTGGGGCTGAGCGTCGGCGTCTCCTCCGTGGCGTTCTCCGGCGGCGGGGTGGTCGCGGCGCTGTCCAGCGCGACGGGGGCTCGGCTGGTGGGGCGGATCGCCCCGGAACGGCTGCTCAGGACGGGCCTGTACGCCATGCTCGCCGGCACGGCGGCGCTGCTCGCCGCGACGGTGGCGGGGGCGCTGACGGCGGCGGTGTGCCTGCCCCTGGTGGCGGTGGTGTGCGCCGGGCTCGGCCTGGTGATCGCGAACGCGGCGTCCTGGCCCTCGCGCGCGTCCCGGCCGCGGCGGGCACGGCCTCCGCCCTGCTCGGTACGGCGCAGAGCGCGCTGGGGGCGGTGGTGGCGCCGCTGGTGGGCCTCGGCGGGGCGGACACGGCGGTGCCGGTGTTCGCGGGGATGACGGTGTGCAGCGGGCTGGCGGTGCTGGCCGCACGCGCGGCGGGCCGGGCAGAGGGTTTTCCCCCTGCCCGGCCCGCCCCCCATCCGGGGTGAGCGCCCGGGAGATGTCAGGCGTTGGCCGGCTCGCGAGGCGACGGAGTGGGCTCCGTCGGCTCCTGCTTCGCCGACCGCTTCGTCGCCTTCTTCTTCGCGCGGCGCTCCTTACGGAGCTCCACCATCGCGTACAGCGCGGGCACCAGCAGCAGCGTCAACAGCGTCGACGACAGCAGACCGCCGATCACCACCACCGCGAGCGGCTGCCCGATGAAGCCGCCCTCGCCGGTGACCCCCATCGCCATCGGCAGCAGCGCGAAGATCGTGGCCAGCGCCGTCATCAGGATCGGGCGGAGCCGGTGGCGGCCGCCCTCGATGACCGCGTCGACCACGCTCAGGCCCTGTGCCCGGTACTGGTTGATCAGGTCGATCAGCACGATCGCGTTGGTCACCACGATGCCGATCAGCATCAGCATGCCGATCATCGCCGGGATGCCCAGCGGCGTACCGGTCAGGATCAGCAGACCGATCGCGCCCGTCGCCGCGAACGGGATGGAGACGAGCAGGATCAGCGGCTGGACCAGGGACCGGAAGGTCGCCACCAGCAGCATGAACACGATCGCGATGGCCGCCAGCATGGCCAGCCCCAGCTGCATGAAGGCGTCGTCCTGGTCCGCGGAGACACCGCCGATGGACGCGGTCGCGCCCTCGGGGAGATCCAGGGCGTCGATCTTCGACTGGAGCGCCGTGCTGACCGCGCCGGTGTTGTCACCGATGGGCCTGGCGGTGATGGTCGCCGCCCGCGCGCCGTCGATCCGGGTCATCGAAACCGGTCCGGGAACGAGCTTCACGTCCGCGATCCGGCCCAGCTTCACCGGCCCGAGCGACAGGTTCTTCAGCTCGGCGATCGTGGTGGCCGGCTTGGCCGAGGTGATGACGACATCGCGCTCGGTGTCGTCGAGGATCGCCGTACCGGCCGGGGTGCCGCGTACGGCCTGGGCGACTGCCATGCCGAGCGTGGCGTCGTTGAAGCCGGCCTCGGCGGCCTTGGAGTTGGCCTTGACCGAGATACGCGGGATGCTCTGCGCCAGGTCGCTCTGGACGTCGGCGACGTCGTCGAGACCGGCGACCGCGTCCTGGACCTGCTCCGCGGCCTTGTTGAGGGTGTCCGCCTCGGAGGCCTTCACCACGACGCTCAGGTCCTGGCCGCCGAAGCCGCCACCGCCGCTGATCGTCGTCTCCCCGATGCCGTCGAGAGCGGCGAGCTCCTTCTCGATGCGGTCCTGGGTCTTCTCGTACGTCGCCGCGTCCTTCAGGGTCACCTGGTACGACGCCTGGTTGGCACCCGTACCACCGCCGAAGGCCGCCATGAAGCCGGAGGAGCCGACGGTGACCTGGTAGCCCTTGACCTCGTCCAGGCCGGTGAGGACCTTTTCGACCTTCTTCGCCGCGGCGTCCGCCGACTCCAGGCTGGTGCCCGGGGGCAGCTCCTGGCTGATGGACAGGACTTCCTGCTCGCCCTGGTCGAAGAAGTTGGTCTTGAGCAGCGGGGCCATGCCGAACGTGCCCAGCAGGACGACGATCGCGATGGCCACGCTGGTCATCCTGCGCCGGGTCGCGAAGCGCAGCACCGGAACGTACAGCCGCTGGAGCCGGCTGCGGGCCTCCTTCTCCTCCGCCTGGCGGCGTGCTTCCTCGGGGTCGATCCCGGCCACGGACTTCGGCGGCTTGAGGAACCAGTACGAGAGGACGGGGACGACGGTCAGCGAGACCAGGAGGGAGGCGAGCAGGGCCGCCGTCACGGTGAGCGAGAACGAGCCGAAGAGCTGACCGACCATGCCGCCCACGAGGCCGATCGGCAGGAACACCGCGACCGTGGTGAGGGTGGAGGCCGTGACCGCGCCCGCGACCTCCTTGACCGCGGTGAGGATCGCGGTCTCGCGGTCCTCGCCGTAGCCCAGATGGCGCTTGATGTTCTCCAGGACGACGATCGAGTCGTCGACGACCCGGCCGATCGCGATGGTCAGCGCGCCGAGGGTGAGCATGTTGAGCGAGAGGTCACGCGTCCAGAGCACGATCAGCGCGAGGACGATGGAGAGCGGGATGGAGACCGCGGTGACCACGGTGGAGCGGATCGAGGCCAGGAAGACCAGGATCACGAGCACCGCGAAGAGCAGGCCGAGCGCGCCCTCGGTGGTCAGACCGGAGATCGACTTGGAGACCTCGGGGCCCTGGTCGCTGACGACGGTGAGGGCCGCGCCGGAGCCGAGGTCCTTGCGCAGGCCGGACAGCTTGTCGTTGACCGCGTCCGAGATGGCGACGGCGCTGCCGTCCTTGTCCATGGTGACGCTGATCGCGAGGCTGGGCTTGCCGTCCGTACGGGTCAGGGACGTCGCCGTGGACGGCTTCTGCTCGACGTCGGCGATCTCACCGAGGCGTACCGGCTTGGGCGTCCCCGCGGCGCCTCCGGGGCCGCCCGCCTGGGGTGTGACCCGCAGGTCCTTGATCTGGTCGATCGAGGTGAAGCCGCCGCCGACCTGCACCGTACGGCTCTTGCCGTCCTCGGTGAAGGAGCCCGCGGGGACGGTCGCGCCGCCCGCCTTGAGGGCCTCGGAGAGCGCCATGGTGTTCAGGCCCGCCGCGGCGAGCTTCTTGTCGTCGGGGGTGACGGAGATCTGGAGATCCCGTACGCCGTCGACCCTGACCTGACCGACGCCGTCGATGTCCTGGAGGGACGGCACGACGGTGCGGTCCAGCTGGTCGGAGAGCGCCTGCTGGTCCTTGTCGGAGGTGACGGCGAGGACGACGGTCGGGATGTCGTCCGTCGAGCCGGCCACGACCTGCGGGTCGACATCAGCGGGCAGCTGGGACCGGGCGCGGTTCACGGCCTGCTGGACATCGGCGACGAGCTGCTTGGTCTGGCCGTCCCCGAAGTCGAAGCTGGCCATGATCACGGCGTTGCCCTCGCTCGCCGTGGAGGTGACGCCGCTGATGCCGTCGACGGTCTTGATCGAGTTTTCGAGCGGTTCGACGACCTGCTTCTCGACCACATCGGGGGAGGCGCCCTGGTAGGGGGCGAGCACCGACACCATCGGGAGTTCGATGGAAGGCAGCAGCTGCTGCTTGAGCTGCGGTATCGCTATCGCTCCGAAGACGATCGCGATGATCGACATCAGCCCTATCAGGGCCCGTTGCGCGAGGCTGAATTTAGCCAGCCAGGACATGGGGTCTCTCTTCTGTGGTGTGCGCGGCAGGTGGACGCGGCGGCTCGGCCGTGGAGAGGCGGGATCGGCCGTCTCCAGCGGATGGGCACAACGGCCCCTCTACACGATCGGCCATGCGCGGGGGCCTGTGCGTAGACCGCAGGTCCAGTTCCCGGCCCGCCGCATACCGCGCCTGGAGTACACGAAAGAGGCCGCTCACTCCACCCTTGGGCGTACCAGGCCCGATTCGTACGCGATTACCACCAATTGGGCCCGGTCGCGGGCGCCGAGTTTCGCCATCGCGCGGTTCACATGCGTCTTCACGGTCAGTGGGCTGACCGCCAGGCGCTCGGCGATCTCGTCGTTGGAGTGGCCGCCCGCGACCAGGACCAGCACCTCGCGCTCGCGGACGGTGAGGGCCCTCAGCCGCTCGGAGTAGGCCGCCGCGTCCTCGCTGTCGGCCTCGTTGCCGCCCTGGGCGAGGAAGGTGGCGATCAGGCCCTTTGTCGCGGCGGGCGACAGCAGCGCCTCGCCCGCGGCGGCGATCCGGATGGCGTTGAGCAGCTCGTCCGGCTCCGCGCCCTTGCCGAGGAAGCCGGAGGCCCCGGCGCGCAGCGACTGCACCACGTACTCGTCGACCTCGAAGGTCGTCAGCATCACGACATGCACCCCGGCGAGATCCGGGTCCGCGCTGATCAGGCGGGTGGCGGCGAGACCGTCGGTCCCTGGCATCCGGATGTCCATCAGGACGACATCGGCCCTGGTGGAGCGGGCGAGGGCCACGGCCTGGGCGCCGTCGGCGGCCTCCCCGACGACCTCCATGTCCGGCTCGGAGTCCACCAGCACCCGGAACGCGCTGCGCAGCAGCGCCTGGTCGTCGGCGAGCAGCACTCTGATCGTCATGCGTTCTCCCCCGTACGGGCCATGACCGGCAGTATCGCCTGGGCGCGGAAGCCGCCGCCGTAGCGGGGGCCCGCGGTGAGGGTGCCGCCCAGGGCGGTGACACGCTCGCGCATCCCGATGAGGCCGTGGCCGCCGCCGTCGGCCGGCTCGGCCGGTTCCGTGCCCGCGCCGTTGTCCAGCACGGTGATCTCGACGGTGGAGCCGACCCGTACGACGCTGACCTCGGCCTTGGCGGCGGAGCCCGCGTGCTTCTGCACGTTGGTCAGGGCCTCCTGGATGATCCGGTACGCGGCGAGGTCCACGGCGGCGGGCAGCGGGGCGGGGCCGTGGTCCGTGCCCTGGGCGGCCGCGAACTCCACGGGCAGTCCCGCGTTACGGAAGGTGTCGAGGAGCCCGTCGAGATGCGCGAGGCCGGGGGCCGGCTCGGTGGGGGCCTCCGGGTCGCCGGACTGGCGGAGCAGACCGACGGTGGCCCGCAGTTCGTTGAGCGCGGAGCGGCTGGCTTCCCGTACGTGCGCGAGGGCTTCCTTGGCCTGGTCGGGGCGCTTGTCCATGACATGGGAGGCGACGCCGGCCTGCACGTTGACCAGGGCGATGTGGTGGGCGACGACGTCGTGCAGGTCGCGGGCGATGCGCAGGCGCTCCTCGGCGACGCGGCGGCGGGCCTCTTCCTCGCGGGTGCGCTCCGCGCGCTCCGCGCGTTCCCGTATGGCGTCGATGAAGGCGCGGCGGCTGCGTACGGCGTCGCCGGCGGCGCTCGCCATGCCGGTCCAGGCGAAGATCGCCAGGTTCTCCTGCGCGTACCAGCGCCCGGAGCTGAAGACCATCGCGACCGCGGTGGACACGGTCATGGTGGCGACACCGACCCGCCAGGTGGTGGGGCGGTCGGTGCGGGCGGCGACGGTGAAGAGCGCGAGGACGAGGCTGAAGACCACCGGGGCGGGCGGATCACCCGTGATGAGTTCGAGGACGGTCACCGCGCCCACGCAGACGAGTACGGGCACGGGCCTGCGGCGCCGGAAGACGAGCGCGGCCGCGGCGAGCACCATGAACAGGACGCTGAGGCCCCCGGGGGCGCGGCTGCCGAAGGTGGGGCCGCCGGGGCCGCCGTGCGAATCGGCGAACGATCCGACGACCATGCAGCCGAGGACGGCGGCGGCGAGGGTGCCGTCGGGTGCGAGCGGATGCGCGCGCGCCCAGCACCGGGCACGGGCGAACGCGGTTCCGAGGGAGGTCACGTCGAGCAACGGTACGGCGTGCGGCGCCCTGGCCGGGTGTGAGAAGTCCCGCGCCGGCCGTGGGCACGGGCCTGCGCGCACGCGCAGGTGCCCCGCACCGGTCGGTGCGGGGCACGTGTGCGTGCGGCTGGAGTGCGCGGACGCGTCACGCCGAGGGGATCAGACCCTCGTCGTTCAGCAACGCGCGGACCTCTTCGAGGGTGGCGCCCGGAGCGGGCAGGATCAGTTCCGACGGCTCCAGGGAGTCGTCGGGGAGCGGCTCGCCGAGCTCGCGCACCTTGGCCAGGAGGGCGTGGAAGGTACGGCGGAAGCCGTCCCCGTCATCGTTCCTGACCTCGGCCAGCAGCTCGTCGTCGAGCGTGTTCAGTTCGGCGAAGTGGCTGTCCGCCAGCTTCACCTGGCCCTCCCCCATGATCCGTACGATCATGACGCGCCCCTACTGCTTGTCGAATTTGTGCCGGCTCGGCGGAGCGTCCTGCTGGTCGGCGGCGCCGCCCTCGATCGCCTGCTGCGGCGAACCGCCCGCGAGCTCCGCCTTCATGCGCTGGAGCTCCAGCTCGACGTCCGTACCGCCGGAGATCCGGTCCAGCTCGGCCGCGATGTCGTCCTTGGCCATCCCGGACTGGTCGTCCAGGGCGCCGGAGGCGAGCAGCTCGTCGATCGCGCCGGCCCTGGCCTGGAGCTGCGCGGTCTTGTCCTCCGCCCGCTGGATCGCCATGCCCACATCGCCCATCTCCTCGGAGATGCCCGAGAAGGCCTCCCCGATCCGGGTCTGCGCCTGTGCGGCGGTGTAGGTGGCCTTGATGGTCTCCTTCTTGGTACGGAAGGCGTCCACCTTGGCCTGGAGGCGCTGCGCGGCGAGCGTGAGCTTCTCCTCCTCGCCCTGCAGCGTGGTGTGCTGTGTCTCCAGGTCGGTGACCTGCTGCTGAAGCGCGGCGCGGCGGGACAGGGCTTCGCGCGCCAGGTCCTCCCGGCCGAGCGCCAGCGCCTTGCGGCCCTGGTCCTCCAGCTTGGTCGACTGGCCCTGCAGCTGGTTCAGCTGCAACTCCAGCCGCTTGCGCGACGTCGCCACGTCGGCGACACCGCGGCGTACCTTCTGTAGCAGTTCGAGCTGCTTCTGGTACGAGTAATCGAGGGTCTCGCGCGGATCCTCGGCCCGGTCAAGGGCCTTGTTCGCCTTCGCGCGGAAGATCATCCCCATACGCTTCATCACACCGCTCATGGGCTTCGCGCGCCCCCTTCTGACGGATCCAGCTCCAGCAACGCAACAGAACCCACAGTACGGGCCCTGCCTCTATTACCGCACTGTTCGAGCGCGGATGCGCTCCTCCCCAAGGACGACTGCGCCCGGCTCCCACTCCCGCGCAGGGAGTAGATGACCATCAGGGAAAGCCGGGACAAAGTCTCCACTGTCCCCGGTGGAGACGCAGGCCGTTGCGGGATCGTTCCCCGCGGGGGTGGGGTCGAACCACGACACCCCGTACCCTTGGCAATTGTGTTCCGTAGCCGCTCCAACGAAGAGAAGGCCCCCGCCACCCAGGTGACGGAGGACCTCTCCACGCAGACCCGCAACCCGCAGGCCCCCAAGGGCCGCCCGACCCCCAAGCGCAGTGAGGCGCAGTCGCAGCGACGCCGCGCCTCCACGACGCCGACCGACCGCAAGACGGCCATGAAGCGCCAGCGCGAGGCCCGTCGCGTGGACCTGGCCAAGCAGCGCGAGGCGCTGGCGAGTGGTGACGAGCGTTATCTGCCCGTCCGTGACAAGGGCCCGGTGCGCCGGTTCGTCCGCGATTACGTCGACTCGCGCTTCTGCATGGCGGAGTTCTTCCTGCCGCTCGCGGTGGTGATCCTGATTCTGAGCATGGTCAGGGTCGGCCCGCTCCAGAACATCGCGCTGCTGCTGTGGCTCGGTGTCATCGTGCTGATCGTCATCGACTCGATCGGTCTCTGGTTCCGGCTGAAGAAGCAGCTCGCCGAGCGCTTCCCCGACACCCCCAAGCGGGGCGCCGTGGCCTACGGCCTCATGCGTACGCTCCAGATGCGCCGCCTTCGTCTGCCCAAGCCGCAGGTCAAGCGCGGAGAGCGGCCCTGAGCACTGAGGTATCCGGCTTCGCGGCAGCCTCGGCCAACTGGCTGGCAGGGCTCGGCGGGCTGCGCAACGTGGTCCGGCAGGAACTGGTCGCGCGCCAGCTCGACGAGCAGATAACCGGCCGGTTCCCGGTCGGGAAGCGGCTGCGCGTCCTCGACGTGGGTATGGGGCAGGGCACCCAGGCCCTGCGGCTGGCGCGCGCCGGGCACACGGTGACCGGTCTGGAGTCCGACGCCGCGATGCTGTCGACGGCCCGTGAGGCGCTCGCCACCGAGCCGGCCGGGATACGCGAGCGGGTCCGGCTGATCGAGGGCGACGGCCTGGAGACCGGGGTGCACTTCCTGCCCGGCAGCTTCGACGTGGTCCTCTGCCATGGTGTGCTGATGTACGTCAGAGAGCCGGACGCGATGCTCGCGGGCCTGGCCAGGATGCTGGCGCCCGGCGGCCTGCTGTCCCTGCTCGTACGGAACGCGGACACGCTGGCCCTGCGGCCAGGACTGACCGGGGACTGGGCGGGGGCGATGGACGCCTTCGAGACGGACACCTACACCAACCGGCTGGGTCTGCGGGTGCGCGCGGACCGGCTGGACGCGCTCACCGCCACCCTGGCCGGGATCGCCGCGCCGCTGCACGCCTGGTACGGCGTACGGCTCTTCACGGACGGCGCCGCCGACGACACGCGGCCACCGTCCGGGGAGGACCTGGAACGGCTGCTGGCCGCGGAGGACCGGGCCGGGCGCACCGATCCGTACCGCAGGGTCGCGGCGCTGCTGCATCTGTGCGGGGTCCGCGGCTGAGCGGCCCGCTCGAGGACCGCTCAAGACCGCTCGATCCCCGTCAGGCACCGGGCCGCACGGCGCGTCCTCACGGGAGTGAGCAGCATAGAAACCGGCGGCAGACCCGACGGCACCCCTGAGACGCCCAAACTGTCCGCCCGCGAGACCTGGCGGGCCCTCTACCGGCATTTCCGGCCGCATCGCAGGATCGTCGCCCTCGGCGCCTTCCTCGCGCTGATCGGAGCGGCGAGCGGACTGGCCCAGCCGCTCGCCGCCAAGGCGCTCGTCGACCGGCTCGGCGAGGACGGTTCGATCACCGGGATCCTGCTGCTGCTCACCGGTCTGGTGGTGCTCGGCACGGCGATCGAGTCGGTCGGCGCGTATCTCCTGGAGCGGACGGCCGAATCCGTCGTGCTGGCCGCCCGCCGCACGCTGATCGGGCGGCTGCTGCGGCTGCGGCTGCCGGAGGTGGAGCGGACCCAGCCGGGCGATCTGATGTCCCGGGTCACCTCGGACACCACCCTGCTGCGCGCGGTGACGACCCAGTCGATCGTCTCGGCGGCGACCGGCGGTCTCGCGTTCCTGGCGACGATCGTGCTGATGGGCCTGATGGACGCGGTGCTGCTCGGTGTCACCCTCGGGGTGATCGTGCTGATCGGCGGCGCCGTCGCCCTGGTGATGCCCAAGATCGCACAGGCGACGAAGCGCTCCCAGGAGGCGGTCGGCCGGATATCCACCGTGCTGGAGCGGGCCTTCGGCGCGTTCCGTACGGTCAAGGCCTCCGGGGCGGAGGAGCGGGAGACCGCCGTGGTCGAGGCGGCGGCCCAGGAGGCGTGGCGGCACGGCGTCCAGTCCGCGAAGTGGCAGTCGGTGGCCTGGTCCTCGGTCGGACTCGCCGTACAGGTGTCGTTCCTGGCGGTGCTGGGGATCGGCGGGGCGCGGGTGGCCTCGGGGGCCATCTCCGTCTCGACGCTCGTTGCCTTCCTGCTGTTCCTCTTCTATCTGATCGATCCGGTGTCGCGGCTGGTGGAGGCGGCGTCGCAGTACCAGGTGGGGACGGCGGCCATCGCCCGGATCGCGGAGGCGGAGTGGCTGGAGACCGAGACGCTGGAGGCGGTGACGCCGGGGACCGCGGGCAGCGGTCCCGCCTCGGTGGTGTTCGAGGACGTCACCTTCCGCTACCGCGACGATCTTCCGTATGTCCATCACGGCGTCTCCTTCGAGGTGCCCGGCCCCGGGATGACGGCCTTCGTCGGTCCGTCGGGCGCGGGCAAGACGACCGTCTTCGGGCTGGTGGAGCGGTTCTACGAGGCGACCGGCGGCCGGGTCCTGGTCGACGGCAAGGACGTACACGACTGGCCGCTCGCCGACCTGCGCGCCGCCATCGGCTATGTCGAGCAGGACGCGCCGGTGCTGGCGGGGACGCTGCGCGAGAATCTGGTCTTCGCCGCTCCCGGCGCTTCGGAGGAGGCGATCAGGGAGGTCCTCGTACGCGCGCGGCTGGACGGCCTCGTGGAGCGGCTGCCGGACGGTCTGGAGACGCTGGTCGGGCACCGCGGCTCCAAGCTGTCGGGCGGGGAGCGGCAGCGGGTGGCCATCGCGCGGGCGCTGCTGCGCAAACCCAGGCTGCTGCTGCTGGACGAGGCGACGTCCCAGCTGGACGCGGTCAACGAGATGGCGCTGCGCGATGCGGTCGCGGAGGCGGCGCGGGAGGTGACCGTGCTGGTGGTGGCCCACCGGCTGTCGACGGTGACGCTCGCGGACCGGATCGTGGTGATGGACGCGGGCCAGGTGCGGGCGGTGGGCACGCACGACGAGCTGGTGGCGAACGATCCGCTGTACGGGGAGCTCGCGGCCACCCAGTTCCTGGCGGCCGCCCGCTGACCCCCTGATCGGCGGCGCACCGCAGGCACCCCCAGTGGGACAAAAGGGATACTCCGGTCATGGATTCTCTCCGCCGCGGCCCCGCGCGCCGACTGCTGCCGTCCCTGACCGCCGGCGTCTGCGCGGTCGCCCTGGCCGGCGGCTGTTCCGGCGGCGCCGCGCCGGGGTCCGGCACCATGTCGGCCGGCACCACCCAGGCCGCCGCGCAGCGCTCCACCAACGATCTGCAGACCGACTACGAGACCGTGATCAAGAATGTGCTGCCGTCGGTCGTCCAGATCGACGCCGGGAGCAGTCTGGGCTCGGGCATCGTCTACGACCCGCAGGGCCATATCGTCACCAACGCCCATGTGGTCGGCAAGCAGAAGACCTTCTCGGTCACCGTGGCCACCGGCGACCAGCCGGTGGCGGCCCGGCTGGTCTCCAGCTTCCCGCAGCAGGATCTCGCCGTCATCAAGCTCGACAAGGTCCCGAAGGGGCTGCGGGCCGCGGAGTTCGGCCAGACGTCCAAGGTGGCGGTCGGTCAGATCGTGCTGGCCATGGGCTCTCCGCTGGGCCTGTCGGGCAGTGTCACCCAGGGCATCGTCTCGGCGGTCGGACGGACCGTCAGCGAGGGCCAGGAGGGCGGCGGGACCGGCGCCACCATCGCCAACATGGTGCAGACCTCGGCCGCGATCAATCCGGGCAACAGCGGGGGCGCGCTGGTCAATCTGGACAGCGAGGTGATCGGTATCCCGACGCTGGCCGCGACCGACCCGCAGCTGGGCAACAGCGCGGCGCCCGGCATCGGCTTCGCGATCCCCGTGTCGCTGGTGAAGACCATCGCCGACCAGATCATCAAGAACGGCAAGGTCACCAACTCGGGCCGGGCGGCCCTGGGCATCACCGGCCGTACCGTCCTCGGCGACAACCTCCAGCCGGCCGGTGTCGCGGTCGTCACGGCGACGAAGGGCGGCGCCGCGGCGGGCGCGGGGATCAGGACGGGGGACATCATCACCAAGGTCGGCAGCGCCCGGGTCACCACGATCACCTCGCTGTCCGAGGCCATCGCGTCGGACAGGCCGGGACAGAAGGTCAAGGTGACCTATCTCCGCGACGACGAGACGATGACCGTGGAGGTCAAGCTCGGCGAGATGTAGGACGTACGGACATGAAGGCGCCCGCGGACCCACCGGTCCGCGGGCGCCTTCGCGCGTCCGGTCAGCTCTCGTCGGCCCGCAGGCTCATCGGGCCGTAGATCTTGGTGCTGTCCTCGAACAGCTGGACCTGTTCCGCGCCCCCGTCCAGGAGCTCCTTCCAGGCCTCGCCGATCCAGGACTCGGCGTCCCCCTGCGTGGTGAACTCCTCCGGCTCCACCGCCGGCGGGACCTCCGTCCCGTCGGACTTCTCGAACCGCCACGTCCACGCCATGTGCGCCTCCCGGGTTCCCCGCCGAACTGATCAGTTTCCTGCCCGCAGCGTAGCCGGGCGCGCACCGTACGCGGTGACACGGGAGGATCATCTCCGTGGAACTGACTCTGCTCGGCACCGGCGCCCCCGCCGGGCTCCCCCGCCCCCACTGCCCCTGCGCCGGCTGCGCGACCGCCCGCGGTGAGCTGGCCCGCGCCGCGACCGCGCTGCTGGTGGACGGCGTACTGCTGCTCGACCTGACCCCCGGCGCCCCGCTCGCCGCGGCCCGCGCCGGGCACTCGCTCGCCGGCGTACGGCAGGTGCTGCTCACCCATCCGCACGACGGCCCCGCGGTGGAGCTGCCGGCGGGGCTGCCCCCGGCGGGACGGGTGGCGGACGGACGGGTGCTGACGATGCTCAGCGGACACCGGGTGCGGGCGGTGGCGATGGACGCGCCGGGTACGGGGTACGAGGTGACGTCACCCGGCGGCGAGCGGCTGCTCTATCTGCCGCCGGGCGGCGCCCCCGCCGGTCTGCGCGACGGGGGCGCCGCCCCGTACGACCTGGTGGCCGCCGATGTCGTCGGGCGGCCGGAAGCGGTGGCCCGGCTGCGGGCGGCCGGGGCGATCGGCCCGGCCACCGATGTCGTCGCCGTCCACCTCGACCACGACGTGCCGCCCGGCGCCGAACTGGACCGGCGGCTCGCGGCCGCGGGCGCGCGTGCCGTCCCCGACGGGACGACGCTGACGGTCGGCGCGTACCTCCCCGCGCCGCGGGTGCCGCGGCGCACGCTGGTGACGGGCGGGGCGCGCTCGGGCAAGTCCTGGGAGGCCGAACGGCGGCTGGCCACGTTCCCGGGGGTGCTGTACGTGGCGACCGGCGGCAGCCGCGACGGCGACCAGGAGTGGGACGCCCGGGTCCGCGCGCACCGCGAACGCCGGCCAGGCTCCTGGCGCACCACCGAGACCTGCGACCTCGTACCGCTGCTCGCGGACGAGGGGCCGCCGCTGCTGATCGACTGCCTGTCGCTGTGGCTGACGGACGCGATGGACCGGGTGAACGCGTGGGACGACACGGCCTGGGCGGCGGGCGGCGAGAAGGCGCTGCGGGAGCGGACGGCGGAGCTGGTGACGGCGGTACGGCGGACCCGGCGCACGCTGGTGGCGGTGACGAACGAGGTGGGCTCGGGGGTGGTCCCGGCGACGGCCTCGGGACGGCGGTTCCGGGATGAGCTGGGGCGGCTGAACGGGGCGGTGGCGGGGGAGTGCGAGGAGGTACTCCTGGTGGTGACGGGCCAGGCGCTGCGGTTGCGGTGACGGGTGCGTTTCGCCGTCCGGCGGGGGTGCGGGTCGCCTCCGGCGGGGGGTGCGGGTTGTTCGTCGTGGTGCGGGTGCCGGGGGTTCCGGAGGTCCGTGTCCGGACTGCATGATTTACGGCGCCTGCGGGTGCGTTGCCGGGTGCGGCCCGTCGCGCGCCACAAATCACGCTCTACGTCCGGACACACACCTCCTGCACCCCCGACCCCCTCCCGCCGGTGGCCCCGCGCCGAACGAGCCGGGGGGCCTGGGGCCGGGGGTCTGTGCGGGAGGCGAAGGGGGACGGGTAGGGGTGGTGTCCAGGACGTAGAGCGTGATTTGTGGCGCACGACAACCGGTCACGTGACTTCCGGTCCGCACGCGCCGTAAATCATGCAGTCCAGGACACCACCCCTACCCGGCCACCGGCGACAACCCGCACGCAAACACCGGCCCCCGCCCACGACCACCCGTCCAACCGCCGGACGGTACTGTCGCCGGATGAGCTCGTTGAATCTCGATGACTTCTCCGATCTGATCGAGCGCCCCGACAGCGGTATGCGGCGTGACGCCGAGGAGCGCAGGGCGCGGCTGGCCGTGCCGTCCGGGGCTCTCGGACGCCTCGATGAGCTGGGCGAGTGGTTCGCCGCCGCGCAGGGGTCCGTGCCGGTCAAGGCGGTCCGGCAGCCCCGCGTGGTGCTGTTCGCCGGTGATCACGGAGTGGCCGGCCTCGATGTCTCGGGGCGCCCGGCGGGCAGTGCGCACGAGCTGGTCCGTGCCGTGCTGGAGGGCGGGACGCCCGTCGCCGTACTGGCCCGCCGGGCCGGCGTGCCGGTACGGATCATCGACGCGGGGCTCGACTGCGATCCCGAGCTGCTGCCCGAAGAGGTCGTACGCCACCGGGTGCGACGCGGCAGCGGGCGTATCGACATCGAGGACGCGCTGACCGCCGAGGAGGCCGAAGAGGCCGTACGACTCGGCATGCGGATCGCCGACGAGGAGGCGGACTCCGGCACGGACCTCGTCGTCCTCGGGGATCTGAGCGTCGGCGGCACCACGCCCGCGTCCACGTTGATCGCCGCGCTGTGCGGCACGGACGCGTCCGTGGTGACGGGACGCGGCGGCGCCGGTATCGACGATCTGGCGTGGATGCGCAAGTGCGCGGCGGTCCGGGACGCGCTGCGCCGGGCGCGGCCGGTCCTCGGCGATCAGCTGGAGCTGCTGGCGGCCGTGGGTGGCGCGGATCTCGCCGCGATGACGGGCTTTCTGCTGCAGAGCGCGGTACGGCGGATGCCGGTGATCCTGGACGGTGTGGTCTCGGCGGCCTGTGCGCTGGTCGGCCAGCGCGCGGCGTTCCGGGCTCCCGACTGGTGGCTCGCGGGCCAGGTGAGCGGGGAGCCCGCCCAGGCGAAGGCGCTGGACCGGATGGCGCTCACTCCGCTGCTGGACCACGGCGTCACGGTGGGCGAAGGGGCGGGGGCGCTGCTGGCGCTGCCGCTCGTCCAGGCCGCGGCCGCGCTCGCGGCGGAGCTGCCGGAGCGCCCGGAACCGGAGGCGGCCGAGGAGACGGCGGACGCGGAGAGCGTCACGGGCTGACACGTCGCGGCCGCCGCGACGGGCGGCCGCTTCCACCCGTCATGAGCGTGATGCCCCATATGATCGCGTTTCATGGGAGAAGTCCGTTTGGCTGTCGATCGATTGAGCAAGGGCACCGGCCGCTCGCGGCGCGGTGCGGCGTTCGCCGTCTGGTATCTGCGTGCCGTCGCCTTCATCAATTTCCTGAGCGCCGTCTGGGTCTCTCTCGGCCAGGATCTGCGGCGTCACAACACCGACAACTACTTCACTCCGTATCTGCTCACCGCGGGCTTCGCCTCCGGCGCCTTCACGCTCTTCCTGGCGATCACGATGCGCCGCCGCAAACGCGCCGCCTGGATTCTCAACCTCGTCCTCGCCGGGCTCTTCCTGCTGCTGTTCGCCTTCATGATGGTCTTCCCGGAGATCAGGCGGTATCCGCAGAACTGGCTCTCACTGGCCGTCACCGCGGGGTTCGTCTGCGCGCTGCTGCTGGGCCGGCGGGAGTTCTACGCCAAGGGGGACCGCGCCAACCCGAAGCTCGCCGCGGCCGTGGCGGTCAGCGGACTGCTCGCCACGTCCCTGCTGGCCGCTCTGCTCGTCACCGTCACCAACACCGCGCGGAGCGGCTCGGCCTTTCCCGAGCGCTGGCGCTACGGCGTGATGCGGCTGGTCTCACTGACCGCCGACGGGGCCCGCTCCCCCGGGATCGCCACGCCCGGCTGGGTCAATGTCACCATCAACGTCCTCTCCACCCTGCTGCTGCTCGCGGTGTTGTACGCGGCCTTCCGCTCGCGCCGTGCCGTCGACCCGCTCAGCGCGCAGGACGAGGCGAAGCTGCGCGTCCTTCTCGACAGGAACGGCGAGCGCGACTCCCTCGGCTACTTCGCGCTGCGCCGCGAGAAGAGCGTCGTGTGGTCCCCGACCGGGAAGGCGGCCGTCGTCTACCGGGTCGTCGGCGGGGTCTCCCTCGCCTCCGGCGATCCGATCGGCGATCCGGAGGCCTGGCCGGGCGCGATCGGGCCCTGGCTGGCCGAGGCCCGCGAGCACGGCTGGATCCCGGCCGTCATGGGGGCGGGCGAGGAGGCCGGCACGATCTACGCCCGGCACGGTCTCGACGCGCTGGAACTGGGCGACGAGGCAATCGTCGAGACGGCCGAATTCACCCTGGAGGGGCGGGCGATGCGGACCGTGCGCCAGGCATACAACCGGGTCGCGCGGGCCGGTTACCGGGTCCGGGTCCGGCGCCACGAGGACATTCCCGCCGACGAGATGGCGGAGTTGCTGCGCCGCGCGGACGACTGGCGCGACGGCGCGACCGAGCGCGGCTTCTCGATGGCGCTCGGCCGGCTCGGCGAGCCGGGCGACGGCCGCTGCGTGATGCTCGAATGCCGCAACGGCGGGGATCCCGGAGGCGACGAGGGCGCGGGCGAGTTGCGGGCGGTCCTGAGCTTCGTGCCCTGGGGGCCCAAGGGGCTCTCGCTCGATCTGATGCGCCGTGACCGGAACGCCGAGAACGGGCTGATGGAGTTCATGGTGATCGAACTCCTCCAGCGCGCCGGGGAGATCGGCATCACTCAGGTCTCGCTCAACTTCGCGATGTTCCGGTCGGTCTTCGAACGCGGCTCGAAGCTGGGCGCGGGACCGGTGCTCCGGCTGTGGCGTTCGCTGCTCAGCTTCTTCTCACGCTGGTGGCAGATCGAGTCGCTCTACCGCGCCAACGCCAAGTACCGGCCGATCTGGGAGCCCCGCTTCCTGCTCTTCGAGAAGAGCGCCGACCTGCTGCGCATCGGGCTGGCGGCGGGCCGCGCCGAAGGCTTCCTGGAGGCGCCGGGACTGCCCAGGTGGCTGCACCGCAGAAGGCTGGAGAGCGGGCGATGACCCAGGCGGCCGGGGCGCGCGGGTTCGCCCGCCGCGAAGCGGGAGCGGCGTTCACGGCCGTACGGACGGCGCTGGCCGCGCGGGGCCGGCGGGCGGTTCCCCTGACGCTCGCGGCGGTGTGTCTGACGGCGCTCGTCCAGGTCGTACAGAACCGGTCGTGGGGGTACGGCCCGGTGCAGGAACTCGGCGCCGTACGGGCGGTGGATCCGTTCTGGCAGGTCCTGCTGCGTACCCCGCTGTCGCTGTTCGTCCCGGCGCTCGATCTTCCGGTGTGGGGCGCGCTGGGGCAGATCCTGCTGGTCTTCGGGATCGCGGAGATCTGTCTGGGCCGGTGGCGCACGCTGGTGATCGCGTACGTGGCGACGCTGGCCGGGACGGTGTACGCGCGGATCGGCGTCGCGCTGGGCCCCGGCGCCTTTCTCGGGCTGCCCGCCTCGGACGGCGAGCTCGTCGACACCGGCCCGTCGGCCGCCGTCGTGGGGCTCGCGCTCTATGTGTGCTGGCGCTACCACGCGTGGCGGACGGCCGTGCTGATGATCGCGGCGCTGCTCTGCGAGGTGGTCCTGAAGGACAATCTGGCGGGCCGGGAACATCTGGCGGCGACCGTCGCGGTCCTGGCCGCCTGCGCCGCGCTGTCCGCGGTTCAGCGCGGGGACCGGTCGGGGTCGTCGTCGGGGCTTCCGCCGATCCAGTCCTGAATCCGGCGGCGCGGCCCGGCCCAGCGGGCGTCGCGGCGGTCGGCGCGCAGCGCGGACTTCGCCCGCGCCCTGGGCCGCCCGCGGTAGAAGCGCCGGGCCCACGGGGACTCCGGCCGGCCCAGCCTGAGCGCGCCGACGAGCGCCACGAAGGGCACCAGGGTGCCGACGAGCGCCATACGGAGCTTCCCCTTGAAGAGCGCGATGAGCACGAAGAGGAAGTTGGCCAGGAGCGTGATGATCGCCGTGGCGCGGTCCTCCTCCTCGTCCGGCGTCAGGGAGTTGACGTCCAGCGGCGAGAACCCGATGAGCACCAGCAGCGCCAGGGCGGCGGCCAGGATCACGACCTCCACGCTCTGCCGGCCCTGTTCGGTCCAGTAGACGTCGTTGAGATGGAGGATCAGCGCGAACTCGTCGAGCACGAGCCCGGCGCCCATACCGAAGATCACCGCGCAGACCGAGGCCGTGACGCCGTGTCTGCCGCTGCCGACCGCGCCGAAGCCGCCGATCATGGTCAGCACCACGCCCGGCACCACATGGTGGATGTGCATGCCGCCCGGTGAGATGTTCCGGAACGGGCCCTTCCCGGCCCGGATGAGCCGGGTGACCGTACGGGTCAGCAGAAAGGTCAGCACGAAGGCCGCGAGGGCGAGCAGGGTGGGGAGTTTGCCCGGCTCGACGATATTCCGGTGGAACCAGTGACCCATGCCACCCGCTTCCGAATGATGAGGTATGCGCAATTTAGCGTTCTTTGCCGCCTGTTCCGCGCCGCCGCCCGGGCTACCCTTCGCGCGGTGACCCCCATGGACGGCATACGTTTCGCCTTCGGCACCCTCACCGTGCTCCCGGTCCGCGTGACGCGCTGGGACCGCGAAGCCGCCCGTACGGGAATGCTGTGCGCGCCGCTCGCCGGACTGGTCGTGGGCCTGTGCGCGGCGGCCGCCGGCGGTCTGCTGCTCCTCGCCGGCTCCGCGCCCCCGCTCGCGGCGGTGGCCTCGGTGGCCGTGCCCGCCGTCCTCACCCGGGGTCTGCACCTCGACGGCCTCGCCGACACCGCGGACGGCCTCGGCAGCGGCAAACCGGCCGCGGACGCACTGCGCGTCATGAAGCAGTCGGACATCGGCCCGTTCGGAGTGATCACGCTCCTGCTGGTGCTGCTGGCTCAGATCGCGGCGGTGTCCGAGCTGTACGGAGCGGGCTGGGCGCACGGCGCGGTGGCCGTGGCGGTGGCCGGGGTCACCGCACGGCTCTCGCTCACGCTCGCCTGCCGGACCGGCGTACCACCGGCGCGTCCTGACGGACTGGGAGCGGCCGTCGCGGGCGCGGTGCCGGTGCGGGCCGCGGCGCTCGCGGCGCTGCTCGTCACGGCTGCCTGCGGGGCGGCCGGCGCGCTCTTCGGGCTCTCCGGCGCCGTCCACCACGCGCTGGCGGTCCTGGCCGCCCTGGGCGGGGCGCAGTTGCTCCTCCGTCACTGCGTACGCCGCTTCCACGGGGTCACCGGCGATGTCTTCGGCGCCCTCGCGGAGACAGCGGCGACCGTGGCGCTGGTCGCGCTGACGCTGGGCTAGGAAGCCTCAGGACCGGGGCGCGTCCCCCGGCGGCCGCAAACGTGAAAAAGTCACCCACGGATGTGTGAACCGCCGCCGCTGTAAACGACCGACATTACCGAGCGTAGGCTCATTCCCGCCGCTCCCGGGGCCGGAATACGATGCGGCGGGCACGGTCGGCCCACCCCTCGACCGCCAAGAACCTCAACGGAAGCGAGATTTCACCACCGTGACTGCTCTCACTCTCAGTACTGCCGGCACGGCGACCCTGCGCGCCGACGCGATCGTCGTCGGAGTCGCGAAGGGCGCCAGGGGCCCGGTCGTCGCGCCCGGCGCCGAGGCCGTGGACAAGGCGTTCGGCGGAAAGCTCGCCGCCGTCCTGGAGACTCTCGGCGCCTCGGGCTCCGAGGGCGAGGTGACCAAGCTGCCCGCGCCGTCCGGCCTGAAGACCCCCGTCGTCCTCGCGGTCGGGCTCGGCTCCTCCCCGGACAAGAAGGAGGGGTACGACCCCGAGGCCCTGCGCCGTGCCGCCGGCGTCGCCGCGCGTGCGCTGTCCGGCACCAAGAAGGCCGGCTTCGCGCTGCCCGTCGCGACGGCCGAGGACATCGAGGCCGTCGCCGAGGGCGCCCTCCTCGGCGCGTACGCCTTCACCGTGTACCAGGGCGGCGAGAAGACCGCCAAGAAGGGCGGCAACGGCCCGAAGCTGCCGCTCGCCGAGATCGCGCTCCTCGGCACCAAGCCGCGTGACAAGGCCCACAAGGCCGCGGCCGACCGCGCCATCGCGCTGACCGAGGAGATCAACCGCGCCCGCGACCTCGTCAACACCCCGCCGAACGACCTCACCCCCGAGGCCTTCGCCGCCGTGGCCACCGCCGTCGGCAAGGAGAACGGCATCAAGGTGCAGGTCCTCGACGAGAAGGCGCTCGCCAAGGGCGGCTACGGCGGCATCCTCGGCGTCGGCCAGGGCTCGGCCAACCCGCCCCGTCTGGTGAAGCTCGCCTACACCCACCCCAAGGCGGAGAAGACCCTCGCCCTCGTGGGCAAGGGCATCACCTACGACTCGGGCGGCATCTCGCTGAAGCCGGCCGGTCACAACGAGACGATGAAGTGCGACATGAGCGGCGCCGCCGCCGTGTTCGCCGCCGTCGTCGCGGCCGCCCGGCTCGGTCTGCCCGTCAACGTCACCGGCTGGCTGGCCCTCGCCGAGAACATGCCGTCCGGCTCGGCCACCCGCCCCGGTGACGTGCTGCGCATGTACAGCGGCAAGACCGTCGAGGTGCTCAACACCGACGCGGAGGGCCGGCTCGTCCTGGCGGACGCGCTGACCCGCGCCTGCGAGGAGGCCCCGGACGCGATCATCGACGTGGCGACCCTGACCGGCGCCATGGTGCTGGCGCTGGGCAACCGCACCTTCGGCATCATGTCGAACGACGACGCGTTCCGTACGTCCCTGCACGAGATCGCCGAGGAGGTCGGCGAGGCGTCCTGGCCGATGCCGCTCCCCGCCGACCTGCGCAAGGGCATGGACTCCCCCACCGCGGACATCGCCAACATGGGCGAGCGGATGGGCGGCGGGCTGGTCGCCGGACTCTTCCTGAAGGAGTTCGTCGGCGAGGGCATCACCTGGGCCCACCTGGACATCGCGGGCCCGGCCTTCCACGAGGGCGCGCCGTACGGCTACACCCCCAAGGGCGGCACCGGCTCGTCGATCCGCACGCTCGTGAAGCTGGCGGAGCGCACCGCGGCCGGCGACCTGGGCTGACCGTCTCCGGCGGTGGGGGTGCCGGCGCCCGGTCCTGGCCGGCACCCCCACCCACCCCGGGCCCTGGGGCCCGCGCCGGGCCCCCGTACCCCACCCCCGTACCCCGCCCCCCGCCAGGCCGCGCACCGTGCGAAGATGGGTTCTCGGCAGGACAGGGCCCTCATCACAGGGCCGAAGACATAGCGGCCGAAGACCAGCCGCCGCCCGGTCACCGGACCGCGCCCGGCGCACATGCATGGAGGACGTGACGTGGCGAACGACGCCAGCACCGTTTTCGACCTAGTGATCCTCGGCGGCGGTAGCGGCGGTTACGCCGCGGCGCTGCGCGGAGCGCAGCTGGGCCTGGACGTCGCCCTGATCGAGAAGAACAAGCTCGGCGGCACCTGCCTGCACAACGGCTGCATCCCCACGAAGGCCCTGCTGCACGCCGGCGAGATCGCCGACCAAGCGCGCGAGGCCGACCAGTTCGGTGTCAAGACCACCTTCCAGGGCATCGACATGGCGGGCGTCCACAAGTACAAGGACGACGTCATCTCGGGCCTCTACAAGGGCCTGCAGGGGCTCGTCGCCTCCCGCAAGGTGACGTACATCGAGGGCGAGGGCCGGCTCTCGTCCCCCACCTCCGTCGACGTGAACGGCCAGCGTGTCCAGGGCCGCCACGTCCTTCTCGCGACCGGCTCCGTGCCGAAGTCGCTGCCGGGCCTGGAGATCGACGGCAACCGCATCGTCTCCTCGGACCACGCGCTGAAGCTGGACCGCGTCCCGCAGTCCGCGATCATCCTGGGCGGCGGCGTCATCGGCGTCGAGTTCGCCTCGGCGTGGAAGTCCTTCGGCACCGACGTCACGGTCATCGAGGGCCTCAAGCACCTCGTCCCGGCCGAGGACGAGAACAGTTCCAAGCTCCTGGAGCGCGCCTTCCGCAAGCGCGGGATCAAGTTCAACCTCGGCACGTTCTTCGACAAGGCCGAGTACACGCAGGACGGCGTCCGCGTCACCCTGGCCGACGGCAAGACCTTCGAGGCGGAGGTGCTGCTGGTCGCGATCGGCCGCGGCCCGGTCTCGCAGGGCCTCGGCTACGAGGAGCAGGGCGTCACGATGAACCGCGGCTATGTCCTCGTCGACGAGTACATGCGCACGAACGTGGAGACCATCTCGGCGGTCGGTGACCTCGTCCCGACCCTCCAGCTCGCGCATGTCGGCTTCGCCGAGGGCATCCTCGTCGCCGAGCGTCTGGCCGGTCTCAAGACCGTGCCGATCGACTACGACGGCGTGCCCCGGGTGACGTACTGCCACCCCGAGGTCGCCTCCGTCGGTATCACCGAGGCCAAGGCCAAGGAGATCTACGGCGCGGACAAGGTCGTCGCTCTCAAGTACAACCTCGCGGGCAACGGCAAGAGCAAGATCCTCAAGACCGCGGGCGAGATCAAGCTCGTCCAGGTCAAGGACGGTGCCGTGGTCGGCGTCCACATGGTCGGTGACCGTATGGGCGAGCAGGTCGGCGAAGCTCAGCTGATCTACAACTGGGAAGCTCTGCCGGCCGAGGTCGCGCAGCTCATCCACGCCCACCCGACCCAGAGCGAGGCGCTCGGCGAGGCCCACCTGGCCCTGGCCGGCAAGCCCCTCCACTCGCACGACTGATGCAGTCCGGGCGCGACGACCACTACCGCACATTCGTTAGGAGCAACTGAAACCATGGCGGTTTCCGTAACCCTGCCGGCGCTCGGCGAGAGCGTCACCGAGGGCACTGTCACCCGCTGGCTGAAGGCCGAGGGGGAGCGCGTCGAGGCCGACGAGCCGCTGCTCGAGGTCTCCACCGACAAGGTCGACACCGAGATCCCGGCTCCGGCCGCCGGTGTGCTGGCCTCCATCAAGGTCGCCGAGGACGAGACCGTCGAGGTCGGCGCCGAGCTGGCCGTCATCGACGACGGTACGGGCGCGCCCGCTGCCGAGCAGGCCCCGGCGCAGGAGGCCCCGCAGCAGCAGGCTCCCGCCCCGGCGCCCGCCGCCACCCCGTCCGCCGAGTCCGCGGCCCCGGCCCCGGCGCCCACCGCCGAGGCGGCGTCCGGCGGCGGTTCCGCCCAGGGCACCGACGTGGTCCTGCCGGCGCTCGGCGAGAGCGTCACCGAGGGCACCGTCACCCGCTGGCTGAAGCAGGTCGGCGAGTCGGTCGAGGAGGACGAGCCGCTGCTCGAGGTCTCCACCGACAAGGTCGACACCGAGATCCCCGCCCCGGCCGCCGGTGTGCTGCTGGAGATCGTGGTCGGCGAGGACGAGACCGCCGAGGTCGGCGCCAAGCTCGCCGTCATCGGTGCCGCCGGCGCCGTTCCGGCCCAGGCTGCCGCCCCGGCCGCTCCCGCGTCCGTCCCGGCGCAGGAGACCCCGAAGGCCGAGGCTCCGAAGGCCGAGGCTCCGAAGGCCGAGGCTCCGGCCCCGCAGGCCCCGAGCGCCCCGGCTCCGCAGGAGCGGACCACTCCGGCGCCGGCCCCGGTTCCGTCGGCTCCCGCCCCGGCGCCGGCCCCCGCGCCCGCTCCGGTCCGGCCCGCCGCCCCGGCCCCGGCTCCCGCCGCGACCTCCGGTGACGACGGTGCGTACGTGACCCCGCTGGTCCGCAAGCTCGCCGCCGAGAACGGTGTCGCGCTGGGCTCGGTCAAGGGCACCGGCGTCGGCGGCCGTATCCGCAAGCAGGACGTCATCGCCGCCGCCGAGGCTGCGGCGGAGGCCGCCAAGGCCGCCGCCGTGCCGGCTCCGGCCGCCGCTCCCGCGGCCGCCGCCCGGGCGCCGAAGCTGGAGACGTCCCCGCTGCGTGGCCAGACCGTCAAGATGACCCGCATGCGCAAGGTCATCGGCGACAACATGATGAAGGCGCTGCACACGCAGGCCCAGCTGACCTCCGTGGTCGAGGTGGACATCACCAAGCTGATGCGTCTGCGGGCCCAGGCCAAGGAGTCCTTCGCCGCCCGTGAGGGCGTCAAGCTCTCCCCGATGCCGTTCTTCGTCAAGGCTGCGGCCCAGGCGCTGAAGGCCCACCCGGTCATCAACGCCCGGATCAACGAGGACGAGGGCACGATCACGTACTTCGACTCGGAGAACATCGGCATCGCCGTGGACTCCGAGAGGGGTCTGATGACCCCGGTCATCAAGGGCGCCGGCGATCTGAACCTCGCCGGTATCTCCAAGAAGACCGCGGAGCTGGCCGGCGCGGTCCGCGCCAGCAAGATCACCCCGGACGACCTGGCCGGCGCGACCTTCACCATCAGCAACACCGGTTCGCGCGGCGCGCTGTTCGACACGATCATCGTGCCCCCGAACCAGGCCGCGATCCTGGGCATCGGTGCCACCGTCAAGCGCCCGGTGGTCATCAACCACCCGGATCTCGGCGAGACCATCGCGATCCGCGACATGACGTACGTCGCGCTCTCCTACGACCACCGGCTGGTGGACGGCGCCGACGCCGCCCGCTACCTGACGGCGGTCAAGGCGATCCTGGAGGCCGGCGAGTTCGAGGTCGAGCTCGGCCTGTGAGGAAGCGGAGCCTCTGAAGCACCCTGTACGGCAACGGCGCCCCCGTCCGGATCTCTCTCCGGGCGGGGGCGCCGCCGTATCGTCTACCCATCGACCGCTGCCCCCGAGGAGCGCTTCATGACCCCGCCCGTCATCCACTCGCTGCGCGAACAGATCCGCGAGCACATCGTGGAGGGGATCGTCAGCGGCCGCTGGAAGCCCGGTGAGCGGATCGTCGAGCGGCGGATCGCGACCGAACTCCAGGTCAGCCAGACCCCGGTGCGCGAGGCGCTGCGCGAGCTGGAGAGCCTGCGGCTGATCGAGTCGGCGCCCAACAAGGGCGTACGGGTACGGAATCTCTCCGCGGCCGATCTGGAGGAGAGCTATCCGGTACGGGCCGGCCTGGAGCAGATCGCCGCGGAGCTGGCCGCCGAGCGGCTGGCCATGGACTGTTCCGCGCTCGAACCGCATGTGACGGCGCTGTACGAGGCGGACAGCAGAGCCGACGGCACGGCCCAGGTGCGGCACACGGTGGGCTTCCACCGGGAGCTGGTGCGGGCCGCCGGGAACGGCGTGCTGCTGCACACCTGGGAGGGCCTGGGCATCGAGGTCTTCACCGCCCTGTCGATCCGCTGGCTGGGGACCGTACAGAAGTCGTACGCCGAGGAGCACCAGGACCTGGTCGAGGCGTTCCGCCGACGGGATCCGCGCATCGGCGCACTGGTGAAAGATCATGTGCTCGGATGTGCGCCGCGTGCCTGATTCGCCCCTTCTGTCATGACGTACCGGCCGTCACTCGGTGCCCTGTATCGCGGCACGGAATGCCAATTCCTTGATATCGAGAAGTTTTACCCTTCAACCCTTTGATCGATCATCGATCAGAGCCTTACAGTCAAAGGCGGGCTGCACCCAGCCCATCGCCCTGTCCTGCCAGACAAGGCCTCTTCTCCACCCCCCTCCTGTCCGGAAGGCGGCGATCATGCCCGACCCCGTAGGCAAACTTCCGAGCGAGCTCGACCAGCTCCCGGACCGTGATGCCGAGGAGACCGCCGAGTGGGCGGCCTCGCTCGACGCCGTCACCGAGCACGCAGGACCGCACCGTGCCGCGTACCTGATGCGCCGTACCCTCCAGCACGCCGGATCGGCCGGGGTTCCCGTACCGGCGCTGCTGGAGACCGACTATGTGAACACCATCCCGACCGCCGCCGAGCCCGCCTTCGACGGCGACGAGGCGATGGAGTCCCGGATCACCGCCTGGAACCGCTGGAACGCGGCCGCGATGGTCACGCGCGGCGCCCGCTACGGCGTCGGCGGCCATATCGCCACCTTCGCCTCCGCGGCCTGGCTGTACGAGACCGGCTTCAACCACTTCTTCCGCGGCAAGGAGGGGGACGGCTCCGGCGACCAGCTCTACATCCAGGGCCACGCCTCCCCCGGCATCTACGCCCGCGCCTTCCTCGACGGACGGCTGACCGAGACGGACCTGGACCACTTCCGCCAGGAGGCGGGCGGCAAGGGACTGCCTTCGTACCCGCACCCGCGGCGGCTGCCCTGGCTCTGGGAGTTCCCCACCGTCTCGATGGGCCTCGGCCCGCTCTCCGCGATCTACCAGGCGCGGTTCAACCGCTATCTGACCAACCGCGGCATCAAGGACACCTCCGCCTCGCACGTGTGGGCGTTCCTCGGTGACGGCGAGATGGACGAGCCCGAGTCGACGGCCGCCCTCGCCCTCGCGTCCCGTGAGCGGCTGGACAATCTGACCTTCGTCATCAACTGCAACCTGCAGCGTCTCGACGGTCCCGTCCGCGCCAACTTCAAGATCGTGCAGGAGCTGGAGGCCCAGTTCCGCGGCGCCGGCTGGAATGTCATCAAGTCGCTGTGGGGCTCCGCCTGGGACGAGCTGTTCGCCCTGGACACCACGGGCGCGCTGGTACGCCGGCTGCGCCAGGTCCCCGACGCGCAGTTCCAGACGTACGCGACCCGCGATGTCGCCTATATCCGCGAGCACTTCTTCGGCGCCGAGCCGGCCCTCGCCGAACTGGCGAAGCTGCTGTCCGACGCGAAGATCGCCGAGTGTTTCTTCACCTCACGCGGCGGCCACGAGGCCCGCAAGGTGTACGCGGCCTACCGCGCGGCCCTGGCCCACGAGGGCGCCCCGACCGTGATCCTCGCGCAGACCGTGAAGGGCTACACGCTCGGCTCGGGCTTCGAGTCACGCAACGCCAACCACCAGATGAAGAAGCTCTCGGGCGAACAGTTCCGCACCATGCGGGACCTGCTCGGCCTGCCCATCCCGGACGCGAAGCTCGACGACAGTCTGGTGCCGTACGGCCACCCCGGCGCCGACTCCCCCGAGGTGCGCTACCTCCAGGAGCGCCGCGCCGAGCTCGGCGGGCCCGCCCCGGCCCGCCGGGTGCACGCCGTCGCGCTGCCCGACCCGTCCGAGAAGCCGTTCCAGGCGGTCTACAAGGGCTCGGGCAAGCAGTCCGTGGCGACCACCATGGCGTTCGTCCGGCTGATGAAGGACCTGATGCGGGACAAGGAGACCGGCAGGCGCTGGGTTCCGATCGTCCCGGACGAGGCCCGCACCTTCGGTATGGAGGCGCTCTTCCCGTCCGCCGGCATCTACTCGCCGCTCGGCCAGACGTACGACCCGGTCGACCGCGACCAGATCATGTACTACAAGGAAGCCAAGGACGGCCAGATCCTCAACGAGGGGATCACCGAGGCCGGTTCGATGGCGGACTTCATCGCCGCGGCGACGTCGTACGCGACGCACGGCGAGACGATGATCCCGTTCTACATCTTCTACTCGATGTTCGGCTGGCAGCGCACGGGCGACCAGATGTGGCAGCTCGCCGACCAGCTGGGCAAGGGCTTCATCGTCGGCGCCACCGCGGGCCGTACGACCCTGACGGGCGAGGGTCTCCAGCACGCGGACGGCCACTCGCACCTGATCGCGTCCACCAATCCTGCCTCGCTGAACTACGATCCGGCCTTCGCGTACGAGATCGCGGTCATCGTCAAGGACGGTCTGCGCCGGATGTACGGCCCGGACGCGGAGGACGTCTTCTACTACCTGACGGTCTACAACGAGCCGATGCCGCAGCCCGCGATGCCGGAAGGCGTCGAGGAGGGCATCCTCAAGGGCCTGTACCGCTTCAAGGAGGGCACCCCGGCCGCGGCCGACGCCCCCCGCGCGCAGCTGCTGGCGTCCGGTACGGCGATCCACTGGGCCCTGGAGGCGCAGGAACTGCTCGCCGCCGACTGGGGAGTCACCGCCGACGTCTGGTCCGCCACGTCCTGGGGCGAGCTGCGCCGTGACGCGCTGGCGGCCGACGAGGCACTGCTGCGCGGTGAGGAGCGGGTGCCGTACGTGACGCGTGCGCTGTCCGGTGCGCCGGGCCCGGTCCTCGCGGTCAGCGACTGGATGCGCCAGGTCCCCGACCAGATCAGCCAGTGGGTCGAGCAGGACTACTCCTCGCTCGGCACGGACGGCTTCGGGCTGTCCGACACCCGCGAGGCGGCCCGCCGCCACTTCGGGGTCGACGCCCGGTCGATCGTGGTCGCCGCGCTGGCGCAGCTCGCCCGCCGGGGCGAGGTCAAGCCGGAGCGGATCGTCGAGGCCCGCGAGCGCTACGGCCTCTGAGCCCTTGCCTCTGACCCGTCGCCACGGATTCTTCGCCTCGGGATCCTTGGCCTCGGATCTCTTCGGCCGCTGCCTGTTCGCATCGTGGGAGCCCCTGTCGCCGGACGACAGGGGCTCCCCTGCATGATGGGGGCATGCGCGCTGCCCGGCTGATCAAGATGGTGCTCCTGCTCCAGTCAAGGCCGTCCATGACGGCGGCCGAGCTGGCCCGTGAGCTCGCCGTCTCCGAGCGGACCATCACCCGGGACGCCCAGGCGCTCTCCGAGGCCGGGGTTCCGGTGTACGCGGACCGGGGCAGGTGCGGCGGCTACCGGCTCGTGGGCGGTTATCGCACCCGGCTGACCGGTCTCGCCCGCGGCGAGGCCGAGGCGCTGTTCCTCTCCGGAGTGCCGGGCGCCCTGCGCGAGATGGGGCTCGACGATCTCTCGTCCGCGGCCCGGCTGAAGGTGTCCGCGGCGCTGCTGCCGTCCCTGCGGGACGCCTCGGACTCGGCGGCGCAGCGTTTCCATCTGGACGCGCCGGGCTGGTACCAGGAGCCGGAGACGCCCGAGCTGCTGCCGGTGATCGCCGAGGCGGTGTGGGGCGACCGGCTGCTCTCGGCGCGCTACCGGCGCCAGGACACCGAGGTGGAGCGGGAGCTCGCCCCGTACGGTCTGGTGCTCAAGGCGGGGGTCTGGTATCTCTGCGCCGGTGCCCAGGGGGCGTTCCGGGTCTACCGGATCGACCGGTTCACCACTGCGGAGCCCATGCAGGAACGTTTCGTCCGGGATGAGTCATTCGATCTGCCCGGGTTCTGGGAGGAGCGGGCCGCGCAGTTCGCGCGCTCCCTGCTGCGTACGGAGATCGTGGTGCGGCTCTCGGCGGAGGGCGTCCGGCGGCTGCCGTATGTCGTGGACCGCGCGGCCGCCCGCGAGGCGATCGAGGCGGCGGGCCCGCCGGACGGCCAGGGGCTGCTGACCGTCACCCTGCCGGTGGAGGCGGAGGAGGTCGCGTACACCCAGCTGATCACGCTGGGCCCCGAGGCGGAGGTCCTGGAACCGGCCGCGCTGCGCGGCCGGTTCGCGGAGACGGCGGAACGGATGCGCGCGCTCTACGGGTGACGACGCGTCTCCGTACGGCACACACCCGGGCCCCAATGGCAGGAACTTGGCAGAGCCGGGGCGACCTTCTCCGGCAACCCTCCCCCATTGGCAGGCTGTTGTAGAGTTCGGCTGTGCCTGGAGACAGCGCCTTGACCGACGGACAACGGCGTCCGCGGGATGTGGTGGCGGACGCGCTGCGCGACCACATCTCCGAAGGAGGGCTGCGTGTCGGCGATCGGATTCCCACGCAGGCGGAGCTGAGCGAGCGGTACGGCGTCCCGCGCGGAGCCGTCCGCAGGGCGCTGGAGATCCTGGAGCACGAGGGCCTGATCAAGCGGGCCCAGCAGGGCACCCCGCCGACCGTCGCGCGGACCACCCCCGCCCCGGCCACTCACCCCCAGCAGCCGGCCGGCGCCGCCGCTGTCCCCACGCCACGGCGCCATCCGCCGCGGCCCGCGGGGGTGTTCCTGGGGGAACGGGTCGCCCACTGCTTCCGGCAGCGGCAGGTGACCATCGACGCGTACTGCCTCAACGGCGAGACCCTCGCCTCCGCGCTCGCGGGTCCGCTGGTCACCCTCGGCACCGCCGGCGTACGCAGCCCGGAGCGGATCACCGTACGGATCCTGCTGCCGAACGCCGATGACCCGCTGGCGCTGCCCCAGGTCGTCGGGGAGCCGGAGAACACCCGCCCGCGCGAGCGGCTCAGGGAGACCACCGGCCATATCTACGGCTCGCTGCGCCACTCACTGCGCATGCTCAAGGTCCGCGGTCTGGTCCCCGAGGTCACGGTCGAGGCCAGGAAGGTGTCGATCGTGCCGACCCAGAAGGTCTACATCCTCAATGGCGAAGAGGTGCTGGCCGGCCATTACCAGGTGCAGTCACGCCGGGTGGACCTCGACCGGGAGGACCCGATCGAGATCTACGACATGCTCGGTGTGGAGGGCATGCTCTTCCGGCACACGGCGGTCGCCGACGACCATGTCACCACGGCCTATGTCGACCAGACCCAGCAGTGGTTCGACTCGCTGTGGGACACCATCGCGGTGCCGTGGGACTCACCCTGAGGCGATGAGCAGCAGCACCAGCAGCACCGAGGCCGCGCAGAGCAGATTGGCGGTCAGGGCCTCGTCCTGCCGTGCGGTCCCGGCGGCACGGGCCGCCCGGACCAGCAGGACACAGAGCAGCACGCCCAGTGTCCCTTCGGGACCGACAGCCGCCGCCAACTGCGTGGCCTGGAAAAACAGTTCTATGAACGACTCCGTACGTGTCAGTGCCCCCATGGCATCTCCTCCGGTTCGGTTTCGGCCCTGCGTGGACGGGACACCCTGCGGTTGGCACCCTGTTGGCAGGAGAATGCTGCGGAGAGAAGGCCAATGGTCGGGTATCTGTTCTCCTTCTCTTACCCCTCGGTAATGGCAGCCATTGGGCTGCAACGCGGGCAGCCTGACCGGCCGACCGGTCATCTCACCGCCCAGCGGGGCCGGTTGACCGGCGGATGCAGCTATCTGTCGCATGGTGAACGGGAGTTGTAGCCTCGCCCCTGTGATGCCCAGCGATCAGAGAGACGGCGAGGATCCCCCTCAATACCGCTCCATCGCGGACGATCTCCGCAGACAGATCCTGGAGGGGCAGCTGTCGGCAGGCGACGCGCTGCCCAAGCAGCACCAGCTCCAGCGCCGTTACGGAGTGGGCCGGGGCACCATCCAGAGCGCCCAGCAGATGCTGCGCGACGAAGGGCTCCTGGAGGACGGGGCGCCCGGCCGGGCCGCCCGGGTTGCCAATCGGACGACCAACCTCCAGCCATTGGCGCACCACATCACCCGGGCCTTCGCCGCCCGGCATGTCACCCTCGATGTCTGGTCGCTGACCACGGAACAGCTCAGCAAGGCGGTCCAGAACCAGGTCGAGGCCATCAGGGAGGGCCACCAGCGCCCGCCGGAGTCGATCACCGTACGGGTCCTGCTGCCGGATCTGGTGACCGGCCATCCGTATCCCCGTCATGTCGACGACCCCCACGACCCCCGGCCGCTGCTGAGGCTGCGGCATGTCATCCGGACGTACGCGGGGGCCCTGGAGCACTCCCTGACCCTGCTGGCCGAACGGGGGCTGGTCGAGCAGGTCTCCGTGGCCATCCGGGGGCTGCCGACGATCCCCGGGGAGAAGCGCTATCTGATCAACGGTACGGAGATGCTGACCGGCTACTACTGGCTGGAGCGGGGCCAGATGCAGAACAACCCGGACGGCGCCTCGCTCGATGTGCTGGAACTGCGCAGCGGTGACCTGTTCGCGTCCTCACTGGCCGCCGAGGGGACCAGTGCGCTGGAGCGGGCAAGGTTCGCGCAGGTCAAGCTCTGGTTCGAGTCCCGCTGGGAACAGGTCGCCCAGCCCCTGGCGCTCGGCGACTGAGGAGGCATGACAGCCACGTCGGGCCCGTAGACACGACGGGCACGTCGGGCATGACAGCCACGTCGGGCACGGCCACTCACCGCGGCGTGTCAGGCGCGGCGGCTCACCGGTAGTCGCTCACCCGCACGTCCTTCCCGCCGGTCGCGACCTCCGCGAAATACGCCCAGGCGTCCGGGCTGCTGCCGTCCGCGTCGGTGAACCCGTACTCCTTCGCGAGCCGGCCGCTGGAGAGCGACCGGCCGTTCCAGCGCCGCTTGTCCGGGTCCGCGGCGAGCCGCGCGACCGCCAGACCGACCAGGAGCGGTGACTCGGAGATCGCGAAGTGCGGGCTCTTCGCGACGGCGTCGCGCCAGTTCTCCTCGCTCACGCCGAAGTGATCGAGCATCTGCTCGGAGCGGAGGAAGCCCGGGGAGACCGAGACCGCCGTACCGCCGACGTCCTTGAGGTCCTCGCCGAGGGTGAAGGCCATTCTGATCGGGGCGTTCTTGGCGAGGTCGTAGTAGAAGTTCTCGCGGAATCCCTTGTTCGACTCGGCCGTGCCGTCGGTGACCTCGACGACCAGGCCGCCCGGCCGGCGGACCAGCAGCGGGAGGGCGCAGCTGCTGGTGATGGCGTGGCTCTTGACGCCCAGCTCCAGCATCCGCAGTCCGCGGTCGAGCTCCGTCTCCCACATCTTCTTGCCGAACTCGACGAGGTGCTCCCCGCCCCAGACGTCGTTGACCAGCACATCCAGCCGGTCATGATCCCGCTCGATGCGCGCGACCAGCGCCCGGACCCGCTCCGGCACCAGATGGTCGGTCGGTACGGCGATCCCCTCGCCGCCCGCCGCCGTGACCAGCTCCGCCGTCTCCTCGATGGTCTCCGTGGCCCGGCCGACCTCGCTGATCCTGTCCCGGGTCGTCCGCCCGGTCGCGTACACCGTGGCGCCGGCCGCGCCCAGCTGTACGGCGATGGCCCGGCCCGCGCCCCGGGTCGCTCCCGCGACGAGTGCGATCTTCCCCGTCAATGGCTTGGCTGCCATCCGTCACCTCCGTTGTGTGTTCGTGCGTTCACGCGTTCATGCGTTCCTCTAGACCCGCCGACCGTCGCACGAAAAGGCGACATCTTCTGTCCGGCTTACGAAACGCCGGGCATTTCGGCGGCTCCGCGTGCGCGGCCCTCCGCCAAGCACGATGCTGTACCCGTGATGGACGAGACGGAGTTCTGGGAGATCATCGACAGCACCCGAGAGGCCGCCGACGGCGACCCCGAGGACCATGCCGATCTGCTGGTCGAGCGGCTGCTGCAGCTCGACCCCGACTCCGTACTGGACTTCGCGCGGCACTTCGAGTCGCGCTACAGCCGCGCGTACCACTGGGATCTGTGGGGCGCGGCCGCCGTGCTGCTCGGCGGGGCGAGCGACGACGCCTTCGACTACTTCCGGTGCTGGCTCATCGGGCAGGGCCGCGAGATCTTCGAGGGCGCGCTGCACGACCCGGACAGCCTGGCCGAGCTGCTGGACGAGTTCGACGAGGATCTCGACGGGGACGGCGAGGAGCTCGGGTACGCGGCGGACGAGGCGTACGAACAGCTGACCGGGGTGGTGGCGCCCGATCTGGGGATCGCGGCTCAGCCGGCGGAACCGGAGGGCACTCCGCTCGACTTCGAGGACGAAGCGGCGCTGGCGGAGCGGTTCCCCCGGCTCTCGGAGCGCTTCGGGAACGAGTAGGCCGCACTCACCGCGTCAGCGTGAGCGCCATGAGCACGTCGTCGACGAACGCGCCGTCCAGACAGAACTCCCCCGGCAGCACGCCCTCGACGACGTACCCCTCCGCCTCGTAGAGCGCGCGGGCCGGGGCGTTGTGCCCCAGCACGCGCAGCGTCAGCCGCCGCGCCCCCTGGTTGCGCGCGTGCAGGGTGGCGGCGCGCAGCAGGGCGCGGCCCACGCCGCGGCCGCGTGCCCACTCGTGCACCGCCAGCCCCTGTATCTGCCGTACATGCGCGTTGCTCGCGAGCGGTGTGGGCCGCACCACCCGGATGTACCCGGCGATCCGGTCGTCGGCCCCGCCGGCCTCGGCGACCAGGAAGTCCTCGGGCCGGTGCTGGGCGTCGAAGAACGGGCCGAAGGGCGGCTGCGGCCTCGGCGTCACGGCGTGCAGCGGCGACCAGGTCTCCCGGTCGAGTTCGGCCAGGGCTCCGTCGTCCGAGCGGACGGCTGGGCGTATCTGCGGTTCGGACATGGCGCAACTGTGCCACGGCGCGGTCCGGGGGCAGGATGGACGCCATGAAGATCGCGGTCACCGGTTCCACCGGGCTCATCGGTACGGCTCTTGTACGTTCCCTGCGCGCGGACGCCCATGAGGTGCTCCGTCTGGTGAGGCATCCCGCGCGGGCCGCCGACGAGGTCGAGTGGGATCCCGTACGGCAGCGGGTCGACGCGCGGGGCCTCAGCGGCTGCGACGCTGTCGTCCACCTCGCGGGCGCGGGGATCGGCGACCGCCGCTGGACCGAGGCGTACAAGAAGGAGCTCCGGGACAGCAGGCGCCTCGGTACGGCCACGATCGCCGAGGCCGTCGCCTCGCTCGACGAGCCGCCGCGGGTGCTGGTGAGCGGGTCCGCCGTCGGCTTCTACGGCGACACCGGGGACCGGAAGGTGGACGAGAACGCGCCTCCGGGCGGTGACTTCCTCGCCTCGCTCTGTGTGGACTGGGAGGAGGCGGCCGCGCCGGCGGAGGAGGCGGGCGTACGGACGGTGTTCGCGCGTACCGGTCTCGTGGTCTCCCGTCAGGGGGGTGCCTGGGGGCGGCTCTTCCCGATCTTCCGGGCCGGTCTGGGCGGGCGGCTCGGTTCGGGACGGCAGTACTGGAGCTTCATCTCGCTGCACGACGAGGTGGCGGCGCTGCGGCATCTGATCGATACGGAGACGCTGGAGGGTCCGGTGAACCTCACGGCGCCGGAACCGGTCACGAACCGCGAGGTCACGGCGGCGATGGGGCGGGTGCTGCGCCGGCCCACGCCGTTCCCGGTCCCGGCGGCGGCGCTGCGGGTGGCGCTCGGCGACTTCGCGTCGGACGTCCTGGGCAGCCAACGGGTCGTACCGGCACGCCTGTTGGAGTCGGGCTTCACCTTCGCGTTCCCAACGATCGACGAGTCGATCCGGGCGGCGGCCCGCTGACGTCGTCGGGTGGGGGGCCGGTGGTCCCCCAGGCCCGGCCGCCCCGGCCGGGCGGCGCCCCCGTGCACCCCCGATGCCTCAGTGACCCCTCACACGCGCGCCCGCCCCGGCCTCGTTCCCTTTCTACGCTCGACCCGGACTTGGGCATCGCGGGAGCCTGATGCGGGCATCAGCTCCCCACCAGCCGCGCCGACCTCGGGGAGGGGCACGTGCTCAGCACCGCACATGACGGGACCGCACATGACGGGACCGCATCTCACACGACCGCACCTCACGCGACCGCGGACCACATGACCGCAGACCACACGGCCGCAGACCACACGGCTGCGGACCACACGACCGCGGACCACGCCGACGTCGTCATCATCGGCGCCGGAATCGCCGGCCTGTCCGCGGCTCATCAGCTGACCAGCGCCGGTGTCACCGTCAGCGTCCTGGAGGCCGCCCCTTACGTGGGCGGTCGTATGACCACCGACCAGGTCGACGGTTTCCTGCTCGACCGCGGCGGACCGCTGCTCAACACCGCCTATCCGGAGCTGCTCCGCATCCCGGGCCTGGAGGGCGCCGCCCTCCGGATGTTCTCGCCGGGCGTGCTCGTGCACAGCGAAGGACGGAACTACCGGACCGGTGCGACAGGGAGCGCACGGAGCGCACTCACGGCGGCACGCGCCCTGGCGAGCGCCCCCCGGCCACCGCTCGGCGGGGCGCTCGATCAGGCCCGGCTCGGCGCGGCCCTGGGCCGCCTCGCCGCGACGCCGACGCCGCGCCTCATGTCCCGCCCGGAACGCACCGCGTCCGAGGCCCTGTCCGCCCGCGGTCTGCCCGCCCGTACGGTCAGCGGCTTTGTCCGCCCGCTGCTGTCCGCGCTGCTCTGCGACCCGGACCTCACCACGTCCAGCCGCTGCGCGGACCTCGCGCTGCGCGCCTTCGCCCGCGGCCGGCTGTGCGTCACCGCGGGCGGCGCGTCCACGCTGCCCGAGCTACTGGCCCGGACACTGCCGGAAGGCACCGTACGGACGGATGTCTGTGTGACGGACGCGTCGATCAACTGCGTGACGACCAAGGAGCACGGCGAGATCACCTGCCGCTCACTGGTCCTGGCGACCGGCGCGCGCGCCGCGGCCGAGCTGCTGCCGGGACTGCGGGTGCCGGACTTCCACCCCGTGACGGTCCTCCATCACACGGCGCCCGCAGCCCCGTTGACCGATCCGGCGCTGCTGCTGGACGCCGACCGGGGCGGACCGGTCGCGCACACCGCCGTGATGAGCGCGGTCGACGCCTCGCGCGCCCCGGACGGCCGCGTACTGATCTCCTCGACGGTGCTCGGCACCCCTCCCCCGGCGGACGAGCTGGACCGTACGGTCCGCGCGCATCTCGCCCGGCTGTACGGGACGCCGACCGACGACTGGGAGCTGCTGGCCGTCCACCACGACGCGGAGGCGGTGCCCGCCATGCCCCCGCCGCACGATCTGCGCCGCCCGGTTCGGCTGCTGTCCGGTCTGTACGTGTGCGGTGACCACCGCGACATGAACACGGTCCAGGGCGCGCTGTTCTCGGGCCGCAGGGCCGCGCACGCGATCCTGCGCGACCTGGGCGTGAAGCCCGCGTACGGGACGGTGCCGCTGCCCGCGGTGGCGTAGGGCGGCCCGCGCCCGGGTTCGGCTGAGGCGTGGCCACGGTCACGGCCACGACCCACGGCTCAGCCGAACGACGCGACCCGGTCGCGATAGTTCCGTACAGCCGCCGCGTCCCGGTACGGCTCAAGGCGCCGCTCGAACTCCCGTACGTACTCCACCGCCCGCGCCGACCTCATCTCGCCGGCTTGCTGGGCCGCCTCGGCGCCCAGCAAGCACGCCTGATCCAGCTCGCCAAGTCCCAGCCGGGCGGAGGCGAGTACCACCCGGCAGAAGAGGCGGCTGCGAGCGTACGCCGGGGCGCGCAGCTGGAGGGAGCGCTCGGCGTACTGCACGGCGGTGCGGTACTGCTGGAGATCGAGGTGGCAGTGGCCGAACTCGTCCGCGAGCTGTGCCTCGTCGAAGAAGCGGGCCCAGTGCGGTACGTCGTCGCCGGGCCTGGCCGTCTCCAGGGCCCGTTCGGCCCGGACGAGCGAGGCGGTGCACGCGCGTACCTCGCCGAGCACGCCGTGTCCGCGGGCCTCTGCGGAGTGCAGCAGGGCCTGTACGACCGGGGGTGCGGACGCTCCGATCCCCTGCTGGGCGACGCGCGTCAGCTGGACCGCTTCGCGGCCGTGGCCGAGATAGACGGCCTGCCGGCTCATGGTGACCAGGACGTACGAGCCGTAGGCGCGGTCCCCGGACGCCTGGGCGAGCCGCAGGGCCTGGACGAAGTAGCGCTGGGCGAGGCCGTGCGCCGCGATGTCGTACGAGGTCCAGCCCGCCAGCCGGGTCAGATCAGCGGCCACGGCGAAGAGGCGGCGCCCGGTGGCCTCCCCGTACCGGCCGCGGAGCATCGGCTCGGCCTCGTGTTCGAGATAGCGGACCAGCGCCTGACGGGCGTGGCCGCCGCCGTAGGCGTGGTCGAGGGTGCGGAAGAGGTCGCCCACCGAGCGCAGGGCGGAGATGTCGCCGGCGGTGACCTTCTGGCCGGTCGTCCGTTCGGTGCGCGGCCGGGGGACGCCGGGCGCCGGGGGGCGCACCTGGACGGGCACCCGGGAGCCGGTCTGCGGCGCGAGGTCGGGGTGGCCGACCCGCTCGTCGGCGCGTCCGATCAGCCAGTCGCGGCTGGGGACCACCAGGCCCGCCGGGGTGAACGCGATCTTGCGCAGTTCGGCGTGGCTGCCGGAGTCCTTGCGCCACAGCCCGGCGACGATGTCGACGGCCTCCTCGGGCGTGGAGGCGAATTCCAGGCCCGCGTAGACCGGGGCGCAGGCGTCCAGGCCCAGGTCCTGTGCGGAGAGCCGGCGGCCGAGCCGGCGGGTGAAGACCTCGGCGATCAGTGCCGGGGTGGTGCCGCGGGGCTGCTGCCCGCGCAGCCAGCGCGTCACCGAGGTTTTGTCGTACCGCAGATCGAGGCCGTGTTCGAGACCGAGCTGATCCACCCGGCGGGCGAGACCTGCGTTGGAGAATCCGGCTTCTGCGATGAGCGCGGCGAGCTGGCGGTTGGGGCTGCGCTGCGGAGGTCGTTCCGACATCAGCTGTACGGTCTCCTGCCTTCCGGGCCCCGGGAGCAGCCCTCATGGAACGGCGCGAATTTAGCGGCCGAAATGGCTCCCACCGGCACGTTCGCGCCACATTTCATCCGATCGTGTGAGGATCGATGGCGCCGCTGACGGAGACGGACGGGAGCCGACGGAGGCGGGGGCGGGGGCAGGGCGGAGGCGGGGCGGAGGTCGGGGCGAAGGCGGGAGCGGGGGCGCCGTGGAGCACCTGCCCGGCTGTCCGTCCGGGAGCCGCCGTACAGTGGCGGGGCGTGATAAGTGCACGGTGAAGGTTCTAAGGAGGCAGTGCCGTGAGCGAGCTGCGGTACGTCCATCTGGGGTTCGGCGAGGAATCCGTCGACTACCTGGAGGCATGGCAGGAGCAGCGCCGGGTCCACGCGGCCCGCTTCGCGGACGAGATTCCCGACACCTGTCTGCTGCTGGAGCACCCGCCGGTCTACACCGCCGGGCGGCGTACGGCGGACAGTGAGCGCCCCTTGGACGGCACCCCTGTCGTCGATGTGGACCGCGGCGGGAAGATCACCTGGCACGGTCCCGGCCAGCTCGTGGGCTACCCGATCCTCAAACTGCCGCGTCCGGTGGATGTCGTGGCCCATGTCCGGCGCCTCGAAGAGGCCCTGATCCGTACGGTCGCGGACTTCGGTCTGGAGACGACCCGGATCGAGGGGCGCAGCGGTGTGTGGGTGCTCGGGGATCCGGTGGAGCGGCGGCCGAAGCTGGGCGGTCTCGCCCTGGACTTCGACCCCCGGCTGGCGGACGAGGAGTTCGACGCGCGGCTGAACGGCCCCGAGTACGCCCCGTCCAACGCCGGCCAGCGCCGGGAGGACCGCAAGCTCGCGGCGATCGGCATCCGGGTCGCCAAGGGCGTGACGATGCACGGCTTCGCGCTGAACGTGAACCCCGACAACACCGGGTTCGACCGGATCGTGCCCTGCGGGATCCGGGACGCGGGCGTGACCTCGCTCTCGTACGAGCTGGGCCGTGAGATCACGATCGCGGAGGTCCTCCCCGTACTGGAGGGGCATCTGCGGGAGGTGCTGGAGCACGCGGAGCCGAAGCCGCGCGAGACCGAAGGCGCGAGCGCCTAGGAGCCGTTGGCGGACCCCGTAGCGGATCCGGCGGACTCCTTGGCGGGCCCTTGCGCCACATGGGGGAATGCGCCTCTCTGGCCACTGGTTGGCCAGACGTAATGCCACGCAAATAACGGGCGTAACCTGGTGTTCGCCGAAGAATCGAATGCCGCGCCAGCACAGAGAGGGGCCGGACGTGTCCGCTGTCGCACCCGACGGACGCAAGATGCTGCGTCTGGAGGTCCGGAACAGCCAGACCCCCATCGAGCGCAAGCCCGAGTGGATCAAGACCCGGGCGAAAATGGGGCCTGAGTACAACCAGTTGCAGAAGCTCGTGAAGAGCGAGGGGCTGCACACGGTCTGCCAGGAGGCCGGCTGTCCGAACATCTTCGAGTGCTGGGAAGACCGCGAGGCGACCTTCCTCATCGGCGGTGACCAGTGCACCCGGCGCTGTGACTTCTGCCAGATCGACACGGGCAAGCCGCAGGCGCTGGACCGTGACGAGCCGCGCCGGGTGGGCGAGTCGGTCGTCACGATGGACCTGAACTACGCCACGATCACCGGTGTCGCTCGCGACGACCTGGAGGACGGCGGCGCCTGGCTGTACGCGGAGACGGTGCGCCAGATCCACACCCAAACGGCGGAGCGGGCGGCCGGCGGTACCAAGGTCGAGCTGCTGATCCCCGACTTCAACGCCGTGCCGGAGCAGCTGGCCGAGGTGTTCTCGTCCCGTCCCGAGGTGCTCGCGCACAATGTCGAGACGGTGCCGCGGATCTTCAAGCGGATCCGTCCCGGCTTCCGGTACGAGCGTTCGCTCGAAGTGATCACGCGCGCCCGTGAGGCGGGCATGATCACCAAGTCCAATCTCATCCTGGGCATGGGCGAGACCCGGGAAGAGGTCAGCGAGGCGCTGCGGGACCTGCACAGCGCGGGCTGCGAGCTGATCACGATCACCCAGTATCTGCGTCCGTCCGTACGGCACCACCCGGTCGAGCGCTGGGTGAAGCCGCACGAGTTCGTGGAGCTGAAGGACGAGGCCGACGAGATCGGCTTCTCCGGCGTGATGTCGGGTCCGCTGGTGCGTTCCTCGTACCGTGCGGGCCGGCTGTTCCAGCAGGCGATGGAGCGGCGCGGCGCGGCGGTCGCCGGCCACACGCCGTAAGTCACGGCTTGAGTCACGGCCTGAGTCACGGCGTGTGAATCCGAGCACAAGCGGCTACTCGACGGTAGAGGCCGGTCGTGACGCGGTCCGTACGTCCCCCCAGGTAGGGGCGGCGTACGGGCCGCGTCCGCTTTTGCGGGGCCCGTATCAAGGTTTCATTCGCGTTTGACCAGCAGGTCATGCCCTGGTAACACCAGTCAGTGACGCTGGTTCAACGCACCGCACACCCGTCACACCTCACTCGTCACACGCTCAGAGGGGACCGCCATGCAGGTCGCGCCGGTACGACCCATCACCGAAGCAAGGGCGGCAGCCACCCGCACCACCCCTGCCCCGACCCCCGTCACTGCCCTGTCCTCGGTCTCCGGCGCGCTGCGCGCCGTGGAGTCCCTCCTCCTGAGCGGCGGCCAGCGCACGGCCCGTCGCAACGCCTGGACGGCCGTCCTTGAGGACCGCCGCCGGGCCAAGGACCGGGTCGAGGCACAGCACGTACTGGAGGCGGTGTCGGAGCGCACCTCCCACGCCACGTAAACTCCTGGGCATGGCGAGGAAGGAAAACGCAGACACTACTGCGAACCCAGGGCGACTGAAGCAGATCGCCCTTACCTACAAGATGACCCGGCGGGCCGACTCGAAGGTCGGTCTTGTCGTCGCGGGTGTGGGAATCGTCACCTTCGGTGTCTTCCTCGCGATCGGCTTCTTGATCAACCACCCCATCTATCTGGGCATCCTGGGCTTCATCCTGGCGTTCCTCGCGATGGCGATCATCTTCGGCCGGCGTGCCGAGCGTGCCGCCTTCGGGCAGATGGAGGGCCAGCCGGGTGCGGCCGCGGCCGTCCTGCAGAACGTGGGCCGTGGCTGGACCACGACGCCCGCCGTGGCGATGAACCGCAGCCAGGACGTCGTCCACCGGGCCGTCGGCAAGGCGGGCATCGTACTGGTGGCCGAGGGCAACCCGAACCGGCTGAAGGGCCTGCTGGCGGCCGAGAAGAGGAAGATGGCGCGCATCGTGGTGGATGTCCCGGTGCACGACATCATGGTCGGCGACGGCGACGGCCAGGTGCCGCTGAAGAAGGTCCGTACGACCATGCTAAAGCTGCCCCGGGTCCTGACAGGCCCGCAGGTGACGGCGGCCAACGACCGGCTGCGGGCGATGGGCGACCTGATGAGCAACATGCCGCTGCCGAAGGGTCCGATGCCCAAGGGCATGCGGATGCCGCGCGGCGGAAAGATGCGCTGACCGCACATACACATGCACATACACACTAAAGAGGGCGGTCCGGAACGCGCGTTCCGGACCGCCCTCTCCACGTCCTACGGCTTCGACTGGATACGTACCTGTACGGCGCGGGCGAGGCGGTCGTGCAGTCCACGTCCGTCGCGGTCCCAGATCAGCGCCGGGATGGCCAGGCAGAGCAGCAGGCTGCGCACGAGCACCCGGCCCATGCCGAGCCTGCCGCCGTCCTCGGCGACGACCCGCAGGCCGAACAGGCGCTTGCCGGGGGTGGAGCCGACCGTACCGACGGTGAGCACGCTCAGTACGAAAAGGACGCCGAGCGCCCAGTTGCCCGATGCCTGCCAGTCACCCCGGGCGAGCAGCCCGTATGCGATCAGCAGGCACAGCGCCCAGTCGACGGCGAGGGCGCCGAGGCGCCGTCCTGGCCTCGCGACCGAGCCAGGTCCCTGCTCCGGCAGACCGAGCCGTTCACCCCGGTAGCCGAAGTCGACACCCATGTCCTCGGCGGCCGCGCGCGGTCCCGACAGCCACGATCCGATTGCTTGCCTGTTGTCCACCCGTCCACGGTACTGGGGGCGCGTTCGCGTCCCCGGACGGGGGGCGCGAAGCCGTCCTCCGCCCCCGCGCGCACCCGGGCTGGTTAACTTCAGCGAAACAAATGGGTCATGCTTGAGAAATCCTGGAAACCTATGGTCGGGTCCAGCGTGTGCCACCGCACTGGCCGCACGACCGAGCGATAACCCCCGTCCCTCCCCGGGTCGGGAGGAGGAGGAGCTGGATGTTCCAGAACGCCGACGACGCCAAGAAGTTCATCGCGGACGAGGACGTCAAGTTCGTCGACGTCCGCTTCTGCGATCTGCCTGGCGTGATGCAGCACTTCACGATCCCGGCGAAGGCGTTCGACCCGAATGAGGAGCTGGCTTTCGACGGCTCGTCGATCCGCGGCTTCCAGGCCATCCACGAGTCGGACATGGCGCTGCGCGCGGACCTGTCGACGGCCCGGGTCGACGCGTTCCGCCGCGACAAGACGCTGAACATCAACTTCTTCATCCACGACCCGATCACGGGCGAGCAGTACAGCCGCGACCCGCGCAACATCGCCAAGAAGGCCGAGGCCTACCTCGCCTCCACCGGCGTCGCGGACACCGCCTACTTCGGCCCCGAGGCCGAGTTCTACGTCTTCGACAGCGTGCGCTTCAACACCACCGCGAACGAGGGCTTCTACCACATCGACTCCGAGGCCGGCGCCTGGAACACCGGCGCGGTCGAGGACAACCGTGGCTACAAGGTCCGCTACAAGGGCGGTTACTTCCCGGCCCCGCCGGTCGACCACTTCGCCGACCTGCGCGCCGAGATCTCCCTGGAGCTGGAGGCTTCCGGCCTCCAGGTCGAGCGCCAGCACCACGAGGTGGGCACCGCCGGCCAGGCCGAGATCAACTACAAGTTCAACACGCTGCTCGCCGCGGCCGACGACCTGATGCTCTTCAAGTACATCGTGAAGAACGTCGCCTGGCGCAACGGCAAGACCGCGACCTTCATGCCCAAGCCGATCTTCGGTGACAACGGCTCCGGCATGCACGTCCACCAGTCCCTGTGGCAGGGCGGCACCCCGCTCTTCTACGACGAGCAGGGCTACGCGGGCCTGTCGGACACCGCCCGCTACTACATCGGCGGCATCCTGAAGCACGCCCCGTCACTGCTGGCCTTCACCAACCCGACGGTGAACTCGTACCACCGCCTGGTCCCCGGCTTCGAGGCCCCGGTCAACCTGGTCTACTCGCAGCGCAACCGCTCCGCCGCGATGCGCATCCCGATCACGGGCTCGAACCCGAAGGCCAAGCGCGTCGAATTCCGCGCCCCGGACCCGTCCTCGAACCCGTACCTGGCCTTCTCCGCCCTCCTCCTCGCGGGCCTGGACGGCATCAAGAACAAGATCGAGCCGGCCGAGCCGATCGACAAGGACCTCTACGAACTCGCCCCCGAAGAGCACGCGGGCGTCCCCCAGGTCCCCACCTCCCTCCCGGCAGTCCTCGAAGCCCTGGAAGCAGACAACGAGTACCTGCAGGTGGGCGGCGTCTTCACGTCGGACCTGATCGAGACGTGGATCGACTACAAGCGCACCAAGGAAATCGCCCCCATCCAGCTCCGCCCCCACCCGCACGAGTTCGAGCTCTACTTCGACATTTAGGAAGGCCCCAGGTCAGAGCGGCTTTTCGCTCCCCTGGGCCGTCCATGGGCCGTCGGCCGCGTTCCTTACTCGCTGAGGAACGCGGCCGACGGCCCTTTTTCGCGCTGCGATCACGCCGACGCAGATGGAGCGAGGCATACCGTAGGTTGTCGGTTCGAACCCGGCAGGGCTTCCCAGGAACTCCGGCTCGGACCTGGTCCGAGCTGGGGTGGTCCCCTTGCTGGCCTAGCAAGGGGACCACTCTCGCGGGCTACTGGGCGAGCGACGCTCCTACGGAGGAGGCAGGAGCGGACTTGCTCGGTGGCTCACTTTTGCGCTCTGTCGCGTTCACCCAGAACAGAGCGACTGCGACGCAGCAAACGCAAAGGAATGCCAGGAACACGAGGCGCTGCTTCTGTACTTGCGCCACGCGTCCTTTCGCGTCGTGGGCGATGATCTCGTCAAAACTGCACGCCTCGCAAACGGCGGGATCTTGGCCTCAGTTGCTCCCCCGCCCGTGGCAGTGCGTACCGTCGCGAAGTCGCTCTGACCAGCGACTGAGGAGTTCCATGGACGCTCACGAACACGCGCGGAGCTCTCTGACTTTGTGTCAGCAACGGTGAGGGCCGCCACCCCACTCGGTTGGCGGCCCTCAGCCGTGCCCCTGGCCATGCGTGCCGAGCCGTCGCCCACGTTCTCTTTGAACAGCTGTCGCAACAGGCCCTGTTGGGCCGGTCAGCGCAGGTCGTCCACCAACAGGTTGAGGGTGGCCTCTTCGTGGAGGGCGGTGCTCAGCGGCTCCATGGCGGGCGCGAGGTCGGCGCGTCCCAGCCCGCCTCGATCGGCTCGCCTGAGGGGGGAAGCGGGGGATGCGCTGAGCCTGTGTGCGGGCGGCGTCGGGTGCGCCTCACGGCTTGCTTGCTTGCGTCACAGATGGTCCTCAGGGGGTTACCAGCCGTGCTCTGCCAGAGCGCCGGAACCCTCCAGGTATCCGAGCAGTCCTTCCTCTGGGTACTCGATGATGTCCTCGGGCAGTTCGTGCACGCTGAACCACTGAAGACCCAGGCACTTGGCCGGTTCTTTGTTGACGGGCTCTCCGATCCAGTCGGTGGCCTCGAAGAAGAATCCGATCCGTTCCACGGTCTCGCTCTGCCTGTGGTGCACGACATGCACCAGCCGCAGATGAGCTGGGTCGACCTCGACGCCGGTTTCCTCCAGCAGCTCCCGGGCAGCTCCGGCGCTCACGGGTTCGCCCTGGTCGAGCTTGCCCGAGGGCATGTGCCAGCGGCCGTAGCCGTAGGGCCCCCCGCGCTGCGAGAAGAGGAGTTTGTCTCCGTCGCGGAGGATGACGTGCGTGTCGATGACGGGTTGTGCGGGTTGCGGATTCATGGTTCCTGGGGGGTGGTTGGTGGCGTTGGGGCGGCTGACGTTACCGACGAATGAGGGATCACGTCGGCGATTGAGGCCGCGATCTCCGTTGGCGCGGCGTCGCTGGTGTTCACGACCAGCACCTTCACGTTCGCCGTCATGAGGGTCTGGGCCGTCTCGTCGTACAGGTCGACTTCGCGGCGGGGCGCGGTGGGGTCGAGGTGGAAGCGGTTGCGGGGTCCGCGTGCGGCTATCCGTTCTGCGATGAGCCCGGGGGATGCGGTCAGGATGACTGCCAGGTCCGGCATCAGGACGTGCGCGTTCAAGTCCAGCAAGAATTGAAGTGGTACGCCGTCGAGCTGCTGCATGACGAGCGTCGAGGCGAGGTACCGGTCGCAGAGCACGATGTCGCCGGCGTTCAGTCGGGGCTCGATCTCGTGCTCGATGTGCTCGTACCGGTCCGCCGCGACCAGGCAGGCCAGGGCGTGCCGGCGGATGTGACTGAAATGCTCCCTGATAAAGGCACCGAGTTCACTGGTGGTGGGTTCCACGGTCTGGTGGACAATCCGGCCGCGTCTGGCTAATTCCCTGGTCAGGGCCCGGACAGTGGTGGTCTTCCCGACTCCGCTCGGGCCGTCGAGGGTGATGAAGTGCCCGCGTTTCGACCTCATGCCGCGGCCTCCCCGGTCGCCTGGTTGCGCTCGTGCTGCTCGCGGGTGAGCGTGGCCAGGGTGGAGCGGACTTCGCCCAGCGGGACGTCGCCGAACTGGATGCCGACGGAGAAATTGAACTCGTCGCGCTGGCGCATCGACTCGTCGGCCCCGTCAGCGGTCAGGTCGACGTCTCCGTACGCGAGGAGCTTGTCGGGGTCGTGGCCGGCGTCGATGAGTGTCTTCCACACGGGTGTTCCGGGATAAGGGCGGAACTCGAACACGCTGGCCCGCACGTCGCCGGGGTTGCTGTCGGCGATGCTCCAGAGGTTGCGGATGTGCCGTACGGTCGCCTGGATGTCCTCGTGGGTCTCGCCGGGGAAGCCGAGGATGAAGTACCCCTTCACACCGATGCCGTGTTCGACAAGGCGGCGAGCGACGCGTTCGGTCATCTCGGCGTCGATCCGTTTGTCCATCACGCTCAGGATGCGGTCGCTTCCGGACTCGATTCCGAGGGCGACTTCCCGCAGGCCGTTGTCGACGAGCAGTTCGAGTTCGGTGTTGTCCAGCCGGTCCAGGACGTTGATGCGTCCGGTGGCGTCCCACACGTACCGTTCGCCGATGTCGTGTTGCGTGAATGCCGCCATCTGCGTCTTGATCACGCGGGAGGCGCCGAGGAACAGGTCATCGACGAACCGGAACGCGGTGACGCCGTACTCGCCGTGCAGCATGTCGAGTTCGCCGATGATGTCCTCAGGGTCGCGAACTCGGATCTTGACGTCGGGGTTGGCGCTGACGGCTGCGCCGCAGAATGTGCAGTTGTAGGGGCAGCCCCTGGAGCCGACGATGTTGGCTTCCAGGTGCCCGGTGCGGGCGGCCCGGGTCAGCAGGGCGGTGCCGCGGCTTACCGCGAGGCGGCGGTCTGTCTCGGTGGGTGCGGCCCGGTAGGGATCCTGAGGCAGGAAGGCGCGGTTGACGTAGGGAAGGGCGTTGATGTCGGGGCCGAGCATCTGTGCGCTCGTCCTGGGGTCGCCGACGCCCGCTGCCCGGGTGCCGAGCAGGCGGTCACGCCACAGGACTCCTGGCAGTTCACGCCGGCGTTGCTCGTCCTCCAGGAGGGCGGCGACGCGCAGCTCACCCTCGCCGAGCACGAGGGCCCGTAAGTTGCTCATGCGCGGGTCGGTGAGAACACGGTCCGGCATGGCCTTGGCGTGGTGGCCGCCGACCATGAGGGCGATGTCCGGGGAGAGGCCGGCCGCGATGCGGGCGGACATCTCGTAGGTGGGGGCGAACAGGTTCATGGCCGCCCACCGGGGCTGTGCTTCGTTGACGAGATTCACTGTCTCCGCGATGCCGAGACCGTGGGCTTCGGCGTCGAGGAGGCCTACGTTGAAGCCGCCGACCTCCTTCGCGTACGTGGCGATGTACGCCATGCCCAGCACGGGGAGCGTGTAGTCGTTGGTCCGTGGCCGTTGGTCGTAGTCGCGCAGCGGCGCGTTCACGAACAGCGCGTCGAGTGTGCGGGTCGGATCGGCGCCCGTGATCAGCGATAACTGCGGCATGGATCCTCCAGGTCAGCGGGCATGGGAGCCCCAGGTGAGGGTGGAGAGGGTCAGGGTGTGCAGGGCGGTGCGGTCGGGACCGGCCATGCCGATCCACATCGGGCCGAATGCCTTGTCCTTCCTGCCGGGCCAGGCGTGGGCGGGCGCGATCTGCGCGGCCCAGGTACGCACGGCGAGATCGTCGTGCGGGTAGATGCTGAAGTCGCCGGTGTAGTCGGCGGCCGCGGCGGCCGCGGTCCACGGGCCGATGCGTGGGACGCTCGTGAGCGCGGCGACCAGGTCGCGGGGGTCCATACGCTGCCAGTGGAGGTAGTGCCGCTCGTAGTGGGTGGCGGCGGCCCGCAGGACGCTGCGGTGGAACTTGGCCCCGACGTCCGTGAACCGTTCGTCATCCAGTTCCAGGACCTGGGCGGCGGTAGGGGCGACGGACAGTTCCCCCGTGGGGCTGTGAACGGTGGCGCCGAACGTCCGGCACCATGCCCTGTACAGCTTGCGGGCCTGCCCGGCACGTACGACCTGCCGCAGGATCGCGGTGGTGATGGCGTCCCACAGCCAGGGATTGGCCAGACGCTGCGTGGGGCCGAGGTCATCGAGCCCGGCCTTGAGCTCGGCAGGGACGCTGTCGGGCAGGCACGACGGGTCCGTGGTGACGAACGTGGGCTTCGCATCCTCAGCGCCCTGCGCACACGTCATGTGCGGGCCTTCCTGGTCCCACGACACAACCCAGACACCCGAGGCGGTGCGCACGGCTCGTGCGCGAGCGCCTGCACCCGCCTCGGTCCAGGCGGGGTGATCAGTCGTCAGAACGCCGGGCATTGATGCTCCTCGTGTTGCGCGGTTGGTGCGCCGTAGCCTCTCGCGTTCCGGGGGTCTGCGCGGGCGGGCGCGGGAAGGATCGGCCTCATTGGTGCTCGCTGGGACCAGCCATCGGCGTACACCGGGACTACTCATGAAATCCACTTGATCCACTGGCTTACGGTTTTGGCATGACGATGAATCTCCGGCTGGCAGAGGTCACTGCGGCCAACTTCGATGCCGCGATCGGCCTGAAAGTTCGCCCTGACCAGGAGCATCTGGTCGCGCCGGTCGTGAAGTCCCTCGCCGAGGCATACGTGCACCCCGGCATAGCCTGGCCCCGCCTCATCCTCGACGGAGACCGGCCGGTCGGTTTCCTGATGGCCTTCTTCGACATCGACTTCGCGGGTGACGGCACGGGCACTGATATCCGCTCGGGTCTGTGGCGGCTCAACATCGCGGCCGGCGAACAGGGCTGCGGCTATGGTCGCTTCGCGGTCGGGTCCGTGGCCGCTGAGATCCGCCGCCGGGGTGGCACACGTCTGACCACCACCTGGCACCCGGGCGAGGACGGCCCCGAGGGCTTTTACCTCGGGCTCGGGTTCCGGCCGACAGGGGAGATGAGCGGGAATCAGAAGGTCGGGGAATTGGAGCTGGGCTAGGTCCTGTCCGGCGGATCTTCGCGGTTCGCATGGCCGTGTGGAGGAGTCCTCCCGGTAGAGGCCGGCGAACGCGGCAAGAGGTCTTTCTGTTCACGTGGGCCACCGGTGTGTGGACGGCGCGTGCGGCGCTCGGCGACGGAGCGGTTGCGGGGTCACGCGGTGCCCATGGATCTCATGGCGTGCGTAACGACTGCCATGTGGTGGGAAGTTGCCCACGCGCGCCACTCGGTTGCTGTTCCCGCCTTCGAGCGGTGGCCGCGGGCGCAGAGCGCTATGTGATGGTCGCCCCAGGACGTCGATTCGCCTTGGCTGGGCCAGTGGTCGGATCGGAGGAGATCCTGGCAGAGGATGAAGAAGTCGTCATTGCCGGTGCGCTGCCTGGTCTCGATATAGACCTGCCAGTCCTCGCCGACCGTGTAGCGCAGGTGGGGGTCGCCGCGCCAGCCGCCTTTCGGCATCGCTGGATGGCTGACCCCGTAATCCCCGAAGTCTGGTGGGGCGCCTTCGAAGCTCCGGGCGACTTTGTGCCATAGAGCGGTCTCCCAGCGGTGCAGACGGTTCGGGCGGCCCCGGAGCAGCGGTTTCAGCGTGGGAGGGAACGATCCCGATGCGGCCACCACATGACGCCATGGAACCGTGTGTGCCCAGCCCAGCGCGTGCAGCATGGCAGGCACCGTTTGTGCGACGGCGGTGTCGGAGGGGAGATATCCCGCGTCGAGCAGGAGATCCACCTGTTCGGGAGCCAGGCGCACCATTCGCAGCGCCGCTCGGACTTTGCGCGACATGACGGAGGCGTCTTCAGCCAGTTCGAATACGTCCAGTCGAAGCGTGGCTCCAAGCCCGTGGGCTCGCTGAACGTCCCGTACTTCTACGAGTGCTTCGGAGGGATCATGAACACGGAATACGGGAACCAGTGGAAGACACCACGCTCCGAATGACTCGCTGAGCCAGTTCATGGAATGGCCGGTGAAGCAGCCCCCCACAGGTCCCGCATGCCAGAGGGCTCCGCTGTCCACAGCGACTTCGAGCCCCTTTGGCAAGTGGTTCCAGGCATGGTCACGGAAGGTCTCCATGACCTCTCGTAACGCGCCGCCGGGGACTATCTCCAGGATGGGACGGATGTGGGCCTGGACCGTGGCGTCCACATTTTCGAGCGCCGTGAACTCACCGCGCTTGCCCTTGAGGATCGGTACGTACGCCATCGGCCGCCCCCACCGAGCCGCTGCGCCCGCCCCCTGGCTCGGGGCCCTTACCTCAGAGTGACGTCGGCGGAGAGCGATAGGTAGACCTCATTCCGGACATGCCGCCCCTTACCCCTCAGAGCAGCCTGGCCGGGTGCCGAGCAGGTGGACGATCTTGGGGAAACTGCTGGTGAGAGGGGGTTTCTGGGGGTTCAAGATGCTTGGAGTGGTGGGGGGCGCTTACCCTGAGGGCGGTGGCTTGATCGATCAGTAGCGTCGATGCGGGGCCGGGCGGGTGGAGTGTCCCCGGGCGGTGTCGCGGTCACCCCAGGCGTGGCGGAGTCAGGCCGCCACCGATCGTTCCAGGCCCGGATCCCCGGGCACTTCCCCCACAGGAAGAGGAATCGAAACATGAAGTCCTCCCGCTTCCGCACCTCCGCTGTGGCCGTTGCCGCCGCGGTCGCCCTGCCCGTTTCGCTGGGGGTCATGGCACCGCAGGCGTTCGCCGAGAACGCTGCGCCGAGCCCGTCCACGTCTCCCAGCACCTCGCCGGCGCCGAGTACGTCCAAACCGTTCGGCCCCGGGTGCGCGTCGTTGGCGAAGAGTGGCGCCGGTAGCGTCGCCGCCATGGCCAAGGAGCGGCTGGCGAACGCCGCGGCGACGAACCCGAACCTCGCCACCCTGGTCAGCGCGGTGAAAAAGGCCGGACTGACCGACACACTGAACAAGATCAAGGACGGCACTCTCTTCGCGCCGACCAACGCGGCCTTCGCCAAGGTGCCCAAGGCGCAGCTCGACAAGCTGCTGAGCGACAAGGCCGCGCTCAAGAAGCTTCTGACCTACCACGTGGTGGGGAAGAAGGAGATCACCCGGGCCGAGCTCCCGAACGGCAGCTTCAAGACCCTGGAGGGTGCCGCGCTCAAGACCACGGGTTCGGGCACATCGTTCAAGGTCAACAAGACCGCGAACATCGTCTGTGGCGACATCAAGACGTCGAACGCCGTGATCTACCTCGTCGATGGCGTGCTGATGCCTCCGAGCTGATGCCGTCGGGCCGAGGCTGAGGCCGAGGTTGAGGCCGAGGCCCGGACATCCGTGGCTCGCGCCGCCGGTTCCGGCCGATACCGAGTGATCGATGTCGGCGGGCCGGCGGCGCAAGTCGTCCCGGGAGCTCCCGGAAGGTCTCGGGAGGTCTCGGAAAGTGCGCGTGGCGGGCGAACCGGTCGATGATGGCCGCCGGACTCGGCGAGGTGAACGATGGCGACACCCGGATCGGACCGTGCCCGGGGAACGGGAGCTGGCCCGTCGGCGTCCGGTCCGGAGGCTGTCATCCGTACGGCCGGTCTCACGAAGGTCTACCCCAAGACCGACTTCGCGGCCGTGGACGGGATCGATCTGCTGGTGCGACGGGGCGAGATCTTCGGGCTGCTGGGCCCCAACGGTGCCGGCAAGACCACCACGGTCGGGATGCTGACCGCGCGGGTGGTGCCCACTTCGGGCTCCGCGTACATCGGGGACATCAACGTGGTCAGCCATCCGACCCTGGCCAAGCAGGTCATCGCCGTGGTCACCCAGCAGAACACCCTGGACCGCTCGCTGACGGTCTGGGAGAACCTCTACTTCCACGGGCTCCTGTTCGGCATCTCCCGCCGCGAGTCGCGGCGGACGGCGGACGAACTCCTCGACCGGTTCCGCCTGTCACGGTGGCGGACCTCCTCCGTGTACGCGCTGTCCGGCGGGATGGCGCAGCGTCTCCTGGTCGCGCGGGCGATCTTCCACCGTCCGGCCGTGCTCTTTCTCGACGAGCCGACCGCCGGCCTGGATCCGCAGAGCCGACTGGCGCTCTGGGAGGTGCTGGACCGTCTGATCGCCGATGGCCAGACCGTTCTGCTCACCACGCACAACATGGAGGAGGCCGACCATCTCTGCGACCGGGTGGCGATCATCGATCACGGCCGGATCCTCGCCCTGGACACGCCTGCCGCGCTCAAGCAGGGACTCGGAGCCGACACCATCGTCACGGTGGTCACCACCGGCAGCCCGGACGAGCTGGCGGCCCGGCTGCGCCGCGACATCGCGGGAGTCGTCCGTACCCGCCTGGTCGACGGCGGGGTCGAGCTTCAAGTCAAGGACAACGACCGGCTGCTGCCCCGCGTCGTGACGAGCGCCGAGTCCGGTGGCTTCGACCTGGTCGACCTCTCGATCGCCGAAAGCACCCTGGAGACGGTGTTCATCAGCCTCACCGGAAAAGAACTGAGGGAATGATGACCGCATACGGTATGCCCCCGGCGCCCACCGGACCAGCCGCACCCCGCATCGGCGTGCTGCCGACACGGTCCGTGGCGGCCGCCAGCCGCTCGGCGCTGACCGCGCTCGTCCGGCGGGATCTGACCGTACTGCGGAAGAACTTCGGTGAGTTCGTGGGCCGGACCGTGATGCAGCCGTTCCTGCTCGTCTTCGTATTCCTGTACGTCTTTCCCATCATCGGACAGGGCATCGGATCCGGCGGCGGCACGGCCGGGGAATCCGCGTTCGCCACCGTTCTGGTGCCGGGGGTGGTGTCCATCGCCATCATGTTCCAGGGCATCCAGTCCGTCGCCATCCAGATGTCCCAGGAGTTCGGGTACACGCGGGAGATCGAGGACCGGGTGCAGGCGCCCTGCCCCCTCTGGCTGGTGGCGGTGGCGAAAGTGCTGTCGGGCGCCGCCCAGGGGCTGATCTCGGCGGTCATCGTGCTGCCGATCGCGGCCGTGGTGCACGCGCCTGGCGTACATCCCCATCTGACGGTCCACTGGTGGATCGTGGTCACGCTGATTCCGCTGTCCTGCATCGCGATGACCTCGCTTGGGCTGCTCCTGGGCACCACGTTCGAGCCCAGGAACATCGGGGTCATGTTCGGTTTCGTGGTACTGCCGCTCGTCTTCCTCGGAGGCACGTACTACCAGTGGACCAAGCTGGGCCTGGTGGAGCTGGGCGGGTTCCACTGGCTTCAAGTCGTCGTCCTCGTGAACCCCTTGATCTACATCAGCGAGGGTATGCGGGCCGGATTCACCGATCTCTCGCACATGCACCTGTACATCGTCTATCCGGTGCTCGTGGCGTTCTGCGTGCTCTTCCTCGGCCTGGGTCTGCGGAACTTCCGCCGCCGGGTGCTGTCCTGACCGCGCGGGTGTCCGTTGTCAGCGGGCGCTGGCACGATGAGGGGATGAAGATCTACAACTGGCGGCCCTTCCTTGAGCGGTGGAGCGCGGACTGGGTCGAGTCGATCGGTGCGCTGGGGCTCAGGGACGGGGACGAGGAGGCCCTGCGGGAGCGGTGGCTCGGGTTCCCGGCGGCGGGGGAAGAGCGGATCCGGGCGCTTGAGGAGCGGCTCGGGGTGACGCTGCCGCCGACCTACCGGTCCTTTCTGGCGACCACCGACGGGTGGCGGCCGGCCGGGACGGGTCTCTCTCCGCTGGGGGCGGCGGACGGCGTTCGCCGGCACGCGGACTCCGGCGGGCGCCAGGAGATCTCCGGGGCCGAGGCGGACGCGGTGGACGCGGTGGACGCGGTGGACATGTGGGCCGGGGCGCTGGAGCTGTCGCCCGGCTCGGACGTGGCCGGTGTCCTGCTCGACCCCGGCGATGTGAACGCCGACGGGGAGTGGGCCGCCTTTCTCCACCGGGGCCGGCCGGACGAGAACCCGGCCCGTTACGAGTCGTTCATGGAGCTCATGCAGGCCCTGTTCCGGGAATTCCACCGCGCCAATCAGGCCACCCCCGGGTTTGTGAACGAGACGACGCGCGAGCTCGACGCCGATGTCGAGCAGGCGCGGACGGCCTGTCTGCGCGGCGACGACATCGATGCGCAGCTGGAGCTGCTCATCGAGGCGGACGAGCACGGAAGGCCCCGCGCGCGGGAGCTGCGGGCCCAGGTGGAAGCGTTGCTGGACGGCGGGCCGGTGGACTCCCCCATCGTCGCGGACCTGGGCGATCCGCTGCGGGAAATCGATGGGAGTACGGTCCGGTACGAGCCTCCCGGGCCGTTCGGTACGGCGGTCGCCACGGCGCGTGAACTGGCGCGATGGGGCGATACCGACGCCGCCTGGCACACCCTCGCCCCTGCCCTGGGCGACTGGGAGCCGTACGGCGCTGAGCACATAGCCCCCGTCGGGCTGCTCGCCGATCCGGTCCTCGGGCCGGTGATCACTCCGGAGCGCGGCCGGTACATCCTGGAAACGCCCCGGGGCGGCGGACAGGGGCCGACCCGTGACCGTGCGGAGGAAGCGCCCGAGCCCGTGGTGGACGGGCTCGCCTGGCTCGCCGATCAGGAGGAGCAGAACGGTTCCTATCGCTTCGTGCTGGCCCGGGGCATCTCGCCGGAGGACCTCGCCGCGCGCATCGGCCATGGTCCGCTGCTGCCGCCGTCCAGCGAAGAGGAGACCAGCGTCCTGTTCGGACAGGAAGGGCGCAGGACCGCTCGTGTCGGCCTGTGCGGAGGCGGCTGGAGCTTCGCCTTCGAGAGCCGTACGGAGCCGTTCCGGCCGGAGCCGCTGAGCGGACCGGGCGGGATGAGCGGTCCGGGCGGAGTGAGCGGACCGCTCGGTACGGTGCCGGGGGCCGCCAGGTCCGTCCTGGTGTGGGTCGAACGGCCGGGCCAGGGTGTGGCGTCGCCCGGTACCTTCCACTTCTCCTGCGCCGAGGACGGGGAGCCCCGGTACGGATTCACGGTGCGCGGCGAGGAGACCGGGACCGAACGCTGGGGGGCGGTTCCCGAATCCCTCGACCCGGAGCGTCTCTTTCCCGACTCCGGCGACCGGGCCCTGGACCTCGATGACGAGTACGAGGGACTCACCGCCGTCGCCGAAGAGTTCGGGGTCTCCTTGCCGCACTTCGCGATCCGGTACGGACGGCTGCACGCGGTCGCGACGCAGCCGGAGTCGGAGTCGGAGCGGCAGCCGGAGCCTGAGCCGGGACAGCCTTCGTGACAGCGCTGCTCGCCGAGGTCATCGGCACCGAGCGGCTGACGCTGGTGCCGCTCCGTGTCGAGCACGCGCAGGAGATGGCCGTCGTCCTGTCCGATCCGGCGCTGCACACCTTTATCGGCGGGGCGCCGGCGACGGCGGAGGAGCTGCGCACGCGCTACGCCCGTATGGTCGCGGGCTCGCCCGACCCGGACGTCTCCTGGTGCAACTGGGTGATCGGCGTCCGGGAGGACCAGGGGGACGGCGAGCGGTTGGCGGGTACGGTCCAGGCGACCGTCAGCCTGGACCCCGAGGACCCCGAAGACCACAGGGGCCACGAAGACCCCGGACGCCACGGGGATCTCGTCGCCGAGATCGCCTGGGTGGTGGGCACGCCGTGGCAAGGACGCGGGATCGCCACGGAGGCCGCGCGGGCGCTCGTACGGTGGCTGGACGAGCAGGGCGTACGGACGCTCATCGCCCATGTCCATCCGGACCACGGGGCGTCGGCGGCGGTCGCCGCGGCCGTCGGGCTGACGCCCACCGACGTATGGCACGACGGCGAGGTCCGCTGGCGCCGGCGCCTCGGAAGGTGAGCTCACCGGCCCCCGTCCCGGATCGGGGCGGGGGGCCGGCTGCGTCGTGGCCCTGCCTCAGCGGCCGTCGTGGATCAGGGTGCGCACCATGCGGCAGGTGATGTCGGACGGCGGGTGGATCCCGATCCGGGCCGCCGTGCGCCGTATCCTGCGGTTGTTCGCGTTCGCCGGGTGGTACACGCCCGAGTCGAGCAGGGCGATGGCGAGGCGCATGGCCTTCAGTCGGCGGTTATGGGTCTCGTACCACTCACGGGGCTGTCCCGCGGGCAGTGGCTTGCGCTTGATCGGTGGCAGGGTCTCGAAGGATTTCGTCGTGATTGTGGCAACGGCCATCGGCGACCTCCCGGCACGGTGGTTGGACCCTCACGAACTACCTCCATTTTACTGCCTCCCACTGACAATCGCCCCTGGCCAGACGTTGTTTGAGGGGTGGCCGACGGTACTGTTGGGGCCATGGAGATCTGGATCAATCCCGCATGCTCCAAGTGCCGCGGCGCGCTGACGCTGCTCGATGAGGAGGGTGCCTCGTACACCGTCCGGCGCTATCTGGAGGACGTACCGACCGAGGACGAGATCCGGGCGGTGCTCGACCGGCTGGGCCTTGAGCCCTGGGACATCACCAGGACCGAGGAAGCGGCCGCGAAGGCGCTGGGCGTCAAGGACTGGGCGCGGGAGGCCGGTTCGCGGAACCGCTGGATCGCGGCGCTCGCCACGCATCCGAAGCTGATCCAGCGGCCGATCATCACGGCGGACGACGGCACGGCGGTGGTGGCGCGTACGGACGAGGCGGTACGGGACGCCCTCGGCCGTTCGTCATAGCCCCGGCCGCGGCGCGGTCACCGGCCCCCGCACGGCACACCGGTCGGGGTGTGCGCCACCGGTACCCGCGCAGCGCACACCCCATCAGGCCGCCGCTACTGCGTGGCGCCCGCCGCCGCGCGTTCCTCGGCTTCCGTCAGGATCTCCGTCAGCCGCAGCCCGAACCGTACGTCGCACGGGTGCGGCCGGCCCGTACGGACCGACTCCAGCAGCGCGTCGACCGCCGCCACGAACGAGTCGACCGGATCGCCCCAGCCCTCCGGCAGGACCGCCGTCCCGTGCTCGCCCCGGAGTTCGAGCCCGGTACCCGCGCCCGCCTTCGGCGCGCTCAGGCTCAGCGCCGCCGAACTGGCCACCCCGGACGTATGCCGGAACACCAGGTGGGTGAGGTCCGGCTCGGTCCGTACGGCCGTCACCTCCGTCACATCGCCGAGCAGCGGGATCAGAGCGGACAGCGCGTGCGGGCCGACGTCCCACAGTCCGCCCTTCTCGCGGCGCCAGGGCGAGTCGGCGTACGGGCTGTCGGCGCCGGCCCCGTAGAGGGCGCCGAGCCAGTACGCGTGTGCCGTGAACCAGCCGCCCTTCGCCGCCTGTTCGTCGATCCAGCTCGCCGTGCCGGCGGCGAAACGCAGCGTGCAGAAGACCACGGACGCCACCCCGGCGCTCGCGGCCGCGTCCGCCACCTCGCGGGCCCCGGCCACGGTCGTGGCGACCGGCTTGTCCAGGAGGAGATGGCATCCGGCGGCCGCGGCCCGTGCCGCCAGTGGCGCCTGGATGTCAGGCGGCAGGGCGAAGGCGATGGCGTCGCTCTCGGCGAAGAGCGCGTCGAGCCCGACCTCGCCGGAGTGGGCGGTGGTGCCATGGGCGGCGGCGAGGGCGGCGGCCGCCTCGGGGCGCCGCCCCCAGACGCCGCTGAATTCGAGTCCGGGATGGCCGGCGAGCGCGGGGGCATGCGTGCGCTCCGCCCAGGGGCCGGTGCCGAGGAGTCCGATACGTGGCTTGCTCATGACGATCAGTGTGCCGCGTCCGGGCGGCGCGGGGGTGTCCGGGAGGCGTAAAGGGGAGGCGTAAACGGGTGCGGCGCCGGCCACGGCCGGTGTTACGTTGCACGAGCCGGCGAACTCGGCGACTTTCTCTTCGAGCCCGGCCGTCGCAAGCGCTACGAGCACCCGCTGCTGGACGGGCATCGCCGCGCCCGCTTCGAGCAGGGCGCGCTCTACGAGCTGCCGTTCACCGCCGCCGAGGGGTTCGCGGCCGGGCACGGCATCACGCGTGACGTGTTTCTGGAGCGGATGGCTCCACGGCTGACCCGGCTGGAGCGGCTGCGGACCCAGCGGTCGGGGGGGGTCCGGGCCGACGGCCGGGCCGATCTGGCCGGCATGCCGCTGACCCGCCTCGCGCCGCCCTGTCGTTGGCCCCGGACGAGCGCGTACGGCGCCGGGCGGAGCTGACCCGTGCCCTGCGCGCGGCAGCGCGCCGCGTGGCGGGTCCGCACACCGGGACGTGGGGGCGGGTCGCCGCCGTACTGGACGACAGCTGCTCCTCGTCCGGCTCGGGCGAGAAGCGCCGCCGTCCGCTCGCGGTCGCCCTGGCCTGCCATCAGGGAGCACGGACCCATTGCTCGTACGCCCCTGGGGGCCGACACCGCTCGGGACGCGGATCATCGACGCTCTGGAGCACGCGCCCGACCGGCTCGTCATCGTCTCGGACGGCTGGGACAACGCCCCTCCGGGGCTGGCGGGCGAGGTGCTGCGGGTGTGGCGTACCCGGCTCGATCCGGCGCGCAGGACGAGTGCCGTTCATCTGAACCCCGTATACGACGCGGACGGTTTTGACGTACGCCGGGTGGCACCGGGCGTGCCGACGGCGGGGATACGGGACGCCGAGGATCTGCCGGCGCTGGTGGAGATCGCGCAGTTCGCGGAGGGCCGTACGGGGCTGGCGGAGCTGCGGGCGTATCTGGACCGGCGCGTGCGGCGCTTTCTGGACGACGACCCGTTCTGCCACTTCCCCGGGGAGGCCCCGCCACGGGAGACGGCCACGCACGGGACGACGGCCCCGGCCACGCACGATGCGGCCCCTCCGTCTCGGACCGCTGGTACGTGAGAAGCCGATGGACGGGCTGCGGCCGCACCGCGAGATCTACGACGGGTTCGGCGAGGTCCAGGTGGACCCGGGCACCCGGTACGTCTCGTACATCCCGCACGGCTTCGTCGCCGACTGGTCGGGCGACGGCCGGCAGGGCACGTCGCCCGGTGGGCAGGGGGCGTCCGTGGGCTCGCCGACGCGCTGCGGATCTTCGAGATCCATCCCGGCCAGTGCGGCGTGATGGTGTACGCGGCGGACGCGCTCGCCGCGGCCTTCGTCGTGCCCCATCCCGCCGACTACCGGCTCTGCACCCGACCCTGTTGCAGGACATGTACGGCGAGCTGGTGCACCAGTACGCGTTCTACGGTGGCCCGGTCCGGACGCTCGCCGGTCTGCGGGCCGCGGCGCGTGCGCGGGATCGCGCGTGGAGCGACGCGCACGAGAGCAGCGCATCGGCGAACTGATCACCGATCACCAGGGGCGCACCGCGTACCTCAAGACGTTCCGGCTGTCCGACGCGCAGAGCAGGCGCGGTCATCTGCTGAGCCGACTGGCCGAGCACGGCTGGCACCTGGGCCGTACGGCGGAGACTCTGGGCACCAGTGACGACGAGCTGGTCCGCCGGATCCGCGGTGCCGGATTCGCGTCGCTGCTCAACGCGCACGCGGTCGCCCGGCACGCCGCCGAAACAAAAGAAGCCTGAGTAACACGCGGTTCATCAATGGGCAATGGACGGGAAACCGCACATTGCGAGGCTTTCCCGTCATAGCTGCTGCACCCGCAAAGGATGAGGCCACGTGACCTTCAAGGCTGAGTACATCTGGATCGACGGCACCGAGCCGACCGCGAAGCTGCGCTCGAAGACGAAGATCCTTGATGCCGGCGCCGAGCTGCCCATCTGGGGCTTCGACGGGTCGAGCACCAACCAGGCCGAGGGCCACGCCTCCGACCGCGTGCTCAAGCCGGTCTTCTCGTGCCCCGACCCGATCCGCGGCGGGAACCACGTCCTCGTCATGTGCGAGGTCCTGAACATCGACATGACGCCGCACGAGTCCAACACGCGTGCGCAGCTGACCGAGGTCGCCGAGAAGTTCGCGGGCCAGGAGCCGATCTTCGGCATCGAGCAGGAGTACACGTTCTTCAAGGGCACCCGTCCGCTGGGCTTCCCCGAGGGCGGCTTCCCGGCCGCGCAGGGCGGCTACTACTGCGGTGTCGGCTCGGACGAGATCTTCGGCCGTGACATCGTCGAGGCGCACCTCGACAACTGTCTCAAGGCGGGTCTGGGCATCTCCGGCATCAACGCCGAGGTCATGCCGGGTCAGTGGGAGTTCCAGGTCGGCCCGCTGGCGCCGCTGGACGTCGCGGACCAGCTGTGGATCGCCCGCTGGCTGCTCTACCGCACCGCCGAGGACTTCGAGGTCTCCGCGACGCTCGACCCGAAGCCGGTGAAGGGCGACTGGAACGGCGCGGGCGCGCACACCAACTTCTCGACCAGGGCGATGCGCGAGGGCTACGACGCGATCATCACCGCCTGCGAGTCGCTGGGTGAGGGCTCCAAGCCGCTCGACCACGTCAAGAACTACGGCGCGGGCATCGACGACCGGCTGACCGGTCTGCACGAGACCGCTCCGTGGAACGAGTACAGCTACGGCGTCTCGAACCGCGGCGCCTCGGTCCGTATCCCCTGGCAGGTCGAGCAGGAGGGCATGGGCTACATCGAGGACCGCCGCCCGAACGCCAACGTGGACCCGTATGTGGTGACGCGGCTGATCGTCGACACCTGCTGCACCGCGCTGGAGAAGGCCGGCCAGGTCTGATCCGGCCGGCCCCGCCGGCTCCGTGAGGGGGCGGCCGCCGTAGGCCCTGTCGACCGGACAGGACCTGGGCGGCCGCCCCCTCGTCGTCGTGGTGCGCACCGACGGGTGGAAAGGGGCTCCTGCCCCGCCCCCGTATCTGCTTCAATGGGGTCCATGGCCAGCTTCCAGCACACCGCGACGGGTCGCATCGACCTGGAGCCGTTCTGGCCGTCCCGGCAGCATCACGACTTCGACCGGGTGTGTTGCCGCGCGAGGAACGCGCCGGCCCTCTAAAGCCTTCTTTCAGGCCTTCGGCCGCCGCGCATGACGTACGTCCCGTCCGACCTGTCGACTCGACGACTCCTTCGCGCGAAAGAGCTGACCCCTCATGGCGAACCCCCGTTCCTTCTCCGCTGCGGCCGCCGCCGCGGCACTCAACCAGAAACCGGCCGTGCCCGGCCGTCACCGGCTCCGGGCCGTCGACCGTGACGAGACCGCCCCGGCCGCCGTTCCGAGCGCCGTCACGGCCGGTCAGGTCGTGGACTTCCTGCCGCCGGGCGCCACCTGGCTGCCCGCGCCCCAGCACACGCTGCCCTCGCTGCCGGGACAGCCGCCGATGGTCGGCTATCTCGTGCTCGTACCGGCCGATCAGCATGCGGCCGTGCTGGCCGCCTCCGCGCCGCACCTCGCCGCCGGCACCGCCGTGAACAGCCCCGGGGCCGGCCATGGCGGTGGCGGTCCGGTGCGGATAGACGACATCCAGCGGACCGCTGTCGTGGACGGACAGCAGCTGGACCTGACCTATCTCGAATTCGAACTGCTCGCCCATCTCGTGGCGCACCCCCACCGGGTGCACACCCGCGACCAGCTGGTGACCACGGTCTGGGGTTACGGGCATGTGGGCGACGGGCGGACCGTCGATGTCCATGTGGCCCGGCTGCGCCGCAAGCTGGGCGCCGAGCACCGCCACACCATCCAGACGGTACGGCGGGTCGGGTACAAGTACGCACCCTGATCCCGCACCGAGCCTGAGCGCGAGCCCGAGCCTGAGCCCTGCCGGCCGGACCGGCAGGGCTCAGCGCGTGCCACGGATGAAGCGCGAGGGATGACTCAGTGCGCGCGCCGCCGCGTCCGGAAGCGGGCCAGCAGCCCCAGCGCCCCGTCCAGGACGAGGAACGCCAGCAGGCTGACGCCCAGCAGCGGGACGAACCAGCCGGCCACGGCCGTGACCGCCAGGAGCGGCAGTAGCACGGTCAGCGGCACCTTCCGCCAGGCACCGCGCGGCATCGCTCTGCCCGCGCTCAGCTTCCGTTCCTTGGTGGGCCTTCGCAGCCACCACATCCGATAGCCCCAGAGGATGATCAGGATCAGCGCGAGGGCGAGAACCGCGAGCGCCAGCTGATTGACGACCCCGAGGAAGACACCCATGTGGGCGTCGATACCGAACCGGGTGAGCTGGGCGAGCACGGGATAGTCGGCGAACCGCAGCTCGTCCATGACCACGCCGTTGGCCGGATCGATGGCGACCGAGTCGAGCCGGACCGGGAACTGGGTGTCCGTCTCCGCGACGACATAGCCGCGGCCGTCGGTCGGCAGGGTCACCGCGAGCGGCCCGTCGAGACCGGCCTGACGGGCGGCGACGACCGCCAGATCGGCTCCGACGTCCGCACCGTCCATGCCGGGCATGTCCTCCATCCCCGGCATGGACTCGTGCCCCTCGTGGCCGCCGCCCGACCCGCCGGCGCCCGGTTCGAGGGTGGCGGTGACGACCGGAGTGGCGCCGCCGAGCTGGTCCTGGACCGCGCCGATGTTCTCACCGGCGAACCGCGACCAGGTCAGGCCCGTCGCGGAGAGCAGGACGAGTCCGGTCACGGCCCACAGCCCGAGCGAGCCGTGCAGGGAGAGGGTCCTGCGGCGGCCGGTGGCCCCGCGCTCGGGCGTGAGCATCGCCCGCTTCGAGGTCCGCTTCCGCGCGGTCCAGAGCAGCAGTCCGCCGAGGGCCACCACCCACAGCCAGCTGGCGGCGAGTTCGCTGTAGATACGGCCGGGCTCGCCCAGCTGGAGATGGCGGTGCAGCTCGGAGAGCCAGGTGCGCAGCGGCAGGGCGCCAGAACTGCCGTAGCTGGTCAGCTCTCCCCGCACCTCGGCGGTGTACGGATCGACGAAGACGGCGAGGGACTTGCCCTCCTCGACCCCGGGGGTGGTCATCAGCACCCGGGTGGTCGCGCCGTCCTCGGCCGAGGGGCGTACGGAAGTGACCGTGCCGTCCGGGTGGGCGGCGCGTGCGGCGTCGAGCTGGGCGGAGAGCGGGACGGTACGGTCGCCGGCCGGCACCCGCAGCTCATGGCGGTAGACCACCTTCTCCGCCTGGAAGGAGAGCGCGTAGAGGAAACCGCTGGTGGCGGCTACCAGCAGCAGCGGGGCGATCAGCAGGCCCGCGTAGAAGTGGAGGCGCAGCACGAGGGGCCGCAGGGAACTCCAGGCGGACGGGGTGCCCGGAGCGGTTTCGGGGGTGGCGGTGGGCCGTTCGGACTCGATCCCCTGTACGGGGTCGTCAATGGCCATGACTGTCCTAGGTGTTGGCGTCGGCATGGGGAAAGGGGCCCCGGGCCTGCCAACGGTCAGACAGTGATGGTGACGGTGGCTCCCGGAGCCGTGGCGTGAGAGGTACGGGGCGCGGGCGGGCCCCGTCGCGACAGGCTGTGCGCGAGGACAACGCCACGGAAGCGGTGCGGGGCGGGGGCGCCGGGCACGGGCCGTACGAGCCGGGGCGCCGCGGGCAGCCCGACCGGGGTGAGCAGCAGCCGCAGCGGGGTGAAGGCCAGGGCGCCGAGGGCGTGCGTGAGCCGGAACAGCGCGGCCTCGCCCCGGGCCAGCCAGAGCGCGCAGACGGCGGCGGCGAGGAGGTGCGCGGCGGCCATCGCGGCCGGCCCGTCGACGAGGGCGGCCAGCGCGGCCGGCTCCCCCTCGGGCCCGGCGCCCGGGTCCATGCTCATACCGGAGCCCATGCTCATGGCCGTACCGCCGGCGGCATGGGGGTCGTGCGGGGCGGCGGACAGTCCGTACGGCGGCGCCCCCGCGAAGAGCAGATGCAGGGCGCCCTGGACGGTGAGCAGTCCGGCGCCGATGGAGCGCACGCCGCGCCGCCGCCCGCTCGCGAGCCAGGCGACGCCGCCGGTCACGCCGAAAGCCGCCAGCAGCGCGCCGGGCGGGATCTCATGCCCGGATGTGAACGAATGCCCCACCGCCGCCAGTGTCACGCATACCGCCGCGAAGGCCGCGGCCCGTAGGGCGCGCATCGGCGACCGGGCATTTGTCATGGTCCGCATATGCTGCCATCCCGGCAGGTGCCCGCGGCAGATGCCAAAAGCACACGATTCCCCTGGCAGCGAATTCGGCTGTCCTTGTCGTCGGCCTCGGGGCAGAGTCGGCTTCATGAGACTCCTGATTCTCGGTGGTACGGAATTCGTGGGCCGCGCTGTCACGGAGGCGGCGCTCGCCCGCGGTTGGCAGGTGACCGTCTTCCACCGCGGACGGCACGAAGCCCCTGCGGGTGTGACCTCTCTGCTCGGTGACCGCACCGCCCCGGACGGTCTGGCGGCCCTCGCCGACGGCGAGTGGGACGCGGTGGTCGACACCTGGTCGGCCGCGCCGGCCGCGGTGCACGCGGCGGCGCGGCTGCTGGCGGACCGGGCCGGGCGGTACGCGTACATCTCCAGCCGGTCGGTGTACAGGTATCCCAGCCCGGCCGGACTCCCGGAGGACGGCCCGCTGGTGGAGGGCGCGTCGGCGGAGGCCGGGCAGATCTCGTACCCCCTGGACAAGCGGGGCGGCGAGCTGGCCGCCGAGGCGGTCTTCGGGGACCGGGCGCTGCTCGTACGCGCGGGCCTGATCCTCGGCCCCGGCGAGAACATCGGCCGGCTGCCATGGTGGCTGGGCCGGATCGCGAGGGGCGGTCCTGTGCTGGCCCCCGGGCCGCGCGACAACCCGTTGCAGTACATCGACGCGCGCGATCTCGCCGAATGGACCCTGGACGCGGTGCGGGACGGTCTGGGCGGCGCGTACAACCTGGTCAGCCCGGCCGGGCACACCACCATGGGGGAACTGCTGGAGGCGTGCGTACGGGTCACCGGCTCCGGCGCCGAGCTGCGCTGGACCGCCCCGGAGCCGATCCTCGACGCGGGGATCGAGCCCTGGACGGACCTGCCGGTCTGGCTGCCGCCGGGCGAGCTGCACGCCGCCATGCACCGCGGAGATGTCTCCAAGGCCCTGGCGGCCGGGCTGCGGTGCCGCCCCGTGGCCCGGACGGTGGCTGACACCTGGGCCTGGCTCCTCTCGATCGGTGGCGAGGCTCCGCAGCGCCCGGACCGGCCGCCGGTGGGTCTGGCACCGGAGCTGGAAGCCAAGGTGCTGAGCCGGTGACGCGGGGCCGGTGACACCGGGGCAGTGACGCCGGTCAGTGACGGCTGGTCAGTGCGCCGGGCCGGGTGGCGCACTGACCGGTGACGCCGGGTCAGTGACCTTCCAGGACCACCCCGGGTATCGCCGGTGCCAGGGCCTGGCGCAGTTCGGCGACGCCCTGATGCCAGAGGCCGTTCTCACCGTCCGCGTCGACCCAGAGATCGCGAAGCTCGGACTTGTCCGCGACGACCCGGTCCAGGGCCCGGACCGCGAGGGCCCTCAGCTCCACGGGAAACCGCGGCAGCGGCTCGTCGGGGCCGTACACCGTCTCCACGGGCGGGCCCCCGGGGCACTGCGCGGCGACCAGCGCGGCCGCCGCGACGGCCACCACTCCTTCGTCACTGTCCAGATAGCCGTCGGCGCCGATCGCGCCGAGCAGCGCCTCGCGCACGATCTCCGTACGCCGCTCCTCGGTCGCCTCGTCCAGGTCGGCGGAGAAGTCCGCCGCGGTGTCGTTGTCGAAGTGGCCGGTGTCCCAGGTCCCCATTGCAGCCCCCTGATCGTTCTTCATCCCGTTGCCCCTGATCGTGCCAGGAGCCACTGACAATCGGCCCCGCGCACGAGTCGGCCCGGACGCCCCCCGTAGGACGCCCGGGCCGACTGCTCGGCGGATCAGCTCGGCGGATCAGCTCGGCAGATCAGCTCACCGGGGCCGCGTGCCGCGGGCCCTCCGGCGCGTCCGCCGCCCCGTCCTGCTCGCCGTGTCCGGACTCCGGCAGCCACCGGAGCCCCTTCGGCGTACGCCAGTTCCGCTCCCCCAGCAGCGCCATCACGGAGGGCAGCAGCACCATCCGTACGAGCGTCGCGTCCAGCAGCACGGCCACCGCGAGCCCCACGCCCATCTGCTGCATGTCCTGCATGGACAGCGTCCCGAAGACCGCGAAGACGGCGACCATGATCGCGGCGGCGCCCGTCACCGCGCCCGCCGTGCCGCGGATCCCCTCACGGATCGCGGACCGGGTGTCCAGGCCCCGGTCGTGGGCCTCCCGGATCCGGGACACCACGAACACGTGGTAGTCCATCGACAGTCCGAACAGCACCACCAGCACGAACAGCGGCATCCAGCTCTCGATCGCGCCGACCCCCTCGGAGCCGATCAGCTCCGCGCCCCAGCCGTGCTGGAAGACCGCGACCATGACGCCGTACGCGGCCACCACGGACAGCAGGTTCAGCACGATCGCGGTGACGGCGATGACGTACGACCGGAAGCAGAACAGCATCAGCAGGAAGGTCACCACGGTGATGAAGACGAACACCGGGACGATGCCGCGCTTCAGCTGGTCGTTGAAGTCGACGGACCCGGCGAGCGCACCGGTGACATGGACCTCCGCGCCGGTGTCACCGAAGACGGCGGGCACCCGCTCGTCCCGCAGCTCCGCCAGGGCCGCCTTCGACCGCGCGTCGCTGCCGTTCCCGGCGAGCGGCACCTCGATCTCCGCGATGTTCCGCGCCGGGTGCACGGTCACCGTGTCGAACTCCGCCAGCGCCTCCCGGACCGCGGCGGACCCGATGTCGTCGGCCTTCACGACCACCCGGGCAGGAGCGGGTCCGCCGGGGAAGGCCGTGGTGATGTTCCGGTACGCGACGGACAGCGAGGAGTCCGAGCCGAACTGCTTCTCCAGCCCAAGCTCTTCCGTCTTCATGCCGAGCGCCGGCGCGGCCAGCGCCAGCAGCACCGCGACCGCCGCCACCGCGAAGAGCTTCGGCCTGGCCAGTACGGGCGCCAGCAGCGCACCCGCCACCGCGCCGGTCTCCCGCGCCCCCTTCTTCTTCCGGCGGTTCAGGAACGGCACCCGTCCGGCGTCGATACGGTCACCCAGCCAGGCGAGCAGCGCGGGCAGGACGGTCACGGAGCCGAGCATCGCGATGAAGACGACCAGAATCGTGGCGAGGGCGAAGCCCTTGAAAAGCATCAGCCCGGACAGGAACATCCCGGCCATCGCGACCATCACCGTCACCCCGGAGACCAGCACGGCCCGGCCGCTGGTCGCCGCCGCGATGCGCAGCGCGGTCTCGGCGTCACGTCCCGCAGCGCGCTCGTCGCGCTCGCGCCGCAGATAGAACAGGCAGTAGTCGACACCGACGGCGAGCCCCATCAGGAACATCACGGAGTACGTGGTCTGGAAGAGATGCAGCTGATGGCTGGCGAGGGACAGCAGTCCGAAGGCGGCCATGCACGCGGTGAGCGCGAGCCCGACGGGCAGCAGCGCGGCGACCACGGCCCCGAAGGCGACCAGCAGGATGCCCAGTGCCAGGGGTACTGCCGTGAGCTCGGCCTTCTTCAGGTCGTCGGCCAGCAGATCGCCGAGCCACTTGCCCGAGCTGGCGTCGCCGAACTGGTAGAACCGCACGTCCTGGTGGGTCTTTCCGGCGTCCCGTACGGCGTCGAGGACGGGCTGCACCCGGTCGGGCGCGGTCGTCGGATCGCCCTTGATCTCGAAGCGGATCAGCGCGCTCCTGCCGTCGGCCGAGGCGAGCGGCTTGTCGATCTTCTGCGTCTCGCCCGTCCCGCGCAGGCCCTCGGTCACGTCGCGGGCCGCGTTCTCCCAGCCGCCCGCGGTCCGGCCGCTGATCATGAGCAGCTCCCCGGCCGGATGTTCGATCCCGGCGTCGTCGAGGATCTTCTCGGCCTTCGCCGACTCACCCGCGCCCTGCTCGGAGGCGGACATCTCGACCATGCCCGAGGCGCCGCCGACGCCCGCCGTCAGCACGACGAACAGCAGCCAGCCGATGATCGCGGTCTTGCGGTGGTGCGCGCTCCACACGCCGATTCGTGCCGCGAGGTTCTTCCTCATGGCGTTTCGCCCCCAGTGGTAAGCAGAGTTGAGCAACGGATGTGTCAGCTACGACGCTAGAAACCGGAGGCCGCCCGCCCCAGCCGTCAAAGCCCCTGATCGGGGGTGGTGCTGGCTACACCACCGGCCGGGGGGCGACCCGGCTGCCGGCGCGGGGCGGGTCCGGCCAGACTGAGGGCCGTGCCCGGAGGTCGGGCCGTCGGGGGCCGTCCCGGCCGGCGAAGGGGAGAGACCACCATGAAGACGAGGACGCGACGTTCGCTGGAGGCGGTCGGACAGGGACTGGCGCTGTCGGTCATCTCGCTGGCCGGATCGATCACGCTGTTCGTGGTGGCGGTGGTCTCGATCTGCCTCATCCTGCTGGGTGTCGGTGTCCTCACCACCCCGGCCGTACTGACGGCGGTCAGGGCGCACGCCAATCAGCGCAGGCTGCTGGCCGCGAAGTGGTCGGGCGTACGGATCCCCGTCCCGTACCGCGCCTTCCCGCCGGACCTGCGCGGCGGGATCACCGGGCAGGTGGAGCGCTGCTCCCTGCTGCTGAAGGACCCGGCGACCTGGCGTGATCTGGGCTGGCTGCTGGCCGACATGACCGCGGGCTTCATCACCGCCATCTTCTCCTGCGGCCTGCTCCTCTACGCGGTGGAGGGTTTCGTGCTGGCCGCGGGGCTGTGGCGGGTGTTCACGGACGACCGGTACTGGTACGCGTTCGTCCCGGTCTCCAGCCAGCTGACCGGACTCGCCGCGGCGGCCCTCGGCCTGGTGCTGTTCGCGCTCGGTCTGCGTTACAACGCGGACCTGCTGCGGCTGCACTTCACCCTGGCCAGGACGCTGCTGGCGCCGGGCCATGACCAGGAGCTGGCCCTGCGGATCGAGCGGCTCACCGAGTCCCGGCACGACGCCGTGGACACCTCGGCGGCCGAACTGCGCCGCATCGAGCGCGATCTGCACGACGGGGCGCAGGCCCGGCTGGTCGCCGTGGGCATGGACCTGTCCACCATCGAGGCGCTCATCGAGAAGGACCCGGCCAGGGCCAAGGAGCTGATCGGCAAGGCCCGCCAGTCCTCCAAGGAGGCGCTGACGGAACTGCGCGACCTGGTACGCGGCATCCATCCGCCGGTGCTCGCCGAGCGCGGTCTCGGGGACGCGGTGAAGGCGCTGGCGCTACGGCTGCCGGTGGAGACCGAGGTCGATGTCGAGCTGCCCGGCCGGGCCGGCGCCCCGGTCGAGTCGGCCGCGTACTTCGCGATCAGTGAGGCGCTGGCCAACGCGGTGAAGCACGCCGCCGCGGACCGGATCTGGGTCGATCTCTCGTACGCCGAGGGGATGCTGCGGGTCGCGGTCACCGACAACGGCGGCGGTGGCGCGGCGATCGGAACCGGCTCCGGACTGAGCGGACTGGAGCGCCGGCTCGGTACATTCGACGGCATCCTGGCCGTCAGCAGCCCCGCCGGCGGTCCCACCATGGTGACCATGGAGATTCCTTGCGAGTTGTCCTAGCCGAAGATCTCTTCCTGCTGCGCGACGGTCTGGTCCGGATGCTCGAGGCGTACGACTTCGAGATCCTGGCGGCGGTGGAGAGCGGGCCCGAACTGACCAGGGCCCTGGCCGACTTGGAGCCGGACGTCGCCGTCGTCGACGTCCGGCTCCCGCCGTCCCACACGGACGAGGGCCTGCAGTGCGCGCTCGCCGCGCGGCGTGCCCGGCCCGGTCTGCCGGTCCTCGTCCTGTCCCAGCACGTCGAGCAGTTGTACGCGCGCGAGCTGCTGGCGGACGGCAACGGCGGAATCGGCTATCTGCTGAAGGACCGGGTCTTCGACGCGGACCAGTTCATCGACGCGGTACGGAGGGTCGCGGCGGGCGGCACGGCGATGGATCCCCAGGTGATCGCGCAGCTGCTCTCCCGCCGGGCCCAGGACAAGCCGATCGGCGGTCTGACGCCACGGGAGCGCGAGGTCATGGAGCTGATGGCACAGGGCAGGTCCAATGCCGCCATCGCCGGCCAGCTCGTGGTCACGGAACGGGCGGTGGCCAAGCACACCTCGAACATCTTCGGGAAGCTGGGCCTGCCGGTGTCGGACGACGACAACCGCCGGGTGCTGGCGGTGCTCGCCTATCTGGACCGCGGCCGGTAGGTCCGGTCCCCACGGACGCGGCTCACCCCGCAATGGGTATATCCGCCCGGTTTGTTGAGCGAGTTCTTCATGAATTCCCGCGACGGCTGAACAGGCCGCGCGGCACGTCCGTATGCAACGGAGCGCTTCGCTTCACCCCCTGCCGAGATTTCCCTGTTCACGGCGACGAAGCTTGAGGAGTTCCATGGCACGCGCATCGAGAAAACGTTCCACACTGGCAAACCGGGCGATTGCCGCCTCGGCTGCCTTGCTCCTGGGCGGGGGCGGGCTGGTAGCGGTCAATGTGTACGCATCCGCGGGTGAAGGCTCGGCCGGCAAGCCTCCGCAGCAGCAGACCGAGAATGCCGGGCAGCAGATGTCGACCATTGACTGTCCGGATGTGGCGAACGAACTCACGGACGTGCCGGAAGCGGCGCGCGCGGAGGTCGACCGGGAGCTGGCGGCGATCGACGGCCAGATCACGGACGCGTACCAGCAGTTCGCCGATCAGAAGGCGCAGATCGAGCGGGATCCCGCATTCGCCGACAATGCCATTCTCAATCCGCTGAAGGACAAGCGGCTGGCCGCCCTCGACCGGATCGCCCTCGCGATCGGCCGGGTCGGGGAGCCGCCGCAGGGCCTTGAGGCGCTCGCGCCGTGCACCTTGCGGGCCGACGACAGCGGCCAGGGCCAGGGCCAGGATCCGGGCCAGAACGACGGCCAGGACCAGGGCCAGGGTGACGGCCAAGGTGACGGCCAGGGCGGTGACCAGGGCGATGACCAGGGTGACGGCCAAGGCGATGACCAGGCCGGCGGTCAGGGCGGCAACGGCCCTGAGGCCGCCGACTTCGTCGACATCACGACCGTCCAGCCGAACACCAAGCAGCCCCGGCCGCGCCGCGGCGCGTCGAGAGGCGCGTTCACCACCGATTGCGGGCGGAACGAGGCCGGAAAGTTCAATTCGGACAATGTCATCGTCGCCCCAGGTGTGAGCAATGGCGCTCACCATATGCACGATTACGTCGGCAATCAGGCCAATGACGCGTTCGCCAGCGACGACGCTCTCGCCAACGGAGAGAGCAGCTGCCGCAATCAGGGTGACAAGTCGACCTACTACTGGCCGGTGCTCCGTCTCCAGAACGGACAGGCCGAGGCGGACGCCAATGCGGACGGCGGCGGCAAGGAAGGCAATGTCGGAGAGATCCAGACTCCGGCCCAGGTCACATTGAAATTCGTCGGCAGCCCGGTTTCCCGGGTCACCGCGATGCCGCGCTTCCTGCGCGTCATCACCGGTGACGCCAAGGCATTCGTCAACGGCGACGCCAACGCCAATGCCTCATGGAGCTGCACCGGATTCGAGAACCGCCAGCTCAAGGACAAATACCCGATCTGCCCCGAGGGCAGCAAGGTGGTCCGTACCTTCAATTTCCAGAGCTGCTGGGACGGCCGGAACACCGACAGCGCCAACCACCGCACCCATGTGGCGTTCGCCGATAAGAACGGCCGGTGCCAGAACGGATTCCGGGCGATTCCGCAGCTCCAGCAGCGCATTGTGTACGACGTGCCGCCGGGGCCCGGGTTCGCCGTGGACTCCTTCCCCGAGCAGCTGCACAAGCCCGTCACCGACCACGGTGACTTCATCAACGTCTTCGACCAGCGTCTGATGAACCGGGTGGTGAGCTGCATCAACAGCGGACGCAAGTGCCGCTGACCCTAGCCCCTGTCTGACACATCCCGCCTGGCTCACGAGCCCCGCCCTGCGGGCGGACGGCGCTCTGTGTCAGACAGGACCTAGCCTGCGCGGTCAGCTCGTGTGGTGACCTGAGTGACTCTCGTTCCCCCCGCCGCCACCACTGACCCCCGAGTGGTGGCGGGACGAGCCGGTCTCCACCGTCCCACCGAGCCGGCCGCGCAGCGCCGCGACCACCTTCGCGTCGCCGACCGCGACCCACTTCCTGCCGACGAGATACGAACCGCCGTAGTCATTGGCCTCGTTGATCCACTCGCGGAGGCCGCGGTCGGTGGCGAAGGTGGCCAGCACGTACTTCCCGTCGTCCGTCGTGCAGTTGGCCTGCCGCAGCTCCGTCGCGTCGGTCTGCAGGTCCGGCTCGCACGCCGCCCGCGAGGCGATCTCTTCGAGGCTCCCGGTTGCCGTCTTCGGCACCTCGGGGGCCTCGTCGTCGTTCGCGCCACAGCCCGCGATCAGGGCCAGGGCCAGGACTGCAAGTACCACTCGGGGTCGCTCCGTACGCATGCGGCCATCGTGCCCCGTGAGCACCCCGTCGCGCCGGGGAACGGCAGGACCGGGGTGACCATCGGACCATCCGCTCGTTCTGCTGGACGTGCGCCCACACGAAGACGTCACCGCTCCCGTGTCCCCCGGTTCCGCTCCCGCGCTCGTCGGCGTCGAACAGGCCGAGGCGGCCCTCGTCGAGCACTACCCCCGTCTCGTACGGATCGCCTATCTCGTCCTGCCGCCGTCACTCGGCCGCCAGCGGCGCGTCCTGACCGCGCACGCGCTGGCGCAGCGCTCGCTGCCGCGCGGCCGGACGACGGGCGACGCCCCGGGGATCCCCGCGCCGCGCCGTATCGAGGGGGCCGCGCAGGACCCCCTGTACGCCTGTCTGCGCGGGCGGGTGCTGCGCCAGGCGCTGGACGCCGGGCGCACGCCGCTCCGATGGGCCCGGCCCAGGCGCGCCCAGCTGCCGCCGCTGCTGCCGCACGTATGGGGACTGCGGCTGTTCCCGCGCGCGGGCGGGGCGGACGAACTCGCCCTGGAACAGCGGCTGTCCGCCCTCTCCGGCGCGGCGCGCGCGGCGTTCGCCCTGCGCGCTCTCGACCGGCTGACGGACGCGGAGGTACGGCAGGTGCTCGGCGCGGCGGGAGCCGACGACGTGGATACGGCGCTCGCCGAGGCGGCCGGCGCCGGGACGGCGGACGCCGCCGCGCTGCTGCTCTCACCCGAGTTCGATCCCTGCTCGTTGCAGGCCAGGCCCACCGATCTGGCCCGCCGCCGGCGGCGTGTGCGGGCCGCGCTCGCCGCCGGCGCGGCGGCACTCGTCTGCGGGGCGCTCCTCGCGCTGCCCGGCGGCGGCTGGGGCCCCGACGGTGCGGCGGCGCCCGCGTACACCCGTAACGCCGCGGCCCAATCGGCCCTCGACCCGGCCAAGGTGCGGCGGATCGCGCCCGCCGCGTGGCAGATCTCGACCCGTACGGACTTCTCCGTCTGGCCCACGCGCGGCGCGCTGGCCGAGGATCGCGGCCTGCTGCGCCGGGCGCTGGCGGTCTGGGCCAGGCCCGGCGCCTCCGTACGGGTCTCGGCGACCCCCACCACCCCGTCGGGTCCGCCGATGGGATCGCCGCAGCTGCTGTACGCGGGCACGGTCGACGGGGCGCGGGTGGTGCTCTTCCACGACGGACTGCGGGTCGTGCGGTACGCGGAGTCCGAGGACGGCGGCGAGGCGGCCCTCGACTTCGCGCGGGCCGACGGCGCGGACGGCGCGGCCTCGGGCGCGCTGGTCGCCGGCCGCTCGGGCGGCAACGTCCGCTATCTGACGGCGCCGTGGGTGCGCCGTACGTCCGTACGCGACCTGCTCGACCCGGCAGGGTCCGCGCGGCCGCTGCGCCGCGACGCGGACGGGGTGACCGATCCGCTGGCCAGCCCGGCGACGGCCCGCGGCTGCCGGTCCTGGAACACGCTGTCCGTACGCGACGGATCCACGGATCGGCTGCTCAGCGACCTCGGCGAGCTGATCCCGGCGCGGCTGACGTCCGGGCCGCCGTCGGCGCCGCTGGATGTGACGAGCGCGGCGGACCGGGCGACGTGGGCCAGGACGGCCTGTCTGCTGCCGGCGGTGCGCTCGCACGGCGTACGGTCCGTGAACTCCTGGCAGTACGCGCGCCAGCCACTGCCGGAGGCCAACGGCACCGCCAACTGGCTGTGCACCCGCGCGGAGACCTGGCGGGGCAGGGGCAGCCGGGTGCTCGCGCAGTTCCAGGCGCCGTCCCGGCGGCCGGCGGCCCCGGGGGCCGTAGCGGCGCGGGCGGAAGACTCACCGGCGTGCGGTGTCAGGGATCCGCGGGTGCTGGCGGGTGTGCTGTGGAAGTCGCGGGGCGGCCGGTGGTACGTGCTGGCGGCGGGCAGCTCACAGTTCCGCGCGCTGGTGACGTCGGGAGGGGTACGGGGGGAGGCGGCGGGCAACGTCCTGGCGGTACGGGCGAAGCGCGGGGCGCGGGCGGAGCTGTGGGGCCGCGTGTCAGACGGCTCCCAGCTGGGCGTACTGCGGTAACGGCAGGGGTGCGGGTGGCCGGGGGCCCGCACCGGCCCCCTGACCCCGTGGGCGCGACCCTGTTACGGCAGCAGGAGCCAGTCCGCTCCCAGCGCGGCCACCAGGCCCGCGCCCAGCAGCCAGGTGCCCAGGCGGGTGCGCCCGTGACGGCTCAGTTCGATCACCACGCCGCACAGGATCATCGCGAGCCCGTAGACCCCGACCACCAGGACCGACGTCCGCTGCGCCAGACGTACCGCCAGCAGCACCGCCAGCGCCGCCAGCAGCACCGACGCGAGCGCGACCCGGGCGGCCCGGGCCTGACGTGGGGTCAGGCCGGTGCGCTCCGCCTCCGGTTCGGGCTCCGGTATCGGCGTGTCCACGGCTTCGTCCTGGTCAGATGCGCTCATGGACCGGGAGCGTAACGGACACGCCCGGAGACCGCCTCTCAGGTACGGGGCTGCCCGGTCAGGCGTAGACCACCGTGATCGAGGTGAAGCCGAGGGACCGCAGCAGGCCCTGGAGCATGGCGGTGGTGTTCTTCTCGGCGCGCGCGGTGAGTTCGCTGTCCTTCGCGGCGTCTCCGATGTGCCGCGCGGCCAGCCGGTTCACGGCCCGCTCGTCCGCCGGGTTGTCGGAGAAGAGATCGCCGAGCCGGTCGAGCAGCCCCCGTTCCTTGGAGACCGCGTACGAACGGTCCGCGTCGAGCGCGGGCTTGCCCAGCTGGGCGTGCGGCAGCCGGATCGTCGCGGTGGTGCGGGCCTCGTTGACCTGGACGTTGTCCTTGCCGATCCCGCTGAAGTCCACGTAGGAGCCGACGGTGCCGGCGCCCACGTAGAGGGTCCGGGTGCCGCGGATCGCGTCCGGCAGGTACTTGGCGTCCTTCTCCAGGTCGACGACGACCTGGAAGTTGCCGGAGGCCGCCTCGTACCGGTCCAGGTCCTGGATGGATGTGAGCAGGGTCGGTCCCGTACGGTCCTGTGTCTCCTCGCCGAACAGGTCGCCGAACCCGGGCAGCAGGTCGAGGCGGCTGCCGAGGAAGAGCAGCGCGGCCACGACGAGGAGTGCGATGGGCAGTGTGCTCCACCGGGACAGACGCGACGCGCGCGTCCGCTTCCGGCTCTCTTCGGGTTTCACGTCGGTGGACGTCATACCTACCAGGTTTTCCCGCACGGGCCGGTTCACACAGTCACGTTCAGGTCTCCGACGGCAGATGCCCCCGGAGCGCGCGGGCGAGCCCGCTCTCGCCGTCGTCGACCAGGCCGCGGTGGAACGCGTCGTCGTAGGCGAGATTGCCGGCCGCCGCGCGGGCCCGCCGTTCGCACTCGGCGCGGACCGGCGCGAGCTCCGGGGTACCGCGCTGCGGGTGGCCGACCATGCGCCAGTACGCCTGACCGGTGCCGTAGGCGTGCGCGGCCCGTTCGCCGTCGCCCTGGGCGGCGATGGCGGCCGCCAGCAGGTCGAGGCCGAGCGCGATGCCGAAGCTGTCGCCCAGCAGTTGCTTGGCGCCGATCATCGAGCGGGCGTGCGCCTCCGCCTCGTACGGACGGTCCTGCAGCAGACGCACCAGCGCGAGCTGGTAGTCGGCGTAGGAGCGGGTCCAGTACTCGTCGTGGTCCAGGCAGAGCCTGCGCAGGTCCGCGGCCTCCGCGCCCGCCTCGTCGAGCTTGCCGGTCGCGGTGAGCGCGAAGATACGGATCAGCCGGCAGCGCAGCCGTGAGGGGGAGCCGAAGGGCTCGCCCGGCAGGGCGAGCAGGGCGCGCTCGGCCACGGTGAGGGCGGCCTGCGGGCGGCTCATCATCAGATAGGTGATGCCGAGGAGATAGGCCGCGGAGAGCATGGCCTCGGGGTCCTGCTCGTGCCAGGCGGCCAGGCCGCACCGCTCGCCGAGCCGGTGGGCGGTCTCGTGGTCGCCCTGGAGCACGACGGTCATGCCGAGGGCCCAGAGGGCGCGGGTGCGGTGCGGTCCCGCGGTGCGGTCGGCGTCCAGCGCGCGTTCCAGATAGATCCGCGCCTCGTGCAGATGGCCGCAGCAGAACCAGAAGAAGCCCACCCGGCCCGCCATGCGCACGGCCGCTTCCGGGTCTTCGGCGAGCAGGTGGTTGAGGGCGGCGCACAGGTCGGCGTGGGTGTCGGCGATCCGCCGGTACCAGGCGACCTGCGCGGGCCCCAGCCACGCGTCGTGGGCCTGCCGGGCGAGCTCGGCGAAGTAGGCGGCGTGCCGGTCGGTGAACAGCCGTTCCTCGCCCAGTTCCGCCAGCCACATGGCGCCGTACTCCCGGATGGTGTCGAGCATCCGGTAGCGGGTGCCGTCCAGCCGCACCACGGACTGGGCGACGAGTCCGGCCAGGGCCGTACCGATGTCGTCGGTGGTGAGGGGGCCGCCGGCGCAGACGGCCCGCGCGTCGACCGGGTCGATGTCGCCGCGGAAGACGGAGAGCCTGGCCCACAGCAGGCGTTCCAGGGGGGCGCACAGCTCGTGGCTCCAGCCGATGGCGGTGCGCAGGGCGCGGTGGCGCACGGGCCAGGCGTTCTCGTTGGTGAGCAGGTCGAGCCGGAAGGTGAGCAGGTCGGCGATCTGCTCGACGGAGTTCTCGTCGAGCCGGGCGCAGGCGAGTTCGACGGCGAGCGGGATGCCTTCGAGCCGGCGGCAGATCTGGACGGCGGCCGCGGCGGTCCCCGGATCGTCCAGGGACACCTGGGGCGCCGCGTCGGCGGCGCGGTCGCGGAAGAGCTGGAGGGCGTCCTCGTCGCCTTCCAGCGGCAGCGGCGGTACGTCCAGGAGGTGTTCGCCCTTGGCGCCGAGGGGCTGTCTGCTGGTGGTGAGGACGGTGAGCCCGGGGGCGGCGGTGAGCAGTTCGCCGACGAGATGGCCGCAGGCGGGCACCATCCGCTCGCAGGAGTCGAGGACGAGCAGCAGCCGCCGGTCCGCGAGCCATTCGCAGAGCGCCTCGATGGGCATGCGCAGGAAGTAGTCGGAGAGCCCGACGGCGTCGGAGACGGTGGCGAGCAGCAGCCGGTCGTCGTAGAGCGAGGAGAGGTCGGCCCACCAGACCCCGTCGGGGTAGCGCCCGCGCGACGCGGCGCCCCGGCCGGCGGCGCGCAGCGCCAGCCGGCTCTTGCCGACGCCGCCGCTGCCGGTCAGGGTGATCAGCCTGTGCTCTGTGAGCGCGCGTTCGAGACGGACCAGTTCGGTCCCGCGTCCTACGAAGCTGGTCGTTTCTTCGGGAAGGTTCCCCACCACGGGGACAGTCTGGACCAGGTGAGGTTCAGTCCTGACCCCCATGGTGGGAAACAGTCACAAACGACCGGAAGTGGTTCTTGTCCGGTCAGTTCGGCTCACTGACGCGCCGCGAAAACCGCAACGGTCCGCGCGGGCACCGTGAAGGTTCCCGAACTCCTTTCGTATGCCGATTCCTTGACCGTACGGTCCGCTCCCCCGGCCTGGACCGGGTGCAGCGCGTACGGCTGTCCGGCGAGCCCGGTCACCCGCTGGCTCTGCGCCCGCGGGGTCGCGTTGAAGACCACCACGAGCTCGCCGAGCCGCATGGTGATGACTCCCGGTGTCTCGTCGGGACCGGAGAGCGGGAAGGCCAGCGCGGACTGGACCGCCTCCGTGGAGGTGAGGCTGAAGGCCCGCTCCGTGGAGCGGATCCGCTGGAGGTCCTGGTACGCGGCGGAGGCACCGGTGATCTCCGGGCAGCCCACGGTCAGCGCCGGCTTGCCCAGCAGGGACGCGGCGAAGGGCCACTTGTCCTCGTTGTCGGCCGCGGGCGGCAGCCCCCGGCCGAAGCCGTTGCCGTCCCGGCAGTCCCAGTGGATCGCGTTGAACCAGTCACCGCTGTCGTACGAGTTGCGGTCGAGGGACTTGGAGCGCAGCAGGTCCGACCCGGCCTGGGAGAGCGCCGGGCCCTGGGAGAGCGTGGCGGTCGCCATCGCGAGGACCTGCATCCTGGCCCGGTCCGCGGCCGTCACCGAGGGCGGCAGCTTGAAGGCGAGCGTGTCGTAGAGGGTCTCGTTGTCGTGGGCGTCGGCGTAGGCGAGGGCGTCGCCGGGGACGTCGGCGTAGCCGGCCGGTGCGCCGTTGTAGTCGATCTCCGAGCCGCGGGCCGTACGGCCGGAGGTGTCGGTGAAGGAGTATCCGGCGAGGTTGCCGGTCAGACCCACCTTGATCAGGTCCTGGTAGTGCAGCAGCCGGGCCTTCTGCTCGGCCGGGGTGCCGTTGGCCGGTGAGGAGTTGGGGTCGGTGTAGAGGCCGGAGGCGAAGCCCTGGACCCCCGGGTCCTCGTCGAAGGGGCTGCCACCGCGCACGGCGTCGCGGGCCCGGTCGGAGAAGGTCGCGATGCCGGTGCCGGCCATGTGCTTCTGGGTGGCCTGGACGAAGCGGGCGTCGTCGGCGATCTCGCCGAAGTTCCACCCCTCGCCGTAGAGGACGATCTCCTTGCCGTTGACGCCGTCCTTGGCCACGGTCAGCGCGTCCAGCGCCTTCCGTACGGCGAGGATGTTGGCTTTGGGGTGGTGGCCCATCAGGTCGAAGCGGAAGCCGTCGACCTTGTACTCGCGCGCCCAGGTGACGACCGAGTCGACGACGAGCTTGCCCATCATGGCGTTCTCGGGCGCGGTGTTGGCGCAGCAGGTGGAGGTGGCGACGGTGCCGTCCTCCAGCAGCCGCTGGTAGTAGCCGGGCACGATCCGGTCGAGGACGGACTTGTCGTCCTGGCCGCTCGCCACGGTGTGGTTGTAGACGACGTCCATGACCGTGCGCAGCCCGGTGCCGTTGAGCGACCCCACCATCTGCCGGAACTCGACCGTACGGCGCGTCCCTTCCGGGTCGGAGGCGTACGAGCCCTCGGGCACGGTGTAGTGCAGCGGGTCGTAGCCCCAGTTGTACGCGTCCTTCGCGGCGCTCTTCGCGACGCAGGCCTGCTGCTCCGGCGAGTCGGGCGCGTACACCTTCAGGTCACACGCGGGCGTCTCCTGTTCGGACGCGCGCTCCGGGATGGTCCCGATGTCGAAGGCCGGGAGGAGATGGACGTACGACGTGCCGGACGCGGCGAGCGCGCGCAGCTGCTTCATCCCGTCGGAGCCGGTGTCCGTGAAGGCCGCGTAGCGGCCCGGGTGGCCGGACGTGGGGTCCGCGATCGAGAAGTCGCGGATGTGCAGCTCCTGGATCTGCGCGTCGCGCAGCGGGACGGCCGCGGGCTTCTTGAGCGCGGACCATCCCGCGGGCGCCAGCTTCGGATCGGCGAGGTCGACGACCAGGCTGCGGGCCGAGCCGGTGGTGAGCGCGGTCGAGTACGGGTCGGTGACCTTGTTGGTGACGACCTTCTGGACGCTCGGCGCCCAGACCTTGACGGCGTAGCGGTACGGCTTGCCCGCCCAGCTCTTCGGGCCGCTGACCGACCAGACGCCCGAGGCGGGGTCGCGCTTCATGGCGACGGTACGGCCGTCGAGTTCGAGGTCGACCCGCTGGGCGGTCGGTGCCCACAGGGAGAGCGTCGGGCGGCCCTGTGCGAACACCGGGCCGAGGTCGGCCTCGACCGCCCGCGCGCTGTACAGATCGTCGAGGACGCCCGGCGTCTGTACGCCGGTCGCCGCGAGCAGCGCGCCGTTCGCGGCCCGCTGGGTGGCGATCAGCTGGCCGGACAGCGACTCACGGACCCTGTCCCGGTCCCGTACGTCCACGGTGAAGGCCGGGTAGTCCTTCAGATGGGGGTACGCGGCCTTCTGCGCGTCGGTCAGGGCCGAGGGGTTCAGCCGAAGCCACTGGCCCTCGTCGGAGAGCGCGCCGTCCTCGACCGTGATACCGCCGTCACGGGCGTACACCAGCTGCTGGCTGGTCGCGGCGGTCGCCTTCACCTTCCAGACGACGGTGTCCGCGTCGAGCCACTGGGCCTCGGCCTTCGCCAGGTCCAGGACCGGTCCGGAACCGGTCTGCGGCAGCAGGTACGTGGGCTGCCCGGCCAGCAGCCACACCTCGTTGCCGTAGGTCGCGAGGTCCAGCGACCGGTCGGTCGGGAGATCCTTCTCGTCGCCCTTGTGCAGGATGTAGCTGAGCGAGGTGGCGCCTTCGGCGAGCGGCACCTCGAAGGTCACCCCGTAGGCGTCCTCCTTCACCGGCGGCAGCGGCTTCGCCCAGTCGGTCGGCTCCTTGGCGCCGGTCCAGGTGTGCAGGCCCCAGCCGTCGTAGTCGCCGTCGGCCCGCTGGTAGTGGAGGACGGCCTTGGTGGTGTCCTGCGGCGGGTACGCGCCGTCGGGTGCCTGGTCGGTCTGTCCGTCCCAGCCCTCCTCGATCCAGACCTCTCCGGTCTTCGCGAGGTCGACGGTCCGCTCGGGACCGTCGGTGGCGCCGTCCTTCCCGACGGTGTACGGGACGGCCGACGCGCCGTCGGGGACCTTGACCCAGGCGAAGGCGCCGTAGGCGTCCCGCCCGGTGAAGGGCGCGGTCAGCTCGCCGGAGCGCAGCTGCCAGCCGTCGTAGTCGCCGGCCGGGCGCTTGTAGTGGACGACCGCGTAGTCACGCTCGACGGCCGACGGCTTCTCGGGCGGCGGGGCCTGGCCCGTGGTGGTCGAGGCGAGGGCGCTCGCGGTGCGGCCCGCGCTGTCCACGACGACCGCCTTGTACCGCAGGGCGGTTCCGGCGGACAGCTTCTCGTCGAGGTACTGGGTGACCTTGTACGGGGCGTGGTCCGCGGTGCCGAGGGTCCGCCACGGGCCGTTGCCGGTCTGGGCGGCGAAGACGACCCGGTTCAGCTGACCGCCGGTGACCTGCGCGGAGAGCTCTACGGTGCCGGTGGCGCCGGCCGCCGGGGCCTTCAGGACGATCGAGGGCTTGGCGGCGGGCGGGGCCAGCGGCTTCGCCGCCTTCAGCACCAGCGAGGACAGTGCGGGGACGGTCACCTTGACGGTCCCGTCGGCGCTCGCGCGTACCGTACCCGAACCGCCGTACAGCGTACGGAAGTCGGTGCCTGCGGCCGATCCCGCCGGGATCTCCACGGTCTTCTCGCCGGTGGCGTTGTTCACGGCGACGACGTACTCGGAGCGCGTCTTCGCGTCCGTACGGGAGAAGGCGTAGACGGAATCCTTCGCGTACCGCTCGGTCTGGACGCCGTCACGCAGCGCCGGATGCTCCTTGGTGAGCGTGGAGAGCGCGGCGATCGACCGGTACAGCGGATGCGACGGGTCGTACGCGTCGGAGGCGTGCGTGCGGTCCGTGCCCAGCTGGTCGTCGTCGAGATAGTCGGCCGTCCGGGAGGCGAAGAGGGTCTGGCGGGCGTCCTTGTCGCCGCCGGCGCCCGTGAAGCCCTGCTCGTCGCCGTAGTAGACGACCGGGTTGCCGCGGGACAGGAACATCAGCTCGTTGGCGAGGCGGGCCCGCCCGACCAGCTCGGTGTCCCCGGCGTCCGGGTTGTCCTGCCGGACGAAGGTGCCGATACGGCCCATGTCGTGGTTGCCGAGGAAGGTCACCTGCTCATAGGCGTTGGCCCGGTCGGTGCTGTAGCGGTAGTCGTCGCCGAAGACCGACCCGAGCCGTCCGGCGGGCGCGCCCTGCGAGGCGTACGCGCGCGCCGCGTCCTGGAACGGGAAGTCGAGCGTCGCGTCGAGCCGGCCGCGGGTCACATACGGCGAGGTGACCTCCGTGTCCGCCGAGAAGACCTCGCCGAACATGAAGAAGTCGTCCCGGCCGCGCTTCGCCGCGTACGCGTCGAGCGCGGTCGCCCACTGGGTCCAGAAGTCCAGGTCGACGTGTTTGACGGTGTCGATGCGGAAGCCGTCGATGTCGAAGTCGCGGACCCACTTCTCGTAGATCTTCTCCATCCCGTCGACCACCTCGGGACGCTCGGTCCACAGGTCGTCGAGGCCGGAGAAGTCGCCGTACTCGCTGCTCTCGCCGGCGAAGGTGGAGTCACCCCGGTTGTGGTACATCGTGGGGTCGTTGAGCCAGGACGGGACCTTCTTCTCACCGTTTCGCGGCGCCGGCGTGTACGGGAAGGAGTCGAGGCCGGCCTTGGCGGTCCGGTCGCGGACGTCGAACGGACGGCCGTCCTGGTCGAGATACGGATAGGCGCCCTGGGGCCGGTAGCCGTAGGTCTTCTCCGCGTAGTCGACGGTGTCGGCGGTGTGGTTGGTGATGACGTCGAAGAAGACCTTCATGCCCTTGCCATGGGCCTTGTCGATCAGCGTCTCCAGGTCGGCGTTGCTGCCGAAGTGCGGGTCGACCTGGGTGAAGTCGGTGATCCAGTAGCCGTGGTAGCCGGCCGAGGCGTCCTTGCCCTCCCCCTGCACCGGCTTGTTCTTGAAGATCGGCGCGAGCCAGATCGCGGTGGTGCCGAGGCCCTTGATGTAGTCGAGCTTGCCGGTCAGGCCCTTGAGGTCGCCGCCCTGGTAGAAGCCCTTGTCGGCGGGGTCGTATCCGGTCTCCAGGCGCGAACCGGTCAGCCCGCCGCGGTCGTTGGCCGGGTCGCCGTTGGCGAAGCGGTCGGGCAGGACGAAGTAGAACTGCTCACGGGTCAGGTCGTGACGCGCGGGTTCGGCGGCGAGCCTGGCGTCCGACGGCGGGGCGGGCGGCTTGGCCGCGGCGGCCGGCAGGGCGGGCACCAGCGCCGCGCACAGGGCGGCGGCGAGGACGCCGGTCGCCGTTCTTCGCAAGGGCGGGCGTATCACGCGGGTCTCCTCGGAGGCAGGGGTAGGGGGCCGCCCGGCGACGGTCAGGACGTCGCCGGGCGGCCGGAATTCGGGGGGGTGGAATTCGGGGGGGGTGGATTCGGGGGGGTGGGGTCAGCAGGAGCGGGCGCCCGTGTGCAGGGCCACCGCCGTGTTCGCGCCGAGCGTCGCCGTGAACTGTCCCGAGCCGTTCACGGTCACGGTCCTGGCGTTCTGCACATCGCAGTAGGTGCCGCCGGGCAGCGAGGTCTGGAAGGTACGGGTCAGCGCGGAGCCCTCGTGGTTGATGGCCACATAGCCCTTGGAGCCCCGGCCGAAGGCGATCTGGTCGCCGCCGTTGTCCCACCAGTTGGTGACGGCCTCACCGCGGGTGGTGTTGCGGAAGCCGACCATGGACGAGATCTCGCGCCAGGCGTGCTGGCACTTCCAGCCGTCGCTGTAGCAGGCGTTGACCGTGCCACCGTTGGGCGGTCCGGCGTCATGGTCGGTGTACTCGTAGCCGGAGTGCACATCCGGCGATCCGTACGGCCAGGCCAGCATGAACACATTGGCGAGCGTGTAGTTCGCGCCGTCCTTGTAGCTGAGGGTGTCGCCGCCGCGCTCGGTGTCGTGGTTGTCGACGAAGACGGCGGACTTGCCGGACTGCATGTAGCCCCAGCCCTCGCCGTAGTTGTTGAGATAGGCGAGGTTCTCGTTGTTGAAGACCCGCTTGAGGTCCCGGGCGTAGCGGAATTCCTGGACGTCTCCGGTGCCGAGGTACTCGGTGGGCGAGACGGCCTCGCCCGCGCCGAAGATGACCTCCTGCTTCCAGTACGCGCCGGGGTTGGACAGCCGGCTCTTGATGTTGGCGAGATCGGCGGCCGGCATGTGCTTGGCGCCGTCGATCCGGAAGCCGTCGACCCCGAGCGAGAGCAGGTCGTTCAGATACGTGGCGATGCGGCCGCGTACGTACTCCTCGCCCGTGTCCAGGTCGGCGAGACCGACCAGTTCGCAGTTCTGCACGTTGCCGCGGTCGCCGTAGTTGCTGATCTGCGACCGGCAGTCGTCCATGTCGGCGCCGGAGTAGATGCCCGGGTAGTTGTACTTGGTGTACGAGGAGCCGCCCGTACCGGTGCCGTCACCGGCCGACATGTGGTTGATGACGCTGTCGGCGACGACCTTGACGCCTGCGGCGTGGCAGGTGTTCACCATGCTGGAGAAGGCGGCGCGGTCCCCGAGGCGGCCGGCGATCTTGTAGCTGACGGGCTGGTACGAGGTCCACCACTGGCCGCCCTGGATGTGCTCCTGGGGCGGCGAGACCTGTACGTAGCCGTAGCCGGCCGGGCCGAGGGTGTCCGTGCACGCCTTGGCTATGGAGGCGAATTTCCACTCGAACAGTACGGCGGTGACGTCCTTGCTGCCGGGCGGGGCCGCCTGGGCGGTCCCGGCGGGGACCACGAGGGCGGTGGCGCCGGCCACAAGGGCGAGCGCGACGGCCAGGGATCTGCGAGCCATGGTTCCTCCTGCACTGGTGGGGGGAGGTGCGGGTGACGATGGTGCGGCCTCGCGTGGCGTGTGCTGCCCTCAAGGCCCCTTGCGGGTGGTGCCGTTGGTGCTGGTGGTGCCTTTTGTTTCTCTGGTGCTGCGGAAATGGTCGGTGGGGTGGGACGTGTGCGCGCGGGACGTGGGCTGGCGGGACGCGGGCTGGCGGAACCTGGGCGACCCCGCGGTGGAGCCGCGTACGACCAGCTCGGGCTGGAAGACGTACTCGGTGCGCTGGACGGGACTGCCCGCGATCTCCTCCAGCAGCGCGCCGACGGCCGCCGCGGCCATCGCGCGGACCGGCTGGCGGACCGTGGTGAGCGGAGGGTCGGTGAAGGCGATCAGCTGCGAGTCGTCGTATCCCACGACCGAGAGATCGCGCGGCACGTCGAGTCCGCGCTCCCGGGCCGCCCGTACCACGCCGAGCGCCATCAGATCGCTGCCGCAGACGACGCCGGTGCAGCCGCGGCCGAGCAGGGTGCCCGCCGCGACCTGCCCGCCCTCGACGCTGAACAGCGTGGAGCACACCAGTTCTTCGGCCTCGCTCCACGCCAGCCCCAGCAGCCCGACGGCCGCGTCGAGGAAGCCCTCGCGCTTGCGCCGGGAGGGCACGTAACGCTGCGGCCCGATCGCCAGCCCGATCCGCCGGTGTCCCAGCTCGGCGAGATGGCTGACGGCCATCCGTACCGCCGCGTGGTCGTCGGCCGAGACGAACGGCGCGCTGACCCGCTCGTTGTAGCCGTTGATCAGGACGTACGGCACCCCGCGCGCGGCGAGCGCGGCGTAGCGTGCCGGGTCCGCCGAGGTGTCGGCGTGCAGCCCGGACAGGAAGACGATGCCACCGACGCCCCGATCCACGAGCTGCTCGACCAGCTCGTCCTCGGTGGCGCCGCCCGGCAGCTGGGTGCAGAGCACCGGGGTGTAGCCGTGCCCGGCCAGGACCTGCTCGACGGCCTGGGCGAAGGCCGGGAAGACCGGGTTGGTGAGCTCGGGCGTCACCAGCCCGATCAGTCCCTCGGTGCGCTGCCTCGGCCGGCCAGGGCGTTCCTGGCCGAGGGTGTCGAGCGCCGCGAGCACCCGCTGACGCGTGGTGTCCGCGACGCCCGGCCTGCCGTTCAGGACGCGGCTGACGGTCGCTTCGCTGACCGACGCCTGGCCGGCGATGTCCGAGAGCCTCGGTCCGCCGCCGCCCTGCGGCAGGAGGACGGTCACACCGTCCACCACGCCGTGGTGTCCGCGGGCAGCTCGACGCCGGCGCCGTCGGCCGTCACCGGACCGCTCGCCAGCAGCAGGGTGCCGGGCACCGCGACCCGTACCGCCGTGTCCGTCGTATTGACCGTGCAGACGAAACCGGGGCGCGCGAGGATCAGCACACCCTCCGGCGCGTCCAGCCACTCGACCTCGGTGCCCGCGCCCAGGCCCGGGTGCTCCCGGCGGGCCGCCAGCGCCGACCGGTACAGCTCCAGGGTGGAGTGCGGGTCGCCGGTCTGCGCCTCGACGCTGAGTCCGGACCAGCTCTCCGGCTGCGGAAGCCAGCTGGATCCGCTGCCGAAGCCGTACGAACTGCCCTCGCGTGTCCAGGGGATGGGCACCCGGCACCCGTCACGGAAGCCGTCCTGGCCGTCCGCCCGGAAGTACGACGGGTCCTGCCTGGCCTCGTCGGGCAGATCGGTGACATCGGGCAGCCCGAGTTCCTCGCCCTGGTAGAGGTACGCGGAGCCCGGCAGGGCCAGCATCAGCAGGGTCGCCGCACGGGCCCGGCGCAGTCCGAGCTCCCGGTCGCCGGGCTCCCGGGTCTGGGTGCCGGCTCCGGGCGGTCCCGCGAACCGGGTGGCGTGCCGGGTCACGTCGTGGTTGGAGAGCACCCAGGTGGCGGGGGCGCCGACGGGACGCATCGCGGCGAGCGAGACCTCGATGACCTCGCGCAGCGCGGGGCCGTCCCACGAGGTGCTCAGATACTGGAAGTTGAAGGCCTGGTGCAGCTCGTCGGGGCGTACGTAGTTCGCGGTGCGCTCGACGGTCGGGGTCCAGGCCTCGGCGACGGCGATCCGGTCGCCGGGGTACTCGTCGAGGATGGTGCGCCAGCTGCGGTAGATCTCGTGCACGCCGTCCTGGTCGAAGAACGGCATGACACCGTTGCCGAGGAGCCTGAGCTGTCCTGCGTCGCCGATGTCGGGCAGTCCCGGGGCCTTGACCAGTCCGTGGGCCACGTCGACGCGGAAGCCGTCGACGCCCATGTCCAGCCAGAAGCGCAGGATCGAGCGGAACTCGTCGGCGACGGCCGGGTGGTCCCAGTTGAAGTCGGGCTGTTCGGGGGCGAAGAGGTGCAGATACCAGTCGCCGGGGGCGCCGTCCGGGTCACAGGTCCTGGTCCAGGCGGGGCCGCCGAAGATGGACTCCCAGTCATTGGGCGGGAGTTCGCCGTCGGCTCCCTTGCCGGGGCGGAAGTGGTAGCGCTCGCGCAGCGCGGACCCCGGCCCCTCCCGCAGCGCGCGCTTGAACCACTCGTGCTCCTCGGACGAGTGGTTGGGCACGAGGTCGACGATGACGCGCAGGTCCAGCTCGTGCGCGTCACGGATCAGCGCGTCGGCGTCCAGCAGGGTGCCGAACATCGGGTCGATGGCCCGGTAGTCGGCGACGTCGTACCCCGCGTCGGCCTGGGGGGAGGCGTAGAAGGGGCTGAGCCAGACGGCGTCGACGCCGAGCTCTCTGAGGTACGGAAGCCGGCGGCGTACCCCGTCGAGATCGCCCATTCCGTCGCCGTTCCCGTCGGCGAAGCTGCGTGGATAGACCTGGTAGATCACCGCGTCCTGCCACCAGCCCGAGCGGTGGCCCGGGGCGTCGACGGACGTGCCGGTGAGGGGGGCAGCGAGGTGCTGGGTCATGTCGTCCCTGGAGTGTCTGGGGGCGGGAGCGGCGCCGGGCGTGCTGAGCCCTGCGCCGCCGTCGAAAGAATGCGGTGGTACGAGGTACGGGTAAGGCCGGTCAGCCCTTGACGGCGCCGGCGGACATGCCGGTGACGAGGTGGCGCTGGGCGAAGAGGAAGACGAGCGCGGCAGGGATGGCGATGAGCACGGACGCGGCGGTCATCGGTCCCCACTGGGCGCCGTACTGGTTGACGAACTTCTGCAGGCCGCCGGCGAGGGTGAGGTTCTCGTCGCCGACCATGAAGGCGGAGGCGTAGGCCACTTCGCCCCAGGCGGTGATGAAGGAGTAGAACGCGGTCACCGCGAGCCCCGGCTTGGCGAGCGGCAGGATCAGCCGGAAGAAGGTGCCGAACGGGGTCAGACCGTCCACCATGCCGGATTCGTCGATCTCCTGGGGGATGGTGTCGAAGAAGCCCTTCATCATCCAGGCGCAGAACGGCACGGCGATGGTGAGGTAGGTGATCACCAGGCCGGCCGAATTGTTGAGCAGTCCCAGGCCCGCCATGATGTTGTAGATCGGCACGATGAGGACGGCGACCGGGAACATCTGGGTGATGAGCAGGGTCCACATCAGACCGCGCTTGCCGGGGAAGCGGAAGCGGCTGACGGCGTAGCCGGTGGTGGCGGCCACGAAGACCCCGAGCACCGTGGTGAGGGCCGCGATGAGCAGCGAGTTGCCGAACCAGGTGAGGAACGGGGTGTCGCGCAGCAGGTTGGTGTAGTTGCTGAACGTCGTCTCTTTGAAGAAGTCCGTGGTGGTCGCGTAGCTCGGCGGCTTGAGCGAGGTCAGGAAGACCCACAGCACCGGGAAGACCGCTATCACGGACGCCACGACGAGGGTGGTGTGCAGCGCGACCGAGGCCAGCGGTGAACGGCGGCCGCGGCGCGGGGTGCCGGCCGCCGCGGGGGACGCGGGGCGGGGTTCGGCGAGGGTCACCACGTATCTCCCTGCTTACGGAGGACTCGCCGGTAGACCGCGGCGAAGAGCATCAGGAGGACCAGGATCAGCACGCCCCAGGTGGAGGACTGCGCGAAGTCGCGCGGGCTGATCTCGAAGGAGAACTTGTACGCCTGGGTGACCAGGATCTGGGTGGCCTCGCCGGGTCCGCCGCGGGTCAGCAGGAAGATCACCGGGAACATGTTGAACGTCCAGATGGTGGAGAGCAGGATCACCGTCGTACTGACCGCGCGCAGCCCCGGCATGGTGATGTGGCAGAAGCGCTGCCAGGCGTTGGCGCCGTCCATCTCGGCTGCCTCGTACATCTCCCCGGGGATGGACTGGAGTCCGCCGAGCAGCGCGACCATCATGAACGGCACCCCGAGCCAGACGTTCACGGCGATGACCGAGAATTTGGCCCAGGTGGGGTCGTTGAGCCAGGGCACGGCGTCGATTCCGCCGCCGGCCAGGATCTTGTTGAGGAAGCCGCGGTCCTCGTTGTAGAGGAAGCGCCAGGCGAAGACGGAGACGAAGCCCGGTACGGCCCAGGGCAGGATCAGCAGCATCCGGTAGAAGGAGCGGCCGGCGATCCGGCGGTTGAGGATGTTCGCCAGGGCCAGGCCCAGGGCGAAGGTGACGCTGACGCAGGAGACCGTCCACACCAGCGTCCAGCCGAGGGTGGACAGGAACTGACCGCCCGTCAGCGCGTCGGCGTAGTTGTCGAGCCCGACGAACTCGTACGTGGCGGGCAGGTGGTTGACGCCGATGTTGCGCTCGACATTGCGCTCATTGGCGTCGGTGAGCGACAGATAGACGCCGCGGACCAGCGGATACCCGATGATCACGCCGATCACGGCCACCACGGGGGCGACCATGGTCCAGGCGTACCAGTGGGTCGACATGCCCCGCCGGAGCCTGCCGGGTGGGTTGCCAGAGCCGCGGCTGCGGCCGCGGGCGAGGTCGTCGCCCGCGGCCTTCGCCACCGACTGGCTGGTGTGGACAGCCATCAGCCGGCCTGCCTTCCTGTTACTTCCAGCCCTTGAGCAGCTTGCGGTACGAGTCGCCGGTGGACTGGGCGCCCTTCTCCGGCGTGGTCTGGCCGGTGAGGACCTTGGTGTACTCGGTCACCAGCGGCGCGAACAGGCTGCCGGTCTCCGGGATCCAGGGACGCTCGACGGCCTTGTCGACCACAGGCTTGAAGAAGCCGACGATCTCGTTGTCCGCGACGCCCGGCTGGGAGTAGACGGAGGTACGGGTCGGGAGCAGGTTCAGGTCTTTCGCGACCTGGGCCTGGCTCTCCGCGGAGGTCATGTACTCGGTGAACGCGTAGGAGGCGTCGAGGTTCTTGGAGCCCGCGTAGACGGCGAGGTTGTGGCCGCCCTGCGGTGCGCCCTGGCCCGCGGAGCCGGCCGGTACGGGGGCGATGCCCAGGTTGGCCTTGTCCTTGAACTGCGGGCCGCCGTAGGTGTCGGCGACCGCCCACGGACCGTTGATGATCATCGCGACCTTGCCGTCCTTGAACGACGACTGCATGTTCTCCCAGCCGTCGGTGGCGTCGGTCTTGGCGGCGCCCGAGTCGACGAGGTCCTTGACGACGGTCATGGCCTTGACGCCCGCGGCGTTGTCGACGGTGACGGTCTTACTGCCGGCGTCGACGAGGTTGCCGCCCTCGCCGTACAGGAACGACAGGAACCAGTAGGCGTCGTCACCGCGCAGATACAGACCGGTCTTCCCGGTCTTGTCCTTGATCGTCTTCGATACGGTCTTCAGCTCGTCGACGGTCGTGGGGACCTCGACGCCGGCGTCCTTGAAGATCTTCTTGTTGTAGAAGATGCCCATGGAGTCGATGACCTGCGGCGCGGCGTAGGTCTTGCCGTTGTACTTGGTGGACGCGGCGGCCTGGGCCAGGAAGTCCTTGTCGTTCTTGAGCGCCGGGGTGCCGTCCAGCGGCGCGAGGTAGCCGAGATCGGCGAACTCGGGGGTCCAGGCGACCTCGGAGCGGATCACGTCGGGGGCGCCGGAGCCGGACTGCGCGGCGTTCTTGAACTTGTTCTGGGCGTCGCCGAAGGGCACGTTCACATACTTGACGTCGACCTTCGGGTGCTTCTTCTCGAAGCCCTCGGCGAGCTTCTTGAAGACCTTGTCCTCGCTGCCGACGGTCGAGGTGTCCCACCAGGTGACCGTTCCCGAGAGCTCGCCGCCCGAGCTCTTGCCGCTGCTTGACTCATCGTCACTGCCGCAGGCGGTCGCCGCGAGCGCCAAGGTCGCGGCCAGGGCGGTGGCCGTTATGCCACGTCGCATCCGAACTCCTTCAACTGCCGTACCGCTCCGTCGCGGCGCCGGGTCGGAGGTGAACGTAACAGCGATGAAAGAAGGCCGAAAGACCTTGCGGAATTTTTCTGCAAGGGCCACTGATCGTTACCGGCATGTGTCCTGTCGGTTGCACGTCACACTCTTGACGGGGAGCCACACCACCTGTCAGGGGCGGTCCGTGCAGGTCGGCGGGTTCCTGAGAAGCCGTCATGACGCCTGCGGGAACGTTTCGCAAGATCTTGCAAGAACTTGCTGCCGTGGCCGGATTCCGTGCCCGGTGGGCAATCCGACAGACGCCCGGTACAGTCCACTCACATGACCGCACGGCTTGCCGACATCGCATCCCAGGCGGGGGTCAGCGAAGCGACGGTCAGCCGCGTTCTGAACGGCAAGCCCGGGGTTGCCGCGGCCACCCGCGAATCCGTACTCGCCGCGCTCGACGTCCTCGGATACGAACGTCCCGTACGGCTGCGCCGCCGCAGCGCGGGACTGGTCGGCCTGATCACCCCGGAGCTGGAGAACCCCATCTTCCCGGCGCTGGCGCAGGTCATCGGCCAGGCGCTGACCCGGCAGGGCTACACCCCGGTGCTGGCGACCCAGACCCCCGGCGGCTCCACCGAGGACGAGCTGACGGAGATGCTCGTCGAGCGGGACGTCTCCGGCATCATCTTCGTCTCCGGGCTGCACGCCGACACCTCCGCCGATATGCGGCGGTACGACAAGCTGCGCACCCAGGGCGTGCCCTTCGTGCTGGTGGACGGTTTCTCACCGAAGGTGCAGGCGCCCTTCATCTCGCCGGACGACCGGGCCGCCATGCGGCTCGCCGTGACCCATCTCGTCTCGCTGGGCCATCAGCGGATCGGGCTCGCCGTCGGCCCCAGGCGCTTCGTACCGGTGCTCCGCAAGATCGAGGGCTTCAGCGCCACCGTCCAGGAGCTGCTGGGGCTGACCTCCGAGGAGACGGACCATCTGATCCAGCAGTCGCTGTTCACCCTGGAGGGTGGTCAGGCCGCCGCCTCCGCGCTGATAGAACGCGGTTGTACGGCGGTGGTGTGCGCGAGCGACATGATGGCGCTCGGCGCGATCCGGGCGGCGCGGCGACTCGGTCTGGAGGTGCCCAGGGACCTGTCGGTCGTCGGTTTCGACGACTCCCCGCTCATAGCGTTCACCGATCCCCCGCTGACGACGATCCGCAAGCCGGTGCCCTCGATGGGGCAGGCCGCGGTCCGTACGCTCCTTGAGGAAATCGGCGGCACGCCTGCGCCGCACAGCGAATTCGTCTTCATGCCCGAGCTGGTGGTTCGCGGTTCAACCGCTTCCGCTCCGGCCCCCGGCCCGCTCCCGGCAACAGGGTCACGCGCTCGTCCCTGAGGCGTAGCGAATGCGCCGGGAACCCGACCGGGGGATGATCGGTCGGTGGGTGCGAATCTGGCAGACTCTCTCACTATGGGTGACTCGACCGTGAAGACAGAGGAAGGCCGGACGGCTACCCCATCACCCATCGGCGCGAGCGTCGTGGCGACGTCCGAGGCGGCGTCCGGGGCCGACGACCGTACGCGGCCGCGGCTGCGGCGGCTGCGGGCACCCCGTCGGCCGCGCATCTGGTTCGAGATCCTGCTGATCGCGGTGAGTTACTGGACGTACTCCCTCATCCGCAACGCGGTGCCGGAGCAGCGCGCCAAGGCCCTGCGGAACGCCGACTGGATCTGGCAGGCGGAACAGACCCTCGGCATCGCGGTCGAACAGTCCGTCAATCACGCCATGAATTCGGTGACGTGGCTGATCGTGGCCATGAACTACTACTACGCGACGCTGCACTTCATCATCACGATCGCCGTGCTGATCTGGCTCTTCCGCCGCCATCCGGGCCGCTACGCCGCCGCTCGCCTGGCGCTCTTCGCCACCACGGTCGTCGCGCTGCTCGGTTACTACCTGTATCCGCTGGCTCCCCCGCGCCTGATGAAGGGGCAGCACTTCATCGACACGGTCGCGCTCCACGAGACCTGGGGCTCGATGGCGTCGGGCAACCTCAAGAACATGTCGAACCAGTACGCCGCGATGCCGTCGATGCACATCGGCTGGTCGCTGTGGTGCGGTCTGACCGTCTTCGCGCTCGCCTCGGCGCCCTGGGCGAAGATCCTCGGCCTGCTCTATCCGGCGCTCACCCTGCTCGTGATCGTCTCCACCGCCAACCACTTCTGGCTGGACGCGGTGGGCGGGATGCTCTGTCTCGCGTTCGGCTTCGCCCTCTCGTACGCCTGGTACGGCGCGCTGCCCTACCGGCTCCCCCGCAGGCCGGAGAACGACCGGCCCCAGTGGCGCGGCCGCCGGCGGCTGACGGCGGGGGACGCGTCTCCCCGGGACGCGTCGGACCTGGACGCGTCGGACCTGGACGCGTCGGCTTCGGGCGTATCCGCTCAGGGCGCGTCCGCTCCGGGCGCGTCGACGGCCGCCACTCACACCGCGCCGTAGAACAGCTCCTCCACCACCGCGCGGGCCCTGCGGGTGGTGCGCCGGTAGTCGTCGATCATGTTGCCGCTGTATCCGCTCTGCGGCTGCCGCTGCTCCGGTCCCGACCCGTACCCGAGGTAGCGGCCCATCGCGCCCAGTTCCCTGCCGTCCGAAGGGAACGTGTCGCCGGGCCTGCCACGGACCAGCATCACGCCGTTGCGGACCCGGGTCGCCAGGACCCACGCCTCGTCCAGGATCTGCGCGTCCTCCGTCGAGAGCAGGCCCGCCGCCTGGGCGGCCGCGAGGGCCTCGCGGGTGCGCGTGGTGCGCAGGCCCGGTTCCGCCCAGCCGTGCCGCATCTGCAGCAGCTGGACCGTCCACTCGACGTCGGAGAGGCCGCCCCGGCCCAGCTTGGTGTGGAGCGTCGGGTCGGCGCCCCGCGGCAGCCGTTCCGTCTCCATCCGCGCCTTGAGCCGGCGGATCTCCCGTACCGCGTCCTCGCCGAGCCCCTCCGCCGGATACCGCAGCGGGTCGACCAGCTCGATGAAGCGGCGGCCGAGATCCGCGTCGCCGGCCATCGGCTCGGCGCGCAGCAGCGCCTGGCTCTCCCAGACCAGCGACCAGCGCCGGTAGTACGCCGCGTAGGAGGCGAGCGTGCGCACCATCGGGCCGCTCTTGCCCTCCGGCCGCAGATCCGCGTCGATCAGCAACGGGGGATCCGAGGTGGGGACTTGGAGCAGCCGTCGCATGTCGGCGACCACCGCGTTCGCGGCGCGCGCCGCCTCGTGCTCGCTGACGCCCTCGCGCGGCTCGTGCACGAAGAGCACATCCGCGTCGGAGCCGTAGCTCAGCTCATGACCGCCGAAGCGGCCCATGCCGATGACCGCGAACCGGGTGGGCAGGGTGTCGCCCCAGCCTTCCCGTACGACGGCACGCAGCGCGCCCGCGAGCGTCGCCGCGTTCAGATCGGTGACCGCGTTCCCGACCCGGTCGACCAGCGCCCCGTGGTCCTCCTCGGCCGGGCTGTCCTCCGTACCGTACGAGCCGATGATGTCCTCGGCCGCCGTACGGAACAGCTCGCGCCTGCGCACCCCGCGCGCCGAGGTGACCGCGCCCTCCGCGGTGTCCGCGCGCCCGACCGCCGCGAGCACCTCCTGCTCCAGCAGGTCACGGCCGCGCGGCAGCAGCCCGTTGGGATCCCCGAGGATCGACACCGCCTCCGGCGCGCGCAGCAGCAGATCGGGGGCGAGCCGGCCGGCCGACAGCACCCGCGCCAGATTCTCGGCCGCGGCCCCCTCGTCCCGCAGCAGCCGCAGATACCACGGCGTCTTGCCGAGCGCGTCCGACACCCTGCGGAAGCCGAGCAGCCCGGCGTCCGGATCGGCGGAGTCCGCGAACCAGCCCAGCAGCACCGGCAGCAGCGTCCGCTGGATCGCCGCCTTGCGGCTCACCCCGGACGCCAGCGCCTCCAGATGCCGCAGCGCGGCGGCCGGGTCGGCGTATCCGAGCGCTTCGAGGCGCTGCCCCGCCGCCCTCGGGCTGAGCCGGATCTCGCCGGGCGCCAGCTGGGCGACCGCGTCGAGCAGCGGCCGGTAGAAGAGCTTCTCGTGCAGCCGCCGCACCACGGAGGCATGCCGTCGCCACGCCCTGTTCAGCTCGGCGACCGGGTCGTTGCGCAGCCCGAGCGAGCGCCCGAGGCGGCGCAGATCGGCCTCGTCCTCCGGCACCAGATGCGTCCGGCGCAGCCGGTAGAGCTGGATGCGGTGCTCCATGGCGCGCAGGAAGCGGTAGGCCTCGTCGAGCTGCCTGGCGTCCGCCCGCCCCACATAGCCGCCCGCCGCCAGCGCGGCGAGCGCATCGAGCGTCGAACCGCTACGCAGGGTGACATTGTTGCGGCCGTGGACCAACTGGAGCAGCTGTACGGCGAATTCGACGTCCCGCAGCCCACCCGGACCGAGCTTGAGCTCGCGCTCCGCCTGCCCCGCGGGGATGTTGTCGACGACCCGGCGGCGCATGTTCTGTACGTCGGGTACGAAGTGGTCGCGCTCGGCGGCCTGCCACACCAGCGGTGACACGGCGTCGATGTACTCCGCGCCGAGCGCCGGGTCGCCGGCCACCACCCGGGCCTTGAGCAGCGCCTGGAACTCCCAGGTCTTGGCCCAGCGCTGGTAGTACGCGAGATGGCTGCTCAGCGTCCGTACGAGCGGTCCGTTGCGTCCTTCGGGCCGCAGGTTCGCGTCGACGGGCCAGATCGTCCCCTCCATGTTGGACTCGGAGCAGATCCGCATCAGATGGGACGCGAGACGGGTCGCCGCCTGAAGGGCCTTGCCCTCGTCGGGGCCCTCGTCCGTCCCGTTCGCCGCTTCCCCGACGAAGATCACATCCACGTCGGAGACATAGTTCAGCTCATGGCCGCCGCACTTGCCCATCGCGATGACCGCGAGCCGGCACGCCGCGGCGTCCTCGGGCGCGGCGGCCTTGGCGATGGCGAGGGCGGCGCGCAGGGTCGCGGTCGCGAGGTCGGCGAGTTCGGCGGCGGTCTGGGCGACATCGGTCGTACCGCAGACGTCCCTGGCCGCTATGGCCAGCAGACAGCGGCGGTAGCCGATCCGCAGCGAGACGGGGTCGTTGGCGTCGGCGAGGCCGTGTTCGAACTCCTCGACGCCGGGGTGCAGATCGGCCGACTCGTACGTGACCAGGACATGCCAGTCGGCGGGGTGCCTGGCCAGATGGTCACCGAGTGCCTCGGACGCGCCGAGCACGCCGAGCAGCCGGTCCCGCAGCGGCTTCGCGGTGACCAGGGTGTCCAGCAGCACCCGCCGCTCGTCGGGGTGCGCCGCCTCGGCGAGCCGGACGAGGCCACGCAGGGCGAGATCGGGATCGGCGGTCGCGCCGAGCGCGTCGAGCAGCAGCGGATCGGACCGTATGGGCGACATCTCGGGGGCGTCGAGCAGCCGCTCGGCGGCGGACGGATCGGTGAAGCCGTGCCGCAGCAGACGGGTGAACGTACTGCTCCTGCGTCCCGGCAGCGTCATCGTGGCGTCTCCTGTCCGCGTACCCGTCCGTCCGGTCAAGCTCAGGAATCGAGCCTAGGCCCTGTCTGACACATCCCGCCTGGCTCACGGCGCCTGGCACGCACACTCGCCGCGTTGTCGGAGTCATCCAAGTACGTCCAGTACGAGGACGATCCTCCGCCTTGCGATTGCACGCACCAGACCCCGCGAGCCCCGCCCTCCGGGCGGACGGCGCTATGTGTCAGACAGAACCTAGCCGCAGGTCGCGGCGGAGGGCGGTCCGCGTAGGACCTACGCCCCGTCCGGTCGGCGCGGACCGATGAGTCCTGGCCGCGCGCCCGGTCCATACATCCAGGAAGCCGGGCCTCCGCCCGGTCCGGCACGTGAGAGGACCGCACCATGCCCGTGAAGGAACCCCGCACCGAGCTGGACGCCCGCTACGGCGATCCGGCGGCCACGGCCACCGACTGGTCCGAGGCGGTCGCCCGCCTCACCGAGGCCGAGGTCTTCTGGCTGACGACCGTACGGCCCGAGGGCCGCCCGCATGTCACGCCGCTGCTGGCCGTCTGGTGGGACGGCGCGTTGCACTTCTGCACCGGCGCCGCCGAGCGCAAGACCATGAACCTCGCCCAGAACCAGGAAGTGGTCCTCACCACCGGCGCGAACGCCCTGCGCGGAGGCTGTGACCTGGTGGTGGAGGGCGCGGCGGTCCGGGTGACCGACGAGGCGCGGCTGACCGCGCTCGCGACGGCGTGGGAGGCGAAGTACGGGCCGGACTGGCACTTCGACGTACGGGACGGATCGTTCGCGGGCGAGCACGGCAATGTGGCGCTGGTCTTCCAGGTCGCTCCCCGTACGGCCTTCGGCTTCGGCAAGGCCCCGTACAGCCAGACCCGCTGGCAGTTCTGACCCCCGCGTCCCGCCCACCACCCTGATGGAGGAACACCCATGGACTGGACCCTGGAAGCCGTCGTCATCCCGGTCACCGACCTCGACCGGGCCAAGGCCTTCTACGCGGAGCAGCTCGGCTTCACGGTCGACCACGACACGCGGATGGGCGACACGGTCCGCATCATCCAGCTGACCCCGCCCGGCTCCGGCTGCTCGATCGTCATCGGCTCGGGGATGTCCTCCCCGGACAAGGACAAACAGGAGCCCCGGCCCGGCACGTACCACGGCATGCAGCTCTGCGTCCTGGACATCACCGCGGCCCGCGCCGAAGTCGTCGCACGCGGCGTCGAGGCGGGCCCGGTCAGCCACATCGAGGGCAACGACTGGGCGGAGGGCCCCGGCGGCCCGTGGAACTCCTTCTTCTCCTTCCCGGACCCGGACGGCAACACCTGGACAGTCCAAGAGACCCCCACCCCCCTCACCCAACGCACCCCCTGACCCCCCGGGCCGGCACCCCACGGACGCCGGCCCGGCCAGGACCTGGAGGAACCCCCATGACACCGGACAGCATCGAGCTGCGCCACGCCATCGACATCGACCAGGTCTGGGACACCCTCATCGAGGTCTACGCAGAGGTTCGCGCGGACAAGCTGCACCTGGCGCACTACTCCGTGGAACGCTACGGCGAGCGCCTGGCCAGGCATGCGTCGGAGCCCGGCTGGGAGGCCGTTGTCGGCTTCGACGGCGCCGAGCCGGTCGGCTACGCCTACATCAACACCCTTCAGCCCGACGACCGCTGGTGGCGGCGGATGACCACACCTCTGCCGCCCCGGTGCACCGGCCTGCCCACCGTGGCGCTGAAGGAGATCATGCTGCGCGTGCCCTGGCGTGGCACCGGCACCGCCCGGCGTATACACGACGAACTCCTCGCCGCCCGTCCCGAGGAACAGGTCTCCCTCCTGGTCAACCCGCTCGCCGGGGACGGCAAGGTGAAGGCGCTGTACGAGGCATGGGGATACCAGGAGATCAGCGCCCAGCAACCCTCCCCCGACGGCCCCGTTCTTACAGCCATGCTGCGTGCCATACGGGAGAGGGCACAGGCAGCCGAGGGAGTATCCGCACCTCGGTGACCGTGGGCGGCACGTACGAGGGGCCGGTACAGCGGGCGGTCCTGGCAGAGCCCACGCCGGGCGTCGGGCCGGCTCCTGTCGGTCATCTGGCGGGCATGTACGGCAAGCCGTCGCGTGGCCGGCCGGGGTCTCCGACAGGCTTGCGCAATGCACTCGTGTGGAGGCGGCTCCGGGCGATCAGGAAGGAAACCCGCTACGCCTCTGTGAAGGCTTGTGGGATACCGACGGCGCGAGGCGTGAGGCAGGGCTCTCAAGACGAAGGGACTCGAATGACCACGTCAGTAATCATCGGTGGCAGCAGCGGACTGGGACGGCACATGGCTGAGTGCTTCGCCGCACGTGGCGAAGACGTCGTGATCGGCAGCCGGGACGGAGCGCGAGCTGAGGAAGTGGCCACACAGATCGGTGACACCGTAAGTGGAATCGGTGTGGATCTCTCCCGTCCCGACACCATCGAAGACGCCCTGCGTGGCCTTGGCGGCGTGGACCATCTGGTGATCACGGTCGCCGAGCCCAGCCTGAACAGCCTCGCGGCGTTCAGCGTGGAGAGCGCCGCACGTTCGGCCACCATCAAGTTGGTCGGCTACACCGAGACCGTGAGAGTCCTCAAGGAACGCTTCCGTCCCGGCGCTTCGGTCGTTCTGTTCGGCGGTCTGGCCAAGGAACGCCCCTACCCGGGATCTACGATCGTCAGCGCGGCGAATGCCGCTGTCACGGGGCTGACGCGGACGCTGGCGCTCGAACTGGCTCCGGTCCGCGTCAATGCCCTGCACCCCGGAGTCGTGGGTGACAGCCCGCGTTGGCGGGATGTGCCGGACCACCCGCACCTCGCTCGCACACCCATCGGACGATTGGTCACGATGGCGGAGATCACCCACGCCGCCGACTTCCTCCTCCACAACGGGGGGATCAACGCGATCGATCTCTATGTCGACGGCGGCCTGCGCGTCGGCTGAACCCGCGCCCGTTCGGCCCGACGATGTCGGGCCCGCACCGTGATGGCGCGGGCCCGACGCGTCAATCAGGCAAGGAAACCCCGCTGACCCGCGGCTACAGGACCGGGAGGTTCTTGCGGAGTTCGAAGGCGGTTACCTCCGAGCGGTATTCCTCCCATTCCTGCTTCTTGTTGCGCAGGAAGAAGTCGAAGACGTGCTCGCCGAGCGTTTCGGCGACCAGTTCGCTGCGCTCCATCAGGGAGATCGCCTCGCCGAGGTTCTGCGGGAGGGGCTCGATGCCCATCGCGCGGCGTTCGGCGTCGGAGAGGGCCCAGACGTCGTCGTCGGCGCCCGCCGGGAGTTCGTAGCCCTCCTCGATGCCCTTGAGGCCCGCGGCGAGCAGCACCGCGTACGTGAGATAGGGGTTGGCGCCGGAGTCGATGGAGCGGACCTCGACACGGGCCGAGCCGGTCTTGCCGGGCTTGTACATCGGGACGCGGATCAGCGCGGAGCGGTTGTTGTGGCCCCAGCAGATGTACGAGGGGGCTTCGCCGCCCGAGCCCGCGGTGCGGGTGGAGCCGCCCCAGATGCGCTTGTAGGAGTTGACCCACTGGTTGGTGACGGCCGAGATCTCGGCGGCGTGCTTGAGCAGGCCGGCGATGAAGGAGCGGCCGACCTTGGAGAGCTGGTACTCCGCGCCCGACTCGTAGAAGGCGTTGCGGTCGCCCTCGAAGAGCGAGAGGTGGGTGTGCATGCCCGAGCCCGGGTACTCCGAGAACGGCTTGGGCATGAAGGTCGCCTGCACGCCCTGCTCCAGCGCAACCTGCTTCATGACTAGGCGGAACGTCATGATGTTGTCCGCGGTGGACAGCGCGTCCGCGTACCGCAGATCGATCTCCTGCTGGCCGGGGGCGCCCTCGTGGTGGCTGAACTCCACCGAGATGCCCATGGATTCCAGCATCGTGATCGCCTGGCGCCGGAAGTCCATGCCGACGTTCTGCGGGGTGTGGTCGAAGTAGCCGGAGCTGTCGGCGGGGGTCGGGCGGGTGCCGTCGACGGGCTTGCTCTTCAGCAGGAAGAACTCGATCTCGGGGTGGGTGTAGAAGGTGAAGCCGAGATCCGAGGTCTTGGCGAGCATGCGCTTGAGGACATAGCGCGGGTCCGCGTAGGACGGCGAGCCGTCGGGCATCAGGATGTCGCAGAACATCCGGGCCGTGCCGGGGGCCTCCGCGCGCCAGGGCAGGATCTGGAAGGTGCCCGGGTCGGGCTTGGCGATCATGTCGGATTCGTACACCCGGGCGAAGCCCTCGATCGCGGAGCCGTCGAAACCCATGCCCTCGTCGAAGGCCTGCTCCAGCTCGGCGGGCGCGACGGCGACCGACTTCAGGAAGCCGAGCACATCGGTGAACCACAGGCGCACGAAGCGGATGTCGCGCTCCTCGAGCGTACGGAGCACGAATTCCTGCTGCTTATCCATTTCCACCCATCCTTGCTGGTCAGGCCACCTGCTCCCCTGCCGCGGGGCACGTTGCGGCACACGAGCATCCCACCACACGATTTCCGGCGCGTTGCGAACCCCCGTCCAACGTCCCGCGTCGTGCGCGTGTACGGGTCTCTGTCCATAGTGCCTGTACGTCTGGTGCCCATGTAACAGGTGATCGCAATCCATGGTGCTGATGGATGGCGCCCGGTGGAGCCCCGGTCCGGTCCCGTCAGCCGTTGCCGTGCCGGGCGTGAGTGTCCGACCAGCCCAGAGGGTACGGCTCCGAATCGTCATCCGGAACCACCGGCTCCCCGCCCGCCTCGGTGAAGGCGGTCAGGGCGCCCACCAGGGCCGAGCGCTGCTCGGGGGTCAGCCGTTCGACGATCGCCGAGATCTCGCGATGGCGCGCCGCCGAGACGTCCTCGACCAGCCTGTCGCCCTCCGGGGTCAGCCGCAACATCGTCTCGCGGCGGTTGTCCGGATTGCTCTGCCGGGTCGCCAGGCCGGCGGCGATCAGCCGGTCCAGCATGCGCATGGCGGTGGAGGGGTTCACGCCCAGCCGCTCGGCGAGCTCCACCAGCTTGGCGTCGCCGTGGGTGGCGAGGACCATCAGCAGCCGGAACTGCGGCAGGGTGACCCGGTCCGCGACGGCGGCGAGGGAGCGGGTGGATACCGCCACCAGCAGCCGGGACGCGGTCAGCACCGCGTGGGTCACCGCGTCGACGTCGGCGGGGCCCTGCTGCGGGGGCGTCGGCTGGGGAGGGTGGGCCATGCCTCTTTGTACCGCGCCGGGCCCGGGTCCGTACCGTCGCGGGTGGCCACGGGGTCCGGCGCGGGCCGCGACCGGGTCAGGCGCGGGTGGCGACGGAGTCCGCACGGTCGCGGCGGCCGACCGGGTCCTTCACCGCGCCAGGGCCGCACCGTGCCCGGTTCGTACCACATCGGCGCCGTCCAGGGGCGGGATCCGGCCGCGGAAGCGGCTCCTCACTGCTGCGCGGCGGGGAGTACGCACTACGATTTGCGCCCATGGGGGGACCGCGTCGCACACGCATCACGCGTCCCACGGCACTGGTGAGTGCCGTGGCGACGCTGTTCGCCGCGCTCTTCATCTGTCTGGGGCCAGGACCCGGTCCCGCCGACGCTCATCATCGGCCCGATTCGGCCGCCGGGGCCACCGCCGCCGGCAGCCGGGCCCCGCACGTCCAGCACGTCAGGGCCGAGCAGGTCAGGGCCGAGCACGTCCGGGCCGAGCAGGTCAGGGCCGAGCAGGTCAGGGCCGAGCAGGTCAGGGCCGAGGACCGGTTCAGCTGTCCGTACGACAACGGCGACTGCGGGTTCTTCCCGCATCTGAGCCCGGCCGTGCTCACCGTACCGCCGCCGGCCGCCCCACTCACCGGCGGCGTACAGCTCCAGCACCTCGAACCGCCGCACCCCACCGGCCAGGTGCCCCGCTCCGGAGCGCTCGCCCGCGCGCCGGACCTCCACGTCCTTCAAGTACTGCGGACGTAGCCGGGCCCGCACCCGCACCGGGTTCCCGTATCTCCTGATCTCCGTTCCGCAGGTATCCGCGTTCCGTAGTTATCGCAGAAGGACATACATCATGGCTTCCAAGTCCCAGTCCGCCGAGCGCAAGGCCCGCATCGAGCAGATGCGCCGCGCCGAGCAGGCCCGCGAGCGGCGCAACCGCCTCATCACGATCACGGTGAGCGCCGTCGTGGTGGCGGCCCTCGTCGGCTTCGGCGCCTTCATCCTCAACAAGGAGTCCGACAAGAAGGAAGAGCAGCAGGCGGCGGCCAAGGCGCCCGTCAAGGGCGAGAAGTCCTGGGATGCCAAGAAGCTCGGCCGCAACCATGTGACCGAGGCTGTGAAGTACCCGATGAAGCCGCCGGTGGGCGGTGACCACAGCCAGGTCTGGATGAACTGCGACGGTGACGTCTACAAGGACGCGATACCGGACGTGAGCGCGGTGCACTCGCTGGAGCACGGCGCGGTCTGGGTCACGTACAGCGACAAGGCCGCCGACGCCGATGTGAAGACGCTCTCCGAGAAGGTCGAGAAGACCCCGTACACGCTGATGAGCCCGGTGAAGGACCAGTCCGGCGCGATCATGCTGAGCGCGTGGGGCAAGCAGGTCTCGGTGGACACCGCGGCGGACCCGCGGGTGGAACAGTTCCTCACGAAGTACGTACAGGGCTCGCAGACCCCTGAGCCGGGCGCTGCCTGCACGGGCGGACAGGGCGCGCAGTGAGCTCGGTGACGCGCACCCAGTGGGCGGCGATCACCGCGGTCGTGCTGGCGCTGCTCTTCGCCGGTACGGCCACGGTGGCCTCGGCCGGGCGTGACGACGGGCCGGGCGCGCCCCGTACCCCGTCGGCGGACTCGGCGGACGCGGGCTTCGCCCGTGACATGGCGGTCCACCACCAGCAGGCGGTGGAGATGTCCTTCATCGTCCGGGACAGCACGGACGACGAGGAGGTGCGCCGGCTGGCGTACGACATCGCCAACACCCAGGCGAACCAGCGCGGGATGCTGCTGGGCAGGCTGGACCTGTGGGGGCTGCCGAAGGCCGAGGCGGACCAGGAGCCGATGGCCTGGATGCGGATGCCGATGGACATGGGCTCGGACGACGGCGCCGCGATGGATCACGGGCACGCGGAGCATGAGGCCCGCGACGGCTCGCTGATGCCGGGCATGGCCACGAAGACGGAGCTGGAGCGGCTCCGCCAGGCCCGTGGCAAGCAGGCCGAGATCCTGTATCTCCAGCTGATGACCGACCACCACAAGGGCGGCGTGTCGATGGCCAAGGGCTGCGCCGAGATGTGCGCGGTCGGCACGGAGAAGGACCTCGCCGAGGGCATGGCCGCGGCGCAGCAGTCGGAGCTGAACCTGATGGCGGACCTGCTGAAGGCGCGCGGCGCGAAGCCGCGCACCGGCTGACGCGCGCGGGCCGTCGGTCCCCCGGGACCGGCGGCCCGATGCGGTGCGGCAGGCGACCGGCCCGATGCGGTGCGGCAGACGGTCCGGCCCGGTGCGGCAGGCGGTCCGGTGCCGGTCGGCGGCCCGGGCCCGGCGCCGGCCCGGGTTCAGGGCTCAGCCACCCGTTCGGGTGCCACCGGTCGCGTCACCCGAACGGCTGCACGATGATGGTTCTGGCTCGGGGTGGACGGCACACAGGAGGCACGAAACCCATGACCACTGCCAAGGACATGATGCACGCGGGGGCCCAGTGGATCCCCGCGCACGAGACGCTCGACCGCGCCGCACAGATGATGCGGGATCTGAATGTGGGCGCGCTGCCCATAGCCGACTCCGACGAGCGGCTGACCGGCATACTCACCGACCGTGACATCGTCGTCGGCTGTGTGGCGAAGGGCCATGACCCGGCGAAGATCACGGCGGGTGAGATGGCCCGGGGCACACCCCGCTGGGTCGACTCGGACGCGGACGTGGACGAGGTCCTGATGGAGATGCAGACCCATCAGATCCGCCGGCTCCCGGTGATCGAGGACAAGCGTCTGGTCGGGATGATCAGCGAGGCCGATCTCGCCCAGCATCTGACCGACATCCAGATCGCCACGTGGGCCGAGAAGGTCTACGCGCCCCGCTGACCCGTACGCGCTCCGCAGACCCGTACGCGCTCCGCAGACCCGTACGCGCTCCGCAGACCCGTACGCGTCCGCTGACCCGTACACGCCCCGCAGGCCCGTACGCGCCCGCTGACCCGTACACGCTCCGCGGACTCGTACGCGCTCCGCAAACCCGTACGCTCCGCGGACCCGTACACGCTCCGCAGACCCGCCACCATGAGGGCGCGCGGCAGTCCTGGCCGCGCGCCCTCGGGTCAGCGCCGGCGGGGGCCGAGTGGGACGGCCCACACTCCCGCCCCAGGACATCGTGTCAGTCAGACGATTACACTGGGCGCCGTGCCTCAACTACGCCTCGCCCTGAATCAGATCGACTCGACCGTCGGCGATCTCGCCGCGAACGCCGAGGCGATCGTGCACTGGACCCGGCACGCCGCCGAGCAGGGAGCGCATGTCGTCGCGTTTCCCGAGATGGTGCTGACCGGCTACCCCGTCGAGGACCTCGCCCTCCGGTCGTCCTTCGTCGAGGCGTCCCGGGCCGCCGTGCGCGCGCTCGCGGTCCGGCTCGACGAGGAGGGCTTCGGGGAGCTGCCCGTCATCGTCGGCTATCTCGACCGCTCCGAGAAGGCCCAGGCGCGGTTCGGCCAGCCCGCCGGCGCCCCGCGGAACGCCGCCGCCGTGCTGCACCGCGGCGCTGTCGCGCTGAACTTCGCCAAGCACCATCTGCCCAACTACGGCGTCTTCGACGAGTTCCGGTACTTCGTCCCCGGCGACACCATGCCCGTCGTCCGGATCCACGGCGTCGACGTCGCGCTCGCGATCTGCGAGGACCTCTGGCAGGACGGCGGCCGGGTGCCGGCCACGCGGTCCGCCGGGGCGGGGCTGCTGATCTCCATCAACGCCTCACCGTACGAGCGGGAGAAGGACGACACCCGGCTCGACCTGGTGCGCAAGCGCGCCCAGGAGGCCGGCTGCACCACCGCCTATCTCGCGATGATCGGCGGCCAGGACGAGCTGGTCTTCGACGGTGACTCGATCGTCGTCGACAAGGACGGCGAAGTCGTCGCCCGTGCGCCGCAGTTCGCCGAGGGATGCGTGGTCCTCGACCTCGATCTGCCGGCCGCCGCGGCCGAACCGCCGTCGGGGGTCGTGGACGACGGGCTGCGGATCGACCATGTCGTCCTCTCCGAGGAGCCGCTGCCCGCGTACGAACCCGAGCTGGCCGGCGGCTACGCCGAGCGCCTGGCAGACGACGAGGAGGTCTACTCGGCGCTGGTCGTGGGCCTGCGCGCGTACGCCGCCAAGAACGGCTTCGGGTCCGTCCTGATCGGGCTCTCCGGCGGTATCGACTCCGCGCTCGTCGCCGCCATCGCCTGTGACGCGCTCGGCGCGCAGAACGTGTACGGCGTCTCCATGCCGTCCAAGTACTCCTCGGACCACTCCAGGGACGACGCGGCCGAGCTGGCCCGCCGTACCGGGCTCAACTTCCGTACGATCGCGATCGAGCCGATGTTCGACGCGTACATGGGGTCGCTGGGCCTCACGGGTCTCGCGGAGGAGAACCTCCAGTCGCGGCTGCGCGGCACGATGCTGATGGCTCTCTCCAACCAGGAGGGCCAGATCGTGCTCGCGCCGGGCAACAAGTCCGAGCTCGCGGTGGGCTATTCGACGCTGTACGGCGACTCCGTCGGCGCGTACGGCCCGATCAAGGACGTCTACAAGTCGGCCGTCTTCCGGCTCGCCCGCTGGCGCAACCGCGCCGCCGAGGAGCGCGGCCAGACCCCGCCGATCCCGGAGAACTCCCTCTCCAAGCCGCCGAGCGCCGAACTGCGCCCCGGCCAGGTCGACACGGACTCGCTGCCGGACTACGACGTACTGGACGGGATCCTGGAGCTGTACGTCGACCGCGACCAGGGCAAGGACGCGATCGTCGCGGCGGGCTTCGACGACGAGCTGGTCACGAAGACGCTGCGGATGGTGGACACGGCGGAGTACAAGCGGCGCCAGTACCCGCCGGGCACCAAGATCTCGGCGAAGGGCTTCGGCAAGGACCGGCGGCTGCCGATCACGAACCGCTGGCGTGAGTCGACGAGGAAGTAACGGCCTGGTGCGCGTTCTCCTGCGGCCGGGGGCCTTCCGCGACGACGCGGGAGGTCCCCGCCGCCGTCTCCCGGCCGCCCCGGTCCAGCAGGCCCGCCGTCACCGCGATGGCCAGGCCGACGACCGCGAGCACCGCGCCGACCAGGGTCGGTGACATCCAGCCCCAGCCCGCCGCGATGGCCGCGCCGCCGAGCCAGGCGCCGCCCGCGTTGGCGAGGTTGAAGGCCGAGTGGTTGGAGGCGGAGGCGAGCGTGGGGGCCTGCCTGGCCTTGTTCATGACGAGCATCTGGAGCGGCGTGGTCGTCATGAAGCCGACCGCGCCGAGCACCACCACCGTCACCAACGCCGCCCACTGCACCTGCGCCGTGAAGCGGAAGGCGACCAGCACCACGGCGAGGGTGGCGAGCGAGCCGTACAGCGTGGGCCGCAGCGCCCGGTCCGTCAGCGGTCCCGCCGCCAGCGCGCCCAGCGTCATACCGATGCCGAAGAGGGCGAGGACCAGCGTCACGGAGGACTCGCCGAAGCCCATCACCTCGGTGGTCATCGAGGCCAGGTAGGAGTACACGGCGAAGACCCCGCCGAAGCCGAAGACCGCGGTCGCCAGCCCGAGCAGCACCTGACGGTTGCCGAGGGCGCGCAGCTCCCGGCCCACGCTCTGGTGCGCGTCGACGGGTACGTACGGTACGAGCCGGGCGAGCGCCGCCATCGCGACCAGGCCGATCACCGTGACCACCAGGAAGGTGGCGCGCCAGCCGAGGTGCTGGCCGAGCAGGGTGGCCGCGGGGACGCCGACGATGTTCGCGATGGTCAGGCCGAGGAACATGGTCGCCACGGCCCGCGCCTGCCGGCCCTCGTGCACCAGCCGGGCGGCGACGACCGCGCCGACGCCGAAGAACGCGCCGTGCGGCAGCCCGGCGAGGACGCGGCCCGCCAGCAGCCAGCCGAAGCCGGGGGCGAGCGCGGAGGCGAGGTTGCCGACGATGAAGAGGCCCATCAGCAGCAGAAGCATCCGCTTGCGCGGGATACGGGAGCCGACGGCGGTGAGCAGCGGGGCGCCTATGACGACGCCGATCGCGTACGCCGACACGAGATAGCCGGCGGTGGGCACGGACGTTCCCAGATCGTCCGCGACATTGGGCAGCAGACCCATCATCACAAACTCGGTCGTACCGATGCCGAAGGCGCTCACGGCGAGAGCGAGCAGGGCCAGGGGCATGAAGAAAGACCTTTCCGTAGTAAGTACCTCTACGGAACAAAGCCTCTCAGGCCGTTTGTTCCGGCAGATGAACACCGGATTGCGCGGATCGCTCCGCTCAGCGCAGTTCCACCCGGGCGGCGATCGGCAGATGATCGCTGTCCGTCCGGGGAAGGGTCCACGACGAGGTCGGTTCGACGCCCTTCACCAGAATCTGGTCGATCCGCGCCAGCGGGAACGCCGCCGGCCAGCTGAAACCGTACCCGTGGCCCGCCGCGCCCTGCGTCGAACGCATCTGGGACGTGACGGCGTTGAGCGAACGGTCGTTCATCGTACCGTTGAGGTCACCGAGCAGGATCACCTGGCCGAGCGGCTCGTCGGCGATGGCCTCGCCCAGCGCGTCCGCGCTCTTGTCCCGCTGGTTGGCGGTGAACCCGGCGTTCAGCTTGACCCGTACCGACGGCAGGTGCGCCACATAGACGGCGACCCGCCCCTCGGGCGTGGAGACCGTGGAGCGCATGGCACGGACCCAGCCCAGCCTGATGTCGACGGGCCGGCTGCCGGTCATCGGGTACTTGCTCCACAGCCCGACCGTGCCCTGCACGGAGTGGTACGCGTACGTGCCGGCCAGCGCCTTCTCGTACACCGGTACGGCGTCGGCCTTGAGCTCCTCCAGCGCGACGACGTCCGCACCCGATTCCGCGACCTTGCGCGCGGTGCCCTCCGGGTCGGGGTTGTCCGCGTTGACGTTGTGCGTGGCAACCGTCAGGTCCCCGCCGCCGCCCGACTTGTCGGTGAGGAGCCCACCGAAGAGATTGAGCCAGACCACGGCCGGCAGCAGCAGCGCGATCAGCGCGGTGGCCGAGCGCCGTACCAGCGCGAGGACCAGGATCAGCGGGACGAACAGACCGAGCCAGGGCAGGAAGGTCTCGGTGAGACTGCCCAGGTTGCCGATCTTGTTCGGGATCTGGGCGTGGAAGATCATCAACAGCGCGGCCGACACGGCGAGGAACGCGAGGACGATGCCGCGCCGCCAGATACCGGGGTCGCGACGCCAGCGGTCGAGCTGGGTTCTGACGCGGGATGCGGTGCGGTGCTCGTCCCCGTCGGCCGTCACCGACTGCGCTGTGTACTCCTGCGTCATGTGCTGCCCTCACTGCCTTGCTGTGCACGCCCGCCCCCGACCCTAGGCGATGGAGCGGGCGCTTTCTCCGCCGTCCCTGGACGGCCGTACTGCCACGGAGACGAAAGGGACGGCACGACGGGTTCCGATCAAGGACGAATGACCGGCAGCTGTGACAGAACACGCACGGTCGCGGCGGGCCCGGTCCGGTGCGATCGGCCGGGCCGCCGGGCGTTTCGCCGCCCGCCGCCTCACTTCCGGGGGCTCAGGCCCTGGAGCGCCGCACTGATGATCTGCTCGGCGAGGTCGTCGTCCAGTGGCGCGTCCGGCCGGTGCATGGTACGGACGAGCATGGGGCCGACCAGCAGGTCGTTCATCAGCTCCACGTCCAGGTCGTCACGGAGCTCACCGGAGGCGACCCCCCGGCGGATCACGTCCAGCGTGGTCTGGCGGCGGGGCTCTATGACCGTCCTGCGGTACTCGCCCCACAGGGCCGGCCGGCTCTTCATCTCCGCGAAGACGTTGTGCAGAAGGGCGGAGGAGCGCTGCGCGAGCCCGCGCGTGCGCAGCGACTCCAGGATGACGGCGAGATCGTCGAGGGCGGAGGTGCCGGGCAGCGCGGGATCGGGCGGCTCGATCTCCCGCAGGACGTCGACGAGGAGTTCGTCCTTGCCCTGCCAGCGCCGGTAGATGGTGGCCTTGCCGACGCCCGCCGTGCGGGCGATGCGCTCGATGGAGAGGGCGCCCAGCGGCACACCGTCCTCCAGCAGGGCCACGACGGCCTCCAGGATCGCCCGCTCGACCGCCTCACTGCGTGGTCTGCCGCGCCGGTGTTCCTTCGCGTGATCCTGCCCCTGCACGTGATCCACCTCTCGCCCGCCGTTCACCGCCTGCCGTTCACCGCGCGCTCTTCACCGCGCCGTTCACCGCACTCGTCGCTGCGCCGATTCTCGTACACCGCGGGGGTGTTCGGTCCCGGCCGCCCGCCCCCGCCCTGCCGCGGGACGGGCGGCCGGTACGGGCGTCAGCTCCGGGCGGCGGCCGGCTCGGGTGCCTCTTCGCTCCCGGCGGGCTTCGGCGCCGGTGGCCGTCCCGGCAGGAAGAGCGCGACCACCACGGCGCCGATCAGCGCGACGGCCGCCGAGCCGAGAGCCGTGACATGCATGGCGTGGAGGAACGCGTCGTACGCCGAGCCGATCAGCGGCCTGCCCGCCGGGCCCAGTTTCGCCGCGATGCCGAGGGTCGCCTCGATCGACTCCCCCGCCGCGTCCCGCGCCGCGGGCGGGACGGCGCCGAGATGTCCCTCGATCCCGCCCCGGTAGGTCGCGGAGAGCACCGAGCCGAGGACGGCGACCCCCAGCGCCCCGCCGACCTGGCGGAAGGTGTTGTTGATGGCCGAGCCGGAACCGGCCTTCTCCCGGGGCAGTGCCTGCATGACCGCGACGGTCACCGGCGGCATGATGTGGGCCATGCCGGTGCCCTGGACGAAGAAGACCAGGCAGAGCACCCAGACGGGGGTACCGGCGCCGAAGAGGGCGAAGGCCGCGAGGCCGCCCGCCACCAGCAGCATGCCCACCGTGCAGACCGCGCGGGCGCCGAACCGGTCCACGACCAGCCGGGCGCGCGGCGCGAAGACCATCTGGGCGGCGGCCAGCGGCACCATCAGCAGTCCGGCCTCCAGCGCGCTGTAGCCGCGCACGCTCTGCAGATAGAAGGCCGAGAAGAAGGTCACGCCCATCAGGGCGAAGAAGACCAGCGCGATGGCCGCGACGGCGGCGGCGAAGGCGGGCTCCTTGAAGTAGGAGACATCGATGGCCGGGTGGCTGCTGCGCTTCTCGTGCCAGACGAAGGCGGCCAGCACGGCCAGCCCTGCCAGCAGGGGCAGCAGCACCGTCGGTTCGGTGAAGTCGGCCAGTTCGCCGCCGCGGATGATGCCGTACACCAGGAGGACCAGCCCGACGATGGACAGCGCGACGCCCAGCGGGTCGACCCGGCCGGGCCGGGGGTCCTTGGAGTCCGGCACCAGCAGCACCATCGCGATCAGCGCGACGACGGCCACCGGGACGTTGACCAGGAAGATGGAACCCCACCAGAAGTGTTCGAGCAGCAGACCGCCGGTGATCGGGCCGATGGCGATGCCGAGGCCCACGCTGCCCGCCCAGATGCCGATGGCCTTGGGCTGCTCGTCGCGCTCGAAGACATTCATCAGGACGGCGAGAGTGGCGGGCATCACAAAGGCGGCGCCGAAGCCCATCAGGGCGCGGTAGCCGATCAGTTCGGCGGGCGACCCGGACAGGGCGGCGAGGCCGGAGCCGAGACCGAAGACGAGGATGCCGAAGAGCAGTACCTTCTTGCGGCCGATACGGTCGCCGAGGAGACCCGAGGTGAAGAGCAGTCCGGCGAAGACGAGCGTGTAGGAGTTGATCGCCCACTCCAGCTCGCTCTGGGTGGCGCCGAGACCGGTGGGTGCGGGGGCGGCGATCGTCTTGACCGCGACGTTCAGGATCGAGTTGTCCAGCACGACGATGAGCAGGCTGAACATGAGGACGCCCAGGATCGCCCAGCGGCGGCGGTGGACGGCTTCGGGTATGCGAGGTGCGGCGGCAGGGGCGCCGGACGGTATGGACATGACCGACAGACTAAGGCCGTTTCGATACGAGACCGTCTCGTATTATAAAGTCTTTACCGTACGAGGCCATTGCGGGCCCACGAAGATCGACCAGCCGGGCACTGGGGAAGGGCCCACTTCCCGTGGAAGGCCTCGGGATGCCACCATGGTTACGGTCCGGGGACGCCGTCAGGGCGCCTCGAGATGACGAAAGGGCCATGGGCCATGACTCTCCAGGCTGCGCAGACGCCGCCCGCGGGACGCCCCACCGACAGCGCCAAGGCGCTGTACGGCGGCAAGAGCTCCCGCCGCATCACCGTGCATGACATCTCCGCCGCCAAGGAGCGCGGCGAGAAGTGGCCCATGCTGACCGCCTATGACGCGATGACCGCTTCCGTCTTCGACGACGCCGGGATCCCCGTCATGCTGGTCGGCGACTCCATGGGCAACTGCCATCTGGGCTACGAGACCACCGTGCCCGTCACGCTGGACGAGATGACGATGCTCTCCGCCGCGGTCGTCCGGGGCACGAAGCGCGCCCTGATCGTCGGCGACCTGCCCTTCGGCTCGTACCAGGAAGGCCCGGTCCAGGCGCTGCGCAGCGCCACCCGGCTGGTGAAGGACGCGGGGGTCGGCGCGGTCAAGCTGGAGGGCGGCGAGCGCTCGCACAGCCAGATAGAGCTGCTGGTGCAGGCCGGCATCCCGGTGATGGCCCACATCGGGCTCACCCCGCAGTCCGTCAACGCCATGGGGTACCGGGTGCAGGGCCGTGGCGAGGAGGCCGCCCAGCAGATGCTGCGCGACGCCAAGGCGGTGCAGGACGCGGGCGCCTTCGCGGTCGTGCTCGAACTCGTACCGGCCGAGCTGGCCGCCGAAGTCACGCGCGTTCTGCACATCCCGACCATCGGTATCGGCGCCGGTCCCGAGACGGACGCCCAGGTGCTCGTGTACACGGACATGGTCGGTCTGACGGGCGGCAAGGTGCCGCGCTTCACGAAGCAGTACGCGAACCTCCGCCAGACGCTCGGCGACGCGGCGAAGGCGTTCGCCGACGAGGTCGTCGGCGGAACGTTCCCGCAGGAGGACCACACCTTCCACTAGCCGGTGTGCGCCGCCGGAGCATGGTTCCGCGGCGCCTCCCCCGAGCCACTGCCCGCACGAGTGACAGCCCGCCGATCTTCCCCCGTCGGCGGGCTGTCGCGCGCCGACGGCGGTTTGTCGGTGGGATGTCAGTGGGCTGTCGGCCGCTTGTCGGTGGATTGTCGGTGGCAGCTGATCTGATAGGCACATGACGCGAATCGACAAGAACCCCAACGGCGTCCGCACGGGCAACGCCGTCGAGGTGCGGGGGCTGGTCAAGCAGTACGGCGGACCCCAGGGCACCCGAGCCCTCGACGGAGTGGACCTCGACGTGCGCGAAGGCACCGTCCTCGGTGTGCTCGGACCCAACGGCGCCGGTAAGACAACGCTCGTCCGTATTCTCTCCACCCTCGTCCAGCCGGACGCCGGGACCGCGATGGTCGCCGGGTACGACGTGCTGCGCCAGCCCCGCCAGCTGCGCCGCGTCATCGGCCTCACCGGCCAGTACGCCTCGGTCGACGAGAAGCTCTCCGGCTGGGAGAACCTCTACATGATCGGGCGGCTTCTCGATCTGTCCCGCAAGGACGCCCGCCGCCGCTCCGACGAACTCCTGGAGCGCTTCTCCCTCACGGACGCCGCGAAGAAGCCGGCGATGCAGTACTCCGGCGGTATGCGGCGCCGGCTCGACCTGGCCGCGTCGATGATCGGCCGGCCGTCCGTGCTCTATCTGGACGAGCCGACGACCGGGCTCGACCCCCGGACCCGTAACGAGGTCTGGGACGAGGTGCAGCGGATGGTCGCCGAGGGGGCCACCGTGCTGCTCACCACCCAGTACATGGAAGAGGCGGAGCAGCTGGCGAGCGAGCTGACGGTCATCGATCAGGGCCGGGTCATCGCCCAGGGCGGTGTGAACGAGCTGAAGGCGAAGGTCGGCGGGCGGACGCTGCAGATCCGGCCGACGGATCCCGCGCACCTCCCGGCGATGGCGCGGGCGATTGCCGAGACCGGACTCGACGGGGTGTCCGGCACCCATGTCGTGCCCGACGAGGAACTCCTCTACGTACCGATCCTCAGCGACGAGCAACTGACCGCGGTCGTCGGCCTGCTGGGCGAGCGCGGCTTCGGCATCGCCCATATCGGCACCCATCTGCCCAGCCTGGACGAAGTGTTCCTGGCCATCACCGGCCAGAAGACGGCATCCGCGTCCGACACCGCACCCGAGGAGGTCGCAGCATGAGCACGACCACGCTGCCCACGTCCACAACCGAGCAGCAGCCCACGCCGTCCCGCGCCGTCACCGGCGGCGGCGACGAGGGCCGGATCGGACTGCGCGCCAATCTGCGTCACATCGGCGCCCTGGTGCGCCGTAACACCCTGCAGATCAAGCAGGATCCGGAGTCGATGTTCGACGTCCTGCTGATGCCGATCATCTTCACGCTGCTGTTCGTGTACGTCTTCGGCGGCTCCGTCGGCGCCAGCCTCGGCGGCGACCGCGACGCGTATGTGAACTATGTGATCCCCGGCCTGATGGCCATGATGGGCCTGAACATCGCCATGGCGGTCGGCACGGGCATGAACGACGACTTCCGCAAGGGGGTCATGGACCGGTTCCGTACGATGCCGATCGCCCGGTCCTCCGTGCTGATCGCGAAGATCGTCGTCGAGATCGGCCGGATGCTGATCGCCACCACCATCCTGCTCGGCATGGGGTTCCTGCTCGGCATGGAGATCAAGACCTCGGTGCTGGAGCTGCTCGGGGCCGTCGGTCTGTCCCTGGCGTTCGGCGCCTCGCTGATGTGGATCTTCATCCTGCTGGGACTCACCATGAAGACGGCGCAGGCCGTCCAGGGGGTGGCCATGCTGGTGCTGATGCCCCTGCAGTTCGGTTCGTCGATCTTCGCTCCGCCGTCCACGATGCCCGGCTGGCTGCAGTCCTTCACCGACTACAACCCGCTCTCCAACCTGGCGGACGCGGCGCGGAATCTGATCAATGGCGGTCCGGTCGCGCACTCGGCGTGGATGACGCTGGGGTGGGCGGCGGGCATCACGCTGGTGACGGCTCCGCTCGCGGTCGCCAAGTTCCGCAAGAAGTCCTGACGCCGGCGGGACGGCATCAGACGAGGGCGGCGGCCTGCTCCAGCGTGAGCCCGCCGCCCTCGGCGCTCGCCGCCTCGAACGCGGCATCGCCGAGCAGGGCCACCACGGTCTCTCGCGCGTTCGTCAGAACCTCCCGCTCCATGCCCGTCCGGAAGTGCCCGGGGGGCAGCAGCGCCTTGTACGCGCCGATGAGCCGGGCCGCGTCCCGTATCCGCTCCCGGCCCCGGTCGTCGCCGGCCTGGCCGCCAAGACCGGCCAACGCCCAGGCAGCCGTCACCAGATGGACCGCGGCCATCTCCGGGGCGACCATCTGCGACAACGGTGACCGCGCTGACTCCAGGGCCGCGCGCGCCGCCTCCAGCGCCTCGGCGTACCGCCCGTCCGCGCAGTCCAGCCAGGCGAAGGTCCCCGTCACAAAGCCCTCGAAGAGGGCGAGTGTCTCGGTGTGGAACACCTCCAGCAGCAGCCGGAGCTGGACCCGGGCCTCGTCCCGACGTCCGGTGCGGCCCAGCCACAGCGCGAGAATGAGCCGGATGGCCGGGAGCGCCTCGTGCGGTACGTCCCGGCCCTCGTCCAGCACGTCGCGGAGGATGCGCTCCCCCTCCTCGCCGCTGCCCGTCTCGAACATGGTCGCCGCGAGCCGGGCCCGCAGCAGCACCACCTGACCGAGGGCGCCGAGCCCCTCGGCGTGGCCGACGGCCGCCGCGTAGTCCTCGGCGGCGAGGGCGTAGTCACCGCGCTTCTCCCTGGCCTCACCGCGGGCCGAGAGCGCCTCCGCGGTGCCCCAGGCGTCGCCGAGCCGCTCGAAGATCTCCAGGCTGCGGTCGGCGTCCCGGGTCGCGTCGCCCGCCCACTCGGTGCGATTCGCCAGGATGTTGGCCCGCAAATAGAGGGCGCCGCCCAGCTCCCACTCGTAACCGAACCGCTCGCAGGCCGCCACCGTCTCGTCGAGGACCACTCTCAGCTGTTCCGCGTCCCCGGTGAACATGATCGCGAAGAACCACAGCGTGCCGGGGAACCGGCAGGTCTGCGGCAGGCCCGGCCGGTAGACGGTGGCCACCGCCTTCAGCCACTCACGTCTTTCCGGCCTCGCCCAGACGTCCTCGCCGTGGTCCATGCTGACCAGCTCGATCAGCCGCACCTCGCGTCGGGCCTCGAGCAGCACGTCGGGCGCCATGGGCGGCGGAGCGTCCGTGCACCGCTCGACGAGCGGCGGGGCCGGTTCCAGCGGCGGGGCGAACGGATCGGGGCCGAGGGCCGCGGCGGCGCCCGCCCACTGACGCGCGTCGGCGCGCAGGTCGAGCATCTGCCAGAACCAGCTGAGGGACAGGACGAGGCAGAGCGTCTCGTGCTCGTCGCGGAACGCGACGGCCCGGCGCAGCGCGGTGCGGAGATTCTCGAACTCCAGCTGGAAGCGGGCGATCCCGGCACGCTGGCCCCGACCGCGCAGCTCGATGTCGGTCGTCCTGGCCAGCTCCCGGTAGTGGACGAGATGCCGGCGCTCGGTGGGGGCGCGGTCTCCCGCCTCGTCGAGCCGCTCCGTGGTGTATTCGGCAACGGTCTCCAGCAGCCGGTAGCGCATGCCGCCGTCCGGTGAAGGGGCCGCGACGACAAGGGACTTGTCGATGAGCCAGCCGAGCAGCCCGGCGACGTCGCGGGACTCGACGGAGTCGTCGTGCTTGCGGCCGTCGTGCTTCCGGCCGTCGTGCTTGCGGCCCTCGTGCTTGCGGCCCTCGTGCTTGCGGCCCTCGCTCTCCGGGCCGACGTCCGCGCAGACCGACTCCGCCGCCGTCAGATCGCAGCCGCCCGCGAAGACGGACAGCCGCCGCAGTACGGCGCGTTCCGGCGCGGCGAGCAGGTCCCAGGACCAGTCGACAACGGCGCGCAGCGTCTGCTGGCGCGGCAGTACGGTCCTGCTTCCGCTGGTCAGCAACCGGAAGCGGTCGTCGAGACGGTCGGCGATCTGGCGCGGATTGAGCATCCGCAGCCGGGCCGCGGCCAGTTCGATGGCGAGCGGCAGCCCGTCGAGCCGACGGCAGATCTCGGCGACCGCGTCCGGATCGTCGGCCGCGTCGAAGCCGGGCCGTACGGCACGGGCACGCTCCGCGAAGAGCCGGTGCGCCGGGTCGGGCGGCAGGGGCTCCACCTGCCGTACGGTTTCGCCGGGCACCCCGAGCGGCTCACGGCTGGTCGCCAGCACCGTCAGCTCCGGGCAGCGCGCCAGCAGCTCTTCTGCGAGGGTCGCGGCCGCCTCGATGACATGCTCGCAATTGTCGAGGACCAGCAGCATGCGCCGGCGCGCGCAGTGCTCGGCCAGCCGTACGAGCGGCTCACTGCCCTGCCGGTCGGCGGCCCGCAGCTCCTCGGCCCCGGCCCCCCGCAGCACGGTCTCCCGCGCGCCGAGCGCGGTCAGTACGGCCTCGGCCACGGTCTCCGGATCGTCCACGGGCGCGAGTTCGGCCAGCCAGACCCCGTCCGGCCATTCCTCCGCCGCCCGCTCGGCGGCCTCCTGCGAAAGCCGCGTCTTCCCGGCCCCGCCGGGCCCGAGGAGTGTCACGAGCCGGGCCCGCCCGAGGTCGCCGCGAAGGGCCTCGATGTCCGCCTCGCGCCCCACGAAACTGGTCAGCCGGGCGCGGAGGTTGCCGGGTGTGGGGCGCGGCGCGCGGGCGGGGCCGCCGGACCCACCAGGGGCACCTGCCGCGTCCGGCTCGCCCGCCGGGCCGCCCGGCTGGAGCAACTCCTCGTGCAGCGCGCGCAGTTCCGGGCCCGGGTCGGTGCCCAGGCGGGTCGCCAGCGCGCGGCGGACGGTCTCGTACGCCGCCAGCGCCTCGGCGGGGCGGGACACGTCGCGCAGGGCGCGGATACGCAGCGCCTGGAGCGGCTCGTCGAGCGGGAACGCTCCGCAGAGCGCGGCCAGTTCGGGCAGGACCGCCTCCGCCCGGCCCAGGGCGAGCGCGGCCGTCAGCCGGGTCCTGCGAGCCTCCAGGCGGCGGGTCTCCCAGCGGGCCGCTTCCGCCGTACGGTCGGGGAGGTCGGCCAGGGCCGGTCCCCGCCAGAGTCCGAGCGCGTCGTCGAGAAGGCTCGCCGCCTTCGCCGGGTCGCCCGCCTCCAGGGCCCGCGCCCCCTCGCCCGCGAGCCGGCCGAAGCGGTGGAGATCGACGTCCTCCGGGTCGGCGCAGAGCCGGTACCCGCCGTCCGACGACGCCACGGCCGCGTGCCCGAGCGCCCGCCGCAGCCGTCCGACGAGCGCCTGGAGCGCCCCCACCGCGTCCGCCGGCGGATCGCCGTCCCAGACGTCGGCGACGAGCGCGGCGACCGGCACCGTACGCCCGGCCCGCAGCGCGAGAACCGTCAGCAGCGCACGCAGCCGCGCTCCACCGAGGGCGACGGGGGTGCCGTCGTCGTGCAGTGCCCGAGTGGTGCCGAGGACGCGATAGCGCATCCGCCCATTGTCCCCGGACCCGGACTCGTATCCACGCCGCCCTGCCGTGGGTGCCCGCGGCCGGACGGGGCAGGAACCACGGAGGGCGGGTGGGACGTTCCTCCAGCGCCGCCGGTACGGTCGATCCGCACCGCAACCGATCCCCGGGAGACCCGCCCATGACCACCGCCACCACCCGCAACAGCGATCGGCGGATCTCTCCGGTCTTCCTCGGGATCGTCGCCGTCATGGCGGTCTCCGGCTGGGCCGTGTGGACGGACTTCGCGTCGGACATCGGCGTCGCGGTCTTCCTGTTCGTCACGGCCGCCTGGGTCGTCTCGCTGTGTCTGCACGAGTACGCGCACGCGCGCACCGCGCTGCACGGCGGCGACATCTCCATCGGCGCTAAGGGCTATCTGACCCTCAACCCGCTCAAATACACCCATGCGCTGCTGAGCATCGTGCTGCCCGTGATCTTTGTGATCATGGGCGGGATCGGTCTGCCCGGCGGCGCGGTCTTCATCGAGCGGAACCGCATCCAGGGCCGCTGGAAGCACAGCCTGATCTCGGCGGCGGGGCCGCTCACGAACGTGCTGTTCGCGGTCGTGTGCACGGCGCCGTTCTGGCTGGGCGCCCTGGACGGGGTGCCGACAGGCTTCCGCTACGCGCTCGGCTTTCTCGCCCTGCTCCAGGTCACCGCGGCGATCCTGAACTTCCTGCCGGTGCCGGGCCTGGACGGCTACGGGGTGGTCGAGCCGTGGCTGTCGTACAAGATCCGCCGGCAGGTGGAGCCGTACGCGCAGTTCGGACTGCTCGCCGTCTTCGTGATCATCCTCATCCCCGGGGTGAACGCGGTCTTCTTCGACGCGATCGACGCGATTCTGCGCGGGCTCGGGGTGACGAACCTGGACACCTACTGCGGCCGGAACCTGTTCAGCTGGTGGACCGACAGGAACGAATTCGCCTGCGGTCCTGTCAGCCCGTAGCCGTGGTCGTACGGGCCGCCCGCTCCAGCCTCGCCCGGCGGTGGTAGTACCAGGCCATGTTGGACGAGAGCCCGGCGAGCAGGACCCAGACGACGCCGAGCCAGCTGCCCTGGACGAAGGAGACGACGGCCGCGGCGACGGCGAGGACGCAGACGGCGAGGGCGTACAGAGCGAGGCGGGGCATGGGGGTCGGCTCCTGTCGGGGGCTTCCTGGGCTGCGGTCGTACGCCGTCCAGTGTCCCCCATGCCCGCGGTGCCTCCGGCGGCGCCGCCGGTTACGCGACGGCCCGGTCACCCGACGGCCGGTTACCCGACGGCCCGGTCACCGGTCCGTCCGCTCACACGTCCGTCACGCGCAGCCCGGCGTGCGCCTTGTAGCGGCGGTTGACCGAGATCAGATTCGCCACCAGCGACTCGACCTGGTGGGCATTGCGCAGCCGGCCCGCGAAGACCCCGCGCATGCCCGGGATGCGGCCCGCGAGCGCCTGCACGAGGTCGGTGTCCGCGCGTACCTCTCCCAGCACCATCACATCGGTGTCGATCTGCTCGACCGAGGGGTCCTGGAGCAGCACCGCGGACAGGTGGTGGAAGGCGGCGGTCACCCGGGACTCGGGCAGCAGGGCGGCGGCCTGCTCGGCGGCGCTGCCCTCCTCGGGGGTGAGGGCGTACGCGCCCTTCTTGTCGAAGCCGAGCGGGTTGACGCAGTCGACGACCAGCTTCCCCGCCAGCTCCTCCTTGAGGGACTCCAGGGTCTTGGCGTGCCCGTCCCACGGCACCGCGACGATGACCACGTCGCTGCGGAGCGCGCAGTCGGCGTTGGCGGCGCCCTCGACGCCGTTGCCGAGCTCGGCGGCGGCCGCCTCGGCCCGCTCGGCCACCCGGGATCCGATGATCACTTTCTGCCCGGCCCTGGCCAGCCGGTAGGCAAGTCCACGGCCCTGGTCGCCGGTGCCGCCGAGCACGCCGACCACCAGGCCGGAGACGTCCGGGAGGTCCCAGGGGTCCTTGGCGGGGGGCTTGGGCGTGCTGCCACTGTCAGTCGAAGTCATGGCTCCGACTGTACGTGCAGGTAACCGGTCACGTTCGGGTGAGTTGGCGTCGACCGCCCCCGCCCGCGCGCCCGGCTGCGACAGGATGCGGGCCCATGGATGCCGTACGCGTCGCACTGCTGCGTGAAGTTCTCGCCGGAACGCACTGGCCCTCGGCGACCCGCCGGTTCGCCGGGGCGCTGCGGTCCTCCGTCGTACCGCAGGGCGGCGGGCTGCTGCTGGTCGGGACCGAGGAGTACGAGCCCTGGCATCTGGCCGCGCATCTCGTGGACGAGGCGGCGTGGTCCGGGCAGCCGGAGCTGAACCCCACGCTGGTACGGCACCGGGTGCGGGCCGGGGATCCGGCGCATCTGGCCGTCGGTCTCGGCCGGCTCCAGGCGGCGGGCCGGGGCGCGACGCTGCTCGTGGTCGCGCCGCAGCGGCCGGACGGCGGGCTGCTGGAGCGGGTGCACGACGCGCGGCGGGCCGGGGCGACGGTGCTGTCGCTCGACGGCGGGGACGCGGAGGTGCGCGGCCTGGCGCACGAGGCGCTGACGGTGGCCGCGTCGGACGCGGCGCACGGCGTGGACCTGGACACCGTGCAGCATCTGGTGAGCGCGGCCGCCGGGGAGAACAGCCTGCCCGCGCCGCGAGGCCGGCGCCGCTTCAGGGACCGGCTGTCCCACCTGGCCGACCAGCTGACCGCACCGCCCCCGGCCCGCTGGTAGCCGAGCGGCGGCGAGTGAGCCGAAGGGCGCGCCGCTGTCGAAAGGGAGAGCGCGCGGAGGTTCGCGAGGTACGAGCGAATCGAGCACGGTCGACCGTCGACAGTGGCATAAAGCGCCCGGAGGCGAACCGAGCCCAAAAAAAGAGGGGTGCGTGAGCCGAAGGGCGCGCCGCTGTCGAAAGGGAGAGCGCGCGGAGGTTCGCGAGGTACGAGCGAATTGAGCACGGTCGACCGTCGACAGTGGCATAAAGCGCCCGGAGGCGAACCGAGCCGCCCCGAACGGGGTGCCAATCCGGTTGCCCTGGCCTGCTCGCAGCGCGGAACATGGCCCCTCGTGACCAACAAGCTCGGCGCGATCCTGCCGGATCTCTCCCCTCTCCGTTCCTCCCGGGATTTCCGGCTGCTCTGGGTGCAGGGGCTGGTGACGAACTTCGGCAGCTTCATGGCGATGATCGCGCTGCCGCTCCAGATCAAGGAGCTCACCGGATCCCCGCTCGCCGTCGGCGCGATGGGTGCGGTGGAGCTCGTGCCACTGATCGTCTTCGGGCTGTACGGCGGGGCGCTCGCCGACGCCGTCGACCGCCGCAGGGTCATCCTGCTCACCGAGGCGGGGCTCGGGGTGCTGGCCGGCATCCTGCTGGTGAACGCGCTGCTGCCGGAGCCCCTGCTGTGGCCGCTGTACCTGGTGGCGGCCGGGGTGTCCGCGCTGGCGGGACTCCAGCGCCCGGCGCTGGACTCGCTGATGGCGCGGATCGTGCCGCACGACCAGCTGACCGCGGCCGCCGCGCTCAACGCGGTGCGCTGGCAGCTCGGCGCCATCGCGGGACCGTCGCTGGCCGGTCTGGTCGTCGCGTACGCGGGCCATGCCACGGCCTACGGGGTCACGATCCTGGGCTTCGCCGCCTCCGTACTGCTGTGCCTGCGGCTGGCGCCGGCGCCGGCCGCGCACGACGCGGAGAAGCCGTCCCTGCGGGGTATCGCGGAGGGCGCGCGCTACGCCTGGAGCAGACCGGTGCTGCTGGGCACGTACGCGATAGACATGGCCGCGATGTTCTTCGCCTTCCCGAACACGATCTTCCCCTTCCTCGCGGACGACCTGGACGCGCAGTGGTCGCTGGGGCTGATGTACGCGGCGGGGTCGGTCGGCTCGGTGGTGCTCAGCCTGACCAGCGGGTGGACCTCGCGGGTGCGGCGGCACGGGCTCTTCGTGGTGTTCGGCGCGGCGGCCTGGGGGCTGGCGATCACGGCCGCGGGGTGGTTCTCCAACATCTGGGTGGTGCTGGTCTGTCTGGCGTTCGCGGGCGCGGGCGACATGCTCAGCGGCCTGGGCCGCTCGACCATCTGGAACCAGACCATCCCGGAGGAGCTGCGCGGCCGGCTGGCGGGCATCGAGGTGCTCTCGTACAGCGTCGGGCCACAGCTGGGCCAGGTCCGCGCGGGCGCGATGGCGGGCTGGACGGGCACCCGCCCGGCGATCTGGGGCGGCGGCCTGGCCTGCCTCGCCTCGGTGGGCCTGATGGCGGCGGTGCTGCCGAGGCTGGTGACGTACGACGCGGCGACGGACGAGGACGCGGTGCGCCGCCGCGCTCAGAAGGAAGCGACGACGACGGCGCCTGCCTGACCCGGCCGCGCCGCCCGGCCCGTCGCTCCCCGCCGGGTCAGGACCGGGCGCCCGCTTCCGGCCCCGACCCGGTCACACCGCCGTCAGGCGGACCCGTCCCCGTCCTTGCCCCGGGACGCGTCGTGCCAGCGGGGGTCCGTCTCCCACTCCTGGTTGCGTTCCCTCGCCGTCTCCATCGCGTGCTCCGCCTCCTGGCGGGTCGTATAGGGGCCGAAGCGGTCCTTGGCCGGGCACTCAGGACCCTCCTCGACCTTCTTGTGTTGCAGGCAGTAGAACCACTCGCCCGGTTTGCCGGTCGTACGCTTCTTGAACAGGGCCATCATCGGCTCCTTCCTCTGACGCCATGCTGCCCCACGGCCGCTGGTTAGACTCGCTGGCATGTCTGGCCAGTCGCTGCTCGTACCAGGGGAGCTCTCTCCCGTCCGCTCCGTTCCCGGAAAAATCCGGCGCCCCGAATATGTCGGCAAACCTGCGCCTACCCCGTACACCGGGCCGGAAGTGCAGACCGCCGAAACGATCGAGCTGATGCGGATCGCGGGGCGTATCGCCGCGCAGGCGATGGAGGAGGCCGCGAAGCACATCGCGCCCGGCGTGACCACGGACGAACTGGACCGGGTCGCGCACGAGTTCATGTGTGACCACGGCGCCTATCCGTCGACCCTCGGCTACCGCGGTTTCCCCAAGTCGCTCTGCGCGTCCGTCAATGAGGTGATCTGCCACGGGATCCCGGACTCCACGGTGCTCCGCGACGGCGACATCGTGAACCTGGACGTGACCGCGTACATCAACGGGGTGCACGGCGACAACAACGCGACCTACTTCTGCGGGAATGTCGACGAGGAGTCGAAGCTCCTGGTGGAGCGGACCCGCGAGTCGCTGAACCGCGCCATCAAGGCCGTGCGGCCCGGCCGCCAGATCAATGTCATCGGGCGGGTCATCGAGTCGTACGCCAAGCGGTTCGGCTACGGCGTCGTCAGGGACTTCACCGGCCACGGGATCAATTCGTCCTTCCACTCCGGGCTGATCGTCCCGCACTACGACAGCCCGCACGCCACCACCCTCATCCAGCGGGGCATGACCTTCACCATCGAGCCGATGCTCACGCTCGGCACGTACGAGCACGACATGTGGGACGACGGCTGGACCGTGGTGACCAAGGACCGCAAGCGCACCGCGCAGTTCGAGCACACGCTGGTGGTGACGGAGACGGGCGCCGAGATCCTCACCCTTCCCTGAGGTTGCCCCGGGGCCGGGGCGGGGTAGCGTTTTTACCGACAGGACGTCGGGAACCAGTTGACTTAGGTAAGCCTAAGTAAGAGTATCGGTGATGGCTGCCGCCTGTGCCGCCAGCGCCGGTATCCGCCGGCTCCCGTCCCCCTCGGTCCCCGGAGGCCCGCCTTGGACGCAACCGCCACCGCCACCCCGTTCTCCACGCTGATCCGTGTCGCCTCGCACGAGCAGCACACGGAGGCGGAGACCTCGACCTTCATGAGCGATCTGCTGGGCGGCCGGCTCGGGGTGGACGCGTACACCCGCTACACCGAACAGCTGTGGTTCGTGTACCGCGCGCTGGAGAGCGCGGCCGAGTCGCTGAAGGCGGATCCGGTCGCAGGACCCTTCATCCAGCGCGAGCTGCTGCGTACGCCCGAGCTGGAGCGCGATCTCGCGCATCTGCGCGGTGCGGACTGGCGCACGGGCCTCGAGCCGCTGCCCGCGACCGCCGCGTACGCCGCGCGGGTCGAGGAGTGCGCGCGCGTCTGGCCCGGCAGGTATGTGGCGCACCACTACACCCGCTATCTCGGGGATCTCTCCGGCGGCCAGATCATCCGTGACAAGGCGGAGAAGACCTGGGGATTCGCCCGCAAGGGTGATGGCGTCCGGTTCTACGTCTTCGAGGAGATCCCCAACCCGGCGGCCTTCAAGCGGGGCTATCGCGAGCTGCTGGACCAGGTGGCGGCGGACGATCTGGAGAAGCAGCGGATCATCGACGAGTGCAAGCGCGCGTTCGACTTCAACGGGGCGGTCTTCCGTGAGCTGGGCGCCCGGTTCCCGCTGAGCGCGTAGCCACTGTCCGGACCTGGCCCCTGCCCGGTCGGTCGCCGCCCGCCGCCGGGCGGCGTCAGTGGGCCGTGAGCAGGCGCACGCGTCCGCCGATTTCGATCGAGCCGTCCGGGCCGGGGGCCGTGAGCAGCTGCGACCCCCGGCCCTGGGTGATGTTCAGCGCGCGGCCCAGCGCCGCCGTGAGCAGCAGGGCCGCCGCGCCGGTCGCCTCGTCCTCGACGATGCCGTCGTCACGGCGCGGGAAGGCGCGGGCCCTGACGCGGCCCGCCGACTCGTCCAGCCAGGCCCAGGCGTAGAGCCAGCCCTCACCGGGCGGCGGCGCGGGCAGCGCGTCGACCTCGGCGACGGAGGCGTACTGCTGGATGATGCGCGGCGGGGCCCATTCGGGACGGGCGGTGATCCAGGTGAACTCGCCGTCCTGACGGACCCACACCTCACCGGCGGGCGGGTTCACCGACTCCAGATCGAGCAGCCAGCCGGCGCCGACGAGCGGATGCCCGGCGAACGGCAGCCGCAGCCCCGGCGTATAGATGTCGACCACACCACGCTCGGGGTCGTCCACGAACACGGTCTCGCTGTAGCCGAGTTCAGCGGCGATGGCCTGCCGGGACGCCCGGTCCGGGTGGTCGCGCCCTTCGCGGACGACGCCGAGCGTATTGCCGTGTCGGCCGTCGGCACCGCAGAAGACGCTGAGTACGTCGATGTCAGTCACCCGGGCATTCAAACATCACCGACGCGGCGGGGCCGCACCGACGATGTGCGTCGGTGCGGCCCCGCCGTCAGTGGGATCAGGACTCGTCCAGGGCCGTGCGGCGGCGCTTGGTGGCGAGGACCGCCGCCACGCCCGCCGCGGCAATCGCGCCGGCGGCGCTCAGGAGCGTGCCCGTCGGGACCTCGGAGCCCGTGGAGGCGAGGGATCCGGTGCCGCCGGCCGTACCGCCGACCGTGCCGCTGCCGACCGTGCCGCTGCCGGCCGTACCGCCGGAGGTGCCGCCCGTACCGCCGGAGGTGCCTCCGGACGTGCCGCCCGTACCGCCCGGGAGGTCCGCGTCGTCGTCCAGCGAGACCGCGAGGGTCAGCGTGTCGAGGTCCGTGCCCGCCGGGTACATGCCGCCGAAGGCCTTCGTGCCGTCGGCGGTGAGGGTCGCGGGGACGCCGCTCAGGGTGACGACCCCGTCCTTGGCCGCCAGGTCACCGGCCGGGAGGTCGAGCGTGGCGAAGGTCAGGTCCTTGAACGTGGAGACCTGGTGCGTCTCACGGTCCTTCGTGCTGACGTCCGCGACGAGCGTGCCCTTGCCGTCCTTCACCTCGGCCCGGAGGCCGCCGACGGTGAGGTCGAGGACGTACTCGCCGGCCTCCTGGTGGCCGAGGAAGCGGACCGTACCCGCGAAGGACGCGGAGAGCTTCTGGGCGTCGGCGTCGAAGGAGCCGGTGCCCTCGGGGAAGCGGTAGGCCGCGCCGGACGCCGTGGCGCCGTCGCCGAGTTCGACCTTGCCCTTGGCGACCGGACCCGTGACATAGGACCGGAAGGACTCCTTGACGCCCCAGTCGAGATTGCCGTCGACGATCGCGCCGTCCACGGCCGCCGGGGGCGCGTCGGAGACCGGGGCGGTGGGGGCCGTCGTCGTGGGCTCGGTGGTCGGCGGCCGCGTGGGCTCGGTCACCGACGGCGAGGGCGCCGGGGTCGACTCGGACTCCGACGGCGTCGGGGTCGGCGTGCCGCCCGTGGAGTACGCGACGGCGAGCGTCGCCTTGTCGAGCGCCGTGCCCTCCGCGTACATGCCGTTGAAGGCCTTCGCACCGTCGGCGGTCAGCGTGGCCGGGATGTCCTTGAAGACCATCGCGCCGCCCGCGGTCTCCGGACGGATGCCCGCCAGGTCGATCGCGGCGAGCTCGATGTCGTCCTGGGTGGTGCCGTTGAGGGCGACGTCCGCCTCGATGGCGCCGGCCGTGCCCTCGGTGACCAGCTTCACGTCGGCGATCTTGATGTCGAAGCCGTGCGCGGCGGAGGAGAAGCGCACGCTTCCGTCGAAGTCCGTGGCCACGTTGTGCGTGGCGGGGTCGTACGTACCAGTGCCGTTGGAGAAGGTGAAGGGGCCGTTGCCGGTGGCCTGGGTGGCGCCGTCGGTGGCCGAGATGGTGCCGGCGGCGATGCCGGTCACGTACTTACGGAAGGACTCCTTGAGCCCCCAGTCCAGCGTGCCGTCCTTCAGCTCCAGCTTCGGGGCCGCGCCGGGTGCGGCGGGCGCGGCGGCGGGGAGGCCGGCCGCGAGCGCCGGGAGGGTGAAGGCGGTGGCGCCGAGGGCGGCCGCCGTCGCGATGGCGGCGGCGAGAGCTATGGGGCGGCGAGTTGCAGCCATGATCGGTGTTCTCCTCGATGGTGTGATGCGCGAAGTGGGCGCACGGAACGCGTGCGCGGAATGCGTGGGGGTCAGTGGCCGTCGGACCCGGCGGCGCCGCGGCGCCTGAGGGCGAGGTGGACGGCGAGTCCCGCGGCGACGAGCAGGCCCGCGCCGATCGCGAGGTACGTCCCCGTACCGGCCCCCGACGAGGACGAGACGGACGACGCGGCGTCGGTGGCCGGCCCGGTGGGGCTGCCGGTGGTGGTCGCGGCCTTCGGCTGCGCGGAGGGCGAGGCGTCGCTGCCCAGGTCGGGCAGGGCGGGCAGCGACGCCTTCTTGTCGACGGCGACGGCGAGCGAGACGGGGTCCATCTCCGTGCCGGCCGCGTAGAGGGAGCCGAAGGCCTGGGCGCCCCGCGACGTCAGCGTGGCGGGAGCCTCGGTGACCGAGGCGAGCCCGTTCTTCGGCGTGAAGTCCTTGGCCGCGAAGGTGACGAGGGGCACGGCCTTGCGCGATGTACCACCCGCGCCGACGGCGACATCGGCGGACAGCGTGCCCTTGCCGTCCTTCACCCGGACCACGACCTTGCTCAGCGTCAGGTCCAGGCCGTTGCCGGTGAAGCGGACGCTGCCCGCGAAGGCGGCGTCGAGCGTCCGCCCGGTGGTGTCGTACGAGCCCTTCCCGCGGGGGAAGCGGAACAGCGCGCCGCCGTCCTGGGCGCCGCCGCTCAGCGTCCACTCGCCCTGGGCGATGGAGCCGGTGACGTACTCGCGGTAGGTGCGGCGTACGCCCCAGTCGACGGCCGCGTCCTGGAACGCGCCCCGGACCTGTCCGCCCGTCGTGGCCGTGGGCTTCGCGGCCGGCTTCCCGGCGGGCTTGCCCGCGGGCTTCTTCGCCGCCGCGACATCCACGGAGAGGCTGACCGGGTCGAGCGGCGTACCGGCCGTGTAGTAGCCGGCGAAGGCGGTGGCGCCCTGGGAAGTGAGCGTCGCCGGGACGTTGTTGAGGGCGACCGGGCTGCCGCCGCCCGCCATGTCGATGCCGGAGAGATCGAGCGCGGCGAGCGGGACCTGCGCGGCCGTGGTGATCCTGCCCGACCCCTTCGCCTTGCTGGTCATGTCCGCGTAGAGGGTGCCGCGGCCGCCGGCTGTCCGCACGGTGGGGCGGCTGATGGTGAGGTCGAGTTCATACGATCCGCCGGCCTTCTTGTGGCCGACGAAGCGGACGCCGCCGGAGAAGCCGGCCCGGAAGGCCCCGGTGCCCGGATCGTACGAGCCGGTGGCCGAGTGGAACCGGAACTGGCTGCCGCCCACGGTGGCGGCGCCCCCGGTGAGGCTCCAACTGCCCTGCGCTATCGGCCCGGTGACATAGCTCTGGAACGAGGACTTGATGCCCCAGTCGAGCCTGCCGCCCTGCACCGTGCGGTTCGCCGCCTGCGCGCCGGCCGCCGGGAGCAGGGCCACCGGCAGGGCCAGGAGGAGCGCGACGGCGAACGCGCGCACGGGTCTGAAGGACGGCATGAAGTCACTCCCCATGTCTGAACGAACCGGGCTCCGAGCTACCCAGGGGCTAGCAAGCAAGGTAAGGCTAACCTAAGATATCCCTGGTTTATGTCGGAACCCTTCCGGCACAGAAACCTCAACAAAACCCCGTAGAACGATGGATAGAACGACAGGACAGGACGGTGCACTCCGTGCGCAGATCACGTCTGGCGGGTGCGCTTCTCTCCGTGCTCGCCCTCGCCCTGGCCGCCACCGGCTGCGGCGGCGGCCCCGGCGCCGACCCCGGCCGTACGAACGCGGCCGCCCCACAGAACGCCGCGGCCCCCGCCGACCGGGTGGAGCCCCTCACGACCACGCACCGGCCGCGGTTGCCCGTCACCGTGGACTCGGCGGACGGCAGGAAGGTCGAGGTCACCTCGGCCGACCGGATCGTGCCGCTGACCGGCTCACTCAGCGAGATCGTCTTCACCCTGGGCCTCGGCGACCAGGTCGTGGCCAGGGACATCACCGCCACCTTCGCGCAGGCGGCGAAGCTGCCGGTGGTGACCAGGGCGCACGACGTCTCGGCGGAGAGCGTGCTGTCGCTCAGACCGACCGTGGTCATCGCCGACACCTCCACCGGGCCGGCCGAGGCCATCGGCCAGATCCGGGACGCGGGCATCGCGCTGGTCGTCGTCGAACCGGCGAAGAGCCTCGCCGACGTCGGGACACGGATCGACGCGGTGGCCGCCGCGCTGGGCGTCACGGCGGCGGGTACCGAGCTGAAGAACCGTACGGAGGAGCGGATCGCCGCCGTACAGAAGGACATTCCGGCGCACGAGGACGGCCGCGAGCCGCGCGTCGCCTTCCTCTATCTGCGCGGTTCGGCCTCGGTCTATCTGCTCGGCGGCAGCGACTCGGGGGCGAGTTCTCTGCTGGAGGCGGCCGGTGCGGTCGACGCGGGCAAGGAGTCGGGGCTGACGAAGGACTTCACGGCGATCACGAGTGAGGCGCTGGCGAAGGCCGCTCCCGACGCGATCCTGGTGATGACCAAGGGACTTGGATCGGTGGGCGGGCCGGCCGGCCTGGTGAAGATCCCGGGGGTCGCGGAGACGCCGGCCGGGATGGACCGCAGGGTCGTCTCGGTCGACGACGGGGTGCTGCTGAACTACGGTCCGCGCACGGACCAGGTGCTGAAGTCGATCGTCGGCCAGTTGTACGCGAACGGGAAGTGACGTGACGACGACACCCACCTCGCCGGCGCCGCGCTCCTCCCCGGACCCGACTGCCGACCCGACTGGCGGCCCGGCAGTGGACGCGGCGCCCGCCCCCGGTGGCAGACGGCTCCCCGGGAGCACCGCCCTCCTCACCGGCGGGCTGCTCGGCGCGCTGGTCGTCCTCTGCCTGCTCTCGGCCGGCGTCGGCGCCTACCACATCCCCCTCGGGGACGTCCTCTCCTCCGTCCAGCACCGGACCGGCCTCGGCGGCGCCGCGCTCGACCGCGTCGGCGAGAGCGTCCTGTGGAACGTCCGGCTGCCGAGGGTCGTGCTCGCGCTCCTCGTCGGCGCCTCGCTCGGCTGCGCGGGCGCGCTGACGCAGGGCGTGTTCGGCAATCCGCTCGCCGAGCCCGGCGTCATCGGGATCTCGTCGGGCGCGGCCGTCGGCGCGGTGGCCTCGATCGCGCTGGGACTGACCTTCTTCGGCAACTGGACGGTGACGGTCTGCGCGTTCGTCTCCGGTCTCGTGACCGTGGTGCTGGTGTACGTGCTGTCCCGCTCGGGCGGCCGTACGGAAGTGGTCACGCTCATCCTCACCGGTATCGCGGTGAACGCGTTCGCGGGAGCGCTCATCGGGCTGTTCATCTTCTTCGCCGACAACGCGCAGCTCACGCAGATCACCTTCTGGCAGCTCGGTTCGCTGGCACAGGCGACCTGGCCGAAGGTGCTCGCCGTACTGCCGTGCGCGCTGGCCGGTCTCGCCGTCGCACCGTTCTCGGCACGGAAGCTGGACCTCCTCGCCCTCGGCGAACGGCCGGCCAGGCACCTCGGCGTGGACGTCGAGCGGCTCCGTGTCCTGCTCGTCCTGGTCGTCGCGCTGCTCACCGCGGCGGCGGTCGCCGTGGCCGGGATCATCACGTTCGTGGGTCTGCTGGTGCCGCATCTGCTGCGGATGGCGAACGGCCCCGGCCATCGCTTCCTGGTCCCGGGCAGCGCGCTCGGCGGCGCGCTGGTCCTGGTGGCGGGCGATCTGGCGGCCCGTACGGTCGCCGCCCCCGCGGAACTCCCCCTCGGCGTCCTCACCGCCCTCTTCGGCAGCCCCTTCTTCTTCTGGCTGCTGCGCAGAACCCGTCGGAAGCAAGGTGGTTGGGCGTGAGCTTCAAGAATCTGTTCGCCGCGCGGGGACGCGCGCTCCCCTCCCCCGCCCGTCCCGGCGCTCCCGTCGCCGAGGTCCGCGGCCTGCGGGTCCGCCTCGGGCAGCGCGACGTGCTCTCCGGAATCGATCTCGTCGCGCGCGCCGGTGAGGTGCTCGCGCTCGTCGGGCCCAACGGGGCGGGCAAGTCGACCCTCCTCGCCGCGCTCGCCGCCGATCTGCGTCCCGACCGCGGTGAGGTACGGATCGGCGGGCGCCCCGCGCACGACTGGTCCGCGCCCGAACTCGCCCTGCGCCGCTCCGTACTGCCCCAGGCCGCCACGCTCTCCTTCCCCTTCCCGGTCGCCGAGGTCGTACGGATGGGCCGGGCGCCGTGGGCCGGGACCGCTCTGGAGGACGAGGACGGGAGCGCCGTCGCCGAGGCGATGGCGGCCACCGAGGTCACCGAGTTCGCCGCGCGCCCCTTCTCCGCGCTCTCCGGCGGTGAGCGCGCCCGGGTCGCTCTCGCCCGGGTCCTCGCCCAGCGCGCCCCGCTGCTGCTCCTCGACGAGCCGACCGCGGCGCTCGATCTGCGCCATCAGGAACTGGTCCTGCGGATCTGCCGGCAGCGCGCGGCCGCGGGCGACGCCGTCGTGGTCGTCCTGCACGATCTGGGGCTCGCCGCGGCCCACGCCGACCGGACCGCCGTGCTGCACGACGGACGGATCGCGGCCGAGGGACCGCCCGCCGAGATCTTCCGCGACGACCTGCTGAGCCGGGTCTACCGGCAGCCCGTCGAGGTGTTCCCGCACCCACGGACCGGCGCCCCGCTGGTGGTCCCGAAACGGCCCTCTTGACCTCTCCTTGACCATCCCATGGGGCGTTCGATGGGTCGCTGTGATCTCGCCGTGTCCGGGGGGTGGGAGTGAGATCTGAATCACTGAACGGGCGGGCGCTCCTAAGGTAAGGCTCGGTTAAGTTAGGGCCGCCTCAGTTCCGTATTCCATCCATTCGTGGAGCCCTTCATGCGACCTGCCCGCCTCTCCGTCGTCACCGCTGCCGCCGCTGTGGCCGCCCTGACCGCCGTCACGGGCTGCGCCGAGAAGAGCGACGCCACGGCCGGCGACGGCGCCGTCCAGGTCATCGCGAAGGACGACTCCTGCGAGGTGTCGAAGAAGGAGTTCCCCGCGGGCCATGTGGAACTGGCCGTCGAGAACAAGGGCTCCAAGGTCACCGAGGTCTACGTCCTCTTCCCCGACGACCGGATCGTCACGGAGCGGGAGAACATCGGCCCCGGCACGAAGGCGAAGGTCACCGCCGAGGTGAAGGCCGGTTCGTACGAGATCGCCTGCAAGCCCGGCATGAAGGGCGAGGGCATCCGCCAGAAGGTCACCGTCACCGGCGGCACGGCCGTCAAGCGCAGCCCGGAGATGGACACCGCCGTCGCCGCGTACCGCACCTACGTCCAGGCGCAGGCCGACGAGACGCTGCCGAAGGTGAAGGTGTTCACCGACGCCGTGCGCGCCGGTGACCTCGAGGCCGCCAAGAAGGCGTACGCCCCGTCCCGCATCGGCTGGGAGCGCACCGAGCCGGTCGCCGAGTCCTTCGGCGACATCGACCCGAAGGTGGACGTGCGCGCCGACGGTCTGGAGCCCGGCCAGAAGTGGACCGGCTGGCACCGCCTCGAGAAGGCTCTCTGGCAGGACAAGAAGCTCGGCCCGGACGCGACGGCGCTGGCCGACGCGCTCGACAAGGACCTGACGGACTGGCAGAAGCGGGTCGGCAAGGCCGAGATCACCCCGACCTCCATGGCCAACGGCGCCAAGGAACTGCTGGACGAGGTCGCCGCCGGCAAGGTCACCGGCGAGGAGGAGCGCTACAGCCACACCGACCTGGTCGACTTCAAGGCGAACGTCGAGGGCGCGCAGCAGTCGTACGAGCTGCTCAAGCCGATCGCCTCGAAGAACGACCCGGCGCTGGTGACCGAGCTGGACAAGCAGTTCGCCGCGCTGAACACGCTGCTCGACCAGTACCGCGACGCCCCGGACTCCTACGAGTTCACCTCGTACGAGAAGGTGGGCAAGCCGCAGCGCAAGGAGCTCTCGGACGGCGTGAACGCGCTCGCCGAGCCGCTCTCCAAGCTCGCCGCGGCCGTCGTCAAGTAGTCGTCACGTAGCCGCCACACAAGGGATCCCGAACTTCATGTCCGACGAAACAGCGGAGAGCACGGCGGCGGCCGGTAACACCCCGGCGCCCCGTGTCCCCTCCCGCCGTTCGCTGCTCGGCTGGGGCGGTGCCGGGCTCGCGCTCGGCGCCGCCGCGGCCGGTGGCGCCGTGGCGGCCGTGCGGGACGGCGACACGGCCGGGCCCGCCGCCGAATCCGGCGCGGCCGTCCCCTTCCACGGCCCGCATCAGGCGGGTATCGCCACCGCCGTCCAGGACCGGCTGCACTTCGCCGCGTTCGACGTGACGACGAAGGACCGTGCCGAACTGGTCCAGTTGCTCAAGGACTGGACCCGGGCCGCCGAGCGGATGACGGCGGGACACGCGGTCGGCGAGGGCGCGTACGGCGGTCTCGCCGAGGCCCCGCCCGACGACACGGGCGAGGCGCTCGGCCTCAAGCCGTCCCGGCTCACCCTGACCGTCGGCTTCGGGCCCTCGCTCTTCGACCAGGGCCGGTTCGGACTGGAGAAGCAGCGTCCTGCGGCGCTGGTCGGCCTGCCCGCGTTCCCCGGCGACAATCTCGATCCGGCGCGCAGCGGCGGCGATCTGTGCGTCCAGGCGTGCGCGGACGATCCGCAGGTCGCGGTGCACGCGATCCGCAACCTCGCCAGGATCGGCTTCGGGAAGGTCGCGGTGCGCTGGTCGCAGCTCGGCTTCGGCAAGACGTCGTCGACGACGCCCGGCGCCCAGACCCCCCGTAATCTCTTCGGCTTCAAGGACGGCACCAGCAATATCGCGGGCACCGACACCGACGCCCTCTCCCGGCATGTCTGGGCGACGGAGAAGGACGGCTCCTCCTGGATGGCGGGCGGCTCCTATCTGGTGGCCCGCCGGATCTCGATGCGGATCGAGACCTGGGACCGTACGTCCCTCCAGGAGCAGGAGGACGTCTTCGGCCGGGACAAGGGCGAGGGCGCGGCGGTCGGCAAGGCACGCGAGCACGACAAGCCCAGCCTGAAGGCGATGCTGCCGACGTCGCACGTACGGCTGGCGCATCCGGACTCCCACCACGGGGCCATGATGCTGCGCCGCGGCTACTCCTTCACGGACGGCACGGACGGTCTCGGCCGCCTCGACGCCGGGCTGTTCTTCCTGGCGTACCAGCGCGACGTACGGGACGCGTTCATTCCCGTACAGCGGTCCCTGGCGCGCTCCGACGCGCTCAACGAGTACATCCAGCACGTGGGTTCAGCGGTCTTCGCGGTCCCGCCGGGCGTCCGGGACACGGACGACTGGTGGGGCCGGGCCCTGATCTCCTGATCCTCGAAAAGGAGTTCCGACGTGTTCGGAAACTATCTGATCGGTCTGCGCGAGGGCCTTGAGGCCAGTCTCGTCGTCTGCATCCTGGTCGCCTATCTGGTGAAGACGGACCGGCGCGACGCGCTGCGGCCCATCTGGATGGGTATCGCGGTCGCGGTCGCCGTCGCGTTCGGCTTCGGCTGCGCGCTCGAATTCGGCTCGCAGGAGCTGACGTTCGAGGCCAAGGAGGCGCTCGGCGGCTCGCTGTCGATCCTCGCGGTGGCCCTGGTGACCTGGATGGTCTTCTGGATGCGGCGTACGGCGCGGCACCTGAAGACGGAGCTGCACGGCAGGCTCGACGCGGCGCTCCAGATGGGCACGGGCGCGCTGGTCGCGACGGCGTTCCTGGCGGTGGGCCGGGAGGGTCTGGAGACGGCGCTGTTCGTCTGGGCGTCGGTGCGTGCCTCGCAGGACGGCACCCACGCGCCGCTGATCGGTGTGCTCCTCGGCATCGCCAGCGCGGTCGTGCTCGGCTGGCTCTTCTACCGGGGCGCGCTCAGGATCAATCTGGCGAAGTTCTTCACCTGGACCGGCGGGATGCTGGTGGTCGTCGCGGCGGGCGTGCTCGCGTACGGCGTCCACGACCTCCAGGAGGCGCGCTTCCTGGGCGGTCTGGCCGACCGCGCCTTCGACATCAGCTCGACGATCCCGCCGGACAGCTGGTACGGCACGCTCCTCAAGGGTGTCTTCAACTTCCAGCCGGACCCGACGGTGCTTCAGGTCATTGTGTGGTGCCTGTATCTGATCCCGACGCTCGCTCTGTTCCTGGCCCCGGTAGGGTTCGGACGGTCAGTGAGGGTCAAGGAGCAGAAGGCGACCGATGAGCAGGCTGAGAAGGCCGATTCGGGCAGCGGCGGGGCTCGCGACGGTGACGGTGCTGTCCCTGACGGCGAGCGGGTGCGTGACGGTTCACGGGGAGCTGGCGGTCGTACCGTCGGCTGACCGGGGTGAGGCCGCGCGGGCGCTCAAGGACTTCACCGACGCCTACAACAAGGCGGACAAGGCCTATGATCCGGCGCTCGACGCGGACCGGGTCACCGGCGCGCTCGGCGCGATCAACCAGGCGGGTCTGAAGGCGCGGAGCATCACCAGCCCGGACGGGAATCCCCGGCATCAGCCGCTCGAACTGGCGGATGCGAAGTTCACGATCCCGCGGAAGGCGGGCTGGCCGCGCTGGTTCGTCGCGGACACCGACAGCAACCGCGACCAGGACAGCGGCCCGCAGGACAACCGCTGGGTGCTGGTCTTCGTACGCAACGGGCCCGACCAGAAGTGGAAGGTCCCGTATCTGACGATCCTCGCCCCGGACGACGTCCCGGTCTTCAAGACGGACAAGGACGGCTGGGGCGAGGCGGTGAAGCCGGACAGCGAGGCGCTGTCGGTGGCGCCGAAGGATCTCAGCGCGGAGTTCGTCTCGTATCTGGGAAGCGGCAAGCCGGAGCACTTCGCGGAAGGACCGCACACGACCGCGTGGCGGGACAGCCGCGCGCAGAAGGCACAGCTGCCCGGTCTCACCACGCAGTACATCGACCGGCCGCTGACCGACGGCGACTTCGCACCACTGGGGCTGCTGACGAAGGACGGCGACGCGCTGGTCTTCTTCGCCACGCGCTACTTCGAACGCCAGACGGGCGCGAAGGACGTACGCCCTCAGGTGAGCCCGGACGTGAAGGCGCTGATGACCGGCGAGGTGAAGAACACGCTCACCAAGGAGTGGGTCTCCAGCCAGGTGGTGCTGGTCCCCCGCGCCGGCGCGGACACCCCGGCGGTGGAGGTGGCGGGCCGCCTCCAGGGGGTCACGGCCGCGAAGGGGTCGTAGCAGGGCGGACGGGCGCCGGGCGGGGGCCGCGGGGTTGAGGGTGAACCCCTCAAGGCCGCAGGCTCCCCGCTCAGCCTCTCAGCGGCCGAGCGGCCAGGCCACCGCGTGCGGGTCCAGCTCGCCGTTCTCCCCGGCGTAGCGCGCGCACGCGTCGGTCAGGGTCTCCAGCAGCGTCAGCGGGTCGGGCAGCGGGTGTTCCGGGCCGCGCAGCCAGTGCAGCGCGAGCTCGCCGGGGAGCCGGGCCGGGGGTACGAGCACATAGCTGCCCCGGCAGTGCCAGCGCAGCCCCGGGTGCTCGTCCATCGTCTCGGGGTGGCAGTCCAGCTCACAGGGCCACCACTCGTCCTCGTCATCGGGAGTGCCCCGGGTGGCGGTGAAGAAGAGCATCCGGTCGCCGCCGGAGTCGGCGACGGGGCCGACGTCGATGCCCTGCTCCAGCAGCCGCTCCAGCGCGCGGCTGCCCGCTTCGAGCGGGACGTCGAGGACGTCGTGGATCATGCCGGTCGCGGTGATGAAGTTGGCCTCGGGCTGGTTGAGGGCCCATCGCTCGATCTGTGCGCGATCGGTGGTGGACTGGGTCTGCCAGGCGAAGGAGATGGGGTGCCGGGCCGGGGTCGGACAGCCGATGCGGTCACAGGAACATCGATAGCCGACCGGGTGCGCGGCGGGCGCGATGGGCATACCGGCGGCGGCGACGGCGAGGAGCAGCGCCTCCCGGCCGGCCACGTCCGCGTCGAGCGCGGAGTCACCGGCGCTTTTCTTGGGACGCCTGCGCAGCCACTGGGGAATCCTGCTCTCCGTGCCGCGGTAGCGGCCGAAATCGTCGCCCATCTATCCCCTCACACCTCACGCTCGCCCCTGCGGACACTTCCATGGTCGCACCATCCTGCTCCTCGGGTGGCCGTGCTCCCCAACCGGGGTACGAGGGCCCGTCCGCCGCTCCGATGGCTATTGCGGCGTATGTGGCGATATGAAGCGGCCATTCCGGCACAGAGGGCTGATGGCGTTCGCCACACCCGCCCCATATGCCTCCACGCGCCCCCACCGCGCCCCCACCGGAATCAAAGGTTCAGACCGGAAGCCAGGATTCAGCTCGGAAAGCGAGGCTTCAACGCCGTGGCGCTCAAGCCCCGCTTTAGCGCCGCGGCGCCAGGCCGTACAGCGCGTACTCCACGACGGCGTCCGCGTACGCGTGCGTCAGCGGAAGCGTCCGCAGCAGCCAGCGGTGGGCGACCGGTCCCGTCAGCAGCTCCAGGGCGGTACGGAGGTCGAGGCCCTGCCGTACGCCGCCGGAGTCCTGGGCGGCGCGCAGCCGCTTCACATAGAGCTGGAGCTGCGGTTCGAGCAGCTTCGCCGTGAATTCGGCGCCCAGTTCCGCGTTGACGATCCCCTCGGCGGCCAGCGCCCGGTAGGGCACCTCGTACCTGGGGTTGTTCATCTCGTCGACCGTGGCACGCAGGACCAGCTTGAGATCGGCCTCCAGATCGCCGGTGTCGGGGATCTCATACGCGGTCTCCCCCTCGGGCGCCGCGTCCTCGGCCGCCGCCCGCGCCGCCTGGTCGCCGAGGTCGAGAAAGGCCTCCAGCAGGACGGCGCCCTTGGAGGGCCACCAGCGGTAGATCGTCTGCTTGCCGACGCCAGCGCGGGCCGCGATGCCCTCGATCGTCGTCTTCGCGTAACCGCTCTCGCCGACCAGCGCGAGGGCCGCCTCATAGATCGCGCGGCGCGACCGCTCACTGCGCCGGGTGGAGTCGGGTGCCCTGGTATCGGCCATGGCTCCCATTCTACCCATGGGGCAAGGCGAGACGTATCGTCTCGGCAAAGTCAAACGGTCCGCAGGAATCACCCGAACGGATCACAGCGCAGCGGCTCCGCAGAGCGGACCATGGCTTCCACGCACACGTCGTGCGTACTGCCGCTCGTGAGGAGCCCTCATTGCCTCGTGATGCCTCACCCCGCCGCTATCTCATGTGTCCCCCGCACCACTTCAGGGTGACGTACTCGATCAATCCCTGGATGGATCCGGCGAAGCCGGTGGACCTGCCGCTCGCCCTCACCCAGTGGGAAGACCTCCGGGACCGCTATCTCGCTCTCGGCCACACCGTCTCGCTGCTGGAGCCGAGCCCCGATCTGCCCGACATGGTGTTCGCCGCGAACGGCGCCACGGTCATCGACGGCCGGGTGCTCGGCGCCCGCTTCGCCCATCAGGAACGTACGCGCGAGGCGGAGGCGCATCTCGCCTGGTTCCGCGCCCAGGGCTACACCGAGATCCACGAGCCCGCACACATCAACGAGGGCGAGGGCGACTTCGCCGTCACCGCGTCCTATCTGCTGGCCGGGCGCGGCTTCCGCTCCAGCCCGCTCTCCCACGACGAGGCGCAGGAGTTCTTCGGCCGCCCGGTGATCGGCCTGGATCTCGTCGATCCGCGCTACTACCACCTGGACACGGCCCTCGCCGTGCTGGACGACACGGCCGACGAGATCATGTACTACCCCGGCGCCTTCTCCCCCGGCAGCCGGGCCGTGCTCGCCCGGCTCTTCCCCGACGCGCTCATCGCCGACGAGGCGGACGCGTCGGCGCTCGGTCTGAACGCGGTGAGCGACGGCCGCCATGTGCTGCTGCCGCAAGCCGCGGCCGGGCTCTTCACCCCGCTGCGCGAGCGGGGGTACGAACCGCTCGGCATGGACCTCGGGGAGCTGCTCAAGGGCGGCGGCAGCGTGAAGTGCTGCACCCAGGAGCTGCGGCCTTAGATGGGCGAGGCCGAGCGGCCCACAGCCCCTACGGCCGCCGAACCCCCTACCGTGATGTCAACCACGGGTTGACAGGAATCGACTGTCAACCTAGGGTTGCCTCATGGTGGAACCGACTCAGATAAATAATCCCGTACGCCTCGACGACCTCATCGAGGCGATCAAGAAGGTGCACGGCGACGCCCTCGATCAGCTCCAGAGCGCTGTCGTGGCCGCTGACCATCTCGGCGAAGTGGCCGACCACCTCATCGGCCACTTCGTCGACCAGGCCCGCCGCTCCGGCGCCTCGTGGACCGAGATCGGCAAGTCCATGGGCGTCACACGGCAGGCCGTCCAGAAGCGGTTCGTGACGAAAGACGAGCCGGCGCCCGACGCGAAGCAGGACTTCGGCAGGTTTACCCCGCGGGCCAGGAGCGTGGTCGTCGCGGCCCAGAACAAGGCCCGCGAAGGTGGTCACACGCAGATCGGCACAGGGCATATCGTGCTCGGCCTGCTCAACGACCCGGAGGGGCTGGCCGCACAGGTGCTCGTCGCCCAGGGCGTACAGCTGGAGACGGTCGGGGAGGCCGTGGCCGAGGCGCTGCCGGAGCCCTCCGGTGAGCCCGTGCCCGACCTCGTGCCCTTCGACGCCCGGGCGAAGAAGGCCCTCGAGCTCACCTTCCGCGAGGCGCTGCGGCTGGGCCACAACTACGTCGGCACGGAGCACCTGTTGCTGGCACTGCTGGAGCAGGAGGACGGCGAGGGCGTGCTCAGCGGGCTCGGCCTCAACAAGACGAGCACTGAGGAGTACGTGTCGGCCGCCCTGATCGCGATCCGGGAGAAGCTCCAGGAGTAGTAGTGGCGCACCGGCCCGCCCGTGCCCGGCGTGCGGGCCATCACAGCAGCGCACGCCGTCAGAAGGTGAGCGAGACGCGCAATGGCTCAGCAGCCGCCCCCCTGTCCCGGGTTCAGTCGACCGCATCAGGCGGGGGCGGCCAGGTGTCGCCCCACGCCGTATCGCGCGCCGCCCGGTACAGCGCGCCGTGCCGCTTGGCGACCGTCTCCCGCCGCAGTCCGTCGTCCACGGTGCACAGTTCGAGCAGCACCTGCCCCTTGCGGATCTGTGGCTTCCGGGTCACCCGGCCCACCGCCGGCCGCGCCTCGAAGCGCACCGCCGCGACATAGCTGAACTTCTCGTCCTCGTACGGCAGCGTGCCTCCCTTCACCTGACGGTGCAGCGAGGACCGGCTGACCCGCGCCGCGAAGTGACACCAGTCGGTGCCCCGCTCGATCGGGCAGGCGCCGTCGTGCGGGCAGGGCGCCGCGATCCGCAGCCCCGCCGCGATCAGCCGGTCGCGGGCCTCGATGACGCGCAGATAGCCGTCGGGAGTGCCCGGCTCCACGATCACCACCGCCTGGGCGACCCGTGCGGCTTCGGCGACGAGCGCGCCGCGGTCCCGCTCGGCCAGTTCCTTCAGTACGTACGAGACCGTCACCAGATCGCTCTCGGGCAGCTTCAGCGCCGCGCCGATCCTGGCCTGCCGCCACTCGGCGGCGCGCGGCCCGGGGGCCCCGGAGGCTTCCGCCAGCTCACGGCCGAGGGTAAGCGCGGGCTCGGCCCAGTCCAGGACGGTGGTGGTACGGGGCTCCGCCCAGGTCGCGTCCGCCGCCCAGACCGCGGCGCCGGTCCCGCCGCCCACATCGAGGTGGCTGCCCGGCACCCAGTCGGGCGCGGCGACGGCCAGGCCGTCCAGCGCGGCTCGTACGGCTTCGAACGTCGCGGGCATCCGGTAGGCGGCGTAGGCGGCCACATCGGACCGGTCCCGGAGCACGGGCGCGTCCGTGGGGGTGGCCCCGCGGTAGTTGGCGATCAGCCGCTCGACGGCCTGTGCGGCCTGCTTGGGCGGCAGCCCGTCGAGCAGTCCGGCGAGCGCGGCGCGCAGCGCGTCGGCGGTGGGGAGAGTGGCGTTCACCGCAGAATTCTAGTGCCCCTCGCGGCCTGGAGCGGGCCGGGAGGCTTCCCCGGCCCCGTACCACCGATCGAACTGCTGAGTGCCTGGGCGCAGTTGCTACGCTGACGATCGTTGTTCGGCAGCAGCTGTCAGGGGGACCATGAGACAGAGGGTCGTACGCGTGTCCCTGGTGGCGGGCGTGATCGTGCTGGCGCTGCTGCTTCTGCTCGCCACCTGCGGCGGAAGCGGCGACAGCAAGGACGACAAGGGTGACGGCCCGCCCAAGAAGCCCGTGCGGAACAGCGCGGCGCCGGCGACACAGCTGACCGTCCCGCCCTCGTACGACACCCAGCACGGCTGGGAGATCATCGGCGCCTCCCCCGAGTACGCCGTCGCCACCGCCGCGGGCAGTCTCGCCTATCTCCAGCGCGTCGACGAGGTCCAGTTCCGGCTGCGGACGCTGGACCCGGCGACCGGCAAGCGCGGCTGGGACGGCGCGCCCTGGCGGCCGCTCTTCTCCCCCGACCGCTTCCCCCGGCTGCTGTCCGTCGCCAAGGGCGGTCAGGAGTACTTCGTCACCTGGTCGTACGGAAAGCTCAAGGCGGACGTGCTGACCCACTCGGACTCCATCGTCTCCCTCGATGTGTACCGCGTCTCCGACGGCTCCTGGCGGCGGGTCGAGGTCCCCTGGACCGACGCGCCGACCGTCACCGCCACCGGCCCCGGCATCCTGATCACCGACTCCAAGGCCACCAGCGCGGTCGTCGACCCGGCGACCGGTGATGTGGTCAAGGCCCCGCCGGGCACGCTCGGCTACCCCAAGGGCTGTACGGAATGCCGCAGGCTGACCGAGGTGCGCGGGGTGACCGACAAGGGGCTGCTGGTCAGCGGGGCCAGGGAGTTCTGGGTGCGCGGCGGCTGGTTCAGCCGGAAGGTCGCGCCGAAGGACACGGAGCCCACCTCGGGGGTGCCGACCTCGACGGCGCCCGGCTACGTCCTCGCCAAGTGGCAGCGGAAGAAGGGCGCCAAGGACGCCGCCACGCACGAGGTGTGGGCGCTGCACGACGCGACGACCGGCAAGACCGTCGCCCAGGTGCGGTGCCGTAAACCGGCTATCGCGCCGGGCACCGATCCGCGGCTGGTCGTCTCCCCGAACGGTCGCTATCTGATCGCCGGGAGGCTCGCCTTCGCCGTGGAGACCAAGACCGCCTACTGCTTCGAGGAGTCGGACGGCACCAAGCCGCTGACGCTGACCACCGTGACGGACCAGGGCACGGCCTACGGCGCGACGGGCGCCCGCAGCGCGGCGGACGCCCTGGCGGGCGGTGGCACCCCGGTCACGGTGGACCTCACCGCCGGGACGCCCAAGGCCCTCGCCCCCAATGTCCGGCTGCCCAGCGGGGAGGCCACCGGGGTCGGCCTCTTCCGCTGGACGGACACGAACGACACGCTGCATCTGATCGGGTACGCGCAGCGCGGCTGAATCCCTGCCGGGCAGGACCTGGTGGGGTCAGGCGACGGGCCGCTGCTCCATGGCCCGCCGGTGCTCCCAGGGGCGTACGAGACCCAGGAAGCAGCCGAGCGAACCGAGCGCGCACACCAGCTGGACGACGGCCATCGGGACCGCCGTCTCCTCGCCCGCGATACCCACGAGCGGCGAGGCGATGGCGCCGATCAGGAACGACGCCGTACCGATGAGCGCGGAGGCCGAGCCCGCGGCGTGCGGGGTCCGCATCAGCGCCTGGGCGTTGGTGTTGGGCATCGCCAGACCCATCGCGGACATCAGCACGAACAGCCCCGCCGCGACCGGGAAGAGCCCCACGCGGCCGAACACCCCGCTGGTCATCAGCAGCAGCGCCAGCGCGGCGAGCGTGATGACGAGGAGCCCGAAGCCCAGCACCCGGTCCATGCTGACCCGGCCGACCAGCACCTTGCCGTTGATCTGGCCGACGGTGATCAGTCCGACGGAGTTGATGCCGAAGAGCAGGCTGAAGGTCTGCGGTGAGGCGCCGTAGATGGCCTGCACCACGAACGGTGAGGCGGAGACGTACGCGAACAGCGCGGCGAAGGCGAGGCCGCCCGCGAGCGTGTAGCCGGTGAAAACCCGGTCGGCGAGCAGTCCGCGCATCGTACGCAGCGCCTCGCCGACGCCGCCGCTGTGCCGCTTCTCGGGCGGCAGCGTCTCGTGCAGCCACTTCCAGACGACGAAGGTGAGGACGGCGCCGATCACCGTGAGGACGACGAAGATGCCCCGCCAGTCGGTGAGGCGCAGCACCTGTCCGCCGATCACGGGCGCGATGACCGGCGCGACGCCGGAGATCAGCATCAGGGTGGAGAAGAAGCGGGCCATTTCCACGCCGTCGTACAGGTCACGCACCACCGCGCGGGCGATCACGATGCCCGCCGCGCCGGCGAGGCCCTGCAGGAGCCGGAAGCCGATGAGAAGTTCGGTGGTGGGGGCCAGGGCGCAGATGGCCGTGGCGATGACATAGACGACCATGCCGAGGAGCAGCGGTCTGCGCCGTCCCCATTTGTCGCTCATGGGTCCGACGACGATCTGGCCGAGCGCCATGCCCGCGAGGCAGGCGGTGAGCGTGATCTGGACGGTCGCGGCGGGTGAGTTCAGCGCGCTGGTGACCTCGGGCAGGGCCGGGAGGTACATGTCCATGGAGAGCGGGGGCAGTGCGGTGAGCCCGCCGAGAATGAGCGTGACCAGCAGCCCGACGCGGCGTGCCGCGGCCACGGGGGCGGTGTCTGTCGTGGGGGTGCCGGCCGCCCTGGCGGCGGCCACCCGCTCCTGCGGGGAAGCCTGTGCGGGGGCCGGCCGCTGCCCCGGGATCTGTGCCGAGCGGCGCTGCTCGGGCCGTATGTGTCCTTCGCGTCCTTGAGTGGTCTGGCCGCCGTCCGGCATCCGTATCTCCATGTCGTCGAATCCTTACCTATGCTCTCAGCTCAGCCGGAGTGGTCGAGACCCATTAATGAGGCAGCTATGACAGCGGGACAGGTGGCACAGGACCGAGCCGTGCGCTGGGGCGTCGTGGCGACGGGCGGGATCGCCGCGCGGTTCACGGCCGATGTGCTGGAGATGGCGGACGCCGAGGTCGTGGCGGTGGCCTCGCGCAGTGACGCCGGCGCGAAGGAGTTCGCCGGCCGGTTCGGGATCCCGCGGGCGTACGGCGAGTGGGCCGCGCTCGTCGCCGACGAGGAGGTGGACGTCGTATACGTCGCCACGCCGCACTCCGCCCACCGGGCCGCCGCCGGACTGGCCCTCGCCGCCGGAAAGCCGGTGCTGTGCGAGAAGGCGTTCACGCTGAACGCCCGGGAGGCCGGGGAGCTGGTCTCGCTCGCCCGGGACCGGGGCCTCTTCCTGATGGAAGCCATGTGGATGTACTGCAACCCGGTGATCCGCCGCATGGTGGAGCTGGTCCGGGACGGCGCGATCGGTGATATCCGTACCGTCCAGGCGGACTTCGGCCTCCAGGGCCCCTTCGCCCCCGACCACCGGCTGCGCGACCCGGCCCTCGGCGGCGGCGCCGTACTCGACCTCGGGGTCTATCCGGTGTCCTTCGCCCAGCTGCTGCTGGGCGAGCCCGACCGCGTCCAGGCGGACGCGCTGCTCTCGCCCGAGGGTGTGGACCTCAACACCGGGATGCTGCTGGGCTGGGACTCGGGGGCGACCGCGCTGCTGACCTGCTCGGTGACGGCCGGCACCCCGGTGACGGCGGCGGTGACGGGCACGGCGGGGCGCATCGAGGTCCCGGCCGGCTTCTTCCACCCCGAGCGCTTCGTCCTGCACCGGGACGGCGCCGAGCCCGAGGAGTTCACGGCCACGAGCGGACTGCACGGGATGCAGCACGAGGCGGCCGAGGTGATGCGCTGTCTGCGGGCCGGCGAGCCGGAATCCCCGCTGGTGCCGCTGGACGGCACCCTCGCGGTGATGCGGACGCTCGACGCGGTACGGGACCGCATCGGCGTCCGCTTCCCCGTGGACGCGTAGGCCCTGCCCGGTCGCTCTTCGCGGGGACACGGCCCGGTGGGCGGATGTCAGGCCGGTTCGAGGCCAGGACGGCCCGCCTCGGTCACGAAGGACGCCACCGTCGTGACCGGGGCGCCGGGCGTCGTGACGGCGGAGACCGTCCTGAAGTCCGCCCGCGCCTGCGCGTCGCCGAGCGCCACGGTCACATAGCCGCGCCGCCCGTTGTAGAACTTCATGTGCGCGTTGGCCGCCATGAGCGTGGCCCAGTCGGCCGGCTTGTCCGCGCCGTCCTTGCCGCTGGCGATGGAGGTCGCCACGATCTCCGTGCCGAGGGTGCGCGACTCCGGGTCGTTCCAGTCCTTCTTCAGGTCGTACGCGTTACCCGTGTGCACGTCGCCGGTCAGCACCATGAAGTTCTCGATCCCGGCCGCCTCGACGCCGTCCAGGAGGCGCTGCCGGGAGGCCGGGTAGCCGTCCCACGCGTCCATCGACAGCTTGAAGCCTTCCGTCGGAAGGTTGCGGCGCCGGGCGAAGGTCACCTGCTGCGGTACGACGTTCCAGGTCGCCGTGGAGTTCTTCCAGCCGTCCAGCAGCCACCGCTCCTGGGCCTCACCGGTCATCGTGCGCGACGCGTCCTCGGACTCCGGGCCCGGCACCTGCCAGCCGTCGCCGTACGCCTGGTCGGAGCGGTACTGCCGGGTGTCGAGGATGTCGAACCGCGCGAGCCGCCCGAAGTCCAGCCGGCGGTAGAGCCGCATGTCCGGGCCGGTGGGCCGCTGCGGGGCGCGCAGCGGCTGGTTCTCCCAGTACGCGCGGTAGGCGGAGGCCCTGCGCAGCAGGAACTCCTCCGGCGGTACGTCGTTCTCGGGGGTGCCGCCCGCGTAGTTGTTCTCGGTCTCGTGGTCGTCCCAGGTGACGACGAAGGGGTGCGCGGCGTGCGCGGCCCGCAGGTCCGGGTCGGACTTGTAGAGGGCGTACCGCAGCCGGTAGTCCTCCAGCGTGACGGTCTCGCGGTTGTAGTGCGCGGGCAGCCGGCGGTCGGTGTAGCCGCGGGCGCCGCCGACCGCGGTCACGGCGTACTCGTACAGATAGTCGCCGAGGTGGAAGACGACATCGAGGTCCTCCTCCGCGAGGTGCTTGTACGCGGTGAAGTAGCCGTCGTGGTACGCCTGGCAGGAGACGGCGGCGAAGGTGAGCGCCGTGATCCGGGCGTCGCGGGCGGGGGCGGTACGGGTGCGGCCGACGGGGCTGAGCCAGGTACCGGCGCGGAAGCGGTAGTAGTACACCCGGCCGGAGTCCAGCCCCTCCACGGCGACATGGACGCTGTGGTGCAGTTCGGGGTGGGCGTCGGCCCGGCCGCGCCTGGCGATCCGGGTGAAGCCCGCGTCGTGGGCCAGCTCCCAGCGCACGGAGACCCGGTTCGCGGGCAGGCCGGTGTCCGCCTCGTACGGGCGGGGCGCGAGCCGGGTCCAGAGCAGCACGCTGTCCGGGCGCGGGTCGCCGGAGGCGACGCCGAGCGTGAACGGGTCCTCGGTGATCTTCCCGGCGTCCAGCTCCGCGGCGCTCGCGACGCCGAAGGACGGCAGGTTGACGGCGAAGGCGAGCGCGGCGGCGGCCGCGGTGCCGGTGAGGAAGCGGCGGCGGCCGAGGTGCGCGGCGGCGGCCCTGAGCTCGGGTGCGTGGGTGCCCTGTGCGTGGCGGTGTGTCATGTGCCCCTCCCCTGACGACGGCTGTCCCGGGCTATTGCAGTCGGGGGCGGCGGCGCCCTGTTGTCGGGTACACAACATGCACATGGCGGACGGATGAGGTCCGGGTGCTGTGCGCACAGTTGTATCTCACGTACGCTGCGTCGCCATGAATGCCATGCGGAAGATCGACACCCCCCGGAAGATCGCCGTGGTGACAGGGGCGGGCTCGGGCATCGGACGGGCGGTCTCACGGGCGCTGAGCGGCGCGGGCTGGTCGGTGGTGCTGGCGGGACGGCGCACGGAAACCCTGGAGGAGACGGCGCGCGCGGCGGGCGGTGACTCGCTGTGCGTACGGACCGATGTGTCGCTCCCGGAGGACGTCGACGCGCTGTTCGCGGCGGTGGGTGAGCGGTACGGCAGGATCGATCTGCTCTTCAACAACGCCGGCACGTTCGGGCCCGGGGGTATGGCGCTGGAGGACCTGCCGTACTCGGCCTGGCGGAAGGTGGTGGACACCAATCTGACCGGCACGTTCCTCTGTGCCCAGGCGGCGTTCCGGATGATGAAGGCGCAGGATCCGCAGGGCGGCCGGATCATCAACAACGGCTCGGTCTCGGCGCACGCGCCCCGCCCGGACTCGGTGGCCTACACGGCCACGAAGCACGGCATGACCGGGCTCACCAAGTCGCTCTCCCTGGACGGCCGTCGCTACCGCATCGCGTGCGGCCAGATCGACATCGGCAACGCGGCGACCGATATGACGGAGCGGATGCGGCGGGGGGTTCCGCAGGCGAACCGGGAGCTGGCGGTGGAGCCGGTGATGGACGCGGCCGATGTGGCGACGACGGTGCTGCACATGGCGGAGCTGCCGTTGGAGGCGAATATCCAGTTCGCCACGGTGCTGGCGACGGCGATGCCGTTCGTGGGCCGGGGCTGACGCCCGGGAATGCGCGCGGGCGGCGGCGCCGTTGGCCCAGGCATGAGCCCGCACACCTCCGCCGCGCCCGGCCCCGCCGCGCCCGCCGCCGTCCTCCGGTACACCGCCTTCTCCAGCGATCCCCGGGGCGGCAACCCCGCCGGTGTCGTCCTGGACGCGGCCGGGCTCGGTGACGACGAGATGCTCTCGATCGCGGCGCAGCTGGGATACAGCGAATCCGCGTTCCTGACCGCGCCGCCCGAGGGGCTCGGCGAGCCGGGCCGGGCATTTACCATCCGGTACTTCAGCCCCAAGGCGGAGGTCCCCTTCTGCGGCCACGCCACGGTCGCCACCGCCGTCGCCCTCGCCGACCGGGCCGGCCCCGGTGAGCTGGTCTTCGAGACCCGCGCCGGGACCGTGCCGGTGACCGTCACCGAGACGGACGGGGTGCTGCGCGCCACCCTCACCAGCGTCGAGCCGTACGTGACCGGCGTCGACGAGCAGGACGTACGGGAGGCCCTCGCCGCGCTCGGCTGGCCGGCGGCCGATCTCGACCCGGCCCTGCCGCCCCGTATCGCCTTCGCCGGAGCCCGCCATCTCGTCCTCGCCGCCGCGAGCCGGGCCCGGCTCGCCGACCTCTCGTACGACTTCGACCGTCTCGAAGCGCTCATGCGGCGGCTTGATCTGACGACGGTTCAGCTGGTGTGGCGGGCGTCCGCCGCCGTGTTCCATGTCCGCGACCCGTTCCCGGTGGGCGGGGTCGTCGAGGATCCGGCGACGGGGGCCGCGGCGGCGGCGTTCGGTGCGTACGCCCGTGAACTCGGCGCCGTACCCGACGAGTCGGTGCTCACCCTGCACCAGGGCGAGGACATGGGCCGTTCCGGCGTACTGACGGTGGAACTGCGCGCGGGTGACCCGCGCGTCCGCGTGGGCGGCGCGGGGGCGCCGATTCCGGAGCCGTCCGACGGCTGAGGGCCACCGCTCCCGGTCCGGTTTCGGCCAGCCCGCCGATCGCACGCCCGGCAGGAGTCTGCTGATGTCAGACTTTGTCCGCACGCACGGACCAACCGGGGGGGTTCTGATGTCTGTCGTCGGCCGCACCACACCCATGCCGTTCACCGGCCGCACCGAGGAACTCACGGCGCTGCACGCCGCGTTGCGCCGGCCCGGCTGCAAGGGAGCGGCCGTCACGGGCGCGCCTGGCGTCGGCAAGAGCCGGCTCGCGGAGGAGTTCGTGGTCCTGACCGGTCCTGCCCACCGGACCGTGCGGGTGCTGGCCACCCTGACGGCGTCGACCGTGCCGTTGTCCGCGCTCGCTCCCCTGCTTCCCGCGCACGCCGGCGCCGAGGACCCGGCCGTGTTCTTCCGTGAGGTGCGCCAGTCGTTCGCGGCCACCGGCGGCGGCTCTCGTACGGTGCTGCTGGTGGACGACGTACACCTCCTGGACCCCACATCACTGGCCCTGCTCGGGCAGCTGGCCGCCGACTCGTCCGTGTTCCTCGTCGCCACCCTGCCCACGGACGCCGACTGGCCGGACGTCCTTCATTCCCTGTGGCGCGCGGACGCTCTGGACCACCTCCGGCTGACCGCGTTCAGCCGTCCCGAGATGGCGGGCCTGCTGCGGGCGGCCCTCGCCGGTGCGGTCTCGGCGCCCGCCGAGCTCGCCCTGTGGGAGGTCGGCCTCGGCAACGCGCTGTGGACGCGGGAAGTGGTACGGACGGCCGTGCGGGACGGGTCGCTGGTCCAGGTGGACGGGGTGTGGTGTCTGGCGCGGCCGCTGAAGCGGCTTCCCGCGGTCGTTCCGTTCGCGGACCGGATGAGAGACCTGCCCAAGGACCGGCGCACCGTGCTGGAACTGCTGGCGCTGTGCGGTCCTGTCGGCCTCGACGACGCTCTGGAGCACGCCGACGCCGACGCCCTGGTCGACCTGGAAGTGCTCGATGTGCTGACCGTACGGCTGGAGGACCGGCGCGAGCGGGTCGCCCTGGCTCATCCCTGGCAGGCGCGGCTGCTGCGCGACGCGATACCCAGAACCCGGGCCAGACAGTTGCTGCGCCGGCAGGCGGAGCGGGTCCGCGGGTACGGGGCCCGCCGCGTCGGCGACGCTCTCGACCTCGCCTGCTGGGACCTCGACGCCAACGGCACGGCGGACCCGGCCCTGCTGGTGCGCGCCGCGGCCCAGGCCCTGCACGCCGAGGACCTGGCCACGATGCGCCGTCTCGCCGGAGCGGCCCTGGTGCACGGACCGGATGTACGGGCCTGTCTGATGCTCGGTGAAGCCCTCGGCCAGCAAGGTGAGTTCGGCGAGGCCATCCCCGTCCTGGAGCGGGCCTTCGGCGCGGCCGCGACCGAGGAGGACGTGCAGGCGGCCGCCGCGGTTCTCGCTCAGCACTGCCTCTACGGGCTCGGGGACCTGGAACGGGCACGCGCGGTGCTCCGGGAGGCCGCCGTACGGATCCGCAGCCGCCCGCTGCCCGTCGCCTACGAGGCCACCCTGCTGACCGCGGTGGGCCGGACGGGCGAAGCGGCCGCGCTGTTCGCCGGGCAGACGGCCCCGGATCCGCGTCGCCCGACCGCCATGGCGGGCCAGGAGTACGTGGCACACCTGCACGCCCGGTTACGGATCGAGCTCGGCGCCGGCCTCGTGGAGGACGCCGTACGCACCGGACGCGAGGTGTACGCGGCGCACTGCGACCTGGCGGACCGCTGGGCCGCCTACTATCCCGCGCGCCACCTGTACCTGCTGGCCGCGGCGCTGCTGGAGTCGGGACGTACGGAGGAGGCGGAGCGGACGGCCCGTGAGGGCCGGGAGACCATGGGCGCGCCGGTGCCCGCGCTCACCGTCTGGTTCTCCTGGGTGCTGGGCCGCATCGCGCTCGAACGCGGACAGGTCGCCGCGTCCGTCGCGCACTTCCGGGAGGCACGGGCCCAGGCGCTGCTGTGCGGACAGCCGTTCGCCGGGCAGCGCGCCCTCGCCGGCCTCGTCCTGGCGACGGCCCACGCGGGCCGGATCGCCCCCGAGGCCGAGGAGCTCGCGGCTCTCGCGGCGCGGCCGGCGTCGCCGCTGTGCGGGCTGGACACGCTTCGCGCGCACGGCTGGGTCCTGTTGCTCCGCGGCGAGACGCCACGGGCACGGCGGTTACTGCGGCGGACCGCTGACGACGCGCTGGCGGCGGGTGAGGTCTCCGGCGCCGTCACCGTCCTGCACGACCTGGTCCGGTGGGGCGTGGTGGAGGCCGCCGAGGATCTGCGGGCGGCGGCCGCGCGGATGCAGGGTCCGTTCGCCGCCGCCCGGGCCGCGCACGCCGCCGCGGTCCTGGGGCCGCCCGGCGGGACGGCCTTCGAGGAGGCCGCCGCGCTCCTGGAGGCGCTGGGCGCCGGTCTCCAGGCGGCGGAAGCACTGGTCGCGGCGGCAGGCCGGTGGTCCGCCTCGGGGCAGCCGTCCCGGGCGACGCGAGCGGCGGCGCACGCACGGATCCTGCTGGAGCGCTGCCCGGACGCGGCGACACCCGCCCTCAGTGACGCCTCGGCGCCCGAACCGCTCAGCTCGCGCGAACGGGACATCGCGCTGATGGCGGCCCGGGGACGTACCAGCAGGGAGATCGCCGAGGCGTGCGTGCTGTCGGTACGGACGGTCGAGAACCATCTGAGCCGCGTCTACCGCAAGCTGGGCGTCTCCAGCCGGGCCACGCTCGCGGGGGTTCTCCTGCCGCGGCCTTCCTCCAGGTCCTGAGACCCCCGCCGCCCCCGGAGAGCAGACGCGGAGAGCAGACGCGGGGAGTAGACGCGGGGAGTAGACGCGGGCCGGAAGTTGAGTAGCCGACTGCTCTGTGGCGTGGCGGCCCGGGCCGCGATCGTTGTGTTCAGACGCGGAACCCCGCCGGCCACCCGGCCGGCTCGGCTCCCGGGCACCTGGGCCCGGAGTCAGTGGTCCCCGCGGCGCCATGAACAGAACGGGGAACGACATGACAAGCCGCCTGACGAGCCTGATCGCCACTGCCGCGACGGGTGCGATCCTCCTGGTGGGTGGAGCGGCCGCGACCAGCGCCGCCGCCGAGCCCACGACCACGGCGAGCACCGCCGAAGCCGCGCCGCTCCTGGTCTGGCAGAAGTACGGGAACTTCCCGCTCAGCCAGTGCGTCAACTGGGGCACTCTCCTGGTCAACAACGGCCAGGCCGCCGCATGGCAGTGCGTGTCCATCGGCTCCGGCATCCACGAGCTGTGGGTCCTGCGCTGATCCGAGCGGTTCCCATCCGCTGGTGAGGGTCCTCCTCCGGGGGGCACAGGGCGGAGGACCCTCACCGTGGCGGACCGGCTGCCGCGCGACGGCATCAACCCCTGTCCCTACGGGCAGCATCCGGCGGTACACGCACACACCCGCCGGGCCGGACCGACCCGGCGGGATGGCGCACATGGTTTACGGGGGAACCGTGAAAATGATGGACAGTCACGACCATATGAACCGTGCGGACGAGTCGACGGGCCGCAGACCCGTGGCGGTAGCCCCGCCCACACCCGGCAACCGGCTACCCGCACCCCGCATCGCACGCACCATCCTCATCACCGCGCTCCTGGGCTACGCGCTCCTCACCATCACCAGCATCCTCACCGCCGGAGTGTCCCCTACAGCCGAAGCGACCGGGCTGCTCCTGCTTCTGCCGATCCTCGCCCTGCAGCTTCTCCACTCCACACCCGGCGGCAACCAGGCACCTCTGCCCCGCACCTGCCTGATCCTCGCCCTCCAGGCGCTCCTTACCTATCTCCCACTCATCATCTTCCAGGCCTACTGGGAAACCATGGCCGGCTATCTCGCCGGCTCTTTACTCCTTCTCCTGCCGCCCCGAGTGTCCTGGCCCCTCTACGCCACCGTGGGACTCAGCATGCTCATCCCACCACTCCTGACCGGCCGGCCCCTCCTCGACAGCATCAACTTCACCCACACCACGCTCCTGACCGGACTCGTCCTCTACGGACTCACCCGTCTGGCGCACCTCATCACGGACCTCCACACCACCCGTGGGGAACTCGCCTGCCAGGCCGTCACCGGAGAGCGACTCCGCTTCGCCCGCGACCTCCACGACCTTCTTGGCTTCAGCCTCTCCGCCATCGCCCTCAAGACCGAACTCGTCCACCAGCTCGTCCCCACCCAACCCGACCGCGCCATGAAAGAGATCAACGAAGTTCTCACCCTGGCCGGCCAGTCCCTCACCGACGTCCGCAGAGCCGCCGGCGGCTACCGCGCCATCTCACTCCAGCAGGAGATCAGAACGGCACAATCCATGCTCCAGGCCGCCGGCATCCACGTACACGTAGAAATGGAACTCGCCACACTCTCCCCGCACATCGACACCGCACTCGCCACCACCCTGCGCGAAGCCGTCACCAATCTCCTCCGCCACAGCAGCGCCACCCACTGCCGCATCAGAGCCGTCCACCACGGCGGTGTCGTCCGGCTCCTCATCGAAAACGACGGCGCCGACCCCGGCTACCGCAATACCGCACCGCACAGCGGCAACGGACTCGGCAACCTTCAGGCGCGCATGACCGCCATCGGCGGACGCCTCAAAACCGGCCACGTAAAGGACGGCACATTCCGGCTCCTCGCCGAAGCACCCGCGAGACCCTCGGACACACCTGTGGAAGCCACGGGCGCCGCGGTGCCCGCCCCCGCCGGAAGGTCGCACATGTCCTGATCAGTCATCAGATCGTTCTCGGTGATACCGAGTGAGGCCAGTGTCTGCCACGGCCACACGGTGCCGATCGTGGTGCCGGAGGTCGTACCGTCGTCGTTCCTGAGCTCGCTCATGAGGCCCTCACGCTCGTCGTCGGCCGGGCGCGGCGGCGCGCGAAGCGCAGCCACAGCAGCTGGGAGATGAGCCAGCGCCGCATCGCGTCGAGATGGGCGGGCGAACCGTGCACGTCGTCGAACGTCTTGAACCGGACGTCGTCGAGCGTGCGGCGCAGCAGCGCCTGATCCGTGTCCGGGATGATCTCGTCGCGGCTGCTGGCGACGTACCGGACGGGTATCCGCACCTGCCGAAGCTGCTCCGGTGTGAGCGCGAACTGCGGTAGCTGGTGGCGGAGTTCGGTGAGGTCCTTGCTGCCGGTGAGGCGGCGCAGGGTGTCGGTCGTGATGCCGGGCACCCGAGGCCACCAGGCCTCGTCGGTGAAGAAGTCGGCGACGGGCGCGCCCACGGTGAGGACACGGCTGATGCGGGGGTCCTCGGCGGCGGCGCCCAGGGCGAGGTGGCCGCTGAAGCTGAGGGCCAGCATCGAGGTGTCGGAGACCTGGGCGCGGTCGGCGAGCTGGTCGAGCAGGAAGCTGAGGGTGCGCCAGGAGTCGGGGCCGTAGGTGACGGTGTTCTCGCCGACGCCCGGCAGCTCGGTGACGACGGCGGCGAAGCCGAGTTTGCGCAGCAGGGGCAGCAGCGGCGCCCACTGTTCCTTGACGCTGACGATGCCGCCCATGACGACCAGTAGCGGGCGGGACCTGTCGAGCCCGGCGGCCCAGCAGGCGACGGTGCCGTCGGCGTGGTCGAACTCCAGGCGCTCGATGCCGTCCTGGTCACCGCGCCACTGGTCGAAGGTGTCGACGCAGAGCCGCTGGGCGTGCAGGCGATCGGCGTCACCGTGGTACGGGAAACGGGCGAGCGCGTAGTGCCGGCACGCGTCGAGGAGGTCACCGCGGGTGGCGGCGGCCCGTCCCTCGGCGGTCCACACCGAGGCCCAGGAGTCCGGATCCCCCGTGGTGTCGTTGGTGATACGGGCGAGGACACGCGTGGCGTGCTCGGCCGTCATGCCCTGGCCCCGGGCGTGCAGGCGGGCGAATTCCTTGAGTTCTTCCAGATGATCCATGGCTGTCGAGTCACCGTCTTCGGTCAGTGGGTGGCGCCGTCGGGACGGCGCGGACTAGGGTCTTTCGTTTGGATCGGGCCGGATCAGGGAGCGGGGCCTGGTGCCGTGCATCGCAAGGCGGAGGAGGGAGTCATGGCGGAGCCATGGCGACCGACGACAACGCGGCGAGGTGCGGCACCAGGCCCCGCGAGCCCGGCATGATCCAAACGAAAGACCCTAGTCCGAAGGCCCGGTCGGCTGCGATGTCGTTCGGACGGCCCCGGACCTGACCGGGCCGGCCGATGCCGACCGGTGTCGTACGGCCTGTGAGCGAGGGCCGTACGACACCGGTGCGGGCCCGCCGCGACACGGATCCGTGTCGCGGCGGCGGGTACTCAGCTCTGCTGGGCCAGGTACGCCTCGACGGCGTCGGCCGCGACGGCCGGGCCGTCCATCGACCGCATGCGCTCCCGCATGGCCCGCACCCGGTCGGTCACGGACGCGTCGCCCGTCACCTGGGCCACGGCCTCGCGCAGGCTCTGCACCGTGACGTCCTCCTTGGCCAGACGGCGGCCGAGGCCCAGCTCTTCCACGCGCTGGGCGTTCGCCCGCTGCTCGCTCGTCTGCGGCACGACCACCATGGGCACGCCGTTGTCCAGCGACTCCATGGTGCTGTTCATACCGCCGTGGGTGATGAACAGCTTGGCGTGGCGCAGCACGTCGAGCTGCGGCGCGTACCGCCGTACGTCGACGTTCGCGGGCAGCGGCCCGAGGCCGGCGGGGTCGGTGTGCTCACCGACGGTGATGAGGACGTCCCACTCGGAGTCGGCGAAGGCCTCGATGGCCATCGTGAAGAACTCCGACCAGCCCCTGGCCGAGGTGCCGAGCGAGATCAGCAGCGTGGGCCGGTCCGCCGAGGCCGGCTGCCAGCTGCCCTGGTAGGGGCGTTCGGCGATGCAGGGCCCGGTGAAGACGAACCGTTCGTCGAAGGTCTCGCCCGCGTACTGGAATTCGCGCGGGAGGAAGATGATCCCGAGCTTCTCGATCCCCGCAAGGAAACCCATCGGGTCGGGCGCCAGGCCGAACTGGGGCAGCACACCCGCGAGCTTCTTCACCGCTTCCATGATCTGCGGGTCGTTCAGCTCCGCCACCGGGAACTTCTCCCGGAGCGAGAAGTGTTCGTTCGCCCCGAACACCGGATAGGTACGGATCAGCGGAATGTCGTTCTTGGCGGCGAAGAACCGCGCTCCCCACGCCATGAAGTCATGGACGATCACATCCGGCCGGTTGTCCTCGTAGAACGGCGCGACCTGTTCCACGAGGGAGGTGCTTTCGTCCAGGCACCGCAGTCCCTCGCCCGCGTTCTCCTCGGCGGTCAGGGGGGCGCGGTAGAAATCGCCGAAGACCGAGTCGTACCTGACCGCTTCGGCGCCGGCGGCCTTCACTATGGGGGCGAAATGGTCCGTCGCGGTGCAGGTGACGCGATGACCTCGTTTCACCAGTTCCTCGACCACGCCGATCGTGGGATTGACATGGCCTACGGCCGGAAAGTTGAAGAAAGCGATGTGGCGTTGCACGAATGTCTCCTTCCATGCCCTGCCGGTGTCCTTCGGCCGGTCATCGCCGAGGGGCCCGGGCAGCGGCCGCTCATCCAGTTCTGAGGGGTTCTCCGCGCGAGGCGGACCGGTGTGTCTCGTCGAGAAGTTCCGCCTGCCGCAGGGTGGCGCCGGCGTCCGGGAGGGTTCCGGTGCGCACCGCGGCGGCGAAGGCCGCGACGGTGGCCGCCACCTGATCGTGCGGTTCGAGCCGGATCTCCTCGGTCTTCCCGTCGCGGTGCAGGCCGATCACGGGGACGTGGTCGGCGGGCGGGGTGAACGCCCGGTCGACGGTGATGCTGCCCTCGCTGCCCCACAGTTCGTACGACGAGCGGTAGGCGTGCTCCATGCCGAAGGTGATCTGGGCCGTGACGGCGCCGGGAGTGCTCAGCAGCGCGGCGCCGGAGGTCTCGACCCGACGTCCCGTGCCCCGGACGAGGCGGGCACCGACGACGTCGAGTTCGGGGCCGAGGAAGTGCAGTGCGGCCCGGAGGGGGTAGACCCCGACGTCCGCCAGTGCCCCGCCGCCGAGTTCGGGGTCGTATCTGATGTCACCGTCCGGCTGTGGGGGGATGGTGAACGCCGCGTGGAACGACCGCAGTTCACCTATCGCGCCATCGGCGACCAGGCGCTGCACGGCCCGGTGCCGGTGGTGATGGACGAACATGACGTTCTCCATGAGCACCAGGTCGCGGGATGCGGCGAGTTCGAGGAGTTCGCCGGTGCGGTGGCGGTCGGTGGTCAGGGGCTTCTCGGCGAGGACGTGCCGGCCCGTGTTCAGTGCCGCCTCGGTCCACCGGGCGTGCAGCGCCGCGGGCAGCGGTATGTAGACGGCCTGGATGTCGTCGAGTTCGAGGAGCTCGCCGTATCCGTGCACGGGACGGCAGCCGAAGCGTTCCGCGACCTGCCGCGCCTTGGCCGGATCCCGGCTGGCCACGGCCGCGACCTCGATGTCGGGGCAGGCGGCGAAGGCGGGAAGCATGCGGCGCACCGCGATGCCCGCGCATCCGATCACTCCCACCCGCAAGGGTCCGGTCACCGGGTACTCGCCGCCGTCGCGTTGAGGCAGGCGAGCATGGTGCGGGCCTGGACGTTGAGGTAGTGGCCGTGCCGGACCAGGGTGGTGAGCTGCGCGGGGGTGACCCAGGCATAGCCGGGCGGCGGGTCGAGCGGGGCGTCGGCCTCGTCCGCGTCGACGATGAGGAAGCGGCTCTCGGCGTTGAGGAAGCGCCCGCCCTCCTCGGAGTGCACGACCTCGTAGCGGATGCGGTCCGCGCCGGCGCGCAGCACCGTGTCCAGGAACCGGGGGCGTTCCTGCTCGGGCAGGTGGGCGTAGTTGTCCGGAGTGCACTGCACGGTCGGTCCCAGCTCAAGGGTGTCGAGGAAGCCGGCCTCGACCCGGGCGTGCGCCAGCACATGCTGGACGCCGCCGAACTCGCGGGTGAGGAAGGCGGTGACACCCAGGCCGACCGGCTCGAACAGGGGCTGGGTCCAGCCCGTCACCTCGCGGTTTCCGGCCCGTACGGACACGGCCACGACGTTGAAGTAGCGGCCCTCCCCGTGCTCGATCTCGCTCTCGCCGCGCTTCCAGCCGGGAATGGAGTCCAGCGGGACGCGCTCGGTCCGCACGGAGTGCCGGGTGCGCTCGCCCGTGATCCAGGAGAGCAGTTCGATGTCGGAGAGCAGCGCGCCGTCCGAGCCGTCCGCGAAGGGCAGGCAGGACAGCACCGTACGGGAGTCCATGTTGACCACGTTGTCCCGGCTCAGCAGCTCGTGGATCTGCCCGAGGGTGAGCCAGCAGAAGTCGTCCAGCAGCGGGACGTCGCCCACCGCCTCCACCACCATGTTGCGGTTGGACTTGCGGTAGAACCACGAGCCGTGCTCGGACTGGAGCACGTCCGCGACGATCCGGCCGCGGTTCGGCCCGACGAAGTACTCGATGTACTTGACGTCCGCGCCCTTGTGGGCCTTGGTGTAGTTGCTGCGGGTCGCCTGGACCGTGGGCGAGAGCTGGAGCAGGTTCGGGTTGCCCGGCTCCATCTTCGCCTGCATCAGGAAGTGCAGCACCCCGTCGAATTCCTTGACGAGGATGCCCAGGATGCCCACCTCGGGCTGTTTGATGATGGGCTGGTACCAGTCGGCGTAGGGACCGTCGCCGTGCGGTTCCCCCTCCTCCGTGACATGCAGGCCCTCGACGGTGAAGAACCGGCCGCTGCGGTGCACCAGGTTCCCGGTGGACTCCTGGAACGACCAGCCGTCCAGCTCCGCGAACGGTATCCGCTCCACCCGGAAGGTATTGGCCCTGCCCCGCTCGGCCAGCCAGTCGCCGAAGTCTTCGGTACGCAGGTGCGCACCCTGGGCGGCGGCGGCCGACAGAGCGATGCGGTCGGGCAGGCTCTTGTTCTCACGCGTCTGGATGATGTGGGACGGCATCGGAGGGACTCCCTGCCTTTCTCGTGATGCGTACGCGGCCGGGTCAGGCATCTTCGGCCGCGAGGAGGTCGTTGAGAACCAGGCGGTAGTAGTCGGGGCCGAAGCCCATGTCCGCCACGTGAGGGACCAGGGCGAGCAGCTTCTTGGTGGAGATGGCGTACTGGACGCCCGTGGCCACGTACTCCTTGCGCGGTTCGAGCCCCAGCGCGCCGGCGAGATGGTCGACGATGTCTTCCACCGGGACGGCGAATCCGGAGGCCACGTTGACCGTGTCGGCCCGCAGACCCGCGGCGAGCAGCCGATCGATGATCGTTATCGCGTCGCTGACCCGGAGCAGGTCACGGCCGGCGCCCCGGTGCATGGTGACCACCCCTTCGCGTACCTGCCGCAGCAGCGTGGGGATGAGCTGGTGGTAGCGCCCGTGCGGTCCCACCAGGTGCGCCAGCCGGAGGATGAGGTAGTCGACCCCGGAGTCACGCAGCTGGTCCTCGAGCTCGAGTTTGTGTGCGCCGTAGGAGGTGTAGGGGGTCACCGGGCTGTCCTCGTCGCCCGGTCCCTCGGCGAACCCGTACATTCCGGTCGCGGCCGTGGAGAAGAACAGCAGCCGCTGCCCGTTGGCCGCGCACTGCTTGGCGACGTCGCGCAGCAGTGCGGCCTCCCGCGCGAAGTCCGCGTCGGTGGCCCCGCTCGTTCTGGACTCCCCCGCGGCGAGGGCCACGGTGCCCGGATGCCGGCCGGCCAGCGGACGCAGACTCCGCGCCAGGAAACCGGTTCCCACAATGTCCATCGTCCTCGTCCTGATCTCTGGGTGGGAGGCGGTCCGTCGGGCTCAGCCGCGCTGGGCCACGAACTCCTTGATCGTGGCGGTCATGTAGTCGAGCATTTCGTCGGTGAGCCCCGGGTAGACGCCGATCCAGAAGGTGTGCTCGGTGATGACGTCGCTGTTGGTGAGCTCGCCGACGATGCGGTGGGGCTGGCCGATGTAGGCCGGCTGGCGGGTCAGGTTGCCGGCGAACAGCCGCCGGGTGCCGATCTTCCGCTCCTCCAGGTGGGCGACCAGTTCGGCGCGGGTGAAGCGGGCCTCGGGGTCGACGGTGATGACGAAACCGAACCAGCTCGGCTCGGACCGCGGGGTCGGCTCGGGGAGCAGCAGGCCCGGCACACCGTCCAGTCCCTCGCGCAGCCGGCGCCAGTTGCGCCGCCGCGCCTCGATGAAGCCGTCGAGCTTGGCGAGCTGCGTGAGGCCCAGCGCGGCCTGGATGTCGGTTCCCTTCAGGTTGTAACCGACATGGGAGAAGATGTACTTGTGGTCGTATCCGGCGGGCAGGTTGCCCATCTGGTACTCGAACCGCTTGAAGCAGGTGTTGTTCTTGCCGGGTTCGCACCAGCAGTCCCGCCCCCAGTCGCGCAGCGACTCCACGATGCGGGCCAGGCCGAGGTTGGAGGTGAGGACACAGCCGCCCTCGCCCATGGTGAGGTGGTGCGCGGGGTAGAAGCTGACCGTGGTCAGGTCGCCGAAGGTGCCGGTGATCTGACCGTCGTAGGTGGAGCCGACCGCGTCGCAGTTGTCCTCGATGAGGAAGAGGTCGTTGTCCTTGGCGAGCTGGGCGACCTCGGCGACCTCGAAGGGGTTGCCGAGCGCGTGCGCGATGATGATCGCCCGGGTCTTGGGGCCGATGGCCCGCGCCACCCGGTCTGCCGTGGTGTTGTACGTGGTCAGGTCCACGTCCACGAAGACCGGCAGGAGGCCGTTCTGCAGGATCGGGTTGACGGTGGTGGGGAATCCCGCCGCGACGGTGATCACCTCGTCGCCCGGCTTCAGCCGCCGGTCACCGAGCTGGTGCGAGGTGAGGGCCGAGACGGCGAGGAGGTTCGCCGACGAACCGGAGTTGGTCAGATGGGCCTTGCGTCGCTTCAGGCGCTTGGCGAAGTCGGACTCGAACTTCTTGGAGCTGGGCCCGGCGGCGATGCGCATGGTCAGCGCGGCCTCGACGATGGCGACCCGGTCCTCTTCGTCCAGGACCGCGCCGGACGGCCAGATCTCGGTCACCCCGGGCTCGAACTCCCGTTTGGTCGCGGTCTCCCGGTGGTACTTGCGGACCTCGTCCAGCACCAGTTCTTTGTTGTCGCTCATGGTCATTTCCTTCCGTTGACTGGCGCCGGCAGCACGGCCGCGAGCAGGTCGCGCAGCGAGGCGTCGAGGGTGCGCCGCGGCTGCCATCGCAGGAGCCGCAGCGCCCGTGAGACGTCCAGTTGCAGCCACTCCGCGTCGGTGCGTGCGGGCTGGTCGGCAACGGCCTCGACGACCGGGAGATCCACACCGCTGAGTTCGACCATGCGATGGATCAGCGCATGCATCGGGACCGCCTCGCCGCGGCCGATGTTGACCACGTGGCCACTGAGGTCCGCCCCCGGCGCGATGGCGGCGGCCCGTACGGCGTCGACGGCGTCGTGCGCGTCCACGATGTCGCGGTGGGCACGCAGCGGCGGGAGCCTGAGCTCGTCCGGCTTCTCGCCCAGGAGCTGGGCGCGGGCGGCCTCTCCGAGGTGCGCGGCCACCATGCCGAAGAGGCTGCCGGCCGGCACCCCGGCGCCGATCACGTTGGCGAGGCGGAGTACCACACCGTCCAGGCCGTGTTCCGCCGCGGCCCGCAGCACGATCCGGGTGCCGAGGAGTTTGGTGCGCCCGTACGGTGTGACGGGAGCGGGCTCGTGCTCCTCGGAGGTGCCGGCGCCCGGCGTGCCGGCGCCGTACTCGTGGACGGTGCCGAGCTGGATCAGCCGCGGCGGGCGGGGCAGGCCGACGAGTGACTCCGTCACCCGGGCCACCAGGTCCGCGTTGCCCGCGGCCATCTCGGGCTCGCCGGACTGCCAGACCCGGCCGGCGGCGTTGACCACCACGTCGGGCCGCACCGAGCCGAAGAACTCGGTGAGTTCTCGCGGGCCGGCCGCCAGCAGGTCCATGCGGACGGAACGCGGGTCCGCCGGGGCGTCCGCCGCCGGGCTCCGGGACACCAGGTGCACCAGGGCGCCGTCGGCGGTGAACGCCTCGCCGATGCGGCGGCCCAGATAGCCGGTGCCCCCGAGCACCACGACGCGGAGCCCGGCGGCTCCGCCGTTGTCAGCCGTCCGCACGTTCGGCCCCGTACTTGACGGTCTTCCACCAGTCGGGGTTGTCGCGGTACCAGGCCACCGTGGCGGACAGGCCCTCCTCGAATCCGGTCAGCGGCGCATAGCCCAGCTCTTCCCGGATCTTGGACTCGTCGATGGAGTACCGCAGGTCGTGCGCCTTGCGGTCGGCGACACGGCGGATCATCTCCGGTCCCGAGCCGGTCAGTTCGAGCAGCCGCTCGGTGATGTCGCGGTTGGTCTGCTCGTTGCCGCCGCCGATGTTGTAGATCTCACCGGCCCGGCCGCCTCCGAGCACGAGGTGGATGCCACGGCAGTGGTCGTCCACATGCAGCCACTCGCGGATGTTGAGTCCGTCGCCGTACAGCGGCACCTGCTGCCCTTCGAGCAGGTTGGTGACGAACAGCGGGATGAGCTTCTCGGGGTGCTGGTACGGCCCGTAGTTGTTGGAGCAGCGCGTGATGGAGAGGTCCACTCCGTGGGTGCGCCAGTAGGTGCGGGCGACCAGGTCGGAACAGGCCTTGGAGGCCGCGTAGGGGGTGTTGGGCAGCAGCGGCCAGTCCTCGGTCCAGGAGCCTTCCCCGATCGAGCCGTACACCTCGTCGGTGGAGACGTGCACGACCCGCTCGATACCGCTGTCCAGCACGGCGTCGAGCAGTGTCTGGGTGCCCAGGACGTTGGTGCGGAAGAACTCCCCCGCGCCCTCCAGTGAGCGGTCCACGTGGGACTCCGCGGCGAAGTGCACCACGGCGTCGTGTCCGGGCAGCAGTTCGCGCAGCAGGCCCGAGTCGCAGATGTCGCCCCGGACGAACTCCAGGCGCGGGTGCGAGGCCGGCAGGTTGGCGCGGTTGCCCGCATAGGTCAGCTTGTCCAGGGCGGTGACCTTGGCGCCCTCCCACCCCGCGTAGTTGTCCGCGAGGAGGTTACGGACGAAGTTGGAGCCGATGAAACCGGCTGCTCCTGTGATGAGGATCCTCATGCCGCGACTTCCACTCGGGTGTGGTCTCCGACCACCAGGCGGTAACGGTCCGTGCTCTGCCCGATGGTGCCGACGGAGGCGGAGCGACCGATGACGGAACTGCGCAGGCCCTGGACGCCGGTGACCGACGCGCCGTCCAGGGCTATGGAGTACTCCACCCGGCTTCCGGTGATCGCACAGCCGCGTCCGATGGACGTGTGCGGGCCGATGTGGCTGTCCTCCACGACCGTGCCGGCACCGATGATCGCCGGCCCCTCGATGTGGGAGCGCACGATGCGCGCCCCTTCTTCCACGACGACCGGTCCCACCAGCACGCTGGCGTCGTCGACCTCACCGGCCACGGAGGGCCGCAGGTTCTCCAGGATGTGCTGGTTGCACTCCAGGACGTCCTCGACGTTCCCGGTGTCCTTCCAGTAACCCTCGTACTGGCTGGCCCGCACATCCGCTCCCGCCGACACCAGCCACTGGATCGCGTCGGTGATCTCCAGCTCGCCGCGGGCGCTGGGCTCAATGGCCTCGACCGCCTCGTGGATGGCGTCGGTGAAGAAGTACACGCCCATCAGGGCCAGGTCGCTGCGCGGCTGCTGCGGCTTCTCCACCAGGCGCAGCACCTCGCCGCCGGGGCCCAGTTCGGCCACGCCGAAGGCGCGCGGGTCCGGGACCTTGTACACCACGACATGGGCGGCCGGGCGGTGCGCGGCGAACTCCTCGGCGATGCCGACGATCCCCTCGGGCAGCATGTTGTCGCCGAGGTACATCACGAAGTCGTCGTCGCCGAGGAAGTCCCGGGCGATGGCGACGGTGTGGGCGAGGCCGAGCGGAGCTTCCTGCTGGATGTAGGTCAGCTGTGCCCCGAACCGCGATCCGTCCCCGAGCGCCTGGTGGATCTCGGGGGCGCGGTCGCCGACGATGACCCCGATCTCGGTCACGCCCAGGTCCAGGATGTTCCTCAGAACGTGTTCCAGGACGGGCGTGTTCGCGATGGGGATGAGCTGTTTGGGCATCGAGTAACTGAAGGGCCGTAGGCGGGTGCCCGATCCGCCGGCCAACACCAGAGCCTTCATGGCAGGTCCTCTCGATTCATGTGGTGATGCCTTTTCGGTCTGGTGCGCGGTTCGCAGCCGCTCGGCCGTGCACTCGTCGTCCCGGTGCGCCGGTGGCGGGCAGGACAGGGGTGTCGCCGCGTCAGGCGGCGTCGAAATCGGACAGCATGCCCGCTGCCAGGGCCTCGGCCAGCGTGGGCGCCTTCGCGTCCTTGTCCGAGATCAGCGGTGTCCCGGCGCAGTCCCAGGGCAGGTCCAGGTCGAGGTCGAGCGGGTTGATGTCGATCTGTGTTCCGGGGACGTACGTGCTGGAGACGACGTAACAGATGCAGCTGTCGTCGGTGAGCGCCAGGAATCCGTGGCCGACGCCCTCCGGGACGTACACGGACCGGCCCGAGGCGGCGTCCAGTTCGTTCACCTGGTGCTTGCCGAAGGTCGGCGAACCGACCCGCAGGTCGACGACGATGTCGCGCAGCGCGCCCCGGACGCAGGTGACGAACTTGGCCTGCCCCGGAGGGCTGCTCACGCTGTGGATGCCGCGCAGGGTGTGGCGCTTGGAGACCGAGTAGTTGATCTGACGGGGCTGGAAGGTGATCCCCGCGGCCCGCTCCAGTTCGTCGGACCGCATCGACTCGTAGAACACACCACGGTCGTCGGATATGTGGTCCGGCTCGATCAGAAACGTGCCGGGGATGGTGGTTTCCTCGATGCGCACGGCTCGCTCGCCCTTTCGTCCTGAACTCGACTCGTGCTGTGCGGGCGGAGGCCGGCCGCTCAGCCGCGATGCTCCGCGGTCAGCCTCTCCAGGACCGGCACCACGTCCTTCGGCGCCGGGGCGGCCAGCATGTCCTCGTACAGACCGCGGGCCCCGAGCTGGAAGGACGGCTCCTCGATCAGCCGGACGAGGTCCTTCTGCGTGCTGCCCGCGTCGATCGTCGCCGGGTCGGCGACCAGTCCCGCGCCCCGCCGCTCGACGTACCGCGCCGTGACCATCTCGTCCCACATCGGGAGCGGCACGACGAGCTGCGGCACCTTGAAGGCGACGGCGGCGGCGAACGTCCCGCCGCCACCGTGGTGGATGATCGCCGAGCTGGTGGGCAGCACCTGGTTGAGCGGTACGTACTCGATGGCGCGGACGTTGTCCGGGAGCGTGCCCACGGCGGTGAGCTGCTCGCTGTTCAGCGTCGCGACCAGTTCCAGGTCCAGGCCGGACACGGAGTCGAAGAACTCCCGCATCGGGAAGCCACTGTGCTTCCCGGCGAGCAGTCGGCGGCTCACCCCCAGGGTGAGCACCGCGCGGGGCCGCTCGGGCCGGGCGTGCAGCCACTGAGGAAGCGTGGCGGCCCCGTTGTACGGAACCCGGCGGACCGGGACGTACATCAGGTCCAGCGGGTTGCGCATCCGGGACTGGGTCAGGTCGAGGGTCCACTGGCCGACCAGCGTCTCCTCGGTGAAGTCGAGCCCGTAACGCTCCAGCACCGGGCCCAGCCACGCCATCCACGGGTCCTCGGTCAGGCCCGAGGACGGATCGGCCAGCTCCTGCCGCGTCTTGGAACGGATCAGACCGATGTTGTCCATACCGAACAAAAGACGCGCGTGGGCGGCGCCGCAAGCACGCGCGGCCACCGCCCCGGTCGGCGCCAGCGGATCCCACAGCACCAGGTCAGGACGCCAGTCCCGGGCGAATTCCACCAGCTTGTCCAGGATCGGACGAGGCCCGCCGCTCGCCGGCTCCGGCGGGTAGTACGCGTTGAACATGCCGCCGAGGACGGCCCTGGCCTGGCGCCAGGCGTTCTCGTCGTCAGGGTCGAGCGCCAGGGTGGGCCTGCTGGGGCCCGCGCCGGCGATGAGGGGCGCCAGTGAGGCGGTGAGCTCCTCCTTGCCGCCCAGCGACACCGCGGTGAGGCCGGCCGAGGTGATGTTCGCGATCACCTTCGGATCGACCACACCCTCGGGGCTCGCCACCACGACCTCGTGACCGGCACTCTGCAGCGCCCATGCCAGCGGAATGGCTGGATAGAGATGTGCCGATGTCGGGAAGATGGTGAAAAGAACGCGCATCGCTGACCTCTCCGAGACTGCCGGCCCAACGCCGACGCGTGCTGTTCGCTCTCGAATCCTGCGAGGGGGCTCTAAAGAGCCGCTTGTGCAGAGCGGACAGGGAGCGGCCTCCCGTCGGCGGCCGGCACGGTGGCCAGGTCTTCGTCTTCGCGCGGGCGTTCCGCCGCCGCGGCGCGGGGTGACCGGCTTCCGGGAGCCGCCCCGGGCTCCATCGCCCCGGGTCCTGTCCGGCGGATATTCGCGGATCGGCCCGTGGCGTCCGGTGCCGTGTCGCCGGCCGGAGGATCGCCCATGTACTGGATGTATTCGGGCGTTCCGACAGGGCGGCGAGGTGCCGTAGCTGTCGTCGTGCGCCCGCCCGGGATTACGGGACGGCCCTTAGGGCCGATTGGTTCCGCAAATTTGTGTCCACGAGACCCTGATCGCTGCACACGCTTTACCACGTTGACTTATCATCCCCGCAGGATGACGCACATGGTTGCGGGGGACAGGTTGCAGATGATGGACAGTCACGACCGTTCCGACAGTGCGGACGAGTCGCGGGGCCGCAGACCCGAGGCGGTAGCACCGCCCAGCCCCAGCAACGACCTTCCCGTTTCCCGGCTGGCGCGCACCATCCTCATCACCGCGCTGCTGGGCTACGCGCTCCTCACCGCCATCGGCATCCTGAGCGCGGGAATGTCCCCGACGGGCGAGGCAACCAGCCTGCTCCTCCTGCTGATCCTCGCCCTGCAACTCCTCCACTCCGCACCGGGCAGCAACCAGGCACCCCTGACCCGGAAATGCCTGATCCTCGCCTTCCAGGCACTCCTGACCTACCTTCCGATCCTTGTCTTCCATGGCTACTGGGAAACCATGGCCGGCTACTTGGCCGGCTCACTCCTGCTGCTCCTACCACCCCGCGTGGCCTGGCCGCTCTACGCCGCCGTGGGCCTCAGCATGCTCATCCCACCACTCCTCGACGGCCGACCGCTCATCGAGAGCATCCCCTTCTCCCACACCACACTCCTCGCCGGACTCGTCCTCTACGGGCTCACCCGGCTGACAGAGCTGATCACACACCTCCACACCACCCGCGGTGAACTCGCCCGCCAGGCCGTCACCGGAGAACGGCTCCGCTTCGCCCGCGACCTCCACGACCTCCTCGGCTTCAGCCTCTCCGCCATCACCCTCAAAAGCGAACTCATCCACCGCCTCATCCCCACCCACCCCCACCGCGCCATGAAAGAGATCAACGAGGTCCTGACCATCGCCGGCCAGTCCCTCGCCGACGTCCGCAAGACCGCCAGCGGTTACCGCACCATGTCACTCCAGCAGGAGATCAGAACCGCGCAGACGATGCTCGACGCCGCCGACATCGACGTACGGGCACAGGTCGAACTCGGCACACTCTCCCCCCACGTCGAGACCGCGCTCGCCACCACGCTGCGCGAAGCCGTCACCAACCTGCTGCGACACAGCAACGCCACACACTGCGGCATCAAAGCCGTCCAACAGGACGGCCTGGTGCGCCTCGTGGTCGAAAACGACGGCGTCGACCCCGCCTACCACAACCCCGCACCGCACAGTGGCAGCGGACTCGGTAACCTCCACGCACGCATGACCGTCATAGGCGGACGCCTCGAATCAGGCCCCGGAAAAGACGGCATATTCCGCCTCCTCGCCGAAGCGCCCACGAGAAGGGCATCGGAAACCTCCGCGGAATTAGCTGCGGAGCCAAGGGAGATCACGTTCCCGCCCAATGGATCAGCCGCATGACCGCGCAAGCCTTCAGCAACGGTACGGACCACGACACCTCGCCACGATCCGAGCCCGCACGGACCGCAGACGGGAACTCAGTGATACGGATACTGATCGCAGAGGACATGAACATGGTCCGCGGCGCCCTGGTCGCTCTGCTGAATCTCCAAGAGGATCTCGAAGTGGTCTGTGAGGTCGAACGCGGGGACCAGATCGTCGACATGGCGCTCAAGCACCGGCCCGAGGTCGCCATCATCGACATCGATCTGCCCGGTGTCGACGGTCTGTCAGCGGCGACTCAGCTGCGCGAACGGCTCCCCCAGTGCCGCGCCCTCATCCTCACCAGCCTCGGCCGGCCCGGCACCCTGCGCCGGGCCCTTGAGGCCCGGGTCTCCGGCTTTCTCCTCAAGGACGCCCCGTCCGCCGAACTCGCCGCCGCCGTGCGGCGGGTGGCCGCGGGGCACCGAGCCGTCGACCCGGAACTGGCACTGGCCGCCTGGGGAGAGTTCGAGAACCCCCTCACCGACCGGGAGGCCCAGGTACTGCGGCTCGCGGCGGAAGGCGCGGAGGCACGGGAGATCGCCTCCATGCTGCGGTTGTCGGCGGGGACGGTGCGCAACTATCTGACCACCATCGTCACCAAGCTCAATGCGCGCAACCGGGTCGACGCGATCCGTATCGCCAGGGACGCGGACTGGCTGCCGTAACGGCATCCGCCGGTCGCGGTCAGGCGGCTTTGGCCGGTCACAAGGGTCGCTCAATACCGTTCGGCGGCAGCCACCCAGCTGCGTCGACGGGAAGGAGCGGCCGGTGGCCGTTGACACAACTCATACCAGTGATACGAGCGCCCCCGGGAGCACGGACGGAACGACTCGTCCGGCTTCCGGGGTCCGTCGTCTGGACCGGGTGATCATCCGTTTCGCGGGTGACTCGGGTGACGGGATGCAGCTGACGGGTGACCGGTTCACCTCGGAGACGGCGTCGTTCGG
>NZ_JBVJDS010000011.1:0-316162 GCF_055582185.1 Streptomyces sp. NPDC042201 | reverse complement strand
GTCACCGCGACCGTCCCCGTCGGAGCCGTTCCACTCGAAGCGGCCATCACCCCCAACGGCCTGTCCGTCTACGTGACCAACTCCGGCGACAACACCGTCAGCGTGATCAGCACCGCGACCAACACCGTCACCGCCACCGTCCCCGTGGGCACCGCGCCGGTTGGCGTTGCGGTTACCCCGGACGGTCTCCACGTCTACGTGGCCAATTCGGGTGATGGCACGGTCAGCGTCATCAGTACCGCGACGAACACGGTCACCACGACCGTCCCGGTCGGGGCCGCGCCCATCGATGCGGCGATTACCCCGAACGGTCTGTTCGTTTATGTGGCCCACTCGGGTGACGACACGGTCAGCGTGATCAGCACCGCGACCAACACCGTCACGGCCACCATCCCCGTGGGCACCACCCCGTTCGGCGTGGCTGTATCCCCTGATGGCCTGCACGTCTATGTGAGCAACCAGAACGACGACACGGTCAGCGTCATCAGCACCGCCACCAACACCGCCGCCCTGACGATCCCCGTCGGCGCGGCGCCGATCGGACTGGCAGTCACCCCGGACGGACTCCACATCTACGTGGCGAACAACGGCGACGACACCGTTACTGTCGCTGAGGCCGTTCCCTTCGCCACCACGACGACTCTCACATCGGCGCCCGACCCCTCCGTCTTCGGCCAGACCAAAATCCTTACCGCCACCGTGAGTTCCACCGCCGGCACACCCACCGGAACCGTCAGCTTCTTCGACGGCGCCACCCTCCTCGGCACCTCCCCCCTCACCGGCGGAGTCGCCACTCTCTCCGTATCCACTCTCAGCGTCGGCAGCCACAGCCTCACCGCCGTATACAGCGGAGACCCCAACTTCATCGGCTCCACCTCGCCCGTGGACACCCAGACCGTCACCACCGCGAGCACCAGCACAGTCCTGACCTCGGCGCCGGATCCTTCGGTGTTCGGTCAGCCCAAAACGTTGACCGCTACGGTCGCCGCTGTCCCGCCTGGGGGTGGTACGCCGACGGGTACGGTCAGCTTCTTCGACGGCGCCACCCTTCTGGGTACGGCCGTCCTCGTTGGGGGCGTTGCCACCCTGTCGGTATCCACCCTCAGCGTCGGCAGCCACAGCCTGACCGCGGTGTACGGCGGGAGTGGCAACTTCACCGGTTCCACCTCGCCGGTGGACACCCAGACGGTCACTACCGCGAGCACCAGTACCGTCCTGACCTCGGCGCCGGATCCTTCGGTGTTCGGTCAGGCCAAAACGTTGACCGCTACGGTCACTGCTGTCCCACCCGGGGCCGGGACGCCGACGGGTACGGTCAGCTTCTTCGACGGAGCCACCCTCCTGGGCACGAGCATCCTCATCGGCGGAGTCGCCACCCTCACCACCTCCGCGCTGAGCGTCGGCAGCCACAGCCTGACCGCCGTCTACAGCGGGAGCCCCAGCTTCACCGGCTCGACTTCGCCGGTGGACACTCAGACCGTCACTACCGCGAGCACCAGCACAGTCCTGACCTCGGCGCCCGACCCGTCGGTGTTCGGCCAGACCAAAATCCTGACCGCCACCGTCACCGCAGCCGCTCCCGGAGCGGGAACGCCGACGGGTACGGTGAGCTTCTTCGACGGCGCCACCCTTCTGGGTACGAGCCCCCTCGTCGGGGGAGTCGCCACCTTCTCCACGTCGACGCTGAGTGTGGGCGTGCACAGCCTGACCGCCGTCTACAGCGGGAACGGTAACTTCACCGGCTCGACTTCCCCGGTGGACACTCAAACGGTCACCGGTGCCGGCACGACCACGGTCCTGACGTCCACGCCCGATCCTTCGGTCTTCGGCCAGGCCAAGACCCTCACGGCCACGGTCGCCGCCGTCCCGCCCGCATTCGGGACGCCGACGGGCACCGTGAGTTTCTTCGATGGCGCGACTCTTCTGGGTACGAGCAGCCTCGTCGGGGGAGTTGCGACGCTCACGACGTCGACGCTGAGTGTGGGCGTACACAGCCTGACCGCCGTCTACAGCGGAGACCTCGTCTTCAACACCTCGACTTCGCCGATCGATACGCAGACGGTTGCCAAGGCGAACACCAGTACGTTGCTGACGTCGGCGCCGGATCCCTCCGTCTTCGGGCAGCCCAAGGTCCTCACGGCCGCGGTCGCCGCTGTCCCTCCCGGGAGCGGCACGCCGACGGGCACGGTGAGCTTCTTCGACGGCGCCACCCTGCTGGGCACCAGCGCCCTCATCGGCGGGGTTGCCACCCTCTCCGTATCCACCCTCACTGTCGGCAGCCACAGCCTGACCGCGGTCTACAGCGGCAGCGGTAACTTCAACGGCTCCGCCTCGCCGATCGACATGCAGACGGTCAGCAAAGCCAACACCAGTACGTTGCTGACCTCGGCCCCCGACCCGTCCGTCTTCGGCCAGGCCAAGGTCCTCACCGCCACGGTCACCGCCGTGCCGCCCGGGTCCGGGACGCCGACAGGCACCGTGAGTTTCTTCGACGGTGCCACTCTTCTGGGTACGGGTGTCCTTGTCGGGGGAGTTGCGACGCTCACGACGTCGACGCTGAGTGTGGGGGTGCACAGTCTGACCGCGGTCTACAGCGGGGACCTCACCTTCAACGCCTCCACCTCACCCATCGACACCCAGACGGTCACGGCGGCCAACAGCAGTACGGTGCTGACGTCGGCCCCCGATCCTTCTGTCTTCGGCCAGACCAAGACTCTGACGGCCACGGTCACCGCCGTCCCGCCCGGGTCCGGGACACCGACGGGCACCGTGAGTTTCTTCGAGGGAGCCACCCTTCTGGGTACGAGCACCCTCGTCGGGGGAGTCGCCACGCTCACGACGTCGACGCTGAGTGTGGGGGTGCACAGCCTCACCGCCGTCTACAGCGGAAACTTCGTCTTCACCACCTCCACCTCGCCCGTGGACATCCAGACCGTCACCAAGGCCAACACCGGCACCTTGCTGACGTCGGCGCCGGACCCGTCCGTCTTCGGGCAGGCCAAGATCCTCACCGCCACGGTCACCGCCGTGCCGCCCGGGTCCGGGACGCCGACAGGCACCGTGAGTTTCTTTGACGGTGCGGCCCTTCTGGGTACGGGCGTCCTCATCGGCGGAGTCGCCACCCTCACGACGTCCACGCTCGGCGTCGGTAGCCATAGTCTGACCGCGGTCTACGGCGGCAGCAGCATCTTCAACGGCTCGACCTCGCCGATCGACATTCAGACAGTCGTCAAGGCCAACACCAGTACGTTGCTGACCTCGGCCCCGGACCCGTCCGTCTTCGGTCAGGCCAAAATTCTCACCGCGACGGTCGCCCCGGTCGGGCCCGGGGGCGGGACACCGACCGGCACGGTCAGCTTCTTTGACGGTGCGACCCTTCTGGGTACGGGTGTCCTCATCGGCGGGGTCGCCACCCTCACCACCGCCACGCTCAGCGTCGGTAGCCACAGTCTGACCGCGGTCTACAGCGGCAGCAGCATCTTCAACGGCTCGACCTCGCCGATCGACATTCAGACGGTCGCCAAGGCCAACACCAGCACATTGCTGACCTCGGCTCCCGATCCGTCCGTCTTCGGACAGACCAAAATTCTCACCGCGACGGTCGCCCCCGTCGGGCCCGGAGGTGGCACAGCGACCGGAACCGTCAGCTACTTCGACGGCGCCACTCTCCTCGGCACCAGCACCCTGTCCGGCGGAGTCGCCACCTTCTCGGTGTCCACGCTCAGTGTCGGCACGCACAGCCTGACCGCGGTCTACAGCGGCAATAGCAGCTTCAACGCCTCCACCTCACCCATCGACATCCAAACGGTGATCTCCGGATCCACCGCGGCCACCCAGCTGACGGCTGCCCCGGCCACCGCCACCATCGGGCTCGACGCACAGGCCCATATTGCCAGCCTGTCAGCGACCTTGACCTTGCTGAGCTCCGGAGCTCCGGTGCCTGGTCAGACCATTACCTTCAGGGTGGGTACGACCGTTGTGGCGACTGCTGTCACCAACAGCAGTGGTGTCGCCACCCGCACGAACATCATCATCAGTCCGTCGGCCATCATCATTGCCGGCAGCCGCTATACGGCGACCTTCGCCGGTACGGCCGGTTTCGGACCGTCCACAGCGACGGCGGCTCTCGTTCTCGCCTGAGCGAGCCTGGCTCGTCGGCGGCCGGAGACGAATGAAGTCCCGGGGATCAGGACGCCAAACTCGGCAGTCCTGATCCCCGGCAGAACCCCGGCAGAACCCCGGCAGAACCCCGGCAGAACCCCGGCAGAACCCCGGCAGAACCCCGGCAGAACCCCGGCCCACGGCGCGGACGTGTCAGTCGACCCGGGCCGGCGTGTCAGCGAACCTCTTCGCCCACCTCGTCGCGGCCCGCGATGCCTTCCCGGCGGTAGCCCTCCCACAGGCGGCCTCCCGCCGGGGCCAGCACCTCGTCGACCAGGGCGACCAGTGCGTCCGTATGGCCGTCGAGGGCCGCGCGGACAGCGGCATTCAGCCGTTCGGGGAGCCCCGGGCGGGCGTCGGCCAGGCGGCGGGAGAGCCATTTGCCGCCGCCGAGCCATGCTCCGTCCGACAGAAGGATGAACTCGGCGGTGCGGCGGGCGAGTTCGGTGGTGATGAAGAGCCGCTCACTCGGGTCCGTGCAGCCCGCCAGGTCGTCCAGGAGGTCGGTGAGGGGGTAGCGGCGGTCGTCCAGTTCCGACGCCGTCGCCTTCGGCGGTCCGTCAGCGACCAGTTGGCGAGCGTGCTGCTGCAGGCGGGCGCCCGCGCCGTCGTGGTCGAGCAGCAGCGTTCCGGCCGCGCACATGAAGAGGAGAGGGCATCGGCGTTCGGGGATCTCGCGTTCCACATAGCCGTCCCAGCTGGACCGGGTGTGCACCAGGAGTTCGACCGGCCAGCCGGCGAAGCGCAGGCTTTCGCGGTAGGGGGCCGGGGCGCCGTCCAGCAGGACCACCATGTCCAGGTCGGAGTACGCCGTACGCCGGTGGGTGATCACGCTGCCGCCGAGGAACGCGGCGTACGCCTGAGGGTGGCGCTCGGCCACCAACGCCCTTGCCGCCAGGACCGGATCCGTCATCTCCATGCGTCAACTCTTCCAGTCGGGACGACGCCGTGCGCCTGGATTTCACGCCGGAGCGCCGAGGCGCGGTCATACGGCCGAATTCGAGCCGATTCAGGTCTGTTCCACGTCCTCCAGGGCTACCCTCGACACCTGACCTGCACAGTGTCCGAGAAAGGGAGGGATGCCGGTGACCCGGCAGGAACACTCGGTCAACCTCCCACTGCTGGAGCGTGAGCCCGAACTTGCCGCTGCGGCAAAGGCCGTTGACGCGCTGTGCGGCGAGCAGCGAGAGCCGCGAGAGCCGAGACAGGCGCCCTCCGGCGGGATCCTCGTCTACCGGGGCGCGGCCGGACTCGGCAAGACAGCGCTGCTCTCCGAAGTGCGCCGGCTCGCGGCCGGACGGTGCACGGTCTGGTCCGCCCGTGGCGGCGAGACCGTGACCTCCGTCCCCTTCCATGTCGTACGGCAACTGCTGCACCCCGCCCTGACGGCGAGTGAGCTGACGAATGAGCCGACGAGTGAGCTGACCCGCGAGCCGACGAGCGAGCCGGCCGACGAGCCCATGGACGCGCGCGAGCTGCTCGGTGACCGGTACGAGATCGTCGGCCCGGCGCTCGGCGTGGCCCCGCCCGGCGAGCAGCACGCCGACCCGCAGGGTGTCAGGGACGGACTGGACACCCTGGTCGTACGGCTCGCGGAGATGCGCGGCCCGCTCGTCCTCATCGTCGACGACGCGCAGTGGGCCGACCTGGAGACCCTCGCCTGGCTCGCGTCCTTCGCCCAGCGCCCGGTCGGCGGCCTCCCCGTCCTCGTCGTCATCGCGTACCGCACCGAGGAGGCCACCGGCGAGACCGAGCAGCACCTCCGGAGCCTCGGCTCGGCGGCCAAGCTGCTGGTGACACTGCGCGCGCTCACCTCCGAGGCCACGGCCGGCCTCGCACGGGCCGCGCTCGGTGAGCACGCGGACGACCCGTTCTGCCGCGAGGTGTGGGCGGTGACCGGGGGCAACGCGTACGAGACCGTCGAGCTGCTCGCCAAGGTGCGGGACAGCCGGCTCGACCCGGTCGAGGGCTCCGCCGGCGAACTGCGCGCCCTCGGTGCCTCGTCGCGCGGCAAGGGTCTCATCGCCCGGCTGGAGGAGCTGGGCACGTCCACCACCCGGTTCGCCTGGGCGGCCGCCATCCTCGGCACGGACATCTCACTCGATCTGGCGATCTCGCTGGCGGGCATGGGCCGTGAAGAGGCAGCCGAGTGCGCGGAACGGCTCCGTGCCGCGCGCATCCTCGTGGGTACGGACCCGCTGGAGTTCGTCCATCCGCTGATCGCCGGCGCCGTCTACCGCGCGATTCCGCCCGGGGTCCGCACCGCGATGCACGGCCTGGCCGCCTGGGCGGTCTCCCGGAGCGGCCGGGGAGCGGCGGCAGCGGCGCCGCATCTCCTGGAAGTGCATCCGGACGGCGACTCGGAGCTGGTCGAACAGCTCCGTGAAGCCGCGGCGGAACATCTCGCGGTGGGAGCGCCGGACGCCGCCCGCCGCTGCCTCGAACGTGCCCTGCTGGAGCCCCCGTTGGAGACGGTCCGGCCTCAGCTGCTGTACGAGCTGGGCTGTGCCACCCTGCTGACCTCACCGGCCACCACGGTCGGCCATCTGCGGGCCGCGCTCGACGCCCGGCGGCTCGACAACGCGCTGCGGGTGGATGTGGTGTTCCGGCTCGCGCAGGCCCTGACGCACAACAACCAGACCGGGGACGCCGCCCACGCGGTGGCCACCGAAGCCGCCCGCACCGAAGAGGGCCCCGCCAGGATGCGGCTCCAGGCAGCCCACTTCCTGTGGGAGGGGGTGCAGGTCATCGAGGACGACGGCCCGGAGCGTTCCCGGCGCCTCGCCGAGATGGCGGGCGGCCTCACCGGACGCGACAACACCGAACGCGTCCTGCTGATGCTGCGCGCCTTCGACGGTACGGCCCGTGGCGAGAGCGCCGAGGAGATCGTCCAGATCGGTGAACGCGCCTTGCTGAACGGCCGGCTGGCGCCCGGCGTCGGCTGGACCGACCCCGCGTGGGGCTTCGAACCCCCGTCCCTGCTCGGCCTGTCCTATGTCTTCGCCGACCGGCTCGACCAGGCGGAGAGCCTGTTCACCGAGGGGCTGCGGGCCTTCGAGATCTCCGGCTGGAGCGGCGGCCATCTGGCCTTCGCCCACGCTCTCGTCGGATACCTCCACCGCAGACGCGGCCGGCTCGTGGAAGCCGAGACGTATCTCCGTGAGAGCCTGCGCCTGGCGGACCGGGTCGGGAACGGCCTCCCGATGCACTGGAACGCGGCGTGCATGCTCCTCGACACGCTGCTCGCCCGCGGCCATGTCGCCGAGGCCCTCGAAACGGCGGAACGCTATGCGTTCATCACGCCCCGCGCCTCCTCGATCGCCATCCCCGACGCGCCCTCCGTACGAGGGAGGCTGCTGCTCGCCCTCGGCCGTACGAAGGAAGGCATCGCCGAACTGGAGTCGGGAGGTCAGGCGTTGACCGCTCGCGGACGGCACGGCACGGTCATGGCCCCCTGGGCGTGCGACCTCGCGCGGGCGGTCGCCGAGGAGGACCCGCGCCGCGCCGCCGAGCTCGCTTCGTACGCCCGTGACCGGGCCGAGCGCTTCGGTACGCACACGGCCATCGGCGTCGCCCTCTCCTGCGCGGCGTCCCTGGAGAAGGGCCCGGCCAAGGTCGAGCTGCTGGCTCAGGCCGTCGGTCATCTCGAAGCCTCGCCCTGTGCGTACGAACTCGCCGCCGCACGCGTCGAGTACGGCATCGCCACGGAGTCCCGGGCCGAACTGGCCCGCGGTCTGGAGCTGGCCGAGCGCTGCGGCGCCGACGGGCTGGCGGCACAGGCCCGTCAGGCGCTGGCCGCCGGCCGCTGAGCGGTACGCTCCACCGACGCCGACCGACTGCGCACCAGGCAACAGGAGACCAGGACCCTTGTCCCACAAGTTCGACCCGTCAGACCCGTCAGACCCGTCAGACCCGTCAGACCCGTCAGGCCGGCGCGACGGGCCCGATCGGCCCGGCTCCGCGGGCTCGGCCCTCGACGGAGGCGATCTGCGGGCCGACTGCGCGAACTGCTTCGGGTTGTGCTGTGTGGCCCTGACCTTCTCGGTCTCCGCGGACTTCCCGGTCGACAAGGACGCCGGGGAGCCCTGTCGCCATCTGCGGACGGACTTCCGCTGCGGCATTCACCGCACCCTCAGGCCGCAGGGCTTCCAGGGGTGCACGGTGTACGACTGTTTCGGCGCCGGCCAGAAGGTTTCTCAGATCACCTTCGGCGGGAAGGACTGGCGGCAGGCCCCGGAGAGCGCGGAGCGGATGTTCGCCGTACTCCCGGTCATGCGGCAGCTCCAGGAACTGCTCCGGTATCTGACCGAAGCGCTGTCGCTGGAGCCGGCCCGCCCGCTCCACGGCGAGATCCGCCACGCCCTGGACGAGACCGAACGCCTCACGCGGACCGATCCCGACACCCTGCTGGCACTGGACGTGGCGGCCCACCGAGGGGGCGTCAACACCCTCCTGCTGCGTACGAGCGAACTGACGCGGGCCCAGGTCAGGGGCAAGAAGAAGAACCGCAGAGGAGCCGACCTCTTCGGGGCGAAACTCAAGGGCGCCGACCTGAGAGGCGCCGATCTGCGCGGGGCGTATCTGATCGCCGCCGATCTACGGGGGGCCGATCTGAGGCTGGCCGACCTGATCGGGGCGGACTTCAGGGACACGGACCTGCGGGGCGCCGATCTGACCGGAAGTATTTTCCTCACCCAGGCGCAGGTCAACGCGGCGAAGGGCGACTCCGCCACCGGCCTGCCCACGTCGCTCATCCGGCCGGCTCACTGGTAGTCCTCTCGTCCGTACGGCGCCGAATCGAGCGCCGTACGAGAATGAGTCCGAGCGCCCCGAGGCCGGCCGCGCCGGTGAAGGCGACGGGCAAGACGTACCCCGGCCCCGACTCGGTCCGCGACACCGCCCCTGTGCCCGACACCGACGCCGTACGGTCGCCCTTGACGGTCGCGGGCTGCGCCGCGAGTGCGACGGGTGCGGTCCTCAGCGCCTTCACGATCGGGCCGGGACCAGGACCCGCCGGTGCGGCCAGCCTCGGCGGGGCGGGCGGGGGAGGCAACTGGAGCGAACCCACCGGAGTGACCCGGCCCGCGGCCTTGAAGCCCCAGTCCAGCAGCGTCCTGGCCTCCTCGTACACCGCCTGCGACCCGCCCCACTGCGGGTTCATCACCGTCACCAGCAGGGTGCGCCCGCCGCGGCGGGCGGCGGCGACCAGGGTGTAGCCGGCGTCCGAGGTGTAGCCGTTCTTGACACCGATCAGCCCCGGATAGGGCTCGACGCCGTCCTCACCGGTCAGCAGCCGGTTGGTGTTCTCGATGCCGAAGCTGTAGCCGTCGCCGGGGAACTCCGCGTCCCGGGTCGAGCTGTACCGCACGAACTCCGGGGAGGCGAGGCCCGTACGGCCGAAGACCGCCAGGTCGTACGCCGAGGACACCTGGCCGTGGGCGTCATAGCCGTCCGGGGACACGACATGGGTGTCGACCGCGCCCAGCAGCTTTGCCTTCTTCTGCATCTGAGAGACCGTCTGGTCCCAGCCGCCGTTCATCTCGGCGAGCACGCGTACGGCGTCATTGCCGGAGCTGAGGAAGACGCCCCGCCACAGATCCGCCACTCGGTACGAGAGCCCCGCGTCGATCCCCACCAGGCTGCTGCCGTCCCCGATGTCCTCGAGCTCGGACTCGGCGACGGTGTGCTGGGCCCGCTCGGGCAGCCGGGGCAGCGCGGTGACGGCGAAGAGTGTCTTGAGCGTGCTGGCCGGAGGCAGCTGGAGGTGGGCGTTGTCGGCGGCGAGAACATCACCCGTGCGGGCGTCGGCGACCAGCCAGGACAGGGCGGAGAGGTCGGTCGGCGGCGCGGGTGTGCCGCGCTTGGGCCGCGCCTGTGTCCCGGAGCGGTACAGCACCGATCGATCGACCGTGGCCGCGACCGAGGCGGCCGCCGGGGATCCGGAGGCCGCCGGTGACGGGGAGGAGCGGGCGGAGCCGGCCCGCGCCACCGGGGCCACGGAGGCCGCCGGAGCCGCGGGGGCGATCGTGGCAACGGTGGCCTCGGGCAGGCCCGGAGCCTGAGCGACCGGATCGGTTCGGGAATCCGCGGCGGCCGGTGGGGGCGCCGGCAGAAGGACCAGCAGGCCGGTGGCGAGAGCCACCGTCCCGGAGAACGCGGAGCGCATCACGGATCTGGTGATCATTCACTCAACTTAGGAACGGACCGCGTCCCCCGCACCGCCGCGTGAGCCGACCGGACGTATCCACGTCCTGCCCGGCCGGTCCGCTGCGCGCAGCTGACGCGCTAGCGCGAACGGGTGATATCGAGGCCCCCGGACGGTCGGCAACGGCCCCTCCAGCGCCGCCGGTACGGGCTTCGGCCGCCCGGAGAACGGCGCCCGCTCGACCGTGCTCCCGATACCGTCGGTGACGACCACCACCGGGCACCCGATCGGGTGATTTTCCGTCAGGCCGTCCCAGTCATGACGGGCTCACCGGTCGGCCGGCGCGGCGGCCGGATCCGAGCCCGGGTCGGGGCCGGCGCCGGTGCCCGAGCGGTCGCCAGGGCCGGAGCGGTCGCCAGGACCGGAGCCGGGGGCTGGCTCGGACATCGCCTCGGTGGCGATCACGCTGAGGAGCCTGAGCTTGTCGGCGGCCTCGCTGCCGGGCGCCGCGGAGTAGGCGGCGATACGGAGGTCGCAGCCCGGCACGGTGAGCGTGTCGCAGTCCACGGTCACCGCTCCGACATCCGGGTGATGGATGGTCTTGCTGTCACTGTCGAGGAAACCGACGATGTGGGAGTTCCACAGCTCGGAGAACCGGCCGCTGACCCGCCGCAGCTCGCTGATGAGGAAGCGCAGCCGCACGTCGGTGGGGTAGCTGACCGTCGTGGACCGCAGGTCGGCGACGATGGCCGCCTCGAACCGCGCCTCCTGCTCCGGGGTGTGGGTGATCCGGCTCGGCAGGCCCGCGAAGTGCTGCCAGGCGGCATTCCGGTCGCGCTCGGGCACCACCGTCGGATCCCCGACGAGCGCGGCCCACAGCGGATTCCAGGTGACCAGATTCCAAGCGGCGTCGTAGACGCTGAGCGGGGCCCCCGCCAGCTGGTCGAGCAGGCGCTGCATGCTGGGCGGAATATGGTCCGAGACATGCCCGAGGGAAGGCGGCGACTGCCCCGCGAGGAGAAACAGATGCCTGCGCTCGCCGTCGGACAGCCGCAGGGCACGCGACAGCGAGGTCAGGACCTGGACGGACGGCGAGGTCGCCTGCCCTTGCTCCAGCCGGACGATGTAGTCCACGGACAGGCCGGCCAGCTGGGCCAGCTCCTCACGCCGCAGCCCGGGCGCCCGGCGGGGCTCGCCCGCGGGCAGCCCGGCTTCGCCCGGTGCGATCCGGTCACGCCAGCGATGCAGGGCCGTGCCCAGCTCTCCGTGTCGGGTCATGCAGTCAGTATCAGCGCGTACGGCGACCACCGCTTGGTGCTGCTTGTCCAGGGAAAGAGGCGGGCTCTCCCGCCCGGTCCTCCGCGCTGCCGCCGCCGGGGCCACGGAGGGAACCGGCCAGCACGGCCGGAACCGGCAGCACGGGCGGCTCTCCCCGAGCGACGGGGCTCCTGCCCAGGTGAACACCGCTTTCGGCACGGGACATTGCGAGTCGACGCCAACCACACCCGTCCCGCCGTGATCCGGATTAACGTTGATCCCCACAGGTCGGGGAGCGGGGGGAGCGGGGCATGCTGGATCCCATTTCATTGACGGCGATCACCGCGGTGCTGGGCGCCGTAGGGACGGGGATGGCCAACGAGGCCGGGAAGTGGGCCTGGGAGTCGGCCGGCGGCCTCGTGCGGCGCATCGTGGGGCAGGAGGTGACCGCGCCCGCCGGGCGGGCCCAGCTGGAGGCAGTGGCGGAGCGGGTCCATGAGGCCGTGCGGACCGATCCGGCGCTCGCCCGTGCCTGGGCGGCGTTCGCCCGCACCGCGCCCGGCCCCGCCAGGGCGGACGGCATACCGGCTCTGCCCCCCTCCATACGGTTCTTCACGGACCGTCAGGGACCGATGAGGCTTCTGGAGAAGGAGGCCCTGCGCAAGGCGGACGGGCGGCCCAGGGTCGCGCTGGTCCATGGGCCCGAGGGCATCGGCACCAGCGCCCTCGCCGTGCACTGGGGGTGCCGCGAAGCGGCTCGTTTCCCGGAGGGGCAGGTGTACGTCGATCTGCGGGGCGCCTCGGCGGGGACCGCCCTCGACACCGCCACGGTGCTGCGGAGTCTCCTCGTCCAGCTGGGGATGCGGCAGGACGAGATACCGCAGAGCGCGGCGGAGCGGCGCGAAGACTTCCGGCGCTGTGTCATGGACCGGCGGCTTCTCGTCGTGCTCGACCACGCCCACTCGTCCGCGCAGGTCCAGCCGCTGCTCACCGCCGCACCCGGGGTGTTCACCGTCGTGGTCGCGCGGCGTCCGCTGCCCGGTCTGGACGCCGTACCGGTCCCGGTCGGACCGCTGTCCGACAAGGACGCGCGACGGCTGCTCACCGACCTCGCGGGGCGGCCGGTCCTGGACGCGGCCCGTGCCGTACTGCCGCGCGTCCTGGAGCGGTGCGCCGGCTCGCCGTACGCCCTGCGGGCCGCCGCGCCGCGACTGTCCGAGCCGCACCGGCTGGAGGAGGCACCCACCGTGTCCGGGAGCGACCCCGTCCGTACCGCCGCCGAGGGCGTGTACCGCGAGCTGGAGCCGGCCGTCGCCCGGGTCTACCGGCTGATGTCGCTGCGCGAGTGGCCCGCCTTCGGTGCCGCGGTCGTCGCACACACCGCGGGCATACCGGAGGCCGAGGCCGTCCGCGTGCTCGGCGAACTCGCCGACCGGCAGCTGCTGGAGCGCACGGACATCGACCGCTACCGCTATCGTCCCGCGGTCCGCGGCCACGCCGAGGAGGCCGCCTTCCGCCAGGACGGCATCGCGGCCTGCGCGGCGGCCACGACCGGCACGGTGCGGTGGTATCTGCGCTTCGCGGTCCTGGCGCGGCTCGCCGCCCTCCCGCAGAGCTGGGGGATCGGCCCGCTCTACGACGAGTTGGCGCAGCGCCCCGGCCCGTACGGGAACGAGGGCGAGGCGCTGGCCGCCCTGCGGGCCGAGCTGGGCAATCTGGTCCAAGCGGTGTACGCGGCAGAGGAGTTCGGCCAGCCGGACTCGGTCTATCAGCTGTGCCAGGCCCTGTGGCCGCTCCAGCTCAAGGCGGGGCATCACGACGAACTCCTCCCGGCCCTCCGGGCGGGTGCACGCGTCGCCGACGCCCACCACCCGGGATCCAGGATGGCCGGGCGGATGCACCTGCTGCTGGCTCTGGATCTGATCGAGCTGCGCCGGTGGGAGGAAGCCGAGTCCGAACTGACCGCCGCCGCACGGGCCGAGGAACTGTCCGAGCATCTGCGCGGCCATGCCTCGGCCGTCGAGTCGCTCGGCCTGCTGCGGCTGCGGCAGTGGCGCTTCCAGGAGGCGTACGAGTGCTTCAACCGGGCATCCGCCATCCTCGGCGGGATCGGCCCGGGGGACGAGGGCGAGCGTGATCTGCCCCGCGCCCATGCCCTGCTGGAGCGGCACCGGGGGCGGGCGCTGCGCGGCCTCGGCCGTTTCCCCGAGGCCCGGGAGCGGCTGGAGACCGCGCTGCGGTTCTTCCGCGCCAGCGCGGAGTCGTACAACACGGCCAGGACGCTCACCGACCTCGCGGAAACACGTCTCGACGCGGGGGACGCGGGCGGTGCGCTGCCGCTGATCGACGAGGCGACGGCCGCGCTCGACCAGGAGAAAGCCGCGTATCACCTCGCTCATCTGCGGGGCCTGCGCGAGCGCTGCCTCAGCGCGTCGGAGGGGCCGGAGTGACCGACACCCGGTGTGCGCAGGCGCCGGTCCGTACGGTCATCCCGGCCGCTGACAGATCCTCCGGGGCCTTGCCCGCGGCCAGCCAGGCGTGCAGGGCGGAGGCGTACGCGGCGGGGTCGGCCGGGTCGGCGGCCGCGGGATCGCCGGCGAGCCGCAGGAGCTCGCCGTTCCTGGTGCGTACGGTGCAGCTGCCGGCACCCGTGACATAGGCGGCGAGGGCACAGTGCGGATGGCGGGCCAGCACCTCGGCCGTCCACTGCTCCGGGGTGCCGAACCGGACGTCGTCCGGTGCGCCGTCCCGGTAGATCACATCGGCCAGGGCGAGCCGGCCCGGGTCCAAGGTGTCCTCGTGGACGGCCGTATGCGCGTCCCCGTCTCCCGCCGGCTCGGACCGCGGGTCCGCGTAACGGCTCAGCTCGATCTCGCCCGTCCCCAGCAGCCGGGTCACCACCCGCATCGGGGCTGTCCGCGACACCGGTTCATGGGGAGGGAGCGGCAGTGGGTCCAGCAGGGCGGGTTCCGCCGGCTCGGGGATACCGATCAGCTGGTAGAAGTGGCGGCGCAGCAGCGCCGCCGCCGCGCCCGGAGCCGACGAGACCAGCTCCGCCGGATCCGGCAGTGGGCGGTGCCCGGCCAGGAGCGTGTCCAGTTGGGCCCGGAGCGGGACGTACGGCGAGAGCCGGGGCGCCTGCCGTACGAACGCGGCCACCGGCGACCCCGCGTCGAGGCCGTCCGACGGCGCCGTCCCCATCAGTACGGGGGTGCCGAGCGCGGCCGCGTAGTAGCTGACCGATCCGCCGTCCCCGATGACCACATCGGCCGCGATGAGCGCCTGGCGCCATCCCTCCAGCGGATCCACCAGGGTCAGGCCGCCCCGCCGGGCCCGGTCCAGCCAGGCGCGGATCTGTCCGGGGCCGTGACCGTGCCAGATATTGGGGTGCAGTACGGCCGCCGGCCGGTATTCGTCCGCGGGCAGCTCAGCGGTCAGCCGCGGCAGCAGCGACGGAAGTACGTCCTCTCCGCCACCGTCCCCGAAGAGGGAATCCGGGTTCCAGGTGGAATTCAGCAGGACGAGCCGCTGCCCGCGCCGCACGTCGAGGGCGCGGCGGAAGCGTGCGCGGTACGGCAGGGCCGCCAGCATCCGGTCGAAGCAGGGGTCACCGGCGAGGACGGCGGTGGGGGCGGCTTCCGGGCACGCGGCGCGCAGCCGTTCCAGCTGTTCCGGGTGGGAGAGGACCAGCGCGTCCGCGACGGGGGAGCCGTCCGCGAGGAGCCACTCGCGGGAGAGCCCGAAGACGGGCGGTGGTGCGGCGCCGGGCGAAAGGCGACCGGTGTCCGGTGTCCGGTGTCCGGTGTCCGGTGTCCGGTGTCCGGTGTCCGGTGTTGCTAGCCTCTTATTGTATCCGGTGCCGTGGGAAAGCACGGTCAACTTGCCGCAAATTCGCTGAAGTTGACCGCCGAAGCTGGCCGAGATCGCCAGATCCACCGGAAGGCCGACCGCCTGCTCCCACGGCAATACCGGCACACCGGTCTCCGCCAGCAGCTCGGCCACCCCCGATCGGAAGGGCGAAGAGCCGGTGCAGGTGGCGAGGAGCTGCACGCGCAGGTCGTCACGGAACAGCGGCAGGACATCCAGCAGCCGGGTCGCCGAGGTCACGTTGTGCACGACGAACAGCACCCGCCGGCACCGCCCCCGGGTCGCCCACCGCGCCGCGTCGGCCCCCACCGGCACGCGTATGTACCCGCCGTGGCCCCCGTCCACCGTTCGCCCGCCCCCGCTTCACCGCACCGCCGCCACCTGTGACGGCCACGATAACCACACCGCTGTACGGCGGTGTGAGCGGACCAGAGGGCGGTCCGCCGTGGGGTCAGTGAGCCGACTCCAGCTGGTCCCACCACCAGGAGATCGTGGGGATCGGAAGCGGCTCCAGGCTGTCGTCGGCCGGATGATGCTTCCACCACCCGCCGGGCGCCGCCTCCGGCCCCGACGGAACGGAGTAGCGGGGGCAGACCGACGCCCAGTCGAGATGGCCCCGGACGAAGTGGCTCAGCCCCTCGACGTACTGGCGCAGACCGTCGTCCGCCTCCTTCAGCACCTGCGCGGCGAGCCGGTCGAAGAGCACCATGACGCGGTCCCGCATCGCCACGGCCTGCACGAGGGCGTGGTGCGGATCGCAGCCCTGCTCCTGGCACAGGACGTCGATCAGATTGAGGTTGTCGTCGGCCCGCAGCAGTTCCTTGTCGCGGGAGTAGAGGTCGTTGTCCCAGCTGACGAGGGTCCAGGTGATCTCGGTGAGGGCGCGTACCCGGGGATCGTGCAGATCCTCGTCCGCCACGGAGAAGCCGCCGACCACCTCCATCAACGCGATGCACGGCGCCATCCCTATGGACCGCATCCACAGCGTGACGTAGTCATCGAGCGAGGGCAGCGCGGGGTTGCGGCGCCAGGACGCCTCCCATACCAGCCCCGAGGTGTAGACGCGCATCCCGTCCGTCAGACGGTGCAGCTGGCGTGGCGAGGCGAATCGTTCCAGCTCCAGGCGGAACCCGCGCAGCGCGGCCGTGTGGGGTGAGTCGCCGGAGGAGTCCGAGGCGGGGGCCTCGATGGCGCGCATGAGACGCGAGGTCTCCTGGGCCAGCAGATCCGCCGTGGCCCCCGACTCGTCGCACACTCCGTCGTCGAGCGAGAAGAGCACGGCGAGGAACTTGGTCATCAGGATGAGCGGTTCGAGCTGTCCGTACGGCATCGCCGAGGCGGCGAGGCCACCGAAGTCGCAGAGGGTGAGGCGTTCGAGCTGATGCTCGTCGGTGTCGAGCCGCTGGGCGAGCATCCATCGCACGGCCTGGTCGTTCAGGAGGTCGGCGGACGGATGTCTGGCGGGTGGTACGGGGCAGTAGAACGGCACAGCCGGAAGCCGGCGGACCAAGCTCTGTTCCGAGACACAGGTCATGATCGGCCTCCAGGCGCGACAAGGTGCGGTTCCGTTTGGAGCGTATATGCCGGTGACGGTTCGTCAACAACTATGCAAATGGACAATGCATGGCCGAAATTGACTGATTTTGATCAGAGTTGGTCACCGTGCGGGGGCGCGTCGACCTGAGGGCCCCGGCATGCCGGTGGGCCCCTCCCACAGGAGAGGCCCACCGGCCGGGAAGTGCGCCGCCCCCGTCCCCACGGTGCGGCGCGGGCGGGCCGTCGTCATCCGCTCGGACGACGGCCCGCCGGTCATGAGGGCGAGGTGACTCGCAGACCGAGCGCGGGGAAGACCGCGGCCTCCAGGAAGCGGGTGAGGTACGCCTCGTCCGCGTACCGCCCCTCCATCATCGGCCGGGCGCGCATGACGCCGATCAGCTGGGCGGCCACGAACTCCGCGGCGGGATGGCCGGCCGGGAGCTCGCCGCGGGCCACGGCGCGGCTGACCATGGCGTCGATGGCCGTGATGCCCGGTTCGATGAGGGCCTCGCGCAGCGCCCGCAGCAGCTCCGGATTCTGCAGGGCCGCATGGCCGAGCGCGTGCATCAGCGTGGTGTCGCGCCCCGATTCCGCCGCGGTCGAACAGGCCGCCGCCCGCAGATCCCCGACGAGGGTGCCGGTGTCGACGTCCGCGAGCGTGGCGCACCGGGTGCCGCGGAGCGCGGCCGCGACGAGCTGCGGTTTCGTACCCCACTGACGGTAGAGCGTGGACTTGCCGCAGCGGGTGCGGGCGGCGACGCCCTCCATGGTCAGCGCGTCGTAGCCGACTTCCCGGAGCAGATCCAACGCGGCCTCGTAGAACTCCAGCTCCCGTTCCGGCGTGATCTTGGAGCGGCGCTGCGGCGTCATCGTCTCTCCCTCTCGGTTCCGATACGGCAGTGTACCGATACGCCACTGTACCGATACGGATCCGTATCGGTACAGTGGCGTATCGATAGGGCGTGGTTCCGGCCGCGCCGCCACACCAGCCACGCCGTCGCACCGCGCCGCGTCGTCCATGCAAGGGGGTCGGGTGACAGACACCCGTGAAGTGCTCCGCATACCGGCGGCAGCCCCGCCAGGGGCTGCCCGGTGAACGGCGCGACAGCGGTGGCCGTCGCGCTGTCGCTGGTCTCGGCCGTCGCGTACGCCTCCGCGGCCGTGGCGCAGGAGCGGCTCGCCGCCCGTACGGGAGCCACGGCCGGGCTGCTCGCGCTGCTGGGCCACGGCGCCTGGTGGTGGGCGGTCGGGCTGAACGCGGCCGGGGCGCTGCTGCATGTGGTGGCGCTGACGTACGGGCCGCTCACCCTGGTCCAGCCGCTGGGCGCGCTCACCCTGGTCGCGGCCGTACCGCTGGGCGCACGCCGCGCCGGGCGACAGGTCAGCCGGGGCGAGTGGCGCGGCACGGCGTTCACGCTCGCCGGCCTCGCGGTCATCCTGCTGACGGCCGCGGGTACGGCTCCGAGCGACACGCTCACGCTGCCTCAGGCACTGGGTGTGGCGGGGGTGGCGCTGGCGCTGGTGGCTCTGCTGACCCGGCCGGGGGCCCGTCCCGGCCTCCGGCACGCGGCGGCCTCCGGGATCACGTCGGGGGTTGCCTCGGCCCTCACCCAGACCGTGACGGTCGCCGCGACGGAGCGCGGCTCCGGCGCACGGCCGCTGTGGCAGGTGGCGGCCGTGGCCCTGCTGGTCGCGGCCTTGGCGTCGGCCGGGCTGCTGCTGTCCCAGAGGGCGTATCAGGGCGGCCTGGGGGCGCCTCTCGCGGTCCTGACCCTGGCCAACCCGGTCGCGGCGGCGGCGATCGGACTGACGCTGCTGGGCGAACGCCTCCAGGGAGGGACGGCGGGTATCGCGGCGGCGCTCGTCGGCGCGGTGGTGGCGGCGCGGGGCGTGGTGCTGCTGACGCGGACCTCGGCGACGCCGGAACCGGCCGTACAGCCCACGGCGGCTCCGCCAGCCTTGGTTCCCGTTCCCGTACCTGCTCCGCCCTCACACGATGACCCCGCCCTGGGGATGGCGGCCCCCGCCGCGTCCGTCACGTCTGTCGCGTCCGTCACGTCGATCACCTCGGCCACCTCGCCCGTCGCCGTCCCCGTCGCCTCCGTCGCCCGGTTGGCCGTGTCCCGGGTCGCCGTCTGGGGCGTGCCGATTCCGGTGCTGCTCCTGCCTGGCGCGTTCGCCCCGCAGGTGCCCGGTGCCAGGGATTCTGCCGGGCACGGGCCGCGTCACCGGCGGCGCAGGAGGCGGTGCGGCGCCCGGGTGTGAAGCTGCGCTGTTGGGCCGCTTAAGAAATCCTCGATGGACTGAGCGGCCGGCGCTCGGCAGATTGGTGCCTGACCAAAGATCACCGATCACCGATCAGCACCAGCACCCCGGGAGCACACGCCCATGAAGGCACTTGTGAAGCAGAAGGCCGAGCCGGGGCTGTGGCTCATGGACGTGCCGGTACCGGAGGCCGGGGCCGGTGACGTACTGATCAAGGTGCTCCGTACCGGCATCTGCGGTACCGATCTGCATATCCGCGCGTGGGACGGCTGGGCCCAGCAGGCGGTCACGACGCCCCGTGTCCTCGGCCACGAGTTCGTGGGCGAGGTCGTGGACCTCGGCGCCGGCGTCCAGGACATCGCCGTGGGCGATCTCGTCAGCGGCGAGGGCCATCTCGTCTGCGGCAAGTGCCGTAACTGTCTCGCCGGCCGCCGGCACCTCTGCCGCAGCACCGTCGGCCTCGGCGTCGGCCGTGACGGCGCGTTCGCCGAGTACGTCGTCCTGCCCGCCTCGAACGTCTGGGTGCACCGCGCCGAGGTGAACCTCGACGTCGCCGCGATCTTCGACCCCTTCGGCAACGCCGTACACACCGCGCTCTCCTTCCCGCTCGTCGGCGAGGACGTACTGATCACCGGCGCCGGCCCCATCGGGATCATGGCCGCGGCCGTCGCCCGGCACGCGGGCGCGCGCAATGTCGTGATCACCGACGTCAGCCCGCACCGCCTCGAACTCGCCCGCAAGGTCGGCGCCACGCTGGCTCTCGATGTGTCCGGCGCCACCATCGCCGACGCGCAGAAGCAGCTCGGCCTGAAGGAGGGCTTCGACATCGGCCTGGAGATGTCGGGGCGCCCCGAGGCCATGCGCGACATGGTCGACAACATGACGCACGGCGGCCGGATCGCCATGCTCGGCCTGCCCGCCGAGGAGTTCGCCGTCGACTGGTCGAAGATCGTCACCTCCATGATCACGATCAAGGGCATCTACGGCCGCGAGATGTTCGAGACCTGGTACGCGATGACCGTCCTGCTCGAAGGCGGGCTCGACCTGACCCCGGTGATCACCGGCAGCTACGGCCACCAGGACTTCGACGCCGCGTTCGACGAGGCGTCCACGGCCCGCAGCGGCAAGATCATCCTCGACTGGACCCGTTGATCAGTCCGCCTGATCAGTCCGTTTGATCGGTCCGCCTGATCAGTCCTCGGTCCGAAAAATTCAAGGAGCCCCACATGTACGCGTCCGTCCGGGACGACCTGTCCGCCACCCTCGACGAGATCCGTGACGCCGGTCTCTTCAAGCCCGAGCGCGTGATCTCCACCCCGCAGAGCGCCTCCGTCGCCGTCACCGCCGGTGGCGCCCCCGGTGACGTCCTCAACTTCTGCGCCAACAACTACCTCGGCCTGGCCGACCACCCCGAGGTCGTCGCCGCCGCCAAGGACGCGCTCGACCGCTGGGGCTACGGCATGGCCTCCGTACGCTTCATCTGCGGCACCCAGGAGATCCACAAGGAGCTGGAGCAGCGCCTGTCCGCGTTCCTCGGCCAGGAGGACACGGTCCTCTACTCCTCCTGCTTCGACGCCAACGGCGGTGTCTTCGAGACGATCCTCGGCCCCGAGGACGCGGTCATCTCCGACGCCCTCAACCACGCCAGCATCATCGACGGCATCCGGCTGTCCAAGGCCCGCCGCCTGCGGTACGCCAACCGCGACCTCGCCGACCTGGAGACCAGGCTCAAGGAGTCGCAGGACGCCCGCCGCCGGCTGATCGTCACGGACGGCGTCTTCTCCATGGACGGGTACGTCGCCCCGCTCGCGGAGATCTGTGATCTCGCCGACCGCTACGACGCGATGGTCATGGTCGACGACTCGCACGCCGTCGGCTTCGTCGGCGCCGGTGGCCGTGGCACCCCGGAACTGCACGGTGTCATGGACCGCGTCGACATCATCACCGGCACCCTGGGCAAGGCGCTCGGCGGCGCCTCGGGCGGTTATGTCGCGGCCCGCGCGGAGATCGTCGCGCTGCTGCGCCAGCGCTCCCGTCCGTACCTCTTCTCCAACTCCCTCGCCCCGGTGATCGCCGCCGCGTCGATCAAGGTCCTCGACCTGCTGGAGAGCGCGGGCGAGCTGCGGGACCGGCTGAGGGCCAACACCGCGCTCTTCCGTACGAAGATGGCCGAGGCGGGCTTCGAGATCCTGCCCGGCGATCACGCCATCGCGCCGGTGATGATCGGTGACGCCGCCGAAGCGGGCCGGATGGCGGAACTGCTGCTGGAGCGCGGCGTGTACGTGATCGGCTTCTCGTACCCCGTCGTCCCGATGGGCCAGGCGCGGATCAGGGTCCAGCTGTCCGCCGCGCACTCCGCGGCGGACGTGGAGCGGGCGGTGGCGGCGTTCATCGACGCCCGTGAGGCGATGAAGCGGGAGAGCTGACGCGCGCGGCCGCCCGGCCCCGACCCGCCCGGCCCCGACCTGCCCGCGCACCGACCCGCCCGGCCCCCGACCCGCCCGCGCACCGGCCGGCCCGCCGCGGTCCGCGTCGCGACCTGGCAAAATGGCAGGGTGATCGACCCTCGGCGGCTGCGGATTCTGCGGGCCGTGGCGGACCACCGTACGGTGACCGCCGCGGCCGCCGCGCTGTATCTCACCCCCTCGGCCGTCTCCCAGCAGCTCGCCGTCCTGGAGCAGGAGACCGGCCACACCCTGCTGACCCGCAGTGGCCGCGGGGTACGGCTGACAGCGGCCGGCGAGATCCTGCTCTCCCACGCGCACGCCGTCCTCGCCCAGCTGGAACGGGCCGAGGCGGAGCTCGCCGCGTACGCGGGCGGCGCGGCCGGGGAGGTCACGGTCGCCGCCTTCGCCACGGGCATCGCGGAGGTACTGGCCCCGGCCCTCCAGCTGCTTTCCGGACCCCATCCCGGCATCCGGGTGCGAGTACGGGACGCCGAGGGCGACGAGAGCCTGCCGATGGTGCTCGACGGACAGGCGGATCTGGCGGTGGCCGTCGAGTACCGGGGCGCTCCGCGCGAGGACGACCTGCGGCTGTCCCGGGTGGCCCTGTACGCGGAGCCGTTCGACGCGGTCCTGCCGGCCGCGCACCCCCTCGGCCTCGGCGCGGAGGTCGCGCTCGCCGAGCTGGCCGACAGTGACTGGATCGGCCCCTACCCGGGCAATCCCTGCCATGACGTGATGCAGCTCGCCTGCGAACTGGCCGGCTTCCAGCCGCGCCTGGTGCACTCCTCGGACGACTTCCGCGCGGTCGTCGCCCTCGCGGGCGCCGGCGCCGGGGTCGCCCTGGTCCCGCGCTCCGCGCTGCGTGCCATGGAGCTGAAGGGCACTGTCGTACGCCCGGTCGCCGGCCCGGCCGCGACGCGCAGGGTCTTCGCCGCGGTCCGCCGGGGCGCGGAGGACCATCCGCTGATCCGTCCGGTCCTGGACGCCCTCGTGCGGGCGGCGGCCGGCCTGCCGACGGGCTGAGAGCCGGTCGGAGGACAGGCTCTCAGCCGGACCGGCCGCGCCGAGTCCGGCTTGCCTCGGCCGGCCGCAGGACCCCGACCCCGCGCCGACCCCGCGCTCAGGTCAGCAGGCTGGGCGCAGCCCTGTCCAGTACCGAGTTCACTCGCTCCCAGGTCTCCATGTCCCGCTCCACTGGGGGCAGTTCCGGCCCGTGGCCCGCCTTCCAGGAGGTCGCCACCGCCACCGGGTCCTCGCCGGTGGCCGCGCCCGCCGCCAGGGCCGCCGCACCGAGTGCGACCAGTTCGCCGCTCTCGGGGACGATCAACTGGCGCCCGGAGAGCCGCCGTACGGTCTCCACCCACATACGGCCCTGAGCGCCGCCGCCCACCAGCCGCAGCGGCCGGGACGCCACCTCCGGGTCCGTGGGGTCGAGACCGCAGGCGCGCAGCACCTCGTCCAGCGCCCGCAGCACCGTGACGGCCGCGCCCTCGTAGGCCGCGCCCAGCAGCTGCTGTGGCGTGGTGTCGTGGCGCAGCCCGGTCAGCAGGCCCGAGGCGGTCGGCAGATCGGGGGTGCGTTCGCCGTCGAGGTAGGGCAGCAGGACGGCTTCGCCGCCGGGCACCGCGTCCTCGCGGTCCAGCCGGAGCAGCTCCGCCACCTTGTCGACGGCGAGCGTGCAGTTCAGGGTGCAGCCGAGCGGCAGATACGTACCGTCGGCCGCGGCGAACCCGGAGAGCGCGGCGGAGCCGGGGCGCGTGCGGGTCGCGGCGAACACCGTGCCCGAGGTGCCGAGACTGAGCACCGGGTGGTCAAGCAGCCCCGCGCCCCCGAGGCCCAGGCCGACGGCGGCGCTCATGTTGTCACCGGTGCCCGCCGCGACGGCGATGCCCGCCGGGAGGCCGAGCTCCGCCGCCGAGCCCGCGGTGAGCGAGCCGACCCGGGTGGCGCCGGTCGGGGCGACGGCCGGCAGCAGCGCGGCGTCCAGGCCGAGGAGCGCGAGCAGTTCGGGGTCGTACGCACCGGTGGCGGTCGAGTACCAGCAGGTGCCGGAGGCGTCACCGGGGTCGGTGGCTGCGATGCCCGCGAGCCGTTCGGTGAGAAAGTCGTGGGGGAGCCTGACGGCCGCCGTGGCCTCGGCGATGGCGGGATCGTTCTCCCGCAGCCACTGCCACTTCGAAGCCGTCATCGACGCCACCGGTACGGAGCCGGTCCGCGCCGTCCAGGCGTCCGGGCCGCCGAGCGCCTCCGTGAGCGCGGCGGCCTGCGGGGCGGAGCGGGTGTCGTTCCACAGCAGCGCCGGGCGCAGCGGCCGGCCCGTGCGGTCCAGCACCACCAGTCCGTGCTGCTGGCCGGCCACCGCGATACCGGTCACCGCCGAGGGGTCGACGCCGGACTCCTTCAGCCCGGCGGCGACGGCCTCGCGCAGGGCGTTCCACCACACCTCCGGGTCCGTCTCGCGCGCGCCGCCCTCGCCGGTCACCCGGTGCGGGGCGCGGCCCACCGCGAGCAGCCGGCCGGTGGCGGCATCCGTGAAGGCCGCCTTGGTGGACTGGGTGGAGCTGTCCACGCCGATGACGACCGGGTTCTGCGACATGGGCGTGGACATGGCGTACCTCTTTCCCTGACTGACTTCGACTGACATCGCTTGCCGGCTGATGTCACTGGCTTCTGCGGCAGTTTGGACGTCGCGCAAACAAATTACGCGATGGCGCGGCGCACGGGAACCGTCACTACCGATCATCGTCCGTGTGCGGGCGTGCTCGCACATGTTCGGTGAGCCGGACACAGATGAGCGCACGCGGGGGGTTTTGCGCACCCACGTGGACGTGCATTATTAGTCATGTCAGGAAACAAAAAGGTCGGCACGTGCCGGACCTGAGGTATCGAAGGCGGCCAGAGAATGACGGAACGCTTCACACCCACCCCCGAGGACAAGTTCAGCTTCGGTCTGTGGACGGTGGGCTGGCAGGGCAGGGATCCGTTCGGGGACGCGACCCGCCCGGCCCTGGACCCCGTCGAGTCCGTACAGCGCCTCGCCGAGCTCGGCGCCTGGGGCGTGACCTTCCATGACGACGACCTCATCCCGTTCGGCTCGTCCGACGCGGAGCGCGAGGCGCACATCAAGCGGTTCAGGCAGGCGACCGAGGCGAACGGCGTCGTCGTGGAGATGGTCACCACCAACCTCTTCACGCACCCCGTCTTCAAGGACGGCGGCTTCACCGCGAACGACCGCGACGTCCGTCGCTACGCGCTGCGCAAGACCCTCCGCAACATCGACCTCGCCGCTGAGCTCGGCGCCAAGACCTTCGTCGCCTGGGGCGGCAGGGAAGGCGCGGAGTCGGGTGGTGCCAAGGACGTGCGCCTCGCTCTCGACCGGATGAAGGAGGCCTTCGATCTGTTCGGCGAGTATGTCGTCGAGAAGGGCTACGACATCAAGTTCGCCATCGAGCCCAAGCCGAACGAGCCGCGCGGCGACATCCTGCTGCCCACCGTCGGCCACGCCCTGGCGTTCATCGACCGCCTGGAGCGCCCCGAGCTGTACGGCGTCAACCCGGAGGTCGGCCACGAGCAGATGGCCGGGCTGAACTTCCCGCACTCCATCGCCCAGGCGCTCTGGTCGGGCAAGCTCTACCACATCGACCTCAACGGGCAGAACGGCATCAAGTACGACCAGGACCTGCGCTTCGGCGCCGGTGATCTGCGGGCCGCCTTCTGGCTCGTCGACCTGCTGGAGACCGCGGGCTGGGACGGCGCCCGCCACTTCGACTTCAAGCCGCCGCGCACCGAGGACTTCGACGGTGTGTGGGCCTCCGCCGCCGGCTGCATGCGCAACTATCTGATCCTCAAGGAGCGGGCGGCCGCCTTCCGCGCCGACCCGCAGGTCCAGGAGGCGCTGCGCGCCGCGCGCCTGGACGAACTGGCCCTGCCGACCGCCGCGGACGGGGTGGCCGCGCTGCTGGCCGACCGCAGCGCCTACGAGGAGTTCGACGTCGACGCGGCCGCCGAGCGCGGCATGGCGTTCGAGCACCTCGACCAGCTCGCCATGGACCATCTCCTCGGCGCCCGCTGACCGTACGGCCTCTCGACAGCGCGGGGCGGGCTGCCCGTCAGTCCGTCTCGCGCTGTACGTACGCCACCGGGTCGGCCAGCACCGCCCGTACGACCAGCGCCGCCGCGCCGCGTGCCGCGTCCCCCGCCGAGGAGGACGCGCGTAGCCGGCCGCTGTCGCGCGGCCACAGGCCCGAGACCACGCGGGCCGTCAGCTCCCGGTCGGCAGACGGGGACAGCCAGGGCATCAGCTCCCGGTAGATCCCGCCCAGCACGACCGCGTCGGGATCGAAGAGGTTCACCGCGCCCGACAGCACCCGGCCCAGCATCAGCCCGGCCTGGTCGACGGCCGCCACGGCCTGCGCGTCGCCGCCGCGCGCCCGGCGCGCCAGCTCCGCGACGCCGGGCACCCCGGCGTTCTCGTCGATCCCGGCCGCCCGCAGCAGCGCGGACTGGCCCGCGTACTGCTCCAGGCAGCCCCGGGAACCGCAACGGCACAGCGGGCCCGCCGAGTCGACGACCACATGGCCGATCTCGCCGGCGAAGCCGTGCGCCCCGCGCAGCAGTTCGCCGTCGAGCACCAGGGCGCCGCCGACGCCGATCTCGCCGGTCAGATAGAGGAAGGTACGGAGCGGGCCGAGGCCCCCGAACCACAGCTCGGCCAGCGCCGCCAGATTGGCCTCGTTCTCCGAACTCACCGGCAGCGGCGGCACATCGGGCTGCAGCTCGGCCATGGCCTGGGCGAACAGCTCCTCGGCGGGGACGCGGTTCCAGCCGAGGTTCGGCGCCTGCCGGACCGTACCCCCCGACACCAGTCCCGGCAGGGCCAGTTGCACCCCGACCGGCAGCAGGCCCTGTTCTCCGGCCGAATCCAGCGTGCGCGCGGCGATCCGGGCGCCCCGGGCCAGGACTTCGGCGGGCTGGGCGCCGCGGTTGTCGATGTGCTCGGTCAGCCGGACCCGGTCGGTGCCGGACAGATCGACCACACACACCGAGACGTAGTCGATATTGATCTCGACGCCGATGCCGGCGGGGCCGGACCGCGTCACCTTCAGTACGGTGCCGGGGCGCCCGGCCTGCCCGCTGAACGTCTTGCCGGACTCGGAGAGAAAGCCGCTGTCCAGCAACTGTTCGACCAGGGACGACACGGCCGCCCGGGTCAGGCCCACGCGCGCCGCCACACCGGCCCGGGTGGCGTCGCCCTCGTCCCGTACCGCCCTCAGCACAAGGCTCAGATTGTGCCGGCGCACCGTCTCTTTGTCGGCCTTGGGGCCGAGGGATGTGTGGTTGCTGTTCATGTCGCGGCCGAGCCTATGTGATCGGCCCGGGGTGTAGGGGGCGTGGCGGCAAGCCGATCGTCGTACCGTGCGACTTGTTTAAGTTAATTAGTAATTTTCGTTGACAGTGTACGGACACGCAGCCACAGTCTTCGTCGTGGCGCCGCCGCCGCGAGCACGGCTCGGCGGGGGTGCCCCCGAACCCCAACTCTCGGGAGACATCAGTGACTTCGCATCGTGCAGGGATGGTGCGTGCCCGGCGCGCCGCGGCGGCTCTCGGGGCCGCCGCGCTGGTCGGGGTGGCGGCAGTGCCCTCGGCACACGCCGCCGACGACCAGGGCGCACCGCGGTACTACGACAGCGGGCTCGCCCCCACGCCGTACATGGGATGGAACACCTACTACGGGCTCGGCGCCCCGACGGAGGAGCAGGTCAGGGGCGTCGCCGACCATCTGGTCAGCAGCGGGCTCAGGGACAGCGGCTACGACATCGTCTGGCTGGACGGCGGCTGGCAGGCCGACACCCCGCGCGACGGCCGGGGACGGCTGACCGCGCACCCCGGCCGGTTCCCCTCCGGTATCCCCGCGCTGGTGGACTACCTCCACCGGCGCGGGCTGAAGGCCGGGATCTACACCGACGCGGGCACCTACGACGGCGGCAAGAGCTGTGGCCTCGGCAGCCGCGGCCACTACGAGGAGGACGCCAAGCAGTTCGCGGGCTGGAAGGTCGACGCCATCAAGGTCGACTTCCTGTGCGGGATCTCCGAAAAGCTCGACCCAGGACCGGCGTTCAAGGAATTCAGTGACGCGGTCGCCACCTCGGGCCGGCGGATGCTGCTCAACCTCTGCAATCCGCTCACCGACGACTGGGGTCTGCCGCACACCCCGGCGCAGGACGCGCACAACGCGTACGTCTACGGGCCGACGTCGGCCGACTCCTGGCGTACCGGCACCGATATCGCCTGGGGCACCCCCACCGCCGGCCAGTGGCCCAACGTCCTGCGCAACATGGACGCCAACGCCTGGCACCCGGAGGCCCAGGGGCCGGGGCGCTACAACGATCCCGACTACCTCATCCCGATGCGGAAGCTGGCGGACGGCTCGTACGAACTGTCCGAGGAGGAGTCCACCACCCAGCTGGTGATGTGGGCGGAGATGGGCTCCCCGCTGGTCATCGGCTCCGACCCGCGCACGCTGCCGCAGTCGATGATCGACACGCTGCGCAACCCCGAGATCATCGCCGTCGACCAGGACCCGCTGGCCATACAGGGCGTACGGGTCGCCACCGACGCCACGGGTGATGTCTACAGCAAGGTGCTCCAGGGCTCCGGCGAGCGCGCGGTCGTGCTCCTCAACCGCTCGGACCGGGCGGCCGAGCGGACGGTGGACTTCGCGGACGCGGGACTCGGCGGCGAGGTCGCCGTCCGTGACCTGCGGGCCAGGAAGGACGCGGGCGCGCACACCGGCTCGTACACGGTCACGGTCCCCGCGCACGGCACGGCCTTCCTCAAGCTGTCGGGCACGGACGCCGCTCCCGGTGTGCCGCTCGGCACGCGCTCCACGGCGAGTCCCGCGCTCGTCAGGGACGGTGACCGGCTGACCGCGTTCCTTCGCGGTACGGACGGATCGCTGCGGCAGCGGACCGGACGCGACGGACACTGGTCCTCCGGCACCACCGCGCTCGGCGGTCCGACCCAGGGCCGGATCCTCGGCCAGCCCGCCGCCTACGCCTCGCCGAACGGCCGTATCGATGTCTTCGTGCGCGGCACGGACGACGCGGCGTACCGGCGGTCCTTCGTCGACGGACGCTGGGGCCCCTGGCAGAAGCTGGGCGGGACGCTCACCGACGCGCCGGGCGTCGCCTTCGAAGGCCCGGACAGCTGGACGCTCTTCGCCCGGGGCGAGGACGGCGCCATCGAGTCACGCGGGCCCCGGACCGGCTGGACCTCGCTGGGCGCTCCGGAGGACCGTCCGGTGTACGGGCGCCCCTCGGCGGTCATCGATACGGCGGGCCGCGTCCATGTCGCCGTACGCACCGCCGACGACGCGGTGTGGACCCGGGAGCGCGACGCCTCCGGCGGCTGGTCCCCGTGGTCCTCGCTGGGCGGGACGGTCAGCGGCAGCCCGACGCTCGTCGCGTCGGGAAACACCGTCCATCTCTTCGCGCGGGCCGGTGACTACACCCTCTGGCAGCGTTCGTACGTGGTCGGCGGCGCGGGCGGCTGGGGCGGCTGGTCCCCGCGTACGGAGTTCGTGAGCGGGGTCTTCGACGGCGCGCTCGGGGCGACGGCCGGCCCGGACGGCACGGTGCTGACGGTGTTCCGCGGGGTGGACGGCCGCGTCCACCAGAGCGTGCTCTGAGCGGATTCCGGGCGGTTCGGCGACGCGTCGCCCATCTCGTTCGGAAATAAATTAGTAATTAATCTTGACGCTGCTCCACCGCCGCGTCAGTCTGTTCCCGCCGAACGAGAGCCCGGCCGTCAGGGGGCCGGGCTCCGTTCCGTGGGCGTATAGGGAGTTCTTCCATGATCACCTCAGAACCCAGCCGCCGCCGGTTCCTCGCGGGCGCGGGCGCCGTCGGCGCCGCCGCGCTGATGAGCGGCTGTGTCACCTCGACCTCGACCGGCAAGAGCACGTCGGGCGGCGCGGTCACCCTGCAGTCCAACCTCTCCTCACCGCAGGCCAAGGCGGCCACCCAGAACGTCGTCGCGGCGTTCAACAAGCGCGGCGGTGCGAAGGCCCAGCTCAACACCGTCGCCTCCGAGACCTTCCGCACCCAGCTCCCGACGTACCTCACCTCCGCCAACCCGCCGGACCTCTACACCTGGTACCCCGGATCCGTCGCGGACTCGTACGCCAGGAAGGACCTGCTGCTCGACGTCAGCGACATCTGGACCAAGCCGGAACTCGCCGGCTACACCGACGCGTTGAGCAAGCTCTGCACCTCGTCGGCCGGTGCGAAGGTGTTCGTCCCCACCTCCTACTACTGGTGGGGCGTCTTCTACCGGAAGTCCAACTTCGCCAAGTGGGGCGTCAAGGAGCCCAAGACCTGGGACGAGTTCCTCGGCCTGTGCGACACGCTCAAGTCCAAGGGCGTCGCACCGATCGGGATCGGCGCCGGCGGCAACACCGCCTGGGTGGCCTCCTCCTGGTTCGACTACCTCAACATCCGCGTCAACGGCGCGACCTACCACCGCGACCTGCTCGCCGGCAAGCACCGCTTCGACGACCCGGAGGTCCGCAAGGTCTTCGACCGGTGGGACGAGGCCCTGCCGTACTTCGACCCCAATGGCACGGCCCTCCCCTTCCAGGACGCCACCACCGCCCTCCTCCAGGGCCGTACCGGCATGATGCTGATCGGTACCTTCTTCGCGGACTCCGCCCCGAAGGGCGAGCTGGACGACATCGACTTCTTCCGCTTCCCGGTCATCGACCCGAAGATCCCGATGGCCGAAGAGGCGCCCACCGACGGCTACTTCGCCAGCGCCCGCACCAGCCGCAAGGACGAGGTCAAGGAGTTCATGCGCTACCTCGCCACCGCCGAGGCGCAGGAGATCTACATCAAGGGCTCCTCCGGAACCGCGCTGCCCACCCACCCCGACGCCAAGGACAGCGGAACCCCGCTGGTCAAGAAGGGCCGTGCGCTGGTCGAGAGCGCCGAGGAGGTCACCCAGTTCTTCAACCGTGACTCCAGCGACGCCCTGCAGCCCGCCGCGGACACCGCGCTCACCCGGTATCTCGCCAAGCCCAAGGAGATCGGCTCGATCCTCACGACCTGGCAGCGGGACGCGCAGAAGATCTGGAGTCAGTGAGATGGCGGTGATCACCGCGACCCGGCGGCGGCCGGGGGCGAGCCGGAAAAAGGGAGCGACCCGGGTTCCGCCCGTGGTGCTCGCCTTCGTCCTCGTACCGCTGCTGGCCGAGGCGTTCTGGGTGTTCTGGCCGGCCGTCCAGGGCTTCTACCTCTCCCTCACGAAGTGGGACGGTGTCTCGGCCCCGCAGTTCATCGGCCTCGGCAACTTCCGCGAACTGCTGGGCGACAGCGTCTTCCGTACGGCCGTCATGGACACCGTGCTGTGGCTGGTCCTCTTCGGCGGGCTCTCCGCGATCCTCGGCCTCGGCGCCGCCCTGCTGCTCCAGCAGGAGCGGCGCGGGGTCGGCTTCTACCGGGCCGCGCTCTTCCTCCCGGTCGTCTTCTCGCTGGTCGCCACGGCGCTGGTGTGGCAGGCGATGTACCAGCCGGACGGCCTGATCAACCAGATACTCGAAGGCATCGGGCTCGGCAGCCTCACCCACGCCTGGCTCGCCGACCAGGACACCGCGCTCTACGCCGTGATCGTGCCCGCCCTGTGGCGCCAGATCGGGTACGTGATGGTGCTCTATCTCGCCGGGCTCAAGGGCATCGACCCGGTGCTCTACGAGGCGGCGAAGGTCGACGGCGCCTCCCGCCGGCAGCAGTTCCGTCACATCACGATGCCGCAGCTGCGCAGCGTCAACGCCGTCGTCCTGTCGGTCATCGTCATCGACTCGCTGCGTTCGTTCGATGTCGTCTGGGCGCTCACCCGCGGCGGCCCCTACCACTCCTCCGAACTGCTCAGCACGTACATGTACTCCACCGCGTTCCAGTCGCTGCGGCTGGGATACGGCTCCGCCCTCGCGGTCGTGATCTTCGTGCTGGCCTTCGGGGTCATCGCGTCCTATCTCGTCCGCGCCTTCCGGGAGGCCGACTGATGACCGTCACCCACGCCTCCGCGCCGGCCGTCGAGCAGCGGGAGCCGGCCCCCGGGCCGCGGCCGCGCGCCGGCCGTCCCGCCCGCCGCCGCCGGCTGGCCACCGCGGGCTTCCACCTCAGCGCCGGCCTCCTGTCGCTGGTCTGGCTGCTGCCGATCGCTCTCGTGCTCGTCACCAGCACCCGGTCCTTCGACGACATCGCCGCCAACGGCCTGGGCAGCCTGCCGCACTCCTTCACCCTGGACGGCTTCCGCCAGGCCTGGGTGGACGGCGGCCAGCAGCGCGCACTGATCAACAGCCTGCTGGTCACCGTCCCCGCCGTGCTGCTGTCGCTCGCCCTCGCCTCGATGGCCGCGTTCGGACTCAGCCGCTACGACCTGCCGGGCCGCCGCACGCTGCTGCTCCTGATGCTCGGCGGCAATCTGCTGCCCCCGCAGATCCTGCTGATCCCGGTCTCCAAGCTCAGCGAGATGCTGGGGATCTACGATTCGCTGTACGCGCTCATCGGCGTCCAGGTCGGCTTCGGCGTCGGCTTCTACGTCTTCGTCCTGCACGGCTTCATGCGGTCCATCCCGCCCGAGATCCAGCAGGCCGCGGTCATCGACGGCGCGAGCCCCTGGCAGATCTACCGGCGCATCATCATGCCGCTGGCCACACCCGCCCTCGCCGCGCTGAGCGCCCTCTCCTTCACCTGGATCTTCAACGATCTGCTGTGGGCGATCACCGTGCTGCGGACGGACAGTCAGATGCCCATCACCGCTTCCCTCATCGGACTCCAGGGCCAATACGTCTCCATGTGGAACGTCATCGCGGCCGGCTCGGTCATCGCCGCGGCCCCGACCGTTCTCGTCTTCCTCCGGTTCCAGCGCCATTTCGTGGCCGGACTCAATCTGGGAGCAGTCAAGTGACCTCGCACGACCGGTGGATCCTGCGCACCGAGAACACCACCTACGCGGTCGCGCTCGCCGGAGACGGACGGTGGGCCGAGCTGACCGCCTGGGGCCCGCACGGAGTGGAGACCGGTCCCTCGCCGCTCGACTGGTCACGCCGTACGCACTTCATCACCCCGGCCGACGCCGCGCCCGCCGAGTACATCCCGTACGGGCTGCGGCCGTTCACCGGCGCCGACCTGGTCGCCCAGCGGCCCGGCGAGGAGCGCGGCGTGTGGTGGCGGTTCACCGGAGCCACGCATGAGGACGACCGCGCGCTGCGGCTGGTCTTCACCGACGAGACGCTCGGACTGGCGGCGGCGCTCTGCTACGAGAGCGTCCCCGGCACCGATGTGATCCTCCGCTGGACCGAGCTGACCTGCACCGGCGACGACGAACTGCGCCTGGAGCGCTTCGACTCCGCCGCCGTGAACATCCCCGCCGGCGGCGGCGCCCGGCTGACGTATCTCACCGGCCAGTGGTCCCAGGAGTTCCAGCGCACCCAGCTCGAACTGACCCGCGGCCGGTTCGAGATGGCCGCCACCCAGGCCGTCCCCGGTCACGCGTACGCGCCCTGGCTCGCCGTCCAGGACGCCGCGAACCCCGACGGAGCTGCCACGCCCACCTACGGCGTCGCCCTGGAGTGGTCGGGCAACTGGCACATCACCACCGACGCCGAGCCAGGAGGAGCGGTCCGCGTCCGCGCGGGCCGGCTGCCCCACGAAGGCGCCGTCCGGCTCGCGCCGGGCGCCACCCTCACCACCCCCCGGCTCGCCTGCGCCTTCAGCCCGGAAGGACTCGACGGTCTCGCCCGGGTCTGGCACCGCTACGAGCGACGCCTCACCGGCGACCGCATGAACCGCCCGCGCAAGGTCCTCTACAACTCGTGGGAGGCCACCGGCTTCGACGTCGAGGCGGCGAGCCAGCTGGAGCTGGCGCGCATCGCCGCAGGACTGGGCGCCGAACTCTTCGTCGTCGACGACGGCTGGTTCCCCGGCCGGGCCGACGACACCGGCGGCCTCGGCGACTGGTACCCGGACCCGGCGTCCTTCCCCGAGGGCTTCGACCACTTCATCGCCCAGGTCCGCGATCTGGGCATGGACTTCGGCCTCTGGGTCGAGCCGGAGGCCATCAGCCCCGCCTCCGCCCTGTACGCGGAACACCCGGAGTGGGTCTACCGCGTCGAGGGCCGCCCCGCCACGCTCGTACGCAACCAGCTGCTGCTCGACCTCGGCCGCGAGGACGTGCAGGACTTCGTCCTCGCCACCCTCGACCGGCTCCTCGGCGACCACGCCATCAGCTATCTCAAGTGGGACATGAACCGCCCGCCGACCGAACGCGGCCGCCCCGGCGGCGGCCCCGTCGAGGAGCAGGACCTCGACGCCGCGCACGTCGCCGGCTATCTGCGGGTCCTCGACCATCTGCGGACCCACTACCCGCGGGTCACCGTGGAGGGCTGCGCGGGCGGCGGCGCCCGGATCGAGCACGCCACGATCGCCCGTACGGATGTGGTGTGGCCCAGCGACAACACCGCGCCGCTCGACCGGCTCTCCATCCAGTACGGCTATCTGCACGCGCATGCCCCGCACACCATGAGTTCCTGGGTCACCGACGCCCCCGGAATCTTCGACCCGCGGCCGCGCTCGCTCGGCTTCCGCTTCGTCAACGCGATGGCCGGAGTCCTCGGTATCGGCGCCGACATCCGTACCTGGTCGCCCGAACAGCGCACCGAGGCGGCGCGGTGGATCGCCCGCTACAAGGAGATCCGCGAGGTCGTCCACCAGGGGGAGGCGCGGCTGCTCAACACCCCGGCGGACGCGACCTGCGGAGTCCAGTACGAGGAGCCGGGCGGCGGCCGGGTCGTGGTCACCGCCCTGAACACCGGCCGCCTCGACGGCGCACCGCTCGTACCGGGCCGGCCGGCCCGACTGCGCCTGCGGGGGCTGGATCTGACGGCTCATTACCTGGACACGGCGTCCGGCACGGTCTACAGCGGGGCCCATCTGGTCCATTACGGAATCCCGTTCGCCTGGACCGCGCGGTTCGACGCGGAACTGGTCGTCCTGGAAAGGCAGTAGCCCGTCCACGGCTCGCGCGGTCACCGGCCCGCGCAGTCATTAAAGTCGCCAGGACGCCGCGAGGCGCCCTCGAACCCCAAGGAGTCGACCCGCCGCATGAACGGAACCGCCCGCTTCACCGGCCACGTCGCCGTGGTCACCGGAGCCGCCTCGGGCATCGGCGCCGCCACCGCCGGGCGCCTCGCCGCCGAAGGCGCCGCAGTGGTCCTCGCCGATGTCGCCACGGAGCGCGGGGAAGCCGTCGCCGCGCGCGTCCGCGAGGACGGCGGCAGCGCCGTATTCGTCCCGGCGGACGTCGCCGACCAGGGCGACTGGGAGCGGATCGTCGCCGCGGCACACCGCTTCGGACCCGTCGGTGTGCTCGTCAGCAACGCCTACACCGTGGAGGTCGCCGCCGCCCACGAGATGTCCCTCGCCTCCTGGGAGCGGCAGCTCGCCGTCAATCTCACCGGCGGATTCCTCGGCTTCAAGGCCGTCCTGCCCGATCTGCGCGAGCAGCGCGGCGCGGTGGTGCTGACCTCCTCCGTCCACGCGCACAAGGGCATCCCCGGCCACCCCGCCTACGCCGCCTCCAAGGGCGCGCTGCTCTCGCTCTGCGGACAGCTCGCCGTCGAGTACGGCCCCGAGGTACGGGTCAACGCCGTACTGCCGGGGCCGATCCTCACCGCCGCCTGGGACCGGGTGCCCGAGGAGGACCGGGAACGCAGCGTCGCCGAGACCGCGGCACGCCGCTTCGGACGGCCCGAGGAGGTCGCCGCCGCCATCGCCTTCCTCGCGGCCGGGGAAGCCTCGTACATCACCGGATCGAGCCTGCTCGTGGACGGCGGCTGGAGCGTCGTGAAGGCCTCGGCCTGACCGCCGCGCGCCGGCGGACCGCGCACCCGTCCGACCACCGGCCCGTCCGACCACCGGCCGTCCGACCGCCGTACCGAACCCGACCAGCAGAAAGGCAGAACGACATGACGCCATACGCGCGCCGCGGAGTGCACGGCCAGACCGTGGAGACTCTTGCGCGCCGGGTGCTCAGCGGGGAGATCCCCGAGGGGGCGACACTCGATCTCGTGGCGTTGCAGAGTGAGTTGGACGTCAGTCTGACCGCTCTGCGCGAATCGCTGAAGGTGCTCGCGGCCAAGGGGATGGTCGACGCACGGCAGAAGCGCGGCACGTTCGTCAGAGCCCGCGCCGACTGGAACCTCCTGGACGCGGACGTGCTGCGCTGGCAGTTCGCCGGCGGCACCAGCGCCGACGCCGACCTCGGGCTGCTGCGCAACCTCGGCGAGGTCCGCGGGATCATCGAGCCGGCCGCCGTGCGGCTGGCCGCCGAGCGCCGTACCGACGCCGACCTGGCGGAGCTGGAAGCGGCGCTGACGGCGATGGGGGAGGGGGACGGCGGAGCCGCCCACGCCGTCGAGGCCGACCTCGCCTTCCACCGCGCGCTCCTCGCCGCCACCCACAACGAACTGCTGGAACGCATGGAGATGGTCATCGAGTCGGGACTCGCCCACCGCGACCAGATCGTGCACAGCTCCCCGCACGGCGAGGATCCCGTGCCCAGCCACCGGGCTGTCCTGGACGCCGTACGGGCGAGGGACCAGGATGCGGCGGAACAGGCCATGCGCGCCCTGCTCGACCAGGCGGTACGCGACCTCGACAAGGTCCATGGCACCCCCCACACGAAAGGCTCCGAGGCGAAGTGAAGATCGTCCGCGTCGAAACGTTCCTCGTTCCGCCCCGCTGGCTGTTCTGCCGCGTGGAGACCGACGAGGGCCTGGTCGGCTGGGGCGAGCCGGTGGTCGAGGGGCGGGCCGAGGTGGTACGCGCGGCGGTCGACGTCCTCGCCGAGTATCTCGTCGGCCAGGACCCGCTGCGGATCCAGGACCACTGGCAGGTACTGAGCAAGGGCGGCTTCTACCGGGGCGGACCCGTGCTGTCCAGCGCCGTCGCCGGGATCGACCAGGCGCTGTGGGACATCGCGGGCAAGGCGTACGGCGCGCCCGTGCACGCCCTGTTCGGCGGGCCCGTACGGGACTCGGTCCGCGTGTACGCGTGGGTCGGCGGCGACGAACCCGACCGGCTCACGGAGGAGATCGCCGCACAGGTCGAGGCGGGTTTCACCGCGGTCAAGATGAACGCGGCGGGGCGCACCTCACCGATCACCTCGCCCGCCGAGACAGCGGCCGTGGTGGACCGGGTGGCCGCCGCGCGTGAGGCCCTCGGGCCGCACCGGGACGTGGCTGTCGACTTCCACGGCCGGTTCAGCCCGGCCAGTGCCCGCAGGGTGCTGCACGAAATAGCCCCGCTCCACCCGCTGTTCGCCGAGGAGCCGCTCCTGCCGGAGCAGGGGCATCTGCTGCCCGCACTGGTGGCGTCCAGCCCCGTGCCCATCGCGACGGGCGAACGGCTGTACGGGCGGGCCGAGTTCCTGCCCGCCCTGGCCGCGGGCATCGCCGTCGCCCAGCCGGACATCTCGCACGCCGGGGGCATCTCGGAGGTCCACCGGATCGCCTCGCTCGCCGAGACGTACGGGGCGCAGCTCGCCCCGCACTGCCCGCTCGGGCCGATCGCCCTCGCGGCCAGCCTCCAACTGGCCTTCTGCACGCCGAACTTCCTCATCCAGGAGCAGAGCCGCGGCATCCACTACAACAAGGAGGCCGACCTCCTCTCCTATCTCATGGACACCGAGCCGTTCCGCTTCACCGACGGGCAGGCCCGCCGGAGCGATCTGCCGGGGCTCGGCATCACCATCGACGAGCAGGCGGTCCGCGCCGCCGACCGTACGGGCCACGCCTGGCGCAATCCGGTGTGGCGGCACGCGGACGGATCGTTCGCGGAATGGTGAGGGAGACCGTGTCCGGAGTGACGATCGTCACCGACCCTGCGCACGGCGGGCGCTGGACCTCACTGACCGCGGGTGACGGCGGCGGCCGGGAGTGGCTGTGGCACCGCGACGAGCCGCGCAGGGCGGGCGTCCGGCCCGGAGACGCCTTCGCCGACGCGGGCGGCCTGGAGGAGTGCGTTCCGACCGTGCGCGGGACACCCGACCACGGAGACGCCTGGGCGCGGCCCTGGATCCGGTCCGGCGGGCGGGACGGAGGACAGGACGGCGAACGGTCGGGGCGGAGGGTCGGCGGTGAGGAGTCCGTCGACTGCCCGGACTTCCGCCTCACCCGGCGTATCCGTACGGACGTCCCGGACCGGACGGTGGTCGACTACCGGCTCACCGCCGCGCCCGGCTACCGCTTCCTCTGGGCCGCGCACGCGTTGCTGGACGTCTCGGATCAGGGACGGCTCCAGCTGACGGAAGGGGCGGCCGTCCGGCTGTACCCCGACGGCGGTTCCCGCTGGATCCCGGGCACCTGGCCGCTGGTCGACGGTGTGCCGCTCGACCGGCTGGGCCCGGACGACGGTACGGCCGTGGGCGCGGTGGTCGACGTCGCGGAGGCGTCCGTACAGGACGGGGCGGATGCGCTCCATCTGGCGGTCGAGGCCGAGGGACAGCCCGTCTCCGTCGCCCTGTGGCGCAACCTCGGCGGCTTCCCCGAGGACACGCCGTACCGCTCCATCGGCGTCGAGCCGATGCTCGGCCGGGTCTTCGACCTGGCCGCGGCCGGTGCGGGCGACGCCGCGTGCGTCCCGGCGTCCGGCGAGGTCCGCTGGCGGCTCACCGTGACGGCGACGCGGCGCTCGTGAGTACACGCGCCGCCCTTGCGTACCAAGCCGTACCAACAGGAAAGGAACCCCTCCCGTGGATCTGCTGGCCGCCCTGCGCTCCCACCGTCTCGTCGCCATCGTGCGCGGCGACGACCCCGACGCGGCGCTGAAGACCGTACTGACCCTGGTCGAGGAGGGGATCGCCCTGGTCGAGGTCTCCCTCAGCGGCCGGGCCGCGCTGGAGGTGATCGCCCGGGCCAGGGCCGCCCTCGGTCCGGACGCGCCGCTCGGCGCGGGCACCGTCCTCGGCACCGACGACGCGCGTGCCGCCCACCGGGCCGGCGCGGACTTCATCGTCACGCCGGCGGTCAGCGACGGCATCACGGCAGCCCGTGAGCTAGGACTTCCGGTCCTCGCGGGGGTGATGACCCCGACGGAGATCCTGTCGGCGATCCGGCTGGGCGCCGAGGCACTCAAGATCTTCCCGGCCGCGCAGGCGGGCGGCCCCGGGTATCTGCGCGCGCTGCGGGGGCCGTTCCCCGGCCTGCCGTTCGTTCCCGTCGGGGGAGTGGACGCGGCGGCCGCGCGGGAGTATCTGGCCCACGGAGCGGTGGCGGTGGGGGTCGGCTCGCCGCTGATCGGCGACGCGGCCGACGGCGGACGTCTCGACGAACTACGCACGCGGGCATGTGAGTTCCTCGATGTCGTACGCGAGACGGGGGAGGAAGGCCGATGAACGACACCGCACCCGCACCGGTCTCCTGCTGGTCCGACCGGCTGGAACTCGGCGAGGGCATTCGCTGGACCGACGGCAGAATCGTCCTCGTCGACATCCTGGCCGGACGGCTGCTGTCCGCCCCGGCCGGCGACGACGGGGCGCACGGGGCTTCGGAGCCCGCTTCGCTGGACGTCCTCGCCGAACTGGCCGTACCGCTGGGCGCGGTGGCCCCGGTCGCGGGCCGCCCCGGCCACTGGATCGCCGCGGCGGGCACCGGCATCTGCCTGATCGGCCCGGACGGGACGACCGAGTGGCTGGCGCGTCCGGAGGACTCCGCGTCCGTACCCACGCGGATGAACGACGGAATCGCCGATCCGCTCGGCCGGTTCTGGGCGGGCAGCATGGCGTACGACGCCGTCGACGGGGCGGGGTCGCTGTACCGGATCGACCGCGACGGGGCGGTGACCCGGGTGCTGGACGGCATCACCGTGCCGAACGGTCCGGCGTTCTCCGCCGACGGCACGACCCTGTTCCTCGCAGACAGCGCCCGCGGGATCATCCGCCGGTATCCGGTCGAGCCGGTGACGGGGGAGCTGGGCGAGCCGTCGCTGTTCGCGACGCTCGGCTCCGGCAGTCCCGACGGTATGGCCGTCGATGCGGAGGGCGGTCTGTGGACCGCCGTCTGGGGCGAGGGCGCCGTCCACCGCTACCGGGCGGACGGCACGCTCGACCGGGTGGTGCCGGTGCCCGCCGAGCAGCCGGCCGGGGTCTGTCTCGGCGGCGAGGACGGCCGCACCCTGTACATCACCAGCGCGCGGACGGGCCTGTCCCGGCCGGGCCCGCTCGACGGCGCGGTCTTCCGCGTACGGGTCGGGGTGCCGGGCCTGCCGACGGCGCCGTACCGCCCGGAACCCCGGCCGGTGCTCGGGTCGGAACCCGGGCCGGAACCCGGCCCGGAGTCCGGCTCCCGGCCGCTGGCGGACGCGTCATGAGTGCGGCCCGGCCGACGCGGCCGGGGCCGGTCGTCTGTGTCGGCGAGACGATGGCGGCCCTGGCGCCCGACCCGGCCGCCCCGCTCGACACCGCGGATCTGCTCCGCCTCGACATCGCGGGCGCCGAGTCGAACGTCGCGATGTATCTGGCCGACCACGGTGTGCCCGCGCGCTGGGTGTCCGCGCTCGGCGACGATCCGTTCGGGCGGCGGGTACGGGAGCGGGTCGCCGCCTTCGGCGTCGATGTCGCCGGTGTACGGACCGATCCCACGCGCCCGACGGGCCTGCTGATCAAGGACCCCGGTCCGGACGGCACCCGTGTCCTCTACTACCGGCGCGGCTCCGCCGCCTCCGCCCTCACGCCGGAGCTGCTGCACGGAGAAGCCGTACGGGGCGCCGGACTTGTCCATCTCACCGGCATTACCCCAGCCCTGTCGGCGTCCTGTCGCGCCCTGGTGGAGGAGGCGTTGTCGCCGGGCCGGCCGTACCCCGTCAGCTTCGACGTGAACCACCGCCCGGCACTCTGGCGGGACGGGTCGGCGGCCGAGGTACTGCTCTCCCTGGCCGGCCGCGCGGACATCGTCTTCGTCGGTCTCGACGAGGCCCAGGCGCTGTGGGGCGACTCCATGACGGATGCCTCGGCGGTCCGCGAGCTGCTGCCCGGCCCGGGGACGCTGGTGGTCAAGGACGGCTCCCGCGCGGCCACGGCCTTCGTCGGGCCGATGCCCTACACAGTCCCCGCCCTGGCGGTCGACGTGGTCGAACCGGTGGGCGCGGGGGACGCCTTCGCCGCGGGCTTCCTGGCGGCCTCGCGGCAGTCCGACGATCCGGTACGAGCGCTGCGCCTCGGCCATCTGACGGCGGCGTCGGCACTGCGCGTCACTGCGGACCACGGCCCGTTGCCGCCACCGGCGCGGATGAAGGAACTGCTGGCAGCGGACGACGCGACCTGGTCGGCGGGTGGCCCGGCCGGTGTCTGAGCCGAGGACGACACCCTCGGCTCAGCACACAGGCTCGAACAAGCTCGGGCAAGCGACCAGCTCGGACCGCGGCTCGCGGCCCGGCTCAGGTCACTCGGACCGCGCGACCCTGCGCGCGTCCTCCCTCTCGACAGCACCGCGCCCCTTCGGCCCGCTCGGCAGTCCCTTCAGCACGGGGACCGTCCCCGCGCCGTCCTGGGTCCAGGCCGGCGCCGTACCGGCGAGCTGGCAGACCATGAGGTAGAAGGGGATCGGCGGGGTGTACGGGGTGGGGGCGTCGGGCCAGTGGATCAGCTTCGGATGCACCGCGGGCACGCTCGTCCCGGCGACATAGCGCGCCGGTGACGGCCAGGTCAGATCGAGGTCGGAGCCCGCGGGGACGATCCACCACCACCAGTCGGCGTCCGCGAAGACGCAGCCCGTCCTCGGCAGCCGCGCCATGAGCCGGAAGCCGTGCCGGGCCGGGACGCCCACCGCGTCACAGCCCAGCGACGCCGGGAGGGTGGGCGGCAGGGGCAGCTCGACATGGCCGGGGTAGTCGCCGCGCAGGCCGCGCGTGATGCGGTGCAGCGCGGTCCTCAGCACGGCTGCCCCGCTCCGTGCGGCAGCTCGGCCCAGACGACGCGGCCGGGGCCGTATCCCGATGTGTCGTGGGCTCCCCAGCCGCTGCACATGGAATCTATGAGGAACAGACCGCGGCCGCCCTCGCCCTCCGAGGTGCGGCGCATCTGCGGCCCCGTCGGACCGTATCCCTGGTCCTCCACGGCGATCCGCAGATGACCCTTGCCTTCGCGTATCTCGCAGACGACATGGTCGCCCGCCGCGTGCACGATCGCGTTGGTGACGAGTTCGGAGACGACCAGCACCACGGTCTCGCAGGCCTCGTCGTCTATGCCCCACCGGGCGAGCCGGTCGTACGCGAGCTTTCTCGCTCGACCGACCGATTCCGCCCGTGCCGGTAGTTCGAATCCGTAGCGGCGTACGACGTTCTCCGGGCACAGGGTGATGAGCTTTGAGGTGAGCGCGTTACCAGGTGCCACGACCGATCCTAACGGTGGGGGGGAGCAGCGGTGGTGCGCAATACCTCTCTCTGGGCAGAGCGCGGGAACCGCGTGAACTGGTTCACCGATCCACTCTCCACCCGCCGAGGACACTTGGCAAGTAGCACTCTGAAAAATTCAGAGTGGCGTGTTCTTCGTCGTGGAGGCATGGCAGACTGCTGAACAAACATGCGTGGGGAGGTCCCAAAGTGAGTGAACCGCGGTCCGCCCCGACCGTGGGTCAGGTCGTACTCGGCAGACGCCTGCAAGATCTGCGTGAGCGGTGCGGCCTGAAACGCGAGGAGGCCGCCAAGCTCCTCCGCGTGGCTCCCGCCACGATACGACGGATGGAGACGGCGGAGGTCGCCCTCAAGATTCCCTATGTACAGGTGCTGCTCAAGGCCTACGGGATTCCTGAGGACGAGGCCGCGGCCTTCGTCGAACTCACCGAGGAGGCCAACAAGCCCGGCTGGTGGCAGCGCTTTCACGACATCCTGCCGGACTGGTTCAGCATGTACGTCAGCCTGGAGGGCGCTGCCGCCCTGCTGAGGACGTACGAGCCGCATTTCGTCCCCGGACTCCTCCAGACCGAGGAGTACGCACGTTCCGTCATGAACGCCGGCGCCGTGGGGCAGGCCCGGCCGGAGGACATCGAACGCCATGTGGCGCTCCGTATGGAGCGTCAGTCCCTCCTCACCCGTACCGACGCGCCCAGATTCTGGGTGATCATGGATGAGACCGTGCTGCGCCGCCCCGTGGGGAACAGCCCGGACGTCATGCGGGAGCAGATCGACCGGCTCATCGACGCCTCCACCCTGTCCAATGTGACCCTGCAGATCGCGGAATTCTCGAGCGGACACCATCCCGGTACCTACGGGCCGTTCGTGATCTTCCGCTTCGCCGTACCGGAACTGCCGGACATGGTTTACAGCGAGTACCTGACCGGTGCCGTCTATCTCGACGCGCGTCCCGAGGTGGCCACTCATCTGGAGGTCATGGACCGGATGGCGGCTCAGGCCGCAACTGCACAACGCACGAAGGAGATCCTCAAGGATGTCCGCAAGGAGCTGTGAATGGATCCCATATACAACGGCATGCCCGCCGCCGATCTCGGCACCGAAGGCTGGCACAAGCCGTGGAGCGGCGGCAATGGCGGCAACTGCATCGAGGCCATGAAGCTGGCCGACGGCAGAGTCGCCGTACGCCAGTCCGCCGACCCTGACGGCCCCGCACTGATCTACACCACCAGCGAGATCGCCGCCTTCATCCAGGGAGCCAAATCGGGTCAGGCGGATTTCCTCCTCACCTGATCCGGATCCTCACCCGGTCCGGACCCCGATCCGGCTCCGGATCCGGCTGCCGCCGGATCCGCACCAGCTGCGCAGCGCATGGTCCGACATGCTTCATCTGTTCCACAGAGCTTGCTCACCGACCCTGAGACTGGAGCGCACATGGCCGGATATGACCGCATCGACACCAGTAAGCCGCACCCGGCCCGGGTGTACGACTGGCTCTTGGGTGGCAAGGACAACTACCCGGTGGACGAGGAAATGGCGCAGCAGCTTCTCGCGCTGGATGCCAGGGGTCCTGACATGGCCCGGGTCAACCGCGCGTTCATGCACCGCGCCACCCGCTGGCTGGGCACCGAGGGCGGGGTGCGCCAGTACCTGGACATCGGTACGGGCATCCCGACCGAGCCCAATCTCCACCAGATCGCCCAGCAGGTGGCCCCGGACTCCCGGATCGTCTACACCGACAACGACCCGATAGTCCTGCGGCACGCCGAGGCCCTGTTACGCAGTACCCCGGAGGGCGTCACGGAGTACGTCCAGGCCGACGCGCGCGAGCCGGAGACCATCATCGAGGCAGCGGGAAAGATCCTGGATCTGAGCCGCCCGGTGGCGCTCTCCCTCGTCGCGCTGCTCCACTTCATCTCGGACGCGGACGGCGCGCACGAACTGGTGCGCCGGCTGCTGGATCCGCTGCCGTCCGGCAGCTATCTGGTCCTCTCCCATGTCACCGGGGACTTCGACCCGCTGAGCGCGGACCAGGCCACGGAGCTGTACGAGCGGCGGGGTCTCACCCTGGCCCCGCGGTCGCGCGACGAGTTCGCCGCGTTCTTCAAGGGCCTGGATCTGATCGAGCCGGGTGTCTCACTGGCCGCCGACTGGCGTCCCGAGCTGGGTGAGGTCGTGCCGGTCCCCGGCGACAAGCCGATCCCCGGGTACGCGGGCGTGGCACGCAAGCCGTAGTGGCGCAGGGGCGCGCGGCGTCGCAGCACCTTCAGGTGTGCTGCGGCGCCGCGCGCGGTTCCGCCGGGTCCGGGTCAGGCACCCACCCTGCGTTTGTTCCACACGTCGAAGCCCACCGCGGCCAGCAGCACCAGCCCCTTGATGACCTGCTGGTAGTCGGTGCCGATGCCGACCAGCGACATGCCGTTGTTGAGCACGCCCAGGACCAGCCCGCCGATGATCGCGCCGAATACCGTGCCGACGCCGCCGCTCATGGACGCGCCGCCGATGAACGCCGCCGCGATGGCCTCCAGTTCGAAGTTGATCCCGGCCTGCGGTACGCCCGCGTTGAGCCGGGCCGCGTAGACGATTCCGGCGAGGGCGGCGAGCACGCCCATGTTGACGAAGACCAGGAAGGTGACGCGCTTGTCCTTGACCCCGGAGAGCTTCGCCGCGGCCCGGTTGCCGCCCAGTGCGTAGACATGACGGCCGACGACGGCGTTGCGCATGACATAGCCGAAGCCGATGAGCAGCGCCGCGAGCAGCAGCAGGACGATCGGCACCCCGCGGTAGCTGGCCAGCGTCATCGTGAAGGCGAGGACGGCCGCGGCCAGCGCCGCGCACTTGAGGAGGAAGAGATTGCGGGGGAGGACTTCCAGGTCGTACGCCTGCTGCCGGCGCCGGTCCCTGACCTCCTGGAACAGCGCGAAGGCCAGCAGCGCGAGACCCAGCAGCAGCGTCAGATTGTGGTAGTTGGTGGCCGGGCCGAGCTCGGGCAGATAGCCGGTCGAGATCTTCTGGAAGCCCTCGGGGAACGGGCCGAGCGAGCGTGAGCCGAGGAAGATCTGTGTGCCGCCGCGGAAGAGCAGCATCCCGGCGAGCGTGACGATGAACGACGGGATGCCGACGTACGCGATCCAGAAGCCCTGCCAGGCCCCCGCGACCGCGCCGATGAGCAGCCCCAGGACCAGGGCGAGCACCCAGGGGATCTTGTGCTCGACCATCATCACCGCGCAGGCGGCGGAGACGAACGCGGCCAGCGAGCCGACGGAGAGATCGATGTGGCCCGCGATGATCACGATCATCATGCCGATGGCGAGGACCAGGATGTAGCCGTTCTGCAGCACCAGATTGGTGACGTTGTTCGGCTTGAGGAGCACGCCGTCGGTCCATATCTGGAACAGCACGACGATCAGTCCGAGCGCGATGAGCATGCCGTACTGCCGCATATTGCGGCGCGCGGCCTCCAGCAGCAGCGCCCCCGTGGCGGCGCGCGAGGACACGGGCGCCCGTGGGGCGTCCTTGGGTGTGTCGCCCTTCGGTGTGTCGGTGGTGACCGGACCCATGTCGACTACCTCGTGTTCTTGGTCATGTGGCGCATCAGGACTTCCTGGGTCGCCTCCGCCCGGGGGATCTCACCGGTGAGCCGGCCGGCCGCCATCGTGTAGATGCGGTCGCACATGCCGAGCAGCTCGGGGAGTTCGGAGGAGATGAAGACAACGGCCTTGCCCTGCGCGGCGAGCTGGTCGATGACGGTGTAGATCTCGTACTTCGCGCCGACGTCGATACCGCGGGTGGGCTCGTCGAGGATCAGCACGTCGGGGCCCGCGAAGATCCATTTGCTCAGGACGACCTTCTGCTGATTGCCGCCGGAGAGCCGGCCGACCTGCTCGAAGACGGTCGGCGCCTTGATGTTCATGCTCTTCCGGTACGACTCGGCGACCCGGGTCTCCTCGTGCTCGTCGACCACCCCGTGCCGGGCCACCTTGGACAGGGCGCCCAGCGTGATGTTCCGGCCGATGGTGTCGATGAGATTGAGCCCGTACTGCTTGCGGTCCTCGGTGACGTACGCGATGCCGTGCCCGACCGCCTCCGGCACCGTTCTCGTCCGGATCTCCCGGCCGTCCTTGCGGACCGTCCCGCTGATGTTGCGGCCGTACGAGCGCCCGAAGACGCTCATCGCCAGCTCCGTACGGCCCGCGCCCATCAGCCCCGCGATACCGACGATCTCGCCCCTGCGGACATGGACCGAGACGCCGTCGACGACCTTGCGCTGCTGGTCGATGGGGTGGTGCACGGTCCAGTCGCGCACGTCGAGCGCGGGCTGTGCGCCGGGATCGCCCTCGTAGGGGGTGCGTTCGGGAAAACGGTGGTCGAGGTCACGGCCGACCATGCCCCGGATGATCCGGTCCTCGGTGGTCGTCCCGGCCTTCACATCGAGGGTCTCGATGGTCCTGCCGTCCCGCAGGACCGTCACGGAGTCCGCCACCTCGGCGATCTCGTTCAGCTTGTGCGAGATGATGATCGAGGTGATGCCCTGCGCCTTCAACTCCAGGATCAGGCGCAGCAGCTGAGCGCTGTCGCCGTCGTTCAGCGCGGCTGTCGGCTCGTCCAGGATCAGCAGTTTCACCTTCTTGGCGAGGGCCTTCGCGATCTCCACGAGCTGCTGTTTGCCGACACCGATGTCCGCGACCCGGGTCTGCGGACGCTCGTCCAGACCCACGCGCTTGAGCAGCGTCGCGGCGTGCTTGAGCGTCTCGTTCCAGCTGATGATTCCCCGGGTGGCGTGCTCGTTGCCGAGGAAGATGTTCTCGGCGATCGACAAATAGGGGATGAGGGCCAGTTCCTGATGGATGATCACGATGCCCTGTGACTCGCTGGCCCTGATGTCCTTGAAGGCGCAGGGGGAGCCCTCGAAGAGGATCTCGCCCCCGTAACTCCCGTGCGGATGCACCCCGCTGAGCACCTTCATCAGGGTGGACTTGCCCGCGCCGTTCTCCCCGCAGATGGCATGCACCTCGCCGGCGGCGACCGTGAGGCTGACATCGGAGAGCGCTCTGACCCCGGGGAAGGTCTTCACGATGGAGCGCATCTCCAGGACAGGAGCGCTCACTTCAGGTCACTCGCCTTGATGTATCCCGAGTCCACCAGCACCGCCTGGTAGTTGGACTTGTCGACGCTGACCGGGTCCAGCAGATAGGCCGGGACGACCTTCACCTCGTTGTCGTAGGTCTTCTCGTCATTGACCTGGGGCTTCTTGTCGTTCAGCACGGCGTCCGCCATCTGCACGGCCTGCTTGGCGAGCGCCCGGGTGTCCTTGTAGACGGTCTGCGTCTGCTGGCCGGCGACGATCGACTTGACCGAGGCGACCTCGGCGTCCTGCCCGGTGACCAGCGGGTACGGCTGGGCGGACGTCCCGTATCCGTCGGACTTGAGCGCCGAGAGAATGCCGAGGGAGATGCCGTCGTACGGTGAGAGCACCGCGTCCACGTCCTGCGAGCCGTACGCCTTGGTGAGCAGGTCCTCCATCCGCTTCTGCGCCGTACCGCCGTCCCAGCGCAGGGTGGTGATCTGGTCCAGGTCGGTCTGGCCGCTCCTGACGACGATCTGCTTCGAGTCGATGTACGGCTTGAGGGTCTTCCACGCGCCGTCGAAGAAGTAGCGGGTGTTGTTGTCGTCCGGGGAGCCGGCGAACAGCTCGATGTTGAACGGGCCCTTCTCGCCGCCGTCCTTCAGCCCGAGCTTGTCGAGGAGATACGTGGCCTGGAGGACACCGACCTTCTCGTTGTCGAAGGACGCGTAGTAGTCGACATTCTCGGTGCCGAGGATCAGCCGGTCGTAGGAGATGACCTTGATGTCCTTGTCGGCCGCCTGCTGGAGGACGTCGCTGAGCGCCCGGCCGTCGATGGCCGCGATCACCAGCACATCGACACCCTTGGTGATCATGTTCTCGATCTGGGAGACCTGCTGGGCGACATTGTCCTCGCCGTACTGGAGGTCGGTCTTGTAGCCGAGCTTCTTGAACTGGGTGACCATGTTGGCGCCGTCGGCGATCCAGCGCTCCGAGGACTTGGTCGGCATCGCGATACCGACGGTGGATCCCGCACCGCCCTTCTTCTCCTCCTTGCTGCCGCCCTCGCTGCTCTGTCCGCAGGCGGCGAGGGAGAGGACCAGGGATACGGCGGTGACGGTGAGTGCGGCTCGGCGGGTACGCATGGGGCATCAGTCCTTGTCGTCGGTGAGGGGGAAGCGGCTGAGGGGGCCCGGCAGCCGGGAGCCGAGCGGCGACATACCGCCGTCGGCGCCGTGCCGGATGAGCAGATCGAGGACGAGCCGTCCGCGGCGCACCCGTTCGCGGGCGCTGCTGAGGGCGAGGTCGCGGAGCTGGGCGCCGTACGGATAGATGCCGGGGGACCTGGACAGGCCGAACTTCAGATAGAGCGGGGCGCCGCGCCGGATCAGCTCCGCCGTCTCGTACATCCGGACATAGCCCCCGAGGTCGTCGGGCGCCTCGATATAGAGGTCCATGGGGGCGCGGCTGATCCGGCGGATCTCGGTGAGATGGGCGAGCGTGAGATCCGAGGGGACGTTGATCGAGTCGGCCCCGAGGTGCTCGAACACCGCGTACGACGCCGGATTGACCGGACCGACCAGCGCCGAGACCTTGAACGTCGTGCCGGCGGGCAGCACACCGCGGGCGCGCAGCCGGTGCAGTGACCACAGGACGCCCTCGTCGGCGACGAGCAGGCACCGCACGCCGAGTTCCGTCGCGCGCAGCGCGTCCTCGACACAGCCGGCCACGGCGTCATGGCCGCGGGCGCGCAGTCCCGCGCCGCCGGAGTCGGTACGGGCCGAGGCGCCGGTGTCCCAGGTGCCGCGCGGTCCTGTGAACAGGCACAGCTCGATGTCGCGGGCCGCGCAGGCGTCCACCATCTCGGTGATGTCGGCGTCGGAGAGCATCCAGACGCCGCTGCCCTGGCTGACGCGGTGGACCGGCACATCGAGACGGGCGGACTCCTTGAGGACCTCGGCGAGGGTCTCGGGCCCTTCGACGGACGGGATCTCGGTGCGCCAGCGGCCGCCGTCGGGGAACGTGTGGGGGGAGGCGTCCGCGGGGTCGTGGTCGGGCGCGGCCAGGCCGAGCACGGCGAGCGCCTGCTCACCGGGGCGGCGGGGGCCGGGGGCTGATGCGTCGGTCACGGACGAGTCCTTCTGTTCGATCCTGCGGGTCGGGCGTGTTCGGTGGGTCGAACGTGGTTCGGAGTGGCCGGCATGCGCCGGTACGCCGGCGGGCGCGGCCCGGTCAGGGGCGCAGGAGCACCTTTCCGGTGCCGGGATCACCCCCGCCGACCAGCGCCACGGCCTCGGCGTACCGCTCCAGCGGGAATTCGTGCGTGACCAGCGGCGCGGGGTCGAGCAGCCCGGTGGTGAAGGCCCGTACGGCGAAGGACCAGGCGGCGGAGGACGCCCCGAAGACGGTCCGTACCGTCAGCTGGCTCAGTGACAGATGCACCGGATCGATACCGGTCGCGCCCGGTGCGAACATCCCGGTGAGCACCACCCGGCCGCCGCGCCGCGCCAGCAGACACGAGGAGGCGGCCGTGGTCGGCGCCCCGGCCGTCTCCACGACCAGGTCGTAGCGCCCGTGCGAGGTCTCGGCCTCCTCGGGGGCGCGGGCCACGGTCGCCCCGAACGCCCGGGCAAGCCGCGTCCGTTCGGTACGCGGGTCGATCACCGCCAGCTCACCGGGGGAGGAGGCGGCGAGCAGCTGCACGGCGAGCAGCCCCAGCGTCCCGGCCCCCACCACCGCGATCCGCTCGCCCGGCTCCGGGCGGCTGGACCGTACGGCAGCGGCCACCACCGCGGCGGGCTCCAGCAGGGCGGCGGCCCGCAGATCGGCGTCATCGGCGAGCGGATGCAACAGCCGTGCGGGCAGGACGACATGGTCGGCGAACGCACCCGGGCGGGTGAAGCCGGTCTCGTCGTAGCCGGCGGTGCACAGCGACGTGTCGCCGGCTCGGCACCGGGCGCACCTCCCGCAGGCGCGGAACCCCTCGGCGACGGTCCTGCGGCCGATCAGCTCCGGTGCCACGCCCTCGCCGACGGCCTCGACGGTCCCCGACCACTCGTGCCCCGGCGTCACCGGGTAGCGGACATAGGCCGCGTCGCGACGGCCGTCGTACACCTCGCGGTCGCTCATACAGATACCGGCGGCCGCGACCCGCACCCGCACCTCGCCGGGGCCCGGCTCGGGCTCGGCGCCGCTCACCAGCCGATGGACGCCGGGACGGTCGACGACGACCGCCCTGCTGGTCATCGGGGCGCCTTCGGGTCACGCTTCTCCCAGCCCTCGGCCCACAGGTCGAACCGCGCCCGCTGCTGCGGGAATTCGGCCGCGGCCTCCGCGTCGAACTCGACCCCGAGACCCGGCGCGTGCGAGATCTCGAAACAGCCGGTGGCGGGATCGACCTGCGGAGCGCCGCGGACCACCTTCTTGATCTCCGCGTCCGCGAAGTCGTTGAAGTGCTCAAGGATCTTGAAGTTCGGTGTGCAGGCGGCCAGTTGAAGACTGGCCGCGGTCAGGACGGATCCGCCGACATTGTGCGGCGCGATGAGCGTGTAGTGCGTCTCGGCGGTCGCGGCCAGCTTCCGGGTCTCCAGAATGCCGCCGATGTGCCCCAGGTCCGGCTGGATGATGTCGGCGGCCTGCGACTCGAACAGCTCACGGAACTCGATCCGGTCATGGATCCGTTCGCCGGTCGCGATCGGCAGGTCGACCTTCTCGGCGACCTTGCTCAGCGCCTTGAGATTCTCCGGCGGGACCGGCTCCTCCAGCCAGGCCGGGGCGTACGGCGCCATCTCGCGCGCCAGCCGGACCGCCGTCGCCGGACTGAACCGCCCGTGCATCTCCAGCATCAGTTCGGTGTCGGGCCCGATCGCGTCCCGTACCGCCTCGATCAGCGCCACCGCGTCGTTGGTCGCCGCCCGGTCCAGCTCCAGGTGCCCGGTGCCGAACGGGTCGATCTTCAGGGCCCGGTAGCCGCGCTCGACGACCGCTTCCGCCGCCTTGTGGTACGCCTCCGGGGTGCGCTCGGTGGTGTACCAGCCGTTGGCGTACGCCTTGACCCGGTCGGTGACCTTGCCGCCCAGCAGCTGCCAGACCGGTACGCCGAGCGCCTTGCCCTTGATGTCCCAACAGGCCATCTCCACCACGGCGATGCCCGACATCACGATCTCGCCGGCCCGCCCGAAGTCGCCGTATTTCATCCGGCGTACGAGATCCTCGGCCGCGAACGGATCGGACCCGGCGATGTGGTTGGCCTCCGCCTCGCGCAGATAGCCGAGCAGCGCGTCGGTCCTGCCGAGCATCCGCGTCTCGCCGACACCGGTGAGCCCTTCGTCGGTGTGGACGAGAACGTAGGTGAGGTTACGCCAGGGCGTACCGACGACATGTGTGCTGATTCCCGTAATGCGCAAGGCAGCTGTCCCTAGGGTGTGTTCGATATTTCGTCACACGTTCGAAATCGTGGCGTGACCGTATTCAGGCAGTCCGAGGGGTGTCAATGGGTTGCGCGCCGGTTAGCCTGTGTTCGTCATTCCGGCCAGTGGCCGAAGTACCGAACAGGATGGGGGTGGTCGGCCATGGGACGGCTGGTCCCCGCGGTGACGCGGGCCCTGGACATACTCGAACTGTTCCTGGAGGGCGACGGCACGCTCTCCGCGCCCGATGTCATCCGCAGGCTTCAACTGCCGCGCACCACCGTGCACGAACTGCTCACCACCCTCGCCGCCCGCTCCTATGTGGTGCCCGTCCCCGGACAGCCCGGCCGCTACCGGCTCGGCGTACGCACCTACCAGCTCGGCAGCCGGTACGCGGAACAGCTCGACCTCGCCGCCGAGGGCGAACAGGTGGCCCGCGAGGTCGCCGAGACCTGCGACGAGACCGTCCATGTCGCCATCCTCGAGGACACCGACGTCATCTACATCGCGAAGGTGGACTCCACCCACGCGGTCAGGATGGTCTCCGCCGCCGGACGCCGGCTGCCCGCCCACTGCACCTCGGTCGGCAAGATGCTGCTCGCCTCACTGCCCGAGACCGAGCTGGAAGTCCGCATCGCCGAGCACGAGTTCACCGCGATGACGCCCAACAGCGTGACCGATCCGGATGTGCTGCGCGCCGAGCTGGCGGACATCAGGGAGCGCGGCACGGCCGCGGAGCACCGCGAGTCCAACCCCGATGTGAGCTGTGTGGCCGCGCCGGTACGGGACAGCTCGGGCCGGGTCGTCGCCGCCCTGTCCATCTCCGTGCCGATGAGCCGCTGGAGCGATGAGCGCGAGGCCGAACTCGCCCAACTCGCCGCGAAGGGCGCGGACGCGCTCTCCGTACGGCTGGGCCACCGGGGCCGGCCGTGAGGGCCGAGGTCGCCGTCCGAGCCGAGGCCCGCCTCGGCGAGGGCCCCACCTGGGACGCCGCGGCCGGCCGGCTGATCTGGGTCGACATACTCTCCTCGCGCGTCCACACCTACGATCCGGCCGGCGGCCGCCGTACGGTCCTGGCCACCGGACAGCACGTCGGCGCGGCCGCGCCACGCGCCGGCGGCGGTCTGGTGGTCAACCTCCGGGACGGCATCGGCCTGTACGGCCCCGACGGGACGACGTTCTCCTGGCTGGTCCACGACCCGGTGCCCGGCCGCCGCGGCAATGACGCGGCCGTCGCCCCCGACGGATCGCTCTGGGCCGGCAGCATGCGCTATGACGAGGCGGCCGGCGGCGGCGCCCTGATCCGGGTGGCGCCCGACGGCGCGGTCACCGAAGCGCTGACCGTCGCCGTCGGCAACGGCACGGGCTGGAGCCCCGACGGCCGGACGATGTACCACATCGACAGCCCCACCCGCCGCATCGACCGCTTCCGCGCGGACGGCGAACGCCTGGCGGACCGGTCCACGCTGGCCACCGTCGAGCGCGGAGCGGGCTACCCCGACGGGCTCACCGTCGACGCCGACGGCTGTGTCTGGGTCGCCCTCTGGGACGGCGGGCAGATCCGTCGCTACACCCCGCGCGGTGAGCTGGACCGTACCGTCGTGCTGCCCGTACGCCGCCCCACCTCCTGTGCCTTCGGCGGTCCCGGGCTGCGGGATCTCTACATCACCTCGGCCCGTACGGGCATCGAGCGCCCGCACCCGCTCTCCGGCTCGCTGCTGGTCCTGCCGGACGCGGGGCAGGGCCTGCCCGGCACGCCCTTCGCCGGCTGAGGCTCAGAGGTCATCCGACAGGCTCTCAGGACCCGGCCCGGGTCAGAGGGCATGTCCCGTCGTCGCGTCGACATGGCCGGGCACCTCGTCGTGCCGGTCCCCGACCGTCAGGGTGCCGCTCGGCTCGAACAGCAGCAGTGCCGCGCCCTGCGCCGACGACGGCTTGTGCCAGACGCCGCGCGGGACGACGAACACCGAGCCGCGGGGGAGGGTGACGGTCCGCTCGCCGCCGTCCTCGCGCAGCGCGATCAGCAACTCCCCTTCGAGGACCTGGAAGAATTCGTCCGTGTCGTCGTGGACGTGCCAGACATGGTCGCCGGCGACCTTGGCGACCCGTACGTCGTAGTCGTTGACGCGGGTCACGATGCGCGGGCTCCACAGCGCGTCGAACGAGCCGAGGGCCTGGCTCAGAGCGACAGGTTCGGTGGACGCGGCGGGCTCTACGGGTTCGGTGCTCATGGAACGATCATCGCCGGACCGCACGCCCGCCGCGGGCAGAATGAGGACATGGCCCGACGTACCGCACGCACCAGCCGCCCCGCTCGATCCGACCAGCAGGCCGTCACCGCCGCCTCGCCCTGCCCCTGCGGGCTGCCGGCCACGTACGGCGCGTGCTGCGGGCGGTTCCACGCGGGAACCGCCACCGCGCCCACCGCCGAGCTGCTGATGCGGTCCCGCTACAGCGCCTTCGCCGTGCGCGACGAGCCGTATCTGCTGAGGACCTGGGATCCCGCCACCCGCCCCTCGGGCGCGGCGCCCGACCCCGCGATGCGATGGACCGGGCTGGAGATCCTGGACGCCACCGACGGCAGCCCGTTCCACACCACCGGCACCGTCACCTTCCGTGCCCGCTTCACCCAGCAGGGCGAGCGGGGCGCCCTGCACGAGCGGAGCCGCTTCGCCCGGCACGAGGGTGCCTGGGTGTATGTGGACGGCGATTTCCTGGAGTGATCAGCCCGATATCCGGGCCGTACGCTCCAGGGTGACGAAGCGGCGGCCCGCCGCCGTCCACTGCTCGGCGGAGGCCCAGCCCGTGGCGTGTCCGTGCCGCACGAGCGCGCGTGCGCCCAGGCGGGCCCAGGAGAAGGCCTCTCCCGGAGCGCCGTTGCCGTTGTCGACGCGGACCCGGACCCGCTCGTCGAGCTCCGCGTCCATCCCGGTGGGGGCCGCTTCGACGATCAGCGAGCCCGCCTCGCCGACCACCACGGCGAGCCGGGTGAGCAGCGCCACCGGATCGCCGCCGATCCCGATGTTGCCGTCCATCAGCAGCGCCGTGTTCCAGCCGCCCTCGCGCGGCAGCGGATCGAACACCGAACGGACCAGCGCGCTCCCGCCGGCGCGCACGGTGTGCGCGACGGCCGCCGGGCTGACATCGATGCCCAGCGACGGGCGGCCCCGGGCGGTCAGCGCCGCGACCAGCCGGCCGGGACCGCAGCCGATGTCGAGCACCGTGCCGTGACACCGCTCCAGCACGGTCAGATCCGCGGCGTCCGGTCCCGCGCACCAGCGTTCCACCTCCAGCGGCAGCAGCCAGCCGTCCGAGCGCCGCAGGAAGAGCGGCCCGCGGCCGGTGCGCAGCGCGTCGGTGTACGGGTCGGCCTGCCAGGGCGTCGTACGGCGTGGCCGCAGCGCGCCGGCCGTGGCCGACCGGGGGCGGGCGGGGGGCGTGGTCGTCCCGGTCTCGGTGGCGGTCATCGCACCCCGGCCGGGGTGAGCCGGGCGAGGGCCGCGGCGAACCGGCTGCCGGGGGCGTCCGCCGCGACCAGCTCCGCGTCGTGCGCGGTGTCGACGTCACGCAGCAGCGGCAGGTCCCGTACGGCGAGTCCCGCGTCGGTGAGCCGCTCACGCTGCACCGCCCCGGTCTCGGGCACGGACATCGGCACGCCCCGCAGCAGAGCGGGGTCCGGCGCGGCGAGGCCCAGCGCCCAGAACCCGCCGTCGACGGCCGGGCCGAACCACGCGTCGCACCCCTGCCAGGCGTCCGGAGCCAGCGCGGGGGCCAGCAGCTCCGGGGTGAGCTGCGGGGTGTCCATCCCGACGAGCAGGGCAGGACCGGTGCACTGCCCGAAGGCGGCGGCGAGCCGCTCGTCCAGCCCGCCGCCCGACTGCGGTACGACCTCGATCCCGGCCGGCAGCCAGTCGCCGGGTACACCGTCGAGTACCAGCACCCGCCGACGCGCGGGCGCGGCGAGCACCGCGGTGAGTGTGTCGACGAGCGACGCCTCCGCGAGCGCGGCGGCCTCCTCGGCCAGGAACGGCGGAGTGAGCCGCGTCTTGACCCGCCCGGCCACCGGCGCCTTGGCGATCACCAGCAGAGTGGTCACCGGGCACCCGCCCGGTCCGCCCGGTTCGCCTGGTCCGCACGGACCTGTTCGACGCCCGGCGCTTCCGCGAGGACGCCCCGCATGTCGTGGACCGCCTGCCAGGTGCCGCGCCAGGTGCCGGTCACCTTGGACGTGCCGGTCCGTGGCAGATACGGGACATCGCGTTCCGTGACCCGCCACCCCGCGTCGGCCGCCCGTACGACCATCTGGAGGGGATAGCCGCTGCGGCGGTCGGTCAGCGCCAGGCCGAGCAGCGCCGCGCGGCGCGCCGCGCGCAGGGGGCCCAGATCGTGCAGCGGCAGGCCCGTCCTGCGGCGCGTCATCCGGGCCAGCGCCAGATTCCCGGCCCGGGCGTGCAGCGGCCAGGCCGTGCGCGTCCGGGGCCGGCGGCGGCCCAGCACGAGATCCGCCCGGCCGGCCGCCACCTCCGCCACGAACGCGGGCAGCAGCCCGGGGTCGAGCGAGGCATCGCAGTCGCAGAAGCAGACGAACTCCGCCTCGGCGGCGAGCAGTCCGGCATGGCAGGCGGCCCCGAACCCGCGCCGCGGTTCATGCACCACCGTCGCGCCGAGCCCGGCGGCGATCTCCGCGGAGCCGTCGGCCGAGCCGTTGTCGACGACGATCGCCCGCCAGCCGGCCGGCACGCGGTCCAGCACCCAGGGCAGCGCACGGGCCTCGTCGAGACAGGGAAGTACGACGTCAACCGTCGTGGGGATCGAGTGAGTCATGTCCATCACCGTATGAATCCAGAAATCGGCACAAGGGATATGAGGCCTTACGAAACACGGACATCACCGCGCGGGCGACCGCCCCGGTCCGTTCGGGTCAAGGCAGCGCGGACCGGCCCGGCGGCCGCTCGGGCCGTTGCGGGCGTCGCGGCGCGTCACGCCCTCACGGCACCGCCGCCGCCCGCTGCCCCGACCGGGCGAACTCCGCCATGCCCGCCGCGAATCCGACCTCGGCGCGCCAGCCGAGCTCCGCTCTCAGCCGCTGCGACGACGCCGTGATGTGCCGGACGTCGCCGAGCCGGTACTCCCCGGTGACCACCGGTCCTGGACCGCCGTGCGCGGCCGCGAGCGCGGCGGCCATCTCACCCACCGTGCGGGGCTCCCCGCTGCCGGTGTTGAAGGCGCTCAGCGCCCCGGGCTCCCGGCCCCGCACGGCCGCCAGCGCCAGCGCGTTCGCCGCCGCCACATCCCGTACGTGCACGAAGTCCCGCCGCTGCCCGCCGTCCTCGAAGACCCGCGGCGCCTCGCCGCGCGCGAGCGAGGAGCGGAAGAAGGACGCCACCCCCGCGTACGGCGTGTCGCGCGGCATCCCCGGCCCGTACACATTGTGGTAGCGCAGCGAGACGGCCCGGCCGCCCGTGGCCCGTGCCCAGGCCGCCGTCAGATGCTCCTGGGCCAGCTTGGTCGCCGCGTACACATTGCGCGGGTCGGTGGCCGCCTCCTCCCCGATCAGCCCCGGCGCCAACTCCGCGCCGCAGTAAGGGCATCCGGGCTCGAAGCGCCCGGCGTCCAGATCCGCCGCCGTGCGCGGCCCCGGCCCGACCCGGCCGTGCCGTGGGCAGTCGTACCGCCCCTCGCCGTACACCACCATCGACCCGGCGAGCACGAGATCCCGGACGCCTGCCAGGGCCATGGCGGCCAGCAGCACGGCGGTGCCCAGATCGTTGCAGCTCACATAGTCCGGCGCGGCCGCGAAGTCCTTGCCGAGACCGACCATCGCCGCCTGGTGGCAGACCGCGTCCACACCCCGCAGGGCCCGCGCGACGGCCGCCCCGTCCCGTACGTCCGCGTGGATCCACTCCGCCTCCACGGGCGGCGGTGGATCCACGGGATGCGCCGAAGGCAGCAGGGCGTCCAGCACGACGGGCTCATGGCCGTCCGCGACGAGGGCGGTGACGATGTGCGAGCCGATGAAGCCCGCGCCTCCGGTGACGAGTACACGCATGACGGGGACGCTATGCGCCGTACGGTCCCCGCGCCCGGTCACGCGCCGGGGCGTCACAGGTCCGTAAGATCACCGGTCCGCTCTTCCTCGGCCGCACGCGGACCGGCGCCGCTCAATGACCGGTCACCCCCAGCACCTTCGCCAGGTCGTACCGCACGGGCTCCTCCAGCTGCTCGTAGGTGCAGCTCGCCGGCGTACGGTCGGGGCGCCAGCGGCGGAACTGCGCGGTGTGCCGGAACCGGTCGCCCTCCATATGGTCGTACGCCACCTCGCACACCAGCTCCGGCCGCAGCGGCAGCCACGACAGATCCTTCGTACCGGACCAGCGGCTCGGCCCGCCGGGCAGCCGGGCGCCCTCATGCGCGGACTCGTCCCCCCACGCGGCCCACGGATGGCCCTGCGCCGACTCCATCCGCAGCGGCGCCAGTTCCTCGACCAGCTCCGCGCGGCGTTTCATGGAGAACGCGGCGCAGACCCCGACATGCTGCAGGACGCCCCGCGTGTCGTACAGCCCGAGGAGCAGCGACCCCACCACCGGACCGCTCTTGTGGAGGCGGTACCCGGCGACGACCACATCCGCCGTCCGCTCGTGCTTGATCTTGTACATCGACCGGGTGTCGGGCCGGTACGGCAGATCGAGCGGCTTGGCGATCACTCCGTCGAGCCCGGCGCCCTCGTACTGCTCGAACCACTCACGGGCCAGCGCGATATCGGTGGTGGCGGGCGCGAGATGGAGCGGCGGACCGGTGCCGATGAGCGCGGCCTCCAGCGCCTCTCTGCGCTGCGCCTGCGGGACGGCGAGCAGACCGGCGTCCCCGAGGGCCAGCAGATCGAACGCGACAAAGCTCGCCGGGGTCCGCTCGGCGAGCATGTCCACCCGCGATTTCGCCGGATGGATGCGCTCGGTGAGCCGGTCGAAGTCCAGCCGCCCCTCATGGACGATCACGATCTCGCCGTCCATGACACAGCGCTGGGGCAGCTGGGCGAGCAGGGCCGTGACCAGCTCGGGGAAGTAGCGGGTGAGGGACTTCCCCGTCCTGCTGCCGATCACCACCTCGTCACCGTCGCGGTGGACGATCGCCCGGAAGCCGTCCCATTTCGCCTCGTACTGCATCCCGGGCGGGATGTTCGCCACGGACTTGGCGAGCATGGGTTTCACGGGAGGCATCACCGGCAGATCCATGCCCCGATTGTGCGGGGGAATGACCGGCCCCGCCCGATATGCGCTCCGGGTGCGCCGGGCCTACCGTGGCCCCCATGGGTGCAGCGGTGGAGCTTGAGGCGGGTGGCCGGACCGTACGGCTGTCCAGCCCGGACAAGATCTATTTCCCCGAGCGCGGCTTCACCAAGCTGGATGTCGCTCGGTACTACCTGGCCGTGGGGCCGGGGATGCTCCGCGCCCTGCGCGACCGGCCGACCACGCTGGAACGCTTCCCCGAGGGCGTCGAGGGCGAGTCCTTCTTCCAGAAGCGGGCGCCCAAGAACCTGCCCGACTGGATCCCCACCGCGCGGATCGACTTCCCCAGCGGCCGTTCGGCCGACGAGATCTGCCCGACGGAGGTCGCCGCCGTGCTCTGGGCGGCGAACCTCGGCTGTCTCACCTTCCACCCCTGGCCGGTACGCAGGGGCCGCACCGACCACCCCGACGAACTGCGCATCGACCTGGACCCGCAGCCGGGCACGGACTTCAACGACGCGGTCAGAGCCGCCCACGAGCTGCACGCGTTCCTCGACGAACAGGGGCTGAACGGCTGGCCCAAGACCTCCGGCGGCCGCGGGCTCCATGTGTTCGTGCCGATCGAACCGCGCTGGACGTTCACCGAGGTGCGCCGGTGCGCCATCACCGTCGGCCATGAGCTGGAGCGGCGGATGCCGGGCCGCGTGACCACGGCCTGGTGGAAGGAGGAGCGCGGCGAGCGGATCTTCGTCGACTACAACCAGACCGCCCGCGACCGCACCATCGCCTCCGCCTACTCCGTACGCCCCCTGCCGCACGCCCCGGTCTCCGCGCCGCTGCGCTGGACGGAGCTCGACGATGTCGCGCCGCGCGATTTCGACCTCGCGACCATGCCGGTGCGCTTCACCGAACTCGGCGACGTACATGCGGAGATGGTGGACGAGGCCCACAGCCTGGAAGGGCTGCTGGAGCTGGCCGACCGGTACGAACGCGACCACGGCCTCGGGGACATGCCGTATCCGCCCGACTATCCGAAGATGCCGGGGGAACCCAAGCGGGTCCAGCCGAGCCGGGCCAAGCAGGAAGGCGTCTGACCACGGAAGTGCCCCCTCTACGGCGAGAGGGGGCACTTCGTGCTTCACCGGTGCGTCGGCACCGCTCCGGCTACAGCTCCTTGACGCGGATGTCGCGGTACGAGATCACATCCGTCGTGCCGTGGACCTGGAGCCCGACATAACCGGTGGCGTACCGCCGGCCGTCCGTGCCCGGGTCACCGGCGCGCGCGGGGGTGAACTCCTGGCCGCCCACGTTGTCGAACTCATTGATCACGACACCGTTGCGCAGGATGGTGAAGTGCTGGCCGACCACGCGGATCTCGTAGTCGTTCCAGGTGCCCTTCGGGGTGACCCCCGCGCCGCCCAGACCCACCCGGTCGAAACCGTAGACCGAGCCGGTCTTGTACATGTCGCCGTCCGGCTTGTCGAGAATCTGGATCTCGTGGCCGTAGTTGATGGCGACCCACTCGGGGCGGGACTCCTCCGGGTGCTCATGGACGTTCGGGAAGCGGACGAAGACTCCGCCGTTGGCGTTGCCCGCGCCCGGGGCGTCGTCGCGGAACTGGAGCTTCAGCGAGAAGTCGCCGTACTTGCGCTCCGGGAACCACAGCATGCCCATGCCCTCGACCGTGGTGCTGCTGGTGATGGCACCGTCGTCGGAGAGCGCGAACTTACCGCCGCCGACCTGCTCCCACTTGGCGAGGGACGCCGCCGTGCCGTCGAAGAGGGAGCGGTAGCCCTCGGTCTGGCCCGGCTTGCCGATCTTGGACTGCTTGGCAGCCTTGGTGATCTTGTTGAACTCGCGCTGGTCGATGACATTGTCGGTCAGCAGCTTGTCCAGCACACCGTCGACGTGCTTGAGGAAGAGGGCCTGGGAGGTCCACTCCCGCTCGTCCTCAATCAGCTCGTTGATGGTGCACCGGTTACGGGTGAGCCGGTTCGGCACGCCCGTGTCGACCGTGCCGACGATGACCGTCAGCCTCTCGTCGAACTCGGGGCAGTTGGGCGCGGGAACGCCGCCGCCCTGCGCGATGGTGAACGACACCTGCTTGGCCTGCGAGGTGTTGCCCGCCTTGTCGGTCGCACGGTGCGCGAGCGTGTGATAGCCGACCCGGTCCACGATGACGGGCGTGGTGTACGCGAGGTACGGCCCGCCGTCGAGGGAGTACTCGGTCTTGTCCACACCCGAGTCGGCGTCGGTCGCGGTGAGCGTCACCTTGGCGCTGGTGATGAAGGCGCCGTTGGAGTTCTTCTCACCGGTCACGGCCGCCGAGGTCACCGGCGCGGTCGTGTCCTGCGCCGGCGGCTCGACGACGGTGAAGCCGACGGACTTCTCGGCCGCCGCGTTGCCCGCCTTGTCGGCCGCGCGGTAGCGGACCGTGTGGGTGCCGGTCTCATGGACCATCACCGGAGCGGTGTACGGCTGCCAGGCGCCGTCGGCCCCGAGCGCGTACTCGATGGTGTTGACGCCCGAGCCGGTGTCCGAGGCGGTGACGGTGACCGTGGCCATCGTCAGATAGTTGCCCGCCTCGTCCTTCTCGCCGCTGACGGTCGCCGAGGTCTCCGGCGCGGTCGTGTCATCGGTCGGCGGGGCCACGACGGTGAAGTCGACGGACTTCTCGGCCGCCGCGTTACCCGCCTTGTCGGTGGCCCGGTACCTGATCGTGTGCTCGCCGACCTGGTCGACCACCACCGGCGCGGTGTAGGCCTGCCACGGCCCGTCCGCCCCGACCGCGTACTCGGTCGTCTGGACGCCGGAGCCGTCGTCGGTCGCCGTCACCGTGACGGTCGCGGAACCGACGTACGCGCCGTCGCCGTTCTGCTGGCCCTCGACCTTGGCCGCGGTCTCGGGAGCGGCGGTGTCGTCGCCACCGCCGCCCTCGGTCACGGTCAGGATGCCGGTCATCTGGCCATGACCCGGGATCGAGCAGTGGAAGCGGTACCTGCCCGGGGTCAGATTGACCTCGGCGGTGTACTTGCCGCCGTTGGCGTCACTGGGATTGGCCAGGATGTTCAGCGGAACATCGTTGTTGTACTCGGGATCGGACACGTCGAAGGTCAACGTGTGCGGCATTCCGGTGGTGTTGCCGGTGGCCGCGCTGTTCTCGAACACGATCGTGGTCGCCCCGGCCACCGCGGTGGTCGGGAAACTGAGATAGCGGTCGATGGGGTCGCCGGCCGTCCAGGTGAGCACCTGGGCGGCCGCCTCGCGGTTGTCCGTACGGTCGTCGGAACGTCCGTACGCCGCTGTCGAGGTCAGCCCCAGCACCATGAGCAACGCGCCCACCAGGGCCGTCCACAGGCGTAGAGGTCGGTGTCTCACTGCGCCGCCTTCCTGGCCAGATCGTTGGCGGCCGGTGTCGGCTCGCCGCCCTTGTACGTCACGCGCCACAGCGCGGACTGGTTGTCGGAGGTGAAGAAGCCGCGTCCGTAGTCCAGGACATAGAGCGAACCGTCCGGGGCGAACTTCCAGTCCATCAGGTTGCGGATACCGCCCTGGCCGACCGGGATGATCTTCTTCAGCGACTCGGCGTGCACGGGCAGGCCGCCCTTGCCGAGCGTCTTGGGGTCGGTCAGCACCGCGTGGCGCGGACTGTCCGCCGCGTCGTAGAAGTCACCGACGAACCACTTGCCGTCCCAGTACTCCGGCCACTTCTCGGTGGAGGCGCTCTGCGCGTCGTACCGGTAGACCGGACCGTCCATCGTCGCCTGGCCGCCGCCCTTGAGCCACGGCAGCAGGAACTTCGCCTCTTCGGCCTTGTAGCTGGGGACGCCGTTCGCGTCACGCGGATAGTCCGGGGCACCGCCCTGCGGCGAGTACCAGATGGTGTTGCCCGTGATGGGGGGCAGATTCACCAGACCGTTGTTGTTGGGGGACTCGTTCTTCGGGGCGTCGCAGTTGTACCAGCCCAGCGGCTTCGTCGGGTCCGGCAGATTGCGGTCCCGGTAGGGCTGCTTGTTGCCCATGCAGTACGGCCAGCCGTGGTTGCCGGCCTTGGTGATCGCGGAGAACGTGTCGTACTTCGCAGGACCCCAGGTGGTGCTCGGGGCGCCGGCGTCCGGGCCGACCCAGCCCGCGTACAGCACGTCGGTCTTCTTGTCGATGGTGATACGTGCCGGATTGCGCACGCCCATCACATAGATCTCGCCGCGGGTCTTGTCGCCGCCCTCGTCCGGCTCCTCGCCCGTGAAGAGGTTCCCCGCGGGCAGGGTGTACGTCCCGTCGTCCTCCGGGTGGATCCGCAGGATCTTGCCGTTGAGGTTGTTCGTGTTGCCCGCGGTCCTGCGGGCGTCCGCGAAGGACAGGCCCTTGTAGTTGGGCTGCGGGTTGTTGCCCGAATAACCGTCGCTGAATCCCGACGAGTTGTTGTCGCCGGTCGCGATGTAGAGGTTGCCCTTCGAGTCGAAGGCCATACCGCCGCCGGCGTGGCAGCAGCTGTGGACCTGTACGGGCCACTTCAGCAGAACCTTCTCGGAGGCGAGGTCCAGCTTGTTGGTCGTCAGGTTCAGCGTGAAGCGGGAGACGCGCCGTTCGGCGGTCTGCTTGTCACGGTCGACCTGGGAGTGCGGGGTGTAGTGCAGATACACCCAGCCGTTGGTCTCGAAGGCGGGGTCCAGCTCGATGCCGAGCAGCCCCTCCTCGACCTTGACCAGCTCGTCGCCGCCGCCCTTGTTGCCGAAGACCGTCAGCGCGCCCGCGAGCGTCACCTTCTTGGTCTTCGGGTCGTAGACATGGATCTGGCCCACGCCCTTGCCGACGTTCGGGTCGTTCCAGTCGGTGACGACGGGGGCGCTGTTGTCGCCGCCGCCGCGGCCGATGTACAGCACCCGCTCGTCGGGCGCGACGACCAGGCCGTGCGGCTCGCCGATCTGGTCCTGCTGGCCCGGCTGGTTCGCCTGGGTGACGCGCTCCGCCTTGTAGTTGGCGTTGATCGTCGCCTTGCAGTCGGCGCGGGAGAGCCGCGTCGTCCACTCGAGGGCGCCGCGCAGATGGTCGCGGAAGTCCGTCTCCGCGTACGAGTCGGCCGTACCGCCCATGCCGGTGTAGAAGGACCGGCCGCCGTCGTAGTCACGGCACCAGGAGACCGGGTGGTCGGCGCCGTTGGCGCCGGTACCGGGCTGGTAGCTGGCCTCCCTGACCCGGGCGACGGTGTGCACCGAACCGGCGGGGTTGGTGGCCCAGTTGATCCACTTGTCCGGCCGCTTCCACTCCAGCGGCAGGTTCTTGGTGGCCGGGTTGACGCGGTCGCCCACTTCGACGGTCGCGCGCTGGACGGTGGTGGGACTCGAAGCGGCCGGCCGGGCTCCGATCAGCCCGGTGAACCAGTCGGAGTACGGCTCCGTACGGGCCGCGTCATGGATGCCGAGGAAGCCGCCACCGGCCTCCACATAAGCCTCCAGGCCCGCTTCCTGCGCGGGGTCCAGCACATCGCCGCCGCCCGTGAGGAACACGACCGCGTTGTACGTGCCGAGCTTGGCCTTGGTGAAGACCGAACCGTCGTCCGTGGCCTCGGTCTTGAAGCGCTGCGCGGTCGGTCCCGAGCGGCCGATCGCCTCGATGGCCTCGATCCCGGCGTTGACGACCGGTGACTCCTCGGTGGCCGAGGCGTGGAAGACGAGGACCTTGACGTTATTACCGCCGGGAGGCGACGGAAGGGACAACGTTGTCGACGGCGGCTCCGGGAACGGCTTGGCCGTGGCGGCCGTGCCGCCGAGCAGAGACGCCGCCATCGTTCCGGCCACCAGGGCCGCGGCCATTCCGCGCCTGGATCTTGACCGGTGATGTGGTGCGCGCTGCATGTGTTCACCCAACCCCTCTTTGGTCACAGCAACAGCGCCTGAAGCTAGACCTCTTTCGGTGACTCGCCAATAGGTATGACCGTAATCACTCCAACTTTGTCCTGAGTGTGGATAAACGAAGATCACTGGTCTACCGTGTGGCCGTCCCCGGGGCCTCATGTGCCCCGTGAATATCCGTACGGCACTGGGGAGTTCGGTATGGCCATGGACAGACGGAGCTTCAACCGGCGCCTGTTGGTGGGTGGCGCGGTCGCCGCGACAGGGGTGACATCGTTGTCGGTCGCCTCTGCCCCTTCGGCGACCTCGGCGGAACCACCGCCCAGGACCGCTCCCGCGGGCGGCCAGGTGCGCCATCTCAAGCTCTACGCCGAGACATTGCCCAACGGCCAGATGGGCTACGGCTTCGAGAAGGGCAAGGCGACCGTCCCGGGCCCGCTGATCGAACTGGTCGAGGGCGACACCGTCCATATCGAGTTCGAGAACACGACGGACGTGGCGGCCAGTCTCCATGTCCACGGCGTGGACTACGACATCGCCAGCGACGGCACCAGGATGAACAAGAGCCATGTCGAACCCGGCGGCACCCGGACCTACACCTGGCGCACCCATGCCCCCGGCAAGCGCAAGGACGGCACCTGGCAGGCGGGCAGCGCGGGTTACTGGCACTACCACGACCATGTCGTCGGCACGGACCACGGCACGGGAGGTATCCGCAAGGGCCTCTACGGCCCGGTGATCGTCCGCAGGAAGGGCGACATCCTGCCGGACAAGCAGTTCACGATCGTCTTCAACGACATGACGATCAACAACAAGTCCGGCGCCGACACCCCCAACTTCGAGGCCACGGTGGGCGACCGGGTCGAGATCGTCATGATCACGCACGGCGAGTTCTACCACACGTTCCATATCCACGGTCATCGCTGGGCGGACAACAGAACGGGCCTGCTCACCGGGCCGGACGACCCCAGCCGGGTGGTAGACAACAAGATCACGGGGCCGGCGGACTCCTTCGGCCTGCAGATCATCGCGGGTGAGAACGTGGGCGCGGGGGCGTGGATGTACCACTGCCATGTCCAGAGCCACTCCGACATGGGCATGGCCGGCCTGCTGCTGGTGGCCAAACCGGACGGCACGATCCCGGGCTACGAGCCGCACCATCCGACGGGCGCGTCCGACGCCAAGGGAGCGAAGGACGCGAAGGGAGCGGCGGAGCACTCCGGGCACTAGGGAGTGACTGAGCTGCTCGCGGCCGGACGGGCCGTCGTCTCGGCGGAGGCGGCGGTCCTGTCCGGCCGGGCCACCGTCGCGGTCTCACTCCGCCAGGCGCAGCTGTTCCTCCTCGACGATCCGGCGGGCGATGTCGCGGTCCGAGACGTCGATCGCGTCGGGCGTGGCCTCGGCCATGTCGCTGCGACGGGCGTACGCGTCGAACAGCCGGTCCTTGTCGGCCAGGATGTCCAGCAGGCGCTGGTCCACGCTGTCGACCGCGAGCAGCCGGTGGACCTGGACCGGGCGGACCTGGCCCATGCGATGGGCCCGGGCCACCGCCTGGTGTTCCAGGGTCGGTTTGACCTGCGGCTCACAGAGGATGACGACGGACGCGGCCTGCATATTGAGCCCGATGCCGCCCGCCTGGATCTGGCTCAGCAGGACGGCATGGCCGGGGACGGCGGCGAAGGCGTCGACGATCCGCTGGCGGCGGGCGGCCGGCACCTCGCCGGAGAGCGGTCCGAACACCTCCTCGCCGAGGGCCTCGCGCACCGTGGTGAGGACATCGCGGAAGTACGAGAAGACCACGACCTTCAGTTCGTTCGCCGCGGCCTCGGCGACCAGTTCCCGCAGGCGCCCGAGCTTCGCGGAGGTCTCGGGGCGGGCGTACGCGGCCCGCCGCATGCGCATGAAGTGGGCGGTCGACACCGCCTCCCGGTAGGCCGCCAGATCACCGGCGCTGAGTTCCTCCCACTCGTCGACCTGCACCAGCGCGGGCAGTTCGGCCAGCACGTCCTGCTGGTTACGGCGCAGATAGGCGGGGGCGACCGCGCGGCGGAAGGCATGGGAGCCCGCGACCGCGTCGATGCCCTGGGCACCGGGGGCCAGTTCGGGCTGGAGACGGCGGATCAGACTGCGGAACTCCCCGACCCGGTTCTCCATCGGCGTCCCCGTCAGAAACAGGACATGCCCGGCCCGTTCCGTCCATCCGGACACGGCGCGCGACCGGCGGGTGTCCGGGTTCTTCACATAGTGGGCCTCGTCCACGACAAGCATCTGCGGCTCCGACCCGGCCGGCTCGCCGTCCCGGGGGAGCGGCAGCGTATGCAGGGAGTCGAAGGTGGTGACGGCGACTCCGCCGCGCTCGCTCCACTCGGTGAACGCCTCCTGGCGCTCGGGGCCGTGTACGGGAATGGCGCGCAGGACGCTCCGGGAGCCGATCTCCCGTGTCCAGTTGATCAGGACACTGGCCGGGCACACCACCATGAAGTGCGTGCCGCCCAGCGCCGCGAGATGCGCGAGCGCGGCGATGGCCTGGACGGTCTTGCCGAGCCCCATCTCATCACCGATGATCACGCGGCGCTGGGCCAGCGCGAAGCGCGCGCCGAACGACTGGTAGCCGCGCAGCGACACCCGCAGCCGGGTGTCGTCGAGCTGCTGGGCCCGTACTCGCCCGGCGATGTCCGACGGCATGAAGCCCTCGGACGCGGCGAGATCGGGGCTGCTGCCCGCCGTCTCGGCGAGCAGGCTGTAGTACTCCGCGGAGCGCAGCTCGAAATCGACCCAGCTCTCGATCTCCGACGCCGGCTCCCGCAGCAGATCCACCGAGACCTGCGCGAGCAGCAGTGGCACGTCCTGTTCCGCCGCCTCGTCGAGCAGCCGCCCGATCCGGCCCACCGCGCCCAGGGCCCTGGTCCGCCGGTCCCGTCCGGCGAGAGCCATCCGCAGCCGCCGCCTGGCGGGCGCCGCCTCCGGCAGCAGCGTGCGCAGCTCAGCGGCGAGCCGCTCGGCGGTGTCGTGCGCGCGCCGCAGCCCGGGTCCTGCCCCGACCAGCCGGTGCAGGGCGGTCACCAGCGCGGTGGTGCGCGGTTCCGGGTGGTCGACATCGATGCGTACGGAGACGGTCTCCCCGACGGCCTCGGCGATCCGGGCGGCCGCGGCCACCGCCTGGTCGGCGGTGTGGGCCCCGACTCCTGGCAGTTGGCGCAGGGCGTGCCGGCCCGCTTCGTGCACTCCGCGTACGGAGGTGAATCCGGCCTGTTCGAGGGCGCCGAGCCGCAGCCGGCCCTCGGTGACATCCTTCAGCCGGGCGACCGGGATCGCGCCCAGCTCCGTACCGACCAGTTCCTCCTGGAGCGGGCGGAAGGCGTCCCGTATGGCGGTGACCGCGCGGGCGTGGTCGTCCAGCAGCCGCCGCGCGCTCTCCAGCAGGTGAGCCGCCGCGTCGATGAGGGACGCGGCTCTTCTGCCCGCGGGGACCGGAACGCGTTCCGGTCCGACACCCGCACCCGCCATGACGCCGCTCCGCTCGACCGAACCGCCTCAACCGGCTCATATGCTCCCACGCCCGGCAGCGGGCGATGCCGACCGCCGTCCGCCCTACGCCATCCGCCCCGGGAGTACATGCGGCCTCGCGGCATCTGGAGGAGACTCGAAAGGGAGAGCAACGGGATCCCATGAAGGAGCGCACCATGCTCACCACCCCGTTCGTCACCGGTTCCCCGAACTGGGCCGATCTCGGCACCCCCGACATCGAGGGGGCGACCGCCTTCTACCACGGCCTGTTCGGCTGGGACTTCATGTCGGCGGGGCTCGAGGCCGGCGGCTACGGCATGTTCCAGCTGAGCGGCGGAACCGCGGCGGGGGTCATGCCCGTCCCGCCCGACCAGGGGCCGCCCTCCTGGTCGCTGTACTTCCAGACACCCGATGCCGAGTCCACGGCGAAAGCCGTCGAGCAGGCCGGCGGCTCTGTGGCGTTCCAGCCGATGGACGTCATGGACCTCGGCAGAATGGCGGTCTTCACCGATCAGGCCGGGGCCGGCTTCTCGGCCTGGCAGCCCGGCAGGAACAAGGGCCTGGGGGTCGTCAACGCGCCGGGCAGCCTCTGCTGGGCCGAGCTGTACACACCCGATGAGGACGCCGCGTACGCCTTCTACCACACGGTCTTCGGCTGGGAGGCGCTCAGCATGCCGATGCCGGACGGCGTCGGTACGTACCGGATGGTGAACCCGGCTGGTCAGGGCCCGGACACCATGTTCGGCGGGTTCGTACCGCTCGGCGCCGATCCGGTCGAAGCCGACAGCGGGCCGCACTGGCAGCTGTATTTCGCGGTCACGGACTGCGACGCGGCGGCGGTCACGGCCCAGCAGCTGGGCGGTACGATCCGGATGGAGCCGACCGATATCGAAGGCGTCGGCCGGTTCGCCAAGCTCGCCGATCCCTACGGAGCGCTCTTCGCGGTCATGCAGGGGGTGGCGGGGGACGGCTGACGGACCTGGCACCCACCGTGCATCCTGGTTGCCCCGTGCACGTGGAGCCCGGCCGCCGCGGCCGTTGACCTTTCGTCAAGCGACTGTTTATCGCGACGGGGCAGCCTGTCCGGCATGCCGATCAACACCATGACCAGCACCACCGCCACGACCGACCGCGCGGAGCATGAACTCTCCTGGCAGGAGAGCGCGTTGTGCGCCCAGACCGGGCCGGAATTCTTCTTCCCCGCCCCCGGCTCCTCCACCCGGGAGGCGAAGCGGCTGTGCGGCGCCTGCGAAGGCCGCGTCGCCTGCCTGCAGTACGCGCTCGCCCACGACGAACGATTCGGCGTATGGGGCGGGCTCTCCGAGAAGGAACGGCAGCGGCTCCGGCGCGACGGCAGCTGAGCCTGCCTCAGGGGGCGCCGGCCTCAGGGGGGCGGCGCCCCTCAGCGTGCGGCGATCCGGAACGGCTCCCCGTACATCCGCCAGGCCAACGGCGGATCGAGGTCCATATTGCCGTCCCGCAGAAACACCCGCTGAGCGGTGTCGATCCGTGACGAGTCGCGCTGCTCCGTGATGAGTTTCGCCTTCATCACGGACCGGCCGCCGTCCAGGAAGGCGTGCAGATACGTCTTCTCGTCGCCGCCCTCGGCCGCCGTCTTCGCCTTCTTCATCGCCGCGTGGCGGATGCCGTAGAAGCCCTCGGCGTCGAGCCCGGGGCCGTGCAGCACCATCGCGTCGTAGTAGATGAACTGCCCGAGCGTCCCGAGCCCGTCCATCTTGGCCAGCCGGACGGCCGGTTCGAAGTAGAGCGTGTCGCGGGTCCTGTCCTGCGCCGTGCGGAAAGCGGCGGACTCGGCGGCCTGGGCCCAGGCGTCCCGGAAGCCGGGGTCGAGCCCCTCGTGCGAGTCGGTGCCGTCCACCGCGCGCAGCGCCGGAAGATACCGGGCGAGCGGATTATCCGGATGGTCCTTGGTGTACGACTCGACCAGTTGCAGCATGTCGTTCGTACCGGAGCAGAAGCCGATGATCCCGGCCGTGTAGCCGTTGCCGTCGCCGATGTCCTCGATGACGCCGTACTGGCTGCGCCAGTCCAGAGTGGAGTTCTCCGCGCTGGCCACGAGCTCGGCGGCGATCTCCTTCTTCCCGGGAGCCGCGAGTCCGGGCGGCATCTTGTCGATCCGCTGCGCCAGCTCCTCCTTGTCGTCCGTGTCCCCGGACGCCAGCGGATTGGGAGCGCCGCTCTGCGCGGGATAGGACGGCGGGTGATCGGCGAGCACACCCGAATCGTCGCCGCCGCCGAAGATGACGGCGACAGCGACGATTAACGGGGCGCCTATGAGGAAGAGACGCGTGACAGGCTTCATCCGGCACAGCGTACGACGCGCCGGCGCGCCTCCCTGTGCGACCTCCCCGGCAACGGGGATGGCCGCCGCCATGAAGGTCTCGTGAATGTCCCGTCAGGCGTACGCGGTGTCCGCGGCCGCCGGATCAGCCGGCGGCGCGCGCGGCCATCCGCGCCTTGCGGGCGGCGAGCTTCTCGTCGAACTTGCTCGCCTCGCTGTCCAGGCCGCCCATGTACAGGCCGAGCTCTTCCTGCGCCTTGAGACCCTCCGGGCCGAGCCCGTCTATGTCCAGGACCTTCAGATAGCGCAGCACCGGCTGGAGCACGTCGTCGTGGTGGATCCGCATGTTGTAGATCTCGCCGATGGCCATCTGCGCGGCGGCGCGCTCGAAGCCGGGCATGCCGTGGCCGGGCATCCGGAAGTGCACGACGACATCACGGACGGACTGCATGGTCAGATCGGGGGCGAGCTCGAAGGCGGCGCCCAGCAGATTCCGGTAGAAGACCATGTGCAGATTCTCGTCGGTGGAGATCCGCGCCAGCATCCGGTCGCAGACCGGGTCGCCCGACTGGTGCCCGGTGTTGCGGTGCGAGACGCGCGTCGCCAGCTCCTGGAAGGCGACATACGCGACGGAGTGCAGCATCGAGTGGCGGTTGTCGGACTCGAAGCCCTCCGCCATGTGCGCCATCCGGAACTGCTCCAGCTTGTCCGGGTCGACGGCGCGCGAGGTGAGCAGATAGTCACGCATCACGATGCCGTGCCTGCCCTCTTCCGCGGTCCAGCGGTGCACCCAGGTGCCCCAGGCTCCGTCGCGGCCGAAGAGGCTGGCGATCTCGTGGTGGTAGCTGGGGAGGTTGTCCTCGGTCAGCAGATTGACCACCAGCGCGATCTTGCCGAGATCGGTGACCTTGGACTGAGCGGGATCCCAGGCCTCGCCGTTCTCGAAGATGCCGGGGAAGTTGCGGCCGTCGGACCAGGGCACGTACTCGTGCGGCATCCAGTCCTTGGCGACCTTGAGATGGCGGTTGAGTTCCTTCTCCACCACCTCTTCCAGCGCGTACAGCAGTCGGGCGTCGGTCCACGCTTCCGAACTGCCTAGGTGGGGAGAGGTGATCGTCACGGGTGCTCCTGGGGACGGGAGTTTTTTACCTACGGGTTCGTAGGTTACGACACCGTAGGTTAAAGCCGCGGTAAGCCGGAGGCCAAGCCCGGTACGGCGAAGGAGCGTCACACTCCGCTATCTGTGTCCTTTACGCACGACTATGTGTGGAGCTCGCGCAGGCGTACAGAGAGGCAGGTCACGCACCCTTCGAGCTTCTCGAACTCGCTGATGTCGACCGGCACCGGTTCGTAGCCGAGAGCCATGAAAAGCTTCGCGCTCCTGGGCGCGCTCGCGGCCATCAGCAGCTTCCCGCCGCCCAGGAGCACCACATGCGCGCCCGATTCCTCCGGCACGGCCAGGAAGCGCGGGAAGAGAGAAGGCTCGTCCACCAGCGGCGCGTAGCCGATGACTGTGGAGTCCGGCAGCGCCGTCACCGCGGACTTGAGATGCAGCACCTTGCTCACGGGTACGGCGACGACCCGCGCCCCGAGCGGCTCGAAGGCCGTCCGCAGCTGCCGCAGCCCCGCCGCGTTCGTCCGGCCCCCCTGCCCCACATAGACCGTGTCGCCGGTCTTCAGGACATCGCCGCCGTCGAGCGTGCCCGGTTCCCGCACCCGGTCCACCGAACAGCCGAGCCGGCCGAGCGCCTTCTCCACCGCGGCCGGCTCGGGCCGGCGTGAGGGGGCGCCGGACCGGGCGACGAGGGCGGTATTCCGGAACATCACGACGGTGTCCTCGACGAACACCCCGTCCGGGCAGTCGTCGGCGGGCGCCACCTCGACGGTCTCCCAGCCGTGCTCGCGCAGCGTCCCGGCATACCGCTCCCACTGCCGGAGCGCGAGCCCGGCATCGACGGGGACGCGCTCGACATGGGTGACAAGCCCCTCGGTGAGGCGCGGGCCCGGACGTCGGATCAGAGCTTTCCTGCCGGCCACGGGCGGTCTCCGTTCGATGCGGGGTCAGGTCGCGCCCATCATGACCCGCCGTACCCCGGCTGCGGAACGGCCCCTACAAAGGCCACGGTTCCGCTTCCCTCACCTCCTCGGCGGTGGTGTCGCGGAGCTCGCCGTCGAGCAGCAGCCAGCGGGTGATGCCGATCGACTCCAGGAAGGGCACATCGTGGCTCGCCACGATCAGCGCGCCCTCGTACGACTCCAGAGCGGCCGCGAGCCGGCGCACGCTCGCCATGTCCAGATTGTTCGTCGGCTCGTCCAGCATCAGCAGCCGCGGCGCCGGTTCGGCGAGCAGCAGCGCGGCGAGCGAGGCACGGAAACGCTCCCCGCCCGAGAGCGTTCCGGCCGGCTGATCGGCCCGCGCGCCCCGGAACAGGAAGCGCGCCAGCCGCGCCCTGATCATGTTGTTGGTCGCCGCGGGCGCGAAGCGCGCCACATTCGCCACGACGCTCAGGGTGTCGTCGAGGACATCGAGCCGCTGCGGCAGAAAGCGCAGCGGGACATGGGCGAGCGCCTCGCCGGAGACCGGTTCCAGCTCTCCGGCGACCGTACGCAGCAGCGTCGTCTTGCCCGCTCCGTTCCGGCCGACCAGCGCGATCCGCTCGGGGCCGCGGATCTCGAACTCGCCCCTGGCCTCGGCTCCGTAGCGCAGGCGCAGCTCGCGCAGGGTCAGCACGCTCCGGCCCGGATGCACCGTGGTGTTCGGCAGCTCGATGCGGATCTCGTCGTCGTCCCGTACCGCCTCCACCGCTTCGTCCAGGCGCTCCTTCGCCTCGGCGAGCTTCTCGGTGTGCATGATGCGGTGTTTGCCCGCGGACTCCTGCGCCGCCCGCTTGCGGGCCCCCATGACGATCTTGGGTTCACGTTTGCTGTCCGCCATCTTCTGTCCGTACCGCTTGCGCCGGGCCAACTTGACCTGGGCGTCGGACAGATCGCGCTTCTGGCGCTGTACGTCGGCCTCGGCGACCCGCACCATTCGCTCGGCCGCATCCTGCTCCTGGGCGAGTGCGTCTTCGTACGCGGAGAAGTTGCCGCCGTACCACCGCACCTCGCCGTCCCGCAGATCGGCGATCTGGTCGACGCGCTCCAGCAGTTCACGGTCGTGGCTGACCACGACCATCACCCCGGACCAGGACTCCACGGCCGCGTACAGCCGTCGTCGCGCGTGCAGATCGAGGTTGTTCGTCGGCTCGTCCAGCAGCAGGACACCGGGCCTGGCCAGCAGCAGCGCCGCCAGCCGGAGCAGGACGCACTCGCCGCCCGACACCTCGCCGATGCTCCGGTCGAGGCCGATGCGGCCGAGACCGAGCTGGTCGAGGGTGGCGCGGGCCCGTTCCTCGACATCCCAGTCGTCGCCGACGGCGGTGAAGTGCTCCTCGCTCGCGTCGCCCGCCTCGATGGCGTGCAGCGCGGTGCGGGTCGCGGCGATGCCCAGGGCCTCGTCCACCCGCAGCGCGGTGTCGAGCACCACGGTCTGCGGCAGATAGCCGACGTCACCGGCGACCTTGACGGTCCCTTCGGCCGGGGCCAGGTCGCCCGCCATCAGCCGCAACAGGGTTGACTTTCCCGAGCCGTTGAGTCCGATCAGCCCGGTTCTGCCGGGTCCGACCGCCAGTTGGAAACCGTCGAACACGCCGGTCCCGTCGGGCCAGGAGAAGGAGAGAGCGGTACAGGTGATGTGCGAGGAGGAGGCTGACATACGGGTCTCCGGTTGCTGCGAAGGATGCGAGAAGCTCAGGGCAACGGATGGAGACACCGCGATACGGACGACGTCCGCCGGGGGGAAAAGGAAAAGTCCCGGTCGGGGAGGACGGCTCAGCAGCCGAGGTCGCACGCGAGGCACACAGCGGAGCGCTGTGCGGCACGGTGTCTCACGACCTCAGACGAGCAACGTCCTACTCCAATCGACGACAACAGGACCCGTAGAACGTACGAGTCCGATTCGGCGGCTGTCAACGCCATTGATCTCGTGTCGGATGCCCGCGCGGGCAGCGGGAGCAGGCTCGCCGGCCGGACGTCAGCAGGCGTCGCCCAGCAGCTCGGTCAGGTCGTGGTCCAGATCCAGATAGAGATGCTCACGGCCCACCGGGACCAGGCCCTGCGAGCGCTCCAGGAAGCGGCGCAGCTGCGAGGTGCGGAGATGGACCATCGCGGTGCCCTCGGGGGCGTGGAACTCCAGGACCGTACGGCCGTAGCCGAAGGGGCGCACCCGCACATCGCCGTCACCGGCGGGCTCGGTCAGCCCCGTGGCCAGCAGCTCGCGGGAGAACTCCCAGGTCACTTCGGTGCCCTCCAGCGTCGCCGGGGGCGGGAACGCCATGCGCACGGCGAAGGGATCCCCCCGGTCGTAGCGGAGCGTCGCGGGAACGGTCTCCATCCGGGGAACGGACGCGACCAGGCGGGCCTGTACGGCCTCTTCGATGACGGGTGACATGGTCTGCTCCCCTTCGACGGACCGGAGACGCATCGGATGCGTCTTCGCCTACTGGAAAGACGGCTGAGCGAGCCGATCCGTGCTCAGGAAGAGGAGTGACCTGCGTCACCGTGCCGTCCCCGGCCGTCCGCCGCGGGGGCACTCTGGACGGCATCGGGCCGGTGGGCTAGCTTCCAGCGCCATGAAGTCCATGGGGAAGTTGCGGCGAATGGTGTGTGCGGGACTCGCGGCCGGCGTGAGCGGGGCCGCCTTGGCCGCGGCGCTGTCCGTACCGGCGCAGGCGCAGGGAGCGAGCGGCGGCGCCGCGCCGGGCTGGCGCCTCACGGACACCGGCAGCGACGCGCGGTTCCGGGGCCTCGCCGCGGTGAGCCGCACCTCCGCCTGGGTCGCCGGCTCGGGGGGCACCGTGCTGCGCACGGCCGACGGGGGCCGCAGCTGGCGGAATGTCTCCCCGGCCGGCGCGGACGGGCTGGAGTTCCGTGACATCGAGGCGTTCGACGGACGCCGCGCCGTGGCCCTGGCCATCGGCGAGGGGGAGGCGTCCAGGATCTTCCGTACGGAGGACGGCGGAGCGCACTGGACCGAGTCCTTCCGCAACACCGACCCGAGGGCCTTCTACGACTGCGTCACCTTCTTCGACAGCCGGCACGGCCTCGCGATGAGTGATCCGGTCGACGGGAAGTTCCGCATCCTGTCCACGGGCGACGGCGGTTCGTCCTGGAAGGTGCTGCCCGACGCCGGGATGCCGGCCGCGCTGCCGGGCGAAGCGGGCTTCGCCGCCAGCGGCCAGTGTCTGGTCAGCTCGGGCCCGAAGGACGTCTGGCTGGCCACCGGCGGCGGGGCCACGGCGCGGGTGCTGCACTCCGCCGACCGGGGGCTGAACTGGACGGTCGCCGAGTCGACGCTCCCCGCGGGCGACCCGGCGCGCGGTGTCTTCGGGCTCGCCTTCCGTGACCGGCTGCACGGTCTGGCGGTCGGTGGCGACTACCGGCCCGAGCAGGCGTCGCCGCAGGCCGCCGCGGTGAGCGGCGACGGCGGCCGCGGCTGGCGGCAGGCGAAAACCCCGCCGTCCGCGTACCGGTCGGGCGTGGCCTGGCTGCCGTACAGCGGCTCGGCGGCGCTCGCCGTCGGCCCGACGGGGACGGACCTGACGACCGACGGCGGCCGCACCTGGCGCACCGTCGACAACGGGTCCTACGACACGGTCGACTGCACCTGGGACCTGGGCTGCTGGGCCGCCGGTGAACAGGGCCGCGTCGCCCGGTCGGCCTTCTGACACCCCGGCCGGACCCCGGCCCGTCACGCGGCGGGATGTTTCGTGCCCGTTACGCAAGCGTGACCTGAAGGGCTCTTGTGGAGCGATCGGAGGCTGCCGCAGGGTGCTGTATGCGCATACAGACAGCGCATACATGGCTGCTCGCCCAGGCTTCAGCATCTGAGGAAGTACGACTCCATGACGCATGCCCCCGCCCCCCGCCGCCGTACCGTCCTGGGCGGCGCCGCCCTCGGCGGCCTGGCCACAGCGGGCCTGTCCGCCCCGGCCGCCCAGGCGGCGCAGGCCGCGCCCGCCGATCAGGCCCCGGCCGCTTCCGTCACCTACCGGAACAAGCAGATCCTCATCGACGGCAAGCCCGCGCTCGTCCTCGCCGGAGAGATCCACTACTTCCGGCTGAAGAAGGCGGACTGGCAGTCCAGGCTCGACCGGGCGAAGACCGCCGGCCTCAACACCATTGCGTCGTACATCCCGTGGATGTGGCACGAGCTGCCGGACGGCACCATCGACGTCACCGGTCGCACCCGCCCCGAGCGCGACCTCGGCGCCTTCATCGACCTCTGCCACCAGAACGGCTTCCGCTTCATCGCCCGCCCCGGCCCCTTCACCATGGCCGAGCTCAAGGGCGAGGGCGTCCCCGACCGGGTACGCGCGGATCACCCGGAGATCGTCTCCACCGGCTGGCACGACGCACCCGCCACCACCCCCACCGTCGACTACCTCGCGCCCGCCTTCCTCAAGGAGATGCGCCACTGGTACGGGGCCGTCATGCCGGTCCTCGCGGAGCGGCTGCACGGCAAGGGCGGCCCCGTCATCTCCGTACAGCTCGACAACGAGATCGGCATGCTGGCCTGGGTCAGCAACTCCCCCGATCTCACGGACCACTTGACGGCCGACTTCGACGGCTGGCTGCGCACGGAGTACGGGGACGGCCTCGCCGGCCGCTACCCCTTCGCCGACGAGGATCTGGCCGGGCGGCGCAAGGCGATCCGCAACCCGAAGGACGCGTACGGCGCGGCCCTGATGCACGATCTGGGCCGCTTCATGCGGGGCCGCTTCGCGCGGTACGCCGCCGAACTGCGCACGGCCGCCGAGGACCACGGCGTCACCGGCATCCCCTTCGTCATCAACATCCACGGCACCTCGGACAGCCGCGCCGAGCCTTTCCCCATCGGCATCAGCCAACTGATGGAGACCTACGCGGGGATCGCGGGGACGATATCCGGTGCGGACTTCTACCTGGGCGATCTGACCCTGCGCAACGTCACCGACCTGTACCTCATCAATGCCTTCATGGACGCGGTCAACGACCAGGACCAGCCGGTCACGGCGCTGGAGTTCGACGCGGGCCACGCCGACTACGGGCAGAACCTGGACAGTCAGACCAGCCCGTCCGGCGTAGACCTCAAGACCCGCCTGTGTGTCGCGCAGGGCGCCAAAATGATCAACTACTACCTGTTCGCGGGCGGGTTCAACCCGAAACTCGACGAGCCGGCGGGCGACGGGAACGACCGGATCGGCATCACCGGCGAGCGGCACGGCTTCGCGGCGCCCGTCGACCCGGAGGGCCGGCCGGGGGTCAGCTACGCCTCGACGCGGCGGACGGTGCGCGCCATGGACGGTCTGGCCGGCGTGCTCGCGCCGATGCGTACGACCTACGACGACGTGGTGCTCGGCTTCGTACCCGACCACTATCTGACCGAGTACCACCCGCCGGAGCTCGAATCGGTCCAGCGCGTGCTGGACGAAGCGGTGAACACACGCGGCGCGGGCCCGCGCGGCTCGCTGGCCCGCGCGATGCTGCTCGGCGGCTTCCGCTACCGGAGCGTGAACCTTCAGGCCGGCGATCTCGATCCGCGGCGTGTCCCGGTGTTCACGCTGGCCACCGGCGAGCATCTGGGGGCCGGGCTGCAGCGGCGGCTGGTCCGCTATGTCGAAGCGGGCGGAAAGCTGCTGCTCTCCGGACGGCTGCCGGTCAAGGACATGGCCGACAAGCGGTGCACGGTACTGGCCGAGGCGCTGGGTCTCACGGTGGGCACGACGCTGACCGACGCGAACCGTTTCTGGCTGTCCGTCACCGCCCACGGCTGGGCGGCGCCGCTGCCCGAAGTGCGTCTCTCACGCGCCCAGTTGTGTGAGCCCGCACGCGGTAAGACGGTGCTGCGCGAGCTTTCCACCGGAAAGGGCTGCGGCTTCGACATCCCGCTCGGGAAGGGGCGGGCCGTGGTCATCACGACGGACTACCAGTGCGACCTGACCTTCTGGGGCCGCGCCTTCCGGGCCCTGGACGCCGCCCCCGCCCTGCGGCACAGCGCCACCGACCCGGGTGTCTTCCTGCTGACGACGGCCGACGGCGAACGCGGACGGCTGCTGCACGCCTTCAACGTCTCCTCCGGCTACGACCAGGACTTCACGGTCACCGAGAACGGAAAGCCCCTCTTCGGGGGCGAGAAGCTGCACCTGCCCGGCCGTACGGCCGCGATGCTGCCGCTCGGGCTGGCGGCGGGCGGCCTGCGGATCGCGTACGCGACGGCGGAACTCACCGGCGCGGCCGACGGCCGGGCGACGTTCCGCGCGCTCGGCGGGGAAGCAGTGGTGGCGGTGGAGGGCGCGGCGACCTGCGAGGGCGCCCGCACATCGACCGAGGGCGGACGCACCGTCCTGCGGGTGCGCCGCCCCGAGTTCACCGTGCGCCGCGGTTGACCGGACGGGCGCGGTTGATCGGACGACCACGGTTGATCGGACGGGCGGGGGTTGACCGGGCGGGCGGCCCTTAGGGTGGAGGTCACCATGACGACGCTCAGGACGCCCGCGGACGAGACCGAGGCACGCGCCATCCAGGACGAGCTGCGCGGCCGCGTCGTGCTCGACGAACCGGGGCCGCCGCCCGGCACGGGCCTGGTGACCGGGGTCGATGTGGCGTACGACGACGAGCGGGATGTCGTCGCCGCGGCCGCCGTCGTGCTCGACGCCGCCACCCTCGCCGTGGTCGACGAGGCCACCGCCGTCGGCCGGGTCGCCTTCCCGTACGTCCCCGGCCTGCTGGCCTTCCGGGAGATCCCGACGGTCCTGGCTGCCCTCGAATCCCTGACCTCGGACCCCGGTCTGGTCGTCTGCGACGGCTACGGCCTGGCCCATCCGCGCCGCTTCGGGCTCGCCGCCCATCTCGGTGTCCTCACCGGGCTTCCGGTGATCGGCGTGGCGAAGAACCCGTTCACCTTCTCGTACGAGCAGCCGGGCACCCGGCGCGGCGACTCCTCGCCGCTGCTCGCCGACGACGGCCAGGAGGTCGGCCGGGCGCTGCGCACCCAGGAGGGCGTCAAGCCGGTCTTCGTGTCGGTCGGTCACCGCGTCGACCTGGCCACCGCCTGCGCGCACACCCTGCGCCTGGCCCCCGACTACCGCCTTCCCGAGTCCACCCGCCGCGCCGACGCCCTCTGCCGCCGGGCCCTCCGGGAGGCGACGGCCGGCACCTAACGCGCGTCAGCGACCCGGAATCGCATCCCCGCCGACCGCAGCCGCTCCAGCAGCGCGTCGCCCATCGCCACCGCCGTGGTCACCTGGCCCGCGGTGTCCGGCAGCGTGTCGAAGGCCAGACAGAGCACCGATTCGGCCAGCATCTTCGCCGATTCGTCATAGCCGGGGTCGCCGCCCGATACCTCGGTGAACACCCGGCGCCCGCCGCCCGTGCCCACGAAGCGCACCGAGAACCAGCTCGCCTGCCTGCGCTCCGCGTCCGGTCCCGAGCCGGGCTCGTACCGCTCCATCAACCAGCTCCGGGCCGCGGGCAGTTGGGCGAGGGCCAGGCCCGCCCCCGCCGCCGCGCTGCCGCCCAGGGCGACCGGCAGTGACCTGACCGCCGCGAAGTGCCGGTAACGGAAGTCGGGGCCGTACCGCCGCAGCGCGGCCGCGGAGCGCGCCACGATCTGCGGGTCGAGGGTCGGCAGCGGGAGCGCCCAGACCCCGGTCTCCCGGCTGAAGTGCGGTGCGCCGAACGGCGCCCGCGCCCGGCGGCCGACCAGCCGGGGCTCGTACAGCCGCCGCTCCCGTGCGGCCCGCAGCAGCTGCCGGCCGCGGCCCATCGCGGTCAGCGCGGAGGCGAGCGTACCGCCGGAGAAGAAGGCGTTGGAGCGTACGAATCCGTCCACGCGCAGCGGCACGTCCTGGGGCAGCTGCTGGACGGTGAAGTACACACCGAGGTCGTGCGGGACCGAGTCGAAACCGCAGGCGTGCACCAGGCGCGCGCCCGTCTCGCGGGCGCGCACGTCATGGCGGAGGTACATCAGGTCCGCGAACTCCGACTCGCCGCACAGATCGGCGTAGTCCGTCCCCGCCTCCGCGCAGGCCGCGACCAGTTCTTCCCCGTACCAGAGGTACGGCCCGACGGCCGACGCGATCACCCGGGCGGACCCGGCGAGCGTCCGCAGCGAGTCCGGGTCGTCCGCGTCCGCCAGCAGTACGGGCAGTACGGCGCACCGCGGATCGATCGCGGTGAGCCGTTCGCGCAGCCGCTCCAGCCGGCCGCGGTCACGGCCCGCGACGGCCCAGCGGCAGCCCTCCGGGGCATGGGCGGCGAGATACTCCGCGGTGAGTGTTCCGACGAAGCCCGTCGCTCCGAAGAGCACGATGTCGTACGGGCGCTCCGTCCCGTTCTTCCTGCCCATGGCCCCTCCGCCGTCCGCAGTCCGCCCCATGCCATTGCCGCTGGCCGAGGCTAGCGTGAGGGAAGGCCCGGTGTGCGACCGCGTGCGACAAGAACCCGAAGAACTAAGCGCTTGCTCGGCCCAGGGTCTTGTGTCACGGGGGACGCGTTCTTAGCATCACTGCTGTTACATCAGTTGTGTCACAGTCCAGGGAGCCAGATGGCAGCGACAGGAAACGGTCCGCTGACCGGCGTACGCGTGGTCGAGCTGGCCGGAATCGGGCCGGGCCCGTTCGCCGCCATGACGCTCGCCGACCTCGGCGCCGATGTCGTACGGGTCGACCGGCCGGGCGGCGCCGGACTCGGCATCGATCCGGCGTACGACCTGACCAACCGCAACAAGCGGTCCGTGCTGATCGACCTCAAGGCCGCGGACGGCGCCGACCGCGTCCTCGATCTGGCCGAGCGCGCCGATGTGCTGATCGAGGGCTACCGGCCGGGCGTCGCCGAGCGCCTCGGTGTCGGCCCGCAGGAGTGTCTCCAGCGCAATCAGCGGCTCGTGTACGGGCGGATGACCGGCTGGGGCCAGGAGGGCCCGCTCGCCGCGCGCGCCGGGCACGACATCGGCTACATCGCCGTCACCGGCGCCCTCTCCATGATCGGCAAGGCCGAGGAGGCGCCCGCCCTTCCGGCGAATCTTCTCGGTGACTACGCGGGCGGCTCGCTCTATCTGGTCATCGGCGTGCTCGCGGCGCTCCAGCACGCCCGCACCCCGGACGGCACCGGACAGGTCGTGGACGCGGCGATCGTCGACGGTACCGCCCATCTCACCACCATGATCCACGCCATGATGGGCGCGGGCGGCTGGCAGGACCGGCGCGGGGCCAACCTGCTCGACGGCGGCAGCCCCTTCTACGGTTCGTACGAGACCGCCGACGGCGAGTACATGGCGGTCGGCGCGCTGGAGCAGCGGTTCTACAACGAGTTCATCGAGCTGCTCGGGATCGCGGACGACGTCCCGGCCCGTAAGGACTTCGGCCGCTGGGACGAGCTGCGGGACGCCGTCGCCGCCCGGTTCAGGACGAGGACCCGTCAGGAGTGGACGGCGGTCTTCGAGGGATCCGACGCCTGTGTCGCTCCGGTGCTCTCGCTGCGCGAGGCGCCGGCCCACCCCCATCTGGCGGCCCGTGGCACCTTCACCGACCACGCGGGGCTCGTCCAGCCCGCGCCGGCGCCCCGGTTCTCCGCCACCCCCGGCTCGGTGCGGCTCGCTCCGGCCCGGCCGGGAGCGGACACCGCCGAGGTCGCCCGTGACTGGGATCTGCCCGTACGCGACCAGGAGGACAGCTGAGGTGAAGCGCCAGATCTACGCCGCCGAGCACGAGGCGTTCCGCGCGACCGTCCGTACCTCCTCGCCAAGGAGGTGCTCCCGCACTACGAGCAGTGGGAGAAGGACGGAATCGTGAGCCGCGACGCCTGGCTCGCGGCCGGCCGGCAGGGACTGCTCGGACTCGCAGTACCCGAGGAGTACGGCGGCGGTGGCACCCCCGACTTCCGCTACAGCGCGGTCCTCGCCGAGGAGTTCACCCGCGCCGGCGCCCCCGGGCTCGCGCTCGGCCTGCACAACGACATCATCGGCCCCTACCTCGCCACGCTGGGCACGGACGAGCAGAAGCGCCGCTGGCTGCCCGGCTTCTGCACCGGTGACCTCATCACCGCCCTCGCGATGACGGAACCGGGCGCGGGCTCCGACCTCCAGGGCATCCGCACCACCGCGGCGGACCGCGGCGACCACTGGCTGCTCAACGGCTCGAAGACCTTCATCTCCAACGGCATCCTCGCCGATCTTGTGATCGTCGTCGCGCGGACGACCCCGGAGGGCGGCGCGAAGGGGCTGTCCCTGCTGGTGGTCGAGCGCGGGGCGGCGGGCTTCGAACGCGGTCGCAATCTCGACAAGATCGGCCAGAAGGCCCAGGACACGGCCGAGCTGTTCTTCCACGACGTACGCGTCCCCAAGGAGAATCTGCTCGGTGAACTCAACGGCGCCTTCATCCATCTGATGACCCATCTGGCCCAGGAGCGGATGAGCATCGCGATGGCGGCCATCGCGGGCGCCGAGCATCTGCTGGAGATCACCACGCGGTACGTCAAGGAACGCGAGGCGTTCGGACGGCCGCTCGCCACGCTCCAGCACATCCGGTTCGAGATAGCCGAGATGGCGACCGAATGCGCCGTCACCCGTACCTTCCTCGACCGCTGCATCGTCGATCACTCGAACGGTGAACTCGACGCGGTGCACGCCTCGATGGCCAAATGGTGGGCCACCGAGCTGCAGAAGCGGACGGCGGACCGCTGTCTGCAACTGCACGGCGGCTACGGCTATATGACGGAGTTCCCCGTCGCCAGGGCCTTCACGGACGGCCGTATCCAGACGATCTACGGCGGTACGACCGAGATCATGAAGGAGATCATCGGCCGCTCGCTGCTGGCCTGAACCCTCCGGCCACCCCCTTTCCGTACCCCTCGCCCGTACCGCTCCCTCGCCCGTACCGCTCTTCCGAAAGGCAGCTGTCGTGAGTACCGAAGCGTTCGTCTACGACGCGATCCGCACCCCGCGCGGCCGCGGCAAGGCCAATGGCGCCCTGCACGGCACCAAGCCCATCGATCTCGTCGTCGGCCTGATCCACGAGCTCCGCGGCCGCTTCCCCGGACTCGACCCGGCGGCCATCGACGACATCGTGCTCGGCGTGGTGAGCCCGCTCGGCGACCAGGGCTCGGACATCGCCCGGGTCGCGGCCATCGCCGCCGGCCTGCCCGACACCGTCGCCGGCGTACAGGAGAACCGCTTCTGCGCGTCCGGCCTGGAAGCCGTCAACCTGGCCGCCGCCAAGGTCCGCTCCGGCTGGGAGGACCTGATCCTGGCGGGTGGCGTCGAGTCGATGTCGCGGGTGCCGATGGGTTCGGACGGCGGCGCCTGGGCGATGGACCCGATGACCAACTTCGCGACGGGCTTCGCCCCGCAGGGCATCGGCGCGGACCTGATCGCCACCATCGGCGGCTTCACCCGGCGCGATGTCGACGAGTTCGCCGCGCTGTCCCAGGAGCGGGCCGCCGCGGCGTGGAAGGACGGCCGCTTCGAGCGTTCCGTCGTCCCGGTACGCGACCGCAACGGACTCACCGTCCTCGACCGCGACGAGCATCTGCGCCCCGGCACCACCGCGGACTCGCTCGCCGCGCTGAAGCCGTCGTTCGCCGGGATCGGCGACCTGGGCGGCTTCGACGCCGTCGTCCTGCAGAAGTACCACTGGGTCGAGAAGATCGACCACGTCCACCACGCGGGCAACTCGTCCGGCATCGTGGACGGCGCGGCCCTCGTCGCCATCGGCTCCCAGCAGATCGGCGAGCGCTACGGACTCACCCCCCGCGCCCGGATCGTCTCCGCCGCCGTCTCCGGCTCCGAGCCCACCATCATGCTGACCGGACCCGCCCCCGCCAGCCGCAAGGCCCTCGCCAAGGCCGGACTGACCATCGACGACATCGACCTGGTCGAGATCAACGAAGCCTTCGCCGCGGTCGTGCTGCGCTTCGTCGAGGACATGGGGCTCTCGCTGGACAAGGTCAACGTCAACGGCGGAGCCATCGCGCTCGGCCATCCGCTCGGGGCCACCGGCGCGATGATCCTCGGCACCCTCATCGACGAGCTGGAACGCCGGGACAAGCGGTACGGCCTCGCCACGCTGTGCGTCGGCGGCGGCATGGGTGTCGCCACCGTCGTCGAGCGTCTCTGACCGGCCCGTCCCTCTTCCCGTTACGGAGCAGCAGCATGAGCGAGTCCATCACCCCGGCTTCCTCGGCCATTCGCTGGGAACAGGACGGCACCGGCGTCGTCACCCTCGTCCTCGACGACCCGGACCAGTCCGCCAACACCATGAACCAGGCATTCAAGGACTCCATCGCGGTGATCGCCGACCGCGCCGAGGCCGAGCAGGACAGCATCCGCGGCATCATCATCACCTCCGCCAAGAAGACCTTCTTCGCGGGCGGCGACCTCAAGGACATGATCAAGGTCGGCCCGGACGACGCCCAGCAGGTATTCGACACGAGCATGGGCATCAAGCACGCCCTGCGCCGTATCGAGACCCTCGGCAAGCCCGTCGTCGCCGCCATCAACGGCGCCGCGCTGGGCGGCGGTTACGAGATCGCCCTCGCCTGCCACCACCGCGTCGCCCTCGACGCGCCGGGATCCAAGATCGGCCTGCCCGAGGTCACGCTCGGACTGCTGCCCGCGGGCGGCGGAGTCACCCGTACCGTACGGCTGATGGGCATCGCCGACGCGCTGCTCAAGGTGCTGCTCCAGGGCACGCAGTACTCCCCGAAGCGCGCGCTGGACAACGGGCTGGTCCATGAAGTCGCCGCCACCACCGACGAGATGCTCGCTCTGGCCCGCGCCTTCATCGACGCCCACCCCGCGTCGCAGCAGCCCTGGGACGTCAAGGGCTACCGGATTCCGGGTGGTACACCCTCCAGCCCCCGCTTCGCCGCCAATCTGCCCGCCTTCCCCGCCAACCTGAAGAAGCAGATCGCGGGCGCCCCCTACCCGGCGCCGCGCAATATCCTCGCGGCGGCCGTCGAGGGCTCGCAGGTCGACTTCGAGACCGCGCAGACCATCGAGGCCCGCTACTTCACCGAGCTGGTCACCGGGCAGATCGCCAAGAACATGATCCAGGCGTTCTTCTTCGACCTCCAGGCGGTCAACTCCGGGGCCGGCCGGCCCCGGGGCATCGCACCGCGCGAGGTCCGCAAGGTCGCGGTCCTCGGCGCCGGGATGATGGGCGCGGGCATCGCGTACTCCTGCGCGCGCGCCGGCCTCGACGTCGTCCTGAAGGATGTCACCCCCGAGGCCGCGGAGCGGGGCAAGGCGTACTCCCGGGAGCTTCTCGCCAAGGCGCTCTCCCGGGGCCGTACGACCGAGGCCGAGCGGGACACGCTGCTCGCCCGTATCACCCCGACCGCCGACCCCGCCGATCTCGCCGGCTGCGACGCCGTGATCGAGGCGGTGTTCGAGGACACGGCGCTCAAGCACAAGGTGTTCCAGGAGATCCAGGACGTCATCGAGCCGGACGCGCTGCTCTGCTCCAACACCTCCACCCTGCCCATCACGGTGCTCGCGGAAGGGGTGTCGAGGCCCGCCGACTTCGTCGGGCTGCACTTCTTCTCGCCGGTCGACAAGATGCCGCTCGTCGAGATCATCAAGGGGGAGGGGACCGGCGACGAGGCCCTCGCCCGCGCCTTCGACCTGGTGCGCAGGATCAAGAAGACCCCGATCGTCGTCAATGACTCGCGCGGCTTCTTCACCTCGCGGGTCATCGGGCAGTTCATCAACGAGGGGGTCGCGATGGTCGGCGAGGGCGTCGAGCCCGCCTCGGTCGAACAGGCCGCCGCGCAGGCCGGCTACCCGGCCAAGGTGCTCTCGCTGATGGACGAGCTGACGCTCACCCTGCCACGCAAGATCCGTAACGAGTCGAAGCGCGCGGTCGAGGAGGCCGGCGGCGCCTGGACCGGGCACCCCGCGGACGAGGTCATCGACCGGATGGTGGACGAGTTCGGACGTACGGGACGCAGCGGCGGCGCGGGCTTCTACGAGTACGGCGAGGACGGCAGGCGCACACGCCTGTGGCCGGGCCTGCGGGAGCACTTCGGCGCGGCCGGCGTCGAGGTCCCGTTCCTCGACCTGAAGGAGCGGATGCTCTTCTCCGAGGCGCTGGACTCCGTCCGCTGCCTGGAGGAGAACGTCCTGACCTCGGTCGCCGACGCCAATATCGGTTCCATCATGGGCATCGGCTTCCCGGCCTGGACGGGCGGTGTGCTCCAGTACATCAACGGCTACGAAGGCGGCCTGCCCGGCTTTGTCGCACGCGCCCGTGAGCTGGCCGAGCGGTACGGCGAGCGGTTCACCCCGCCCGCGCTGCTGGTCGAGAAGGCGGCGAAGGGCGAGCGGTTCAGCGACGCCTGACGTCCGGCGCCCGGGGCCGGCCGCCCGGGGTGCGGCGCGCGGGCCGTGTTCACGGCGTACTCACTCCGCCTGGAACGCGGCCCGCAGCTCCTCCTTCAGCGACCGCTGGAACGCCGTCACCAGAGCCTGGACCACCATGGGCTGCATATGGGCCGAGAGCGACTTCATCGCCGCCACCTGCTCGGGGTCCGGCTCGCGCTTGCGGTACGGCGTCCACACCTCGTCCCGGAACAGCCGGGTCAGCTCGTGCGCCGCCTCACGGGTGTGCTCCAGCAGGACCGTACGGGCCGCGAGGATCGTCTCGTACGGGATCGGTACGTCCAGCAGTTCCACGCCGAGCCGCAGCAGCCCGGGATCCAGCCGGTAGGTGTCAGGACCGTCGGCCCGGACCAGGACCCCCATGGCGGCGAGCCGGTCGATGTCGTCCTCGGCCAGGGCCCGTCCCGCGCGGCGCTCCAGCTCCGCGCGGGACGCGTCCTCCGCCGAGTCCGGCGACCAGGAGGCCACCAGCGCCCGGTGGATCGCCAGATCGTGCGCGCTCAGATCGGGCGGCAGCTGCTCCAGATAACGCTCGATGGCCGCGAGGGTCATGCCCTGGTGCTGGAGCTCCTCGATGAGCGCCAGCCGGGAGAGATGCTCACGCCCGTAGTGGCCGACCCGGCGCGGGCCGATCACCGGGGGCGGCAGCAGGCCGCGGGTGCTGTAGAAGCGGATCGTGCGCACGGTGACCCCGGCCCGCGCGGCCAGCTCGTCGACGGTGAGCGCCGGCTCCTCGGTCCTCGTGGTCATGTCCGCGCCTCGCTTCCCGCTGCCGCACATCGGTGGACCGGCCCGGATCCGCACGTGGGCCACGTTCAACAGTATTGCTGTGCCACCACTGTTGTGAAAGTGCTGGAGAGCGGCGAAAGCCGGTGGTGACCGGCCGGCGACGTACAGTGCCGGGGTGCCCCGCGGGGCCTAGGTCCTGTCCGACCAGACAGGGCCTAACGGGCGGAGGCGACGACCGGATAGTGGTCGGAGAGATTCGTGTACGTGTACTCCGTGCCCCAGCTGGAGACCGTCCAGGGCGCGCTCTGCTCCTTGATCACTTCATTGGTCCAGCCGGCCGGCCGTACGTGCCCCGCGCGGTGCAGCACATGGTCGAGATCCTCGCGCGGGTCGTCCGGATAGCGCTCCGCGGCGATGGAGTTCTCCGCCGTGTCGAAGGAGTACGGATGTCCGGTACGGGCGTCGGCGTCGGCCAGGCCCCCGTCGGCGAGCATCGAGGCGTACTCGGCGCTGTGCCCGTCGACATTGAAGTCGCCCGCGACGATGACCTCTTCGGACGCGGGGATGTTCTTGGCGTCGAGGAAGGCGTCGACCGCCTTGAACTGAAGGCTCCGTGTCCGCACGGCCTCACCGGAACCGCAGCCCGGGTCGGTGGACTGGGTGTGGGTGCCGACCATATGGACCTTGGTGCCGTTCACCTCCAGCACCACATAGACGAAGCCCTTGTTGGAGAACCAGTCCGAGCCGCACCCGTCCTCGTACACATACTGCTCCTTGCGCACGATCGGCCACTTGCTGAGCACCGAGACACCCCCGTCCTCCAGGGCGAGCGCGGCATAAGCCCCGCCCGTCGCGTCCCAGCCGGCCTTGCTCCGGCCCAGCACGGGCGTCTGGTACGGGTACTGGTCGGCGGAGTTCCGCTTGAGCGCGTCGGAGGACGCGTTGTCGAACGCCTCCTGCACCACGACCACATCGTTGCCCTGGTAAAAGGCCGCCGCCGGGATGGCGGCGGCCCGGTAGTCCTGTCCCCAGTTGGGGGAGAGGAGCTCGCTGAACAGGAACGAGTTGAAAGTGAGCACCTTCAGCGCGGGCGGCTCGGCGCCGGCCCGGCCGGTGGCGCCCGTGGCGCCCATGGCGGCGGGGGCGGTCGCGGCCAGGAGGACGGCGGCGAGTGCGATGGACAGGGCGGCGCCGGGGATACGGCGGAGCGCGGAGTGCGGCACAGGGACTCCCGATTCCGGTGGGGTGTACGAAGGGCGACGCACATCCAACCAGCCGGAGTTACTTTCCGGTAGCCATCGGGTGACCCCCGGGTGCCTCAGGCCAGACCGTTGCGGCTGATGGCCGCCGCGTACCAGCGGGCGCTGTCCTTGACCGTACGGCGCTGGGTCGCGAAGTCGACGTGGACGATGCCGAACCGCTTGCTGTAGCCGTACGCCCACTCGAAGTTGTCCAGCAGCGACCACAGGAAATAGCCGCGGACCTTCGCGCCGTCCCCGATCGCCCGGTGGACGGCCGTCAGGTGGTCGCGCAGATAGGCCACCCGCTCGGGGTCGTGGACCGCCCCGGAGGGGTCGGCGTAGTCGTCGTACGCCGCTCCGTTCTCGGTGACCATCAGCGGCGTGCTGGGCAGTTCGTCCCGCAGCCGCGTCAGCAGCTCGTACAGCCCGTCCGCGTCGATCGGCCAGTCCATCGCGGTCCGCGGGCCCGGCGCCGGCACGAAGCGCACGTGCTCGTCCGCCCCCGGCCACGGGGAAGGATCCCCGGCCGAAGAGCCCGCCGCGACGATCGTGGGGGAGTAGTAGTTGATCCCCAGCGAATCGACCGGCGCGGACGCCGTCTCCAGATCGCCGTCCCGGACGAAGGACCAGTCCGTCAGGGACGCCGTGTCATCGATCAGATCCTGCGGAAGCCGGCCGTGGAAGACCGGATCGAGGAAGATCCGGTTCCCGACGGCGTCGATGCGGCGCACCGCGTCGAGGTCGGCGGCCGAGTCCGTCAGCGGCCGTGCGGCGTGCAGATTGAGGGTCAGCGAGATCTCGGCGCTCTTCGGCAGCGCGTCGCGCAGCACCCGGGTGGCCAGGCCGTGCGCCAGATTGAAGTGGTGCGCGGCCCGCAGCGCGGCGACCGGCTGCGTACGGCCCGGGGCGTGGACACCGGAGGCGTACCCGAGAAAGGCCGCGCACCACGGCTCGTTCAGGGTGGTCCAGGTGGCCACCCGGTCGCCGAGCGCGTCGACCATGATCTGCGCGTACTGCGCGAACCGGTTCGCGGTGTCACGCTGCGGCCAGCCGCCCGCGTCCTCCAGCTCCTGCGGCAGATCCCAGTGGTAGAGGGTGGCGACCGGCCGGATCCCCGCCGTCAGCAGCGCGTCGACCAGCCGCCGGTAGAAGTCCAGACCGAGCTGTACGGCGGGACCGCGGCCCGTCGGCTGGACGCGCGGCCAGGACACGGAGAAGCGGTAGTCCGTGACCCCCAGCTCCTTGAGCAGCGCGACATCCTCGTCCATCCGGTGGTAATGATCGGCGGCGATGTCGCCGGTGTCGCCGTTGCGTACCCGCCCGGGGATGCGGCTGAAGGTGTCCCAGATGGAGGGCGTACGGCCGTCCTCGGTGGCGGCTCCCTCGATCTGGTAGGCGGCGGTGGCCGTCCCCCAGCGGAAACCGCGGGGGAAGCGCAGCTCCGTGGTGGTCGTGGGACGTGCGTCGACAGCGGTCATGAGGAAGGAACTCCCGGGAGTGAGACGGACGGTGGGGGGACGGCGGGGGAGTGGTCAGCCCTTGACGGCGCCCTGCATGATGCCGCCGACGATCTGCCGGCCCAGCAGACCGAAGACCAGCAGCACGGGCAGCGTGCCGAGCAGCGTGCCTGCCATGATCACGGACTGGTCGTGGACATAGCCGCCGCCGAGCTGGCGCAGGGCGACCTGGACGGTCGGCTCCTGCGAGGAGAGGGCGATGATCGGCCAGAAGAAGTCGTTCCACGCGGCCATGAAGGTCAGCATGCCCAGCACGGCCATCCCCGGCCTGGCGATGGGCACCACGACCGACCAGAAGATCCGCGCGGTGGACGCGCCGTCGACGCGGGCCGCCTCGATCAGCTCGTCGGGCAGCGCCTGGATCAGGTACTGGCGCATGAAGAACACACCGAAGGCGGAGACGAGTCCGGGCAGGATGACGGCCTGCAGCTGGTTCACCCACTGCAGTTTCGCGATCAGCATGAAGAGCGGGATCACCCCGAGCTGCGGTGGGATCATCATCGTGCCCACGGTGAGGGCCAGCAGCGCGCCGCGGCCGCGGAAGCGGAGTTTGGCGAAGGCGAACCCGGCGAGCGTGCAGCACAGCACCGTGCCCACCGTGATGGACCCGGACACGATCAGGGAGTTGAGGAGGGCCTTGCCGATATCGGCCTCCTCCAGCACCGCTTCGAAGTTCTTGATCAGGTTCGGGCCCGGCAGCAGGGTGGGCGGCACCTTCGCCAGATCGGCGTTGGAGCGGCTGGCCGCGACGATCGTCCAGTAGAACGGGAACGCCGAGAAGAGCAGCGCGACGGCCAGGATCACGTACGACAGCCGGCCGCCGTGCATGGTGCGTCCTGCGCGGCTCCGGCGCCGGAAGGGCGAGGGCCGTTCAGCGGCCCCGGGGGACGGCGAAGGCGGCGTCGGCGGTGCGGCGAGCGCGGTCATCGACCGGCCTCCTTGCGGGAACGGCGGCGTGCGACCAGGGCGTTGACCCCGACCAGCAGCAGGATCAGGAGGAACATCACCCAGGCGATGGCGGCGGCCCGGCCCAGATGGAAGAAGCCCCAGCCCTGCTCGTACATGTAGAGACCGAGCGTCTGGTACTGATGCGAGATGCCGCCCGAGATGGACCCCTCGAAGAGCAGCGGCTCACCGAAGAGCTGCGTGGCGCCGATCGTCGAGACGACGGCCGTGAAGACGATCGTCGGGCGCAGGCCCGGCAGCGTGACATGGATGAACTGCCGCCAGCGCGAGGCCCCGTCCATCTCGGCGGCCTCGTACAGCTCGCTCGGGATGGACTGCATGCCCGCCAGATAGATCAGCGCGTTGTAGCCGGTCCAGCGCCAGATGACGATGGTCGATACGGCGATCTGCGAGGCGACCGTGCCCGTCTGCCAGTCCACCGGGCTGAAACCGACCAGCCCCAGCAGGTAGTTGATGAGCCCGAAGTCCCGGCCGAAGAGCTGGGCGAAGACCAGGGTCGCCGCGGCGACGGAGGTGGCGTACGGCAGCAGCATCGCCGTCCTGATGAACGTCCGGCCGCGCAGCTTGTAGTTGAGGAGATGGGCCAGGCCCAGGGCCATCACCAGCTGCGGGACCGTCGAGAGCACGCCGATGGTGAAGGTGTTGCGCAGCGCGGTCCAGAAGAACTCGTCGGTGAAGAGAGCGGTGTAGTTGCCGAAGCCGCGCCACTCCATCGCGCCGGGCGTCTGCAGCTCGACCCGGTAGAGCGAGACATACGCGGTGTAGAGCAGCGGGAAGAGCCCGAAGGCGGCGAACAGCGTGAAGAACGGGGCGATATAGGCGTACGGCGAGAGGGTGCGCCAGGTGCGGTGCGCGGCGGACGGCCGGGCGGCGGGTCCTGACGGCGGCGGGGGCGCGGCTTCCGCGGTGGCGGTGAGGGTCATGGTGCGGCCCTTCGGAGGCGTGGGCGTGGGCGGGGAATGCCGGGGGCCGGTCCCGGTCGGGGAAGGGGCGGGACCGGCCGGAGCCGGCCCCCGGAGCCGTATCAGCCGATGGTGTTGTCGACGCCCTTCTTCGCCGTCGACCACGCCTTGTCCGACGAGGTGCCCTTGCGCTCCACCTCACTCAGCGCGTTGGTGATCTGCTGGGTGACATTGGCGTCATGGACACCGAGGACCTGCACCGGCGCGGCCTTGGCCGCGTCACCGAAGATCTGGCCGGTCGGAGCGCCGGAGAAGTACGGGTCCTCGGCGCCCGAGACCTTCGCGATGGCGCCCGTGGCGGACGGGAAGATGCCCTGCTTCTGGAAGAGCTTCGCCTGCTGCTCGGGGGCGGTGAGCCACTTGATCAGCTCGTACGCCTCCTTCTTGTGCTGGGCCGCGCGAGGGACCGTGAGGTAGGAGCCGCCCCAGTTCCCGGCGCCGCCGGGCAGCTTGGCGATGTCCCACTTGCCGGAACCGCTCTCACCGGCCTGGCCCTTGATGTAGCTGAGCATCCAGGCGGGGCACGGAATGGTGGCGAACGAGCCGGCCGCGAAGGCCTGGTTCCACTGCGGTGACCACTGGTCGAGCTTGGCGCTCAGTCCGGTGTCTGCCGCCTGGACCGCGGTGTCCCAGGCGGTCTTCACCGCCGGGTTGTTCTCATAGATCAGCTTTCCGGAGGCGTCGTAGTACCGCTCCTCCTCCTGGCCGATCATGATCGCGTAGAGGCTGGCCACGCTGTCGAGCCAGGCGCCCTTCGGGGGCGCCTTCTTCATGTACTCCTCGCCGAGGGCCAGATAGCCGTCCCAGGTGGACCACTTCTCGGCCAGCTCGTCGCGGTCGGTCGGCAGACCGGCCTGCTTGAACAGATCCGTGCGGTAGCACATGGCCTCGGGGCCGACATCGGTGCCGAGCCCCAGGATCCGGCCGTCCTCCGTCGTGGCGGCGGACCATTTGGCCTCCGCGAACTGGTCCTTGAGCTGGTCGGCGCCGAACTGCTTCAGGTCCTCGAACTTGTCGGACTGCTGCTGGGTGACCGAGGCGATACGGCCCACCTCGATGCCCTGCACATCGGCGAGCCCGCCCCCGCCGGCCAGCCGGGTCTGGAGCGACTTCCAGTAGTCGGCCTCGTCCTCGGTGTCGCTCTGCTTGATGGTGACGCCGGGGTGGAGCTTCTGGTACTCCTCGTAGAGCCCGGCCTCCTTGTAGCCGAACGATCCGAAGAGGTCGACGGTCAGTGTGACCTTGCCGCCTGCGCTGTCGGAGGTTCCTCCCGAGGAACCGGATCCGCAGGCGACGAGCAGTGCCCCGGAGAGCGCGACCGCCCCCAGACGGACCGCGGCCTTCCTGGCGGCTCGGGCGATGGGCATGGGAAGCCTCCCTTGGCTTCGGAGTGCGCGCGAGAGCCGTTTGAGAGCGCTCTCAACAAGATGGGTTGGAGCGTGCCCGAGACGCCTCCCTTCGTCAAGACTCGAACACATAACAGCCTCGGTCCCCCAACAACTGCCTTGTGTGTCAGACGTATTGACACTTCTGTTTCAGGAGTTTTACGTTTCTTGGTATCTGAGAGCGCTCTCGGACACCCCTTCCCCCCATGTCTTCGAGGTGCCGTCCATGTCCGTCTCCCGTGCCAGACCCGCCTCGGCGCTGGTCCTCGTCACCGCCCTGGCCGCCATCGGCCTCGGCCCGGCCGCCACCCCGGCGGCGGCCGCCAACGTCCCTGTGGGATCCGGCAGTTACTCGGACGCCCGCCCCGCCGGCACCTCCGGCCCGACCACCGGGACCGGCACCCCGGTCACCCCCAAGGTGACCACCGCCGCGCGGGACAAGCCGGTGCCCACCAACGACTGGTGGTCCTCGCTGGCCTTCCAGCGGTACGGCGACAACCCGTACTCCACCCCGATGTACGGCCACCCGCTCACCTATCAGGCGACGGCGGGCGGCCTGGAGGTCGGCTACCCGACCACCCCGGCGATCGTCGGCGAGGGCCGCCAGTACGAGTACGCCCACAAGGCCGACCTCACTCTGGGCCTGGCGGGGCTCAACTCGGCGGACACCAAGGCCGACGACTGGTCGGACTGGACCGTCACGCCGTACTGGTCGGACGGCGCCCGCACCCTGCGGACCACCATCGGCCACGGCCTGCCCTTCGTCTACGCCAAGGGATCGGGCGGCGACGCGCGGATCACCACCGCGGCCGCGCCCGCCGTCTTCGCCGACCAGGGCAATGTCCTCGGCATCACCGTCGCGGGCCACCACTACGCGCTGTTCGCGCCGACCGGCAGCGACTGGTCGGTGTCCGGCTCGGACATCACGGCCGGGCTCGGCGCCAAGGACTACTTCTCGCTCGCGGTCCTGCCGTCCACGGACGCCCTCGCGACGTACCAGAAGTACGCGTACAGCTTCGTCACCGGCTCCAAGGTGAGCTGGAGCGCCGCCGGCGGCACGGTCAAGGCGACCTACAGCCTCACCACCGCGCCCCAGGAGGGCACCGAGACCGGCACGCTCCAGGCGCTCTACCGGCACCAGTGGCTGAACAGCACCGACGCGCTGACTCCGTACACCTATGTATCACCGCGCGGTACCATGAAGGTCCGCGAGGGCACGTCATTCACCACCAGCCAGCAGACCTCGGGGGTGCTGCCGGCCCTGCCGAAGTCCACCGGTGTGGACGCGGCCCGGCTCAAGGGCTATCTGGACGAGGTGGCCGGCGCGGCCGATCCGTTCTCCGGCGCGACCGACACGTACTGGACGGGCAAGGCGCTGGGCAGGCTCGCCCAGCTGGTGCCGATGGCCGACCAGATCGGCGAGAGCGCGACCCGCGACAAGCTCCTCGGACTGCTCAAGGGCCGGCTGGAGGAGTGGTTCACGGCGGGCGGCGCGAGTGAGTTCTCGTACGACAAGGACTGGAAGACGCTGACCGGCTACCCGGCGTCGTACGGCAGCGACACGGAACTCAACGACCACCACTTCCACTACAGCTACTACGTCTACGCGGCGGCGATCGTCGCCCAGTACGACCAGCAGTGGGCCGCCGACTCCGCCTGGGGCGGCATGGTGAAGGCGCTGATACGCGACGCGGCGAACCCCAGCCGCACCGACGCCGACTTCCCCTTCCTGCGCGGCTTCGACGTGTACGCGGGCCACAGCTGGGCCTCCGGCCACCAGGGCTTCGCCGCCGGCAACAACCAGGAGTCGTCCTCGGAGTCCACCAACCTGAGCGCCGCACTGGTGCTGTGGGGCTCGGCGACCGGTGACAACGAGCTGCGTGACCTGGGCAGTTATCTGCTGGCCACCGAGTCCGAGGCGATCGGCCAGTACTGGTTCGACGCGGACGAGCAGGTCTTCCCGGCCTCCTTCGGGCATGACACGGTCGGCATGGTCTGGGGCAGCGGCGGCGCGTACTCCACCTGGTGGACCGCCAACCCCGAGGAGATCCACGGCATCAACGTCCTTCCCGTGACGGGCGGTTCACTCCACCTGGGACGCGAGAAGGCGGCCATCCAGCGCAACCTCGCCGAGCTGGAACGGGAGAATGGCGGCCCGGCCGTCGAATGGCGCGACATCCTCTGGTCGTTCGAGGCCCTCGCCGATCCGGCGGGAGCCAAGGCCAAGTGGGACGCGGGCAACGCGGGCTACACACCCGAGGCCGGCGAGTCCAAGGCCCACACCTACCACTGGATCAACACGCTGGACGCGCTCGGCGCCCCTGACGCGACGGTGACCGGATCCATTCCGAGCGCCGCCGTCTTCAGCAAGGGCGGCGTACGCACCTACGCGGCGCACAACTTCGAGTCGGCGGCCCGTACCGTCACCTTCTCGGACGGTACGACCCTCGAGGTGCCGGCCCGCTCGACGGCGACCAAGTAGAAGATCAGGCAACAGACGCACGGAGTGCGGCGGGACTCGGCTCAGGCCGAGGCCCGCCGCACCAGCGTGGTCGGGGTGATCACCGAGGCCGGGGCCGACGCGCCCTCACGCTCCCGGTCGAGACCGCGCAGCAGCAGCCGCGCCATCAGCCGGCCCTGCCCCTCGATGTCCTGCCGGACGGTGGTCAGCGGCGGATCGGTGGCCCCGGCGACCGAGTCCATGTCGTCGAAACCGACCAGAGCGACCTCGTCGGGCACCGCGCGGCCCCGCTCCTTCAGCACGCGCAGGGCGCCCGAGGCCATCAGATCGTTGGCGGCGAACACCGCGTCCAGATCAGGGCAGCGCTCCAGCAGCTCCGCCATCGCCAGTGCCCCGCTCTCCGCCGTGAACGCTCCCTCGGCGATCAGCGCCGGATCCGCGTCCAGCAGCACGTCCCGGTAACCGTCGAGGCGGTCGGTCGCCGAGGTCTGGTCGCGCGGGCCCGCGATATGAGCGATCCGCCGCCGGCCCAGGTCGCGCAGATACTGCACGGCCGTGCGGGCGCCGCCGCGGTTGTCGGCGTCCACATACGGCACCGCCCGGTGGTCGGGGGCCGCCGTCCAGCTCGGCCGGCCTCCGTACACCGTCGGCATGCCGGACCGCAGGGTGATCTCGGGGATCGGGTCGTCGGTGTGCAGCGAGAAGGCGAGCGCGCCGTCGACATGGCCGCCCGCCAGATAGCGGGCGATCCGGTCGTAGTCGCCGGGCCCTTCGAGCAGCAGCAGCACCAACTGGGTGTCGTGCGCCGTCAGTTCCTTGCTGATGCCGCGGATCTGCTGGGAGAAGAACGGGTCGGAGAAGATCCGGATCTCCGGCTCGGCGATGATCACCGCAACGGCGCCGGTGCGCCGGGTGACCAGCGTGCGGGCCGCGTGATTCGGTACGTACCCCAGCTCGTCGACCGCCCGGCGCACCTTGTCGACCAGCGGCTGGCGCACCCCGGCGCCGCCGTTGACGACCCGGGAGGCCGTGGCCCGGGAGACACCGGCGCGCGCCGCGACAGCTTCCAGAGTGGGGCGGAACCCAGGGGACTGCTCGGGCAAGGCGTGCGCTCCTCGTCGGCGGATATGGCGGCACCGTACGGCAGCCACGCATACGCGGGCGAGGCGGGCTGTCGGACAGCTACAGCCTAGCCGCTGCGTCCGACGTCCTGAGAGCGCTTCCACGGCGTCCCAGCAGGGACGGCGCCCTTCCGGGCCCCGGGAGGTGACGCGACCCGGCCGGGGCCCGGAGCCGTACGTCCATGGCCCCCGGTACCGCACGATGACCCGCCGGCGGCCGCCCCGCCCGTCTCCGTCCGTCCCCCGCCTGTCCCTTTGTCCCCACGACTGCACTGTTTCGCACCGGAGTTGCCCGGGCAGCTTCCGCCCCATGGAGATCCGTGCGCGGGGCGCCCGCTGGTCGTGCAGAACGCTGGTCGCGGCGGCCTCCGCCGCCCTGCTCGGGGTGCTGCTCGCCCCGGGAGCACACGGCGCGGCGCGGGCCACGCCGCCCGCGAAGGAGAGCAAGCCCACGTACTCGTACGCGGACGCCATCAGGGAATCCGTCTGGGTGGACACCGGGATCGACGCCGACGCGGACGGCAGGACCGATCGCGTCGCCGTCGATGTCATACGCCCTCACGAGCCCGCGCGGCAGGGCCGGAAGATCCCCGTGATCATGGACGCGAGCCCGTACTACTCCTGCTGCGGACGCGGCAACGAGAGCCAGAAGAAGACCTATGACGCGGACGGCGCCCCGGCCGGTTTCCCGCTGCACTACGACAACTACTTCGTACCGCGCGGCTACGCCTTCGTCGCCGTCGACCTGACCGGCACCAACCGCTCCGACGGCTGTATCGATGTCGGCGGACGCTCCGACATCCAGTCCGCGAAGGCCGTCGTCGACTGGCTGAACGGCCGCGCCCGCGGCTACGGGAGCCGTGGTGGCACCGACCGCGTACGGGCCGGCTGGACCACCGGCGCCACCGGCATGATCGGCAAGAGCTACGACGGCACCATCGCCAACGGCGTCGCCGCCACCGGGGTCGAAGGACTCAAGACCATCGTCCCGATCAGCGCGATCAGTTCCTGGTACGACTACTACTTCGCCCAGGGCGCCCCCCTCTACGACTCGGGGCCCGACTGGCTCTCCGGCTATGTGGAGAGCCCCGAGGCCCGCGCCCGCTGCCAGGCCGTCCAGCAGCGCCTGATCGACGGGGCCCCGCGCACCGGCGACCTCACCCGGCTGTGGAGCGAGCGCGACTACGTACGCAACGCGGACAAGGTCAAGGCCAGCGTCTTCGCCGTGCACGGCATGCAGGACCTCAACGTCCGCACCAAGCACCTCGGCCAGTGGTGGGACGCGCTCGCCGACGCGGGCGTGGAGCGCAAGATCTGGCTCTCCCAGACCGGCCATGTCGACCCCTTCGACTTCCGTCGCACCGCGTGGGTCTCCACCCTGCACCGCTGGTTCGACCACTACCTCCTCGGCTACGACAACGGCGTCGACCGCGAGCCCATGGCGGACATCGAGCGCGCCCCCGACCAGTGGTCCACCGACCGGGTGTGGCCGCCGCGCACCACGGACACCACCACGCTGCGCCCGGGCAAGGGCTCCGCCCCCGGGGTCGGCACCCTCGGCCGTACCCCCGCGAGGCCCGGCTCGACCGAGACCTTCACCGACGACCCGCGCCTCGGCGAGAGCGACTGGGCCGCCGACATCGACCGGTCGACCCCGGCCAAGTCCGGCTTCCTCACCAGGCCGCTCAGCCATGATCTGCGCCTGTCCGGTTCCGGTACGGTGACCGTCACCGCCACGCCGTCCACCTCCAGCGCGCATCTCTCCGCGGTCCTTGTCGACCTCGGCCCCGACACCATCCGCGACTACGGCGCGACCGGTGAAGGCATCACCACCCTCACCGAGCGCACCTGCTGGGGCCCGAGCACCACCGCGGACAGCTCCTGCTACCGGGAGACCGCGGCCCGCACGGTGGACGTCGGCCATACGGTCTTCAGCCGCGGCTGGGCCGACCTCAACACCTATGCCTCGGCAGGCCACGGCCGCCCGCTCACCCCCGGCAAGCCGTACACCCTCACCCTCGAACTCGCCGCGAGCGACCATGTCGTCCCGGCCGGCCACCGGCTCGCCCTGATCATCGGCGGTACGGACCAGGGCCTCATCGACCCGCCGTCCACCACCCCCACCCTGACCGTCGATCTGGCCACCACGGCCGCGAGACTTCCGCTCGTCGGCGGCGCCGAGGCATTCACCCGTGCCACGACCGGCTCCGTCCCGCCGCACAGCTCACCCCGCGAAACCCCGCACAACGGCGTGGCCGAGCCGCGCCGGACCCCTCCGATCCCGGGAGACCGCACCTGATGAAGCCCCGTATACGCACCCTCGTCCTGGCGGCGACGACCGCGGCCCTCGTCATGCCCTTGGCGACCGTCCAGGCCCAGGCCGCCCCCACCCCGCCGCGTACCGGCTTCGAGACCAACGACGGCGCCGACTGGACCAGCCAGCCCCAGGAACAGCAGTTCCTGTCCGCCGTCGACCGCGGAAGCGACCGCGCCTCCCTCACCACGATCGGCGCCACTGCACAGGGCCGCCCGCTCCAGCTCGTCGAGATCGGCGCCCGCCACGCTGCCACCACCGTGCTGCTGGTCTGCAGCCAGCACGGCGACGAGCCGTCGGGCCGCGAGGCGTGTCTGACCACGGTCCGCGATCTGGCGTACGCCGAGGACCGCGCAACTCAGCGCTTCCTGGCCCGGACGAGCGTGCTCGTCGTCCCCACCGCCAACCCGGACGGACGCGCCGCCGACACCCGGGGCAACTCCGACGGCGTCGACATCAACCGCGACCACATCGCGCTCAAGACCGCCGAGGGCCGCGCCATGGCCGCCGTCATCCGCGACCGGCGCCCGGACGTCATCTACGACCTGCACGAGTACGGCGCCACCCCGCCGTACTACGACAAGGACCTGTTCGACCTCTGGCCGCGCAATCTCAACACCGACGCACGGATCCACGACGAGTCACGGACGCTCTCCGAGCGGTACGTACGCCCCGCCGCACGCGCCGGCGGCCACTCCATCGGCACGTACGGCATCTGGACCGACCCGGTCACCGGCGACCCCATCAAGCAGACCGCGGGCGACGGTCAGGAGCGCATCCTGCGCAACGCCTCAGGCGTCAAGCACTCACTGGGCCTGCTCATCGAGAGCCGCGTCGACCCGATGACCGACGCCGAGAAGGCCAGCGAGCCGCTCAACAACCGACGCCGGGTGACGAGCCAACTCGACTCCCTGAAGGGCCTGTTCTCCTTCACCGACGAGCGAAGGGCCCGGATCGTGACCGCCACGGCCACCGCCAGGCTGGCCGGGCTGAAGGACCGCGGCCCGGTCTACCTCGGCGGCGCGGACAACGATCCCGCGACGCCGGAGAAGATCATCCAGGACCCGCCGTGCGGCTACCGGCTCGACGCCGCCCAGTACGCGGACGTCAAGGATGAACTCGCCCTGCACGGTGTACTGGCCGTGCCGCTCGGGAAGGCAGCCTTCGTGCCGCTCCGTCAGTCCCAGCGGAATCTGGTGCCGCTGCTCCTCGACGAGCGGGCGGAGTATCACCTGACCGCGGGGCAGCCCGAAGCCTGTTGATCCGGCTCGACGAAGATCACCTGTGGTAGGGCGTAGCGAAGCGCGCATTCCGGCTCCGTGAAACCCCGAAAGGTGTCGCTCGTGACGCAGGACGGACAGAACGAAGGAGACAGCCGGGGAGGTCCGCCGGTGACGGTGGACCTCAACGGTCACCCCCAGGACTCCGGACGTCCCGCGACCGACCGGGTGGTGTTCGGCGTCACCGCCGCCCTCACCCTCGCCTTCGTGGTCTGGGGCTCCGTGGGCACCACCTCACTGGAGAACATCTCCACCGGCATGCTCAAGGGCCTGATCCGCGGCGGCGGCTGGGCGTTCATACTGGCCGCCTCCGGCTTCGTCGTCTTCGCCCTGTGGCTCGCGATCAGCCGCTACGGCAGGATCACCCTCGGCCACGAGGACGAGGAGCCCGAATTCCGTACGGTCTCCTGGGTCGCCATGATGTTCAGCGCCGGCATGGGCATCGGGCTGATGTTCTACGGAGTGAACGAGCCGCTCACGCACTTCACCGACCCGCCGCCCGGCACCCACCCTTTCTCCTCGGCCGAGGCCATCGAGACCGCCATGGCCACCACGCTCTTCCACTGGACCCTGCACCCCTGGGCCATCTACGCCGTGGTCGGCCTCGCCATCGCGTACAGCACCTTCCGGCGCCGGCGGCGCCAGACGATCAGCGCGGTGTTCGTACCGCTCATCGGGAAGAAGCACGCCTACGGCACGACCGGCCGGATCATCGACATCCTGGCGATCTTCGCGACGCTCTTCGGCTCCGCGGCCTCACTGGGCCTGGGCGCCCTCCAGATCGGCAGCGGATTCCATCAGCTCGGCTGGCTGGACAAGGTCAGCACCGCGCTGCTCGTCGCCATCATCGGCGTGCTGACCCTGGCCTTCGTCGCCTCCGCAGTCTCCGGGGTCGAGAAGGGGATCCAGTGGCTGTCCAACACCAATATGGTGCTGGCGCTGCTGCTCGCCGTGTTCGTCTTCGTCGCGGGACCGACCATCTTCATCCTGGACCTGGTACCGACCTCGATCGCGTCCTACTTCGGCAATCTGGCGCAGCTCGCCGGGCGGACCGACGCCACGGGCGGCAAGGGCGTCGCCGAATGGCTGGGCGGCTGGACAGTCTTCTACTGGGCCTGGTGGATCTCCTGGACGCCCTTCGTCGGTATGTTCATCGCCCGCATCAGCCGGGGCCGCACCATCCGTCAGTTCATCGGCGGGGTCATTCTCGTGCCGAGCACCGTCAGCCTGGTCTGGTTCGCGATCTTCGGCGGTACGGCGCTGAGGGCGCAGCAGCAGGAGGGCAGGCTCGCGAAGGAGGCCACACCCGAGGGGCAGCTCTTCGCCCTGCTCCAGCAGTTCCCGATCGCCACCGTCACCAGCGTGCTGGTGATGGTCCTCGTCGGCATCTTCTTCGTCTCCGGCGCGGACGCCGCGTCCATCGTGATGGGGACGCTCTCCCAGAAGGGGGCGTTCGAGCCCGGCACCTTCGTGGTCGTCTTCTGGGGTGTCGTCACCGGCGCCGTCGCGGCGGTGATGCTGCTCATCGGCGACGGCCAGGGCGACGCGCTCGAAGGGCTGCAGAATCTGACGATCCTGGTGGCGGCTCCATTCGTCCTCGTCATGATCGGCATGTGTGTGGCGCTCATGCGCGACCTGCGGCGCGACCCGCTGATCGTGCGCGGCGAGCGAGGCGCCGAGGTCGTCGAATCGGCCGTGATCGCGGGCCATGAGCAGTACGACGGAGACTTCGAGATCCGCATCGGCCCGGCGGACGGGGACACCGACGCCCGCTGACCGCGTCAGCCCGTCGCCAACAGGGCGGCCTCCTCCGCGCAGCCCCAGGCCACGGTCACGCCCGCGCCGCCATGGCCGTAGTTGTGCACCAGCCGCGCACCGCCCGGCAGCTGTACGGCCTCCAGCCGGACCCGGGGGCGGGCGGGCCGCAGTCCCACCCGGTGTTCCAGCACCCGCGCCCCGGCGAGCGCGGGACGGATCCGGGCGCAGCGCGCGATGATGGCCTCGGCCTCGGCCGGGTCGGGGCCCACATCCCACGAGTGCTCGGTCGCGGTGCCGCCGAGCAGCACGCCGTACGGCTGCGGCATCACATACGTCGTATCGGCGGAGCCGGGGACGGCCGCCACGAACCACTCGTCGATCCCCGGGTTCTCCACGACCACCACCTGGCCGCGCACCGGATACACCGACGCGTCAGGCACCAGCTCCCTGGCGCCGGTACCGGTGCAGTCCACCACGACCGGTGCCTCGGCCGCGGGCTCGTCGAAGCCGGTGACGGTACGCCGCTCGACCGTGCCGCCCGCCGCGCGCAGCCGCTCCTTCAGATACCGCAGATGGACGGGCATGTCTATCAGCGGGACAGCGGCCCGCAGCCCCTGGACTATGCCGTCGGGCAGTTCGTCCCCACGGGCCTCGCGCAGCCCCGGAACCCTGGAAGCCCAGCTGCCCAGGCCGTCGAGCGGGGTGTCCGCCATCAGCCCCGCGACGATACGCACCCCGGTCTCCTCCGGGCTCAGCGCGAGCTGTTCGTACCTGCTCAGCGACCGCTCCAGCCACCCGCCGACCTGCCGCGCCGGCTCGATGCGATAGGGCCAGAACAGCGCTCCCGCCACCGCCGAGGTGGTCCGCGCGACCGGATCACGGGTCCACAGTCCGACGCGGTGGCCGCTCTCCGCGAGCACCACCGCCGTCGTCAGTCCGATGACTCCGCCACCGACCACGATCACATCGCCGTTCATGTCCGGACCGTAGCGGAATACGGCAGCCAGGCCCATTCCGTGGGCACGCCCCGGCCTCGTTAGGATCAGCGGTCTGATGACTGCCACGCTCGTAGCCAAGGATCTCGCCGCAGGACACGGTGACCGCTCGCTCTTCTCCGGGCTCGACCTGGTCGTCGCGCCCGGCGATGTGATCGGACTCGTGGGTGCCAACGGCGCCGGGAAATCCACCCTGCTCCGGCTGCTCGCCGGACTCGACACGCCCGAGGACGGGGAGCTCAGGCTCTCCCCGCCCGCCGCCGCCGTCGGCCACCTCCCCCAGGAGCCCGAGCGGCGCGCGGGGGAGACCGTACGGGCCTTCCTGGGCCGCCGTACCGGAGTCACCGCCGCGCAGACCGCACTCGACGAGGCCACCCAGGCGCTCGTCGACGGCGCACCGGGCGCGGACGACGCCTACGCCACCGGCCTGGAGCGCTGGCTCGGCCTCGGCGGCGCCGACCTGGACGAGCGGGCCGAGGAGGTCGCCGCCTCGCTCGGCCTGACCGTCGGCCTCGACCAGCCCATGACCACCCTCTCCGGTGGCCAGGCCGCCCGCGCGAGCCTCGCCTCGCTCCTGCTCTCGCGGTACGACATCTTCCTGCTCGATGAGCCCACCAACGACCTCGACCTCGACGGCCTCGAACGGCTGGAAAGCTTCGTGACCGGTCTGCGCGCCGGCACCGTCGTCGTCAGCCACGACCGCGAATTCCTGGTGCGCACCGTGACCAAGGTGCTCGAACTCGATCTCGCCCAGCAGAAGATCACGCTCTTCGGCGGCGGCTACGAGGCGTACCTCGAAGAGCGGGAGACCGCACGGCGCCACGCCCGTGAGGAGTTCGAGGAGTACGCCGACAGGAAGTCGTCCCTGGAGGCACGGGGGCAGATGCAGCGGTCCTGGATGGAGAAGGGCGTCAAGAACGCCCGGCGCAAGGCGTCCGACAACGACAAGATCGGCCGCAATCTCCGCACGGAATCCACCGAGAAGCAGGCGGCCAAGGCACGCCAGACGCAGCGCATGATCGAGCGCCTCGACGTCGTGGAAGAGCCCCGCAAGGAGTGGGAACTGCGGATGGAGATCGCCACCGCGGACCGCTCGGGGGCCGTCGTGGCGACCCTCCGGGCGGCCGAGGTGACCCGAGGCGACTTCCGTTTCGGCCCCGTCTCCCTCCAGATCGACCGGGCCGACCGGGTCGCCATCACCGGAGCCAACGGCTCGGGCAAGTCCACCCTCCTGGCCGCGCTGCTCGGCCGCCTGCCGCTGGACGCGGGAAACGCGGCGCTCGGCTCGGGCGTGGTCGTGGGCGAGGTCGACCAGGCGCGCGCGCTCTTCCATGGCCCGGAAACCCTGCTCGACGCCTTCCGCAAAGCCGTCCCCGACACCGAGCCGGCCGAACTGCGCACCCTCCTTGCCAAGTTCGGCCTGAAGTCGGGCCACCTGCTGCGCCCGGCGACCACCCTCTCCCCGGGCGAACGAACCCGCGCCGGGCTCGCGCTCCTGCAGGGGCGGGGCGTCAACCTCCTCGTCCTGGACGAGCCGACGAACCACCTCGACCTGCCGGCCATCGAGCAACTGGAGTCGGCGCTCGACTCGTACGACGGCACGCTGCTGCTGGTCACCCACGACCGCCGCATGCTGAACGCGGTCCGCACGACACGCCGCCTCGACGTAACGTCAGGCAACGTAACGGAGGCGTGACGTTTCGCCGTCCGGCGGTTGGCCGGGTACGGGTGGTCTTGGGCGGGGGCCGGTGTTCGTGTGCGGGTTGTCGCCGGGTGCGGTTCGCCGTCCGGCGGGGTGCGGGTTGTCTTGGGTGGGGGCCGGTTTCTCGGGTGCGGGTTGTCGCCGGGTGCCGGGTAGGGGTGGTGTCCTGGACTGCATGATTTACGGCGCGTGCGGACCGGATCCCGGGTGCGGGTTTGTCGAGCGCCACAAATCACGCTCTACGTCCTGGACACCACCCCTACCCGTCCCCCTCCACCACCCGCACAGACCCCCACCCCCACCCCACCCCAAGCCGGGCGCGGGGCCACCGGCGGGAGGGGGTCGGGGGTGCAGGAGGTGCGTGTCCGGACGTAAAGCGTGATTTGTCGGCGCACACAAGCCGCACCGTTCATCCGGTCCGCAGGGCGCCGTAAATCATGCAGTCCGGACACGGACCTCCGGAACCCCCGGCACCCGCACCACGACGAACGACCCCGCACCCCCCCGCCGGACGGCGAAACGCACCCGCACCCCGACGAACAGCCCCGCACCCCGGACGGCGACTCAGCCGCGCCCGCGCCCCCCGCCCTTCGGGTCCGTCAGACCCGCCCGACGCAACGCGTCCGCCATCGCGCTGTTCGCCGGAGGCGCCGCCTGCCGCCCGGCCCCGCCGCCCGTACCGCCCCCGCCGCCCGACCCGCGCCGGTCGCCGCCGCCACGGCCGCCCTGCCGCTGCTGCGGAGGCCGCCCGCCGCCGGACCGGTCGGACCGGTCGGACCGGTCAGAGCGGTCGGACCGGTCGCGAGCCGGTGACTCGTCGTCCAGACGGAGCGTCAGGGAGATCCGCTTGCGGGGGATGTCGACGTCCATCACCTTCACCTTGACCACGTCGCCCGGCTTCACCACCTCGCGCGGGTCCTTGATGAAGTTCCTGGACATGGCCGAGACATGGACCAGACCGTCCTGGTGCACGCCGACGTCGACGAACGCGCCGAACGCCGCCACGTTCGTCACGACCCCTTCGAGCACCATCCCGGACACCAGGTCGCCGAGCTTCTCGACGCCGTCCTTGAACGTGGCTGTCTTGAACGCCGGCCGCGGGTCGCGGCCCGGCTTCTCCAGCTCTCGCAGGATGTCCGTCACGGTCGGCAGACCGAAGGACTCGTTCACGAAGTCCCCGGGCTTCAGCGAGCGCAGCACCGACGCGTTCCCGATGAGCGACGCGACCTCGCTGCCCGTCGTCTTCACCATCGACCGCACCACCGGATACGCCTCGGGGTGCACGCTCGACGCGTCCAGCGGGTCGTCCCCGCCGCGGATACGGAGGAAGCCGGCGCACTGCTCGTACGCCTTCGGGCCGAGCCGGGCCACGGCCTTGAGCGCCTTGCGGGAGCGGAAGGGCCCGTTGGCGTCGCGGTGGGCGACGATGTTCTCGGCGAGCCCCGCGCCGATGCCCGAGACGCGCGAGAGCAGCGGCGCGGACGCGGTGTTGACGTCGACGCCCACGCCGTTCACACAGTCCTCCACGACCGCGTCCAGCGAGCGGGACAGCTTCACCTCGGACAGATCGTGCTGGTACTGGCCGACACCGATGGACTTGGGGTCGATCTTCACGAGCTCGGCGAGGGGGTCCTGGAGCCGGCGTGCGATCGAGACGGCTCCACGGATCGAGACGTCGAGGTCGGGCAGTTCCTGCGAGGCGAAGGCCGAGGCCGAGTACACGGAGGCGCCGGCCTCGGAGACCATCACCTTCGTGAGCTTGAGCTCGGGGTGCTTGGCGCACAGGTCGGCGGCGAGCTTGTCGGTCTCGCGGGAGGCCGTGCCGTTGCCGATGGCGATCAGATCGACCGCGTGCTCCTTGGCGAGCCGTGCCAGCTTCGCGAGCGATTCGTCCCACCTGTTCGCGGGGACATGCGGATAGATCGTGTCCTTGGCGACGACCTTGCCGGTCGCGTCGACCACGGCGACCTTGACGCCCGAACGGAACCCGGGGTCGAGCCCCAGCGTGGCGCGCGTGCCGGCCGGCGCGGCCAGCAGCAGATCGCGCAGATTCGCGGCGAACACCCGCACGGCCTCGTCCTCGGCGGCCGTCCGCAGCCGGAGCCGCAGATCGATGCCGAGATGCACCAGGATCCGGGTCCGCCACGCCCACCGCACCGTGTCCGCGAGCCACTTGTCACCGGGACGGCCGCGGTCGGCGACCTCGAAGCGCCGCGCGATCATGTTCTCGTACATGGTCGGCCCGGGCTGCTCCGACGGCTCCTCGGGCTCCAGGACCAGGTCGAGGATGTCTTCCTTCTCGCCCCGGAACATGGCGAGCACGCGGTGCGAGGGCAGCTCGGGGAAGCCCTCGGCGAAGTCGAAGTAGTCGGCGAACTTGGCGCCGGCCTCCTCCTTGCCGTCCCGCACCTTCGCGGCCAGCCGGCCCCGCGTCCACATCCGCTCGCGCATCTCGCCGGTGAGATCGGCGTCCTCCGAGAACCGCTCGGTGAGGATGGCGCGCGCGCCCTCCAGCGCGGCGGCGGGGTCCGCGACGCCCTTGTCGGCGTCCACGAACGCGGCGGCCGCGGTGAGCGGTTCCACCGAGGGGTCGCTCAACAGTCCTGTGGCGAGCGGCTCCAGACCGGCCTCGCGGGCGATCTGCGCCTTCGTCCGCCGCTTGGGCTTGAACGGCAGGTAGATGTCCTCCAGGCGCGCCTTGGTGTCGGCGGCCCGGATCTGCGCCTCCAGGGCCTCGTCGAGCTTGCCCTGCTCGCGGACGGATTCGAGGATCGCGGTCCGCCGCTCCTCCAGCTCGCGCAGATAGCGCAGCCGCTCCTCGAGCGTGCGCAGCTGCGCGTCGTCGAGCATCTCGGTCGCTTCTTTGCGATAGCGCGCGATGAACGGCACGGTCGAACCGCCGTCGAGCAGCTCGACGGCCGCCTTCACCTGCCGCTCCCGTACGCCGAGTTCCCCGGCGATCCTGCCTTCGATGGACGTCGTCACGATCACGCTCCGCTGTTCTGTGGTCCGCCGTCTGCATTGTGGCAGGTAGCGGTGACATCAGCGGGCGCGACCGGCGGTGACCGGCGTGTACGGCAGTCCTCGGCCCGGTCCCGAAGGGATCGGGACCGGGCCGGGGAGCTGATCCGACGTGCTCGCGCCGGGGCGCTTTCACCCGTGCGCCGCACCGCCGAAGAGGCGGGCGACCGCGCGGAAGGGAAGCGTCACGACGGAAGCGAGCGTCGATCCGATGGCGCGCAGCACATCGGCGATGGCACGGAACACAAGGCCCTCCTTCAGGTGGCTGTCGGGTCGTCGGCCGCGTCGGGCGCTCCGCACACGGCGTACGGGCCGGTGCCTGCGTATGCGGCACGCGCTGTGAGCGCCCTTCAGGCGGTGGGAAACGCGGCCTACCACCTACACAAGCGAGTGTCCGGTCAGACTGTCCGTAAACCGCGGGACGGCCTTCAGTGCTTGCCGAGGAGGTCCGCGGGGAACGCTCCGGCCGCCAGCGCCGCCTCGGCGAATCCGCCGGCCAGCTCGGTGAGGCGGGCCACGCCCGCCTCACCCAGATGCTCGTACGGCGCCCGGTCCAGTCGGTCGGTCTCGTCCTCCAGGGCCTTGCGCAGGTCCGTGCCGGCCGGGGTCAGCTCGCCGTCGGTTTCCAGCAGCCCGCGCTCGCGCAGCCGCTCCCTGGCGGCCTCCCACTCCTCCGGCGTCCAGCCGCGGCTGGACAGGATCCACTTCGGTGACATGCCGTGGCCGCTGGCGGTATGGCTGGCCAGCGCCTCCAAGGGGTCCAGCTCGGCGAGGGCCAGGGCCGCCAGGTGGCCGTCACCGCGGTACTCGCGCAGCAGGGTCGCGGCGTGCCAGTACGCCAGATGCGGCGCGTCCGGCACGGGCAAGTCGGCGTTGGCGGCGTACAGGGGACGCGCGGGGCGTGCGCACGCCTCGGTGGCCCGCAGCGCCAGCTCCGCCGCCTCGGCCAGCTCCTTGGAGGCCACGGCCTCCTCGCCCAGCAGCCGCCGCAGCAGGGAGTCGACCGCGCGCAGCCTGGCGTCGAGCGCGGCCTCGGGGGAGACGGTGTCCCAGACGCGCGGGAGGTGCCGGGCGACGAGCTCGTGCTTGAAGTTGTAGAAGGTCGCGGTGACGGCGCCCGCGCCGGCCCGGCCGAGCGGCGCCGCGCGCGCCGCGAAGTAGGCGGCCCTCCCGTTGTCCAGCCCGGCGCGTGCGAACTCGCGTCCGAGGTCGGGGGAGAAGTAGATGGCCGAGTGGATCGGGTTGACTACGGCGTAACAGCGCCGCGCGGCGCGCTCGGGCAGAGTGGTCATGGGCGTATATTACCGACCGGTCGGTACGGATAACAGGGCGGGCCCGACGCGCCGCCACCCGCACTCCTGAAAGGCCCGTCATGCAGATCGCGATCCTGCTCTTCGAAGGCTTCACCGCGCTCGACGCCGTCGGCCCGTATCAGATGCTCTCGCCCGCCCCCGGCGCCGAGACCGTCTTCGTCGCCGAGCGGACCGGCCCGGTGCTGGACAACCGGGGGAGCCTCTCGCTCGTCGCCGAGAAGACGCTCGCGGAGGTCACCGCCCCGGACATCCTGGTGGTGCCCGGCGGTCCGGGACAGACCGGCCAGATGGAGAACGAGCCGCTCCTCGACTGGCTGCGCGCGGTGGACGCCACCAGCACCTGGACGACGTCCGTCTGCACCGGCACGCTCCTGCTCGCCGCCGCGGGACTGCTCAGGGGGAGGCAGGCCACGTCCCACTGGCTGGCCCTGGAGACGCTCAGGACATTCGGTGTCGAGCCGACCGGCCGACGCGTCGTCATCGACGGCAAGTACGTCACCGCGGCCGGCGTCTCCTCCGGCATCGACATGGGGCTCACCCTGCTCGGTACGCTCGCGGGCGACCGGTTCGCCCGGTCCGTACAGCTGCTGACCGAGTACGACCCGCAGCCGCCCTACGACGCCGGATCACCGGACAAGGCGCCCGCGGACCTCGTCGAGGAGCTGCGGGCCAAGAGCCGCTTCAGCCTCCAGCGGTCCAGCTGAAGCGCGGCTCCCGCCGCTCCAGGAAGGCGGCGACCCCCTCCGCGGTGTCGCCGCTGCCGCGCGCCTGCTCCGTCCAGTGCCCGGCGCGGTCGGTACGGCCGGAGGCGAAGTCCTTCGCGGCCGCCTGGGTCAGCTGCGAGCGGGAGACCAGCACCCGTGCGAACTCCGCCACCCGCCCGGCCAGCTCCCCGGCGGGCAGCACCTCGTCCACGAGTCCGGTACGCAGCGCCCGCTCCGTACCGATCAACTCGGCCGAGAACAGCAGGTACTTGGCGGTGGCGGGCCCCACCAGCGAGGCCAGCCGCCGGGTGGACGACGCCGGATAGACGATGCCGAGCCGCGCCGGGGTGACCCCGAACAGCGCCCCCTCCTCGGCGAACCGCAGATCGCACGCCGCCGCGAGCTGACAGCCGCCGCCCACGCAGTGACCGCGTACGGCGGCGAGGGTCGGCTTGGGGAAGGCGGCCAGCGCCTCCTCGGCCGCCACCGCCAGGGACGGCGGATCCTCGCTCGGCTCCCGCAGCGAGGAGATGTCCGCGCCCGCGCAGAAGGTGGCGCCCTCGCCGGTCAGTACCAGCACGCGTACGGCGGCGTCGGCCGCCAGCCGCTCCAGCAGGGGCGGCAGCTCCCGCCACATCGGCGCCGTCATCGCGTTGCGCTTGGCGGGATGGTGCATGACGACGGTCGCGACGCCGTCCGCGACGGTGTGCAGCAGCTGCGGCTCCATGCGCCGGATGCTATCCGGGCACCCCGGACCCGCGACCGGGAAGGGGCTGTTCACGGCCGCTACCGGTGGCCGGACGGGCAAAGCGGAACCGCTCCCGAACCACCAGCACAGGATCAGGAACGATCACATTTCTGACGCCGTCGCTCGGATGCGGCCACGCTCCGCCAATAACGACGGACTTCCGCTCAGTGGCTCGGTACGACCGGCGCGTTCCCAACACTCGACAGCCGATGGACAACGCCGGTCGAGCCAGGGGTGGGTGCGCCAGTATGGAGAGCCGCGGGAGTGATCCGGCCCGGCCGCTGTCGTACGAGGGAGTCTGGCGGTTCACCGCGCCCGCCGTCGGGATCTCCGTACCGCGGGCCCGGCACGCCGTACGCGACCTGCTGAAGCGTCAGCGGGTGCCGGTCAGGGACGACGTCGTCCAGGGCGTGCTGCTGATCGTCTCCGAGCTGGTCACCAATGCCGTACAGCACGCGGCCCTGCTCTCGCCCGAGCTCGCCGTCGAGATCGCTGTCGGCGCGGAGTGGATCCGGGTGTCGGTCGAGGACGACCACCCCTACCGCCCCGGGCCGCTGGAGCCGGGGACGGACCAGACGCGGACCGGCGGGCGGGGGCTGCTGCTCGTACGGGAGATCACCCGCGAGGCCGGCGGCAGCTGCGATGCCGAGCACACCGCCGGCGGCGGGAAGATCGTCTGGGCGCTGCTCCCGTTCACCTCGCCGTTCGGCGGGCTGCCGGCACGGGGGAGCGTCACCAGCCCCCGGCCGGCCCCGTGAGCTCTCTGATCGCCGGGCGCGCCGAGTCCAGCACGGTCATGAACCACGCGGAGAACGGTGCCTCGCCGTGCCGCTCGGCCAGCTCCGCCGGGGTGACGAACGCCGTCTCGTCGATCTCCTCCGGGTCGGGCCGCAGCGAGGACTGCGCCAGACCCACGAAAAGATGGTTGTACTCCTGCTCGACCAGCCCGGAAGCCGGGTCCGGGTGGTTGTAGCGCACGGTGCCCGCCTCGGCGAGCAGCGAGGGCGAGATACCCAGCTCCTCATGGGTGCGGCGGGCGGCCGCGGCGAACGGCGCCTCGCCCGGGTACGGATGCCCGCAGCAGGTGTTCGACCAGACGCCGGGGGAGTGGTACTTGCCCAGCGCGCGGCGCTGGATCAGAAGCCGGCCCTGCTCGTCGAAGAGGAAGACGGAGAACGCCCGGTGCAGCTGTCCCGGCGGCTGATGGGCCGCGAGCTTCTCGGCGGTGCCGATGGTGTTGCCGTCCTCGTCGACCAGCTCCAGCAAGATCGTTTCTTGTACGCCGTTCGACGAGTCGTTCGCCGCAGTGACTGATGTGGTCGGCATAACCATCCTTCGCTTCGGGCCTCGGCCCCCAAGTCTGCCGTACAAAAGCCCCGTGTCCGCACTTCGGGGGCGTGGGCATGTCCGTTCCCCTGGAGACGCCGGTGACGGGGCGTCAGTGACAGAGCCTCGCTTCGTGCTCCGCATGGCCTCTGGGCTCCAGCTGGAAGGTGCAGTGCTCGACATCGAAGTGATGGCCGAGACATCCCTGCAGGTCGTGAAGCATCTTCTCGTGGCCCACCGCGTCCAGTGCGTCTTGGTCCACCACCACATGTGCGGAGAGCACGGGCATACCGGAAGTGATGGTCCAGACATGGAGGTCATGGATGTCCGCCACCCCCGGCAGTGCGAGCATATGTGCCCGCACCTCACTCATGTCCACGTCCTTGGGCGCTGCCTCCAGCAGGACGTTGAGCGTTTCCCGGAGCAACTTCACCGTACGCGGGACGATCATGAGTCCGATCAGCAGGCCCGCGATCGGGTCGGCCGTCTGCCAGCCCGTGGTCAGGATGACAGCGGCCGAGATCAGCACCGCGAGCGAGCCGAGCGTGTCCGCGAGGACCTCCAGATACGCCCCGCGCACATTGAGGCTCTCCTTCTGTCCCCGTACCAGCAGGGAGAGGGAGATCAGATTGGCGAACATACCGATCAACGCGAAGACGATCGTCAGCCCGCCCTTGGTCTCGGGCGGCACGATGAAGCGCTCGATCGCCTCGTACAGCAGAAAGCCGCCGACTCCGAGCAGCAGCACACAGTTGGCCAGCGCGGCGAGGATCTCGGCCCGCGCGTAGCCGAAGGTGCGGTTCTCGTCGGCGGGCCGCGCGGCGAAGTGGATCGCCAGCAGGGCCATGCCGAGCCCGACCGCGTCCGTCGCCATGTGCGCCGCGTCGGCGAACAGGGCGAGCGAGTCGGAGGCGAGCCCGCCGATGATCTCCACCACCATCACGGACAGCGTGATCGACAGCGCGATCCGCAGCCTGCCCCGGTAGGCGGCGGTCGCGGTACCCGCCGGCGGCCCTCCGTGTGTGTGTCCGTGGTTGTGCCCTGCCCCCATGAGGACGCGCCTTCCGGTCGTCTGGATGCTGTGCCGACCACGCCAGTCAACTACTGGTGGGGGGTATCGGGCAACACGGGACTGAACACCGTTGTCATATGGTCTGACCTGCGGAAATGAGCGCAGGTCAGAGCGGTGCGACGCTCACCCGACCGACGCCGCCGGATGGTGCAGCTGCCAGCCTTCCCAGGCGGACTCGACCATCTCGCGCACCCCGCGGGACGCCGTCCACCCCAGTTCCTCGGCGATCAGGCCGACCGAGGCGACGGCCTTCGCGGCATCACCGGGGCGGCGCGCCTCGACCACCGGCGGCACGCGGTGACCGGTGACCTCGGCCACCAGATCGGCCAGTTCGCGGACCGAGACCCCCTCGCCGCGCCCGATATTGACCGTGAGGTCCCCGGCGCCCTCCTGGGCGGTCAGCCGCCGGGCGGCCGCGAGATGGGCCTCGGCGAGATCGGCGACATGGATGTAGTCGCGGACGCAGGTGCCGTCCGGAGTCGGATAGTCGGCGCCGAAGATCCGCGGCGCCTCGCCCCGGCCGATCCGGTCGAAGAACATCGGGATGATGTTGAACACTCCGGTGTCGGACAGCTCGGGCCGCGCCGCCCCCGCCACATTGAAGTAGCGCAGACAGCCCGTGGCCATCGCGTGCGCCTGCCCGGTCGCCCGCACCAGCCACTCGCCCGCGAGCTTCGTCTCGCCGTACGGATTGATCGGCACGGCCGGCGTCCGCTCCGTGATCAACTCCACATCCGGTACGCCGTACACGGCAGCGGAGGAGGAGAAGAGGAAGCGCCGCACCCCGGCGGCGACCACGGCCTCCAGCAGCACCGTGAGCCCGTACAGATTCTCCCGGTAGTACGCCAACGGCTGCTCGACCGACTCTCCGACCTGCTTCTTCCCCGCGAGATGCACCACACCGGTGACCTCGTGCCCGGCGAGCGTGCGGTCGACCAGCCGCCGGTCCAGCAGCGAGCCCCGCACCAGCGGAATCTCCGCGGGCAGCCGCTCGGGATCACCGCTGGACAGATCGTCGAGGACGACGACCCGCTCGCCCGCCGCGGTCATGGCCCGCGCCACATGTGCCCCGATATAACCCGCTCCGCCTGTGATCAGCCACGTCATGCGGCCACCCTAGGCCAGGTGCCGGGAAGCCTCCCGGGGCAGGGCTCGGCCCCGCCCGCGGCGTGGGGCCACGGTTTGTGAGCGGGGGCGCGGATCGACAATGATGATCACTACGTGGGCCGATCATGGCTCAGACCACGGCGTCCGGGGCGTAAACGGGCGGTGAACTCAGTCTTCCGTTCATCCGATAGCCTCTGCCGACGTGCCGCCGCCCGGATCCCGGGTCACGTCGCCGCGCACGCAGCCCTGTCAGCGCCAAGGAGTGAGTTCGTCTGTCGACCGCCATCCTCACCGGTCCCCCGGTACCCGGATCGCCGCTCGAGGGCCATCTGCGGTCGTTGGGTTTCGAGGTACGTAACGCGCCGGACGCCACGGAAGCCGGGCAGCTCCTCGCCGCGGCCCCGGCGGCCGAACGCGTCGCCCTCGTCGACTCCCGCTTCGTCGGTCATGTCCACGCCCTGCGGCTGGCACTGACCGACCCCCGGTTCCCGACGGCCGCCGTGGCCGGGGCGCTCACCGCCCAGCCCGAGGCCCGCGCCGCGCTGCTGCGCGCCGTGACCACCGTCGTCGAGGGCGGTTCCCCGGCCCGGCCGGCGGACAACGCCTCCGGCAACGGCACGGCGGAACCCCAGCGGACGTCCGCCACCACCGTGGCCCCGAGCGAGCCCCTCGCCGACCGGGTCGCCGCCGTGCTCGACGCCGACGGCGGCGCGGTCCAGCGGCCCGAGCTGGGTTCGCTCGTCGCCGCCGTACCGGCCGACGCGAGCGCCAGGGAACAGGCCGAGGCCGCCGTCGCGGCCGTCGACGACGAAGCCGTACGGCTGCGCTCCGCCGTGAAGGCCCGTGACGGCTTCTTCACCACCTTCTGCATCAGCCCCTACTCCCGCTATCTCGCCCGCTGGTGCGCGCGCCGCGGTCTGACCCCGAACCAGGTCACCACCGCGTCGCTGCTCACCGCCCTGATCGCGGCGGCCTGCGCGGCCACCGGCACCCGCGGCGGATATGTCGCCGCCGGCGCGCTGCTGCTCTTCTCCTTCGTCCTGGACTGCACGGACGGGCAGCTCGCCCGCTACTCGCTGCAGTACTCCACGATGGGCGCCTGGCTGGACGCGACCTTCGACCGCGCGAAGGAGTACGCGTACTACGCGGGCCTCGCGCTGGGCGCGGCCCGGGGCGGCGACGACGTATGGGCGCTCGCCCTCGGCGCGATGGTCCTGCAGACCTGCCGCCATGTCGTCGACTTCTCCTTCAACGAGGCGAACCACGACGCGACGGCCGCGGGCAAGGCCGTGGTGGGCACCCCCACCGCCGCGCTCTCCAGCCGGCTCGACAGCGTGGGCTGGACGGTCTGGGTACGCCGGATGATCGTGCTGCCGATCGGCGAGCGCTGGGCGATGATCGCCGTGCTGACGGCCGTCACCACGCCCAGGATCGTCTTCTACGCGCTGCTCGTCGGCTGTGGCTTCGCCGCCTGCTACACCACCGCGGGCCGCGTCCTGCGCTCGGTCACCCGCAAGGCCACCCGCACCGACCGGGCGGCCCAGGCCCTGGCCGACCTCGCCGACTCGGGACCGCTGGCGGAGGGTGTCGCCGGGGTGCTGAGCAGGATCAAGGCGTATCCGCCGTTCGGCTCCCGCGTCGTCATCGCCGCCCTCGGCGCGGCCCTGCTGGTGGCCGCCGCCTGGACGGAGCCGGTCGGCAGTCTCTGGGTCGTCGGCGCCGCCGTGCTGTACGCCGTCCTCTCCGGCGCCGCGGTCGCGCTGCCCCTCAAGGGCGCGCTCGACTGGCTCGTACCGCCGGTGTTCAGGGCGGCCGAATACGGCACCGTCCTGATCCTCGCCGCCCGCTCCGAGGTGAACGGAGCATTGCCTGCGGCCTTCGGCCTGGTGGCCGCCGTCGCCTACCATCACTACGACACGGTGTACCGCATCCGCGGCGGCACCGGCGCGCCGCCCCGCTGGCTGGTCCGGACGATCGGCGGCCACGAGGGCCGCACGCTGGTGGTGACCGCGCTCGCCGCCGTCCTGGTGACGCGGAACGCGGACTTCACCCTGGCCCTGACGGTGCTCGCGGCCGCCGTGGCGCTGGTCGCGCTCGCGGAGTCCATCCGGTTCTGGGTGTCCTCCGGAGCCCCCGCCGTACATGACGAAGGAGAACCCGCATGATCGGCCTCGTACTGGCCGCCGGTGCCGGACGGCGTCTGCGCCCCTACACCGACACGCTCCCGAAGGCCCTCGTGCCCGTGGACCCGGCGGGGGAGGGGACCACCACGGTCCTCGACCTGACGCTGGGCAACTTCGCCGAGGTCGGCCTGACCGAAGCGGCGATCGTCGTCGGCTACCGCAAGGAGGCCGTGTACGCGCGCAAGGCCGACCTGGAGAAGACGTACGGCCTCAAGCTCACCCTCGTCGACAACGACAAGGCCGAGGAGTGGAACAACGCCTACTCCCTCTGGTGCGCCCGTGACGTCCTGACACAGGGCGTGATCCTCGCCAACGGCGACACCGTGCACCCGGTCTCCGTCGAGAAGACCCTGCTCGCCGCGCGCGGCGACGGCCGGCGGATCATCCTCGCCCTCGACACGGTGAAGCACCTCGCCGACGAGGAGATGAAGGTCATCACGGACGGTGACAAGGGCGTACGCCGGATCACCAAGCTGATGGACCCCGCCACCGCCACCGGCGAGTACATCGGGGTCACCCTGATCGAACCCGAGGCCGCGGCGGACCTCGCCGACGCGCTGAGGACCACCTTCGAGCGCGACCCCGACCTCTACTACGAGGACGGCTATCAGGAGCTGGTCAACCGCGGCTTCACCCTCGATGTGGCCCCCATCGGCGATATCCCGTGGGTCGAGATCGACAACCACGACGACCTCGCGAAGGGCCGTGAGATCGCGTGCCTGTACTGACCCGGCTCATCCCGTCACCGGTCGTCGTCGACATCAGCTGCGGCGCCCTGGACGATCTCGCCGGACTCCTCGCCGACCAGCGGATCTCCAGCTCGGGCCGGCTCGCCGTGGCGATCAGCCGCGGCTCCGGCCAGGCGCTGCGGGAGCGGCTCGCGCCCGACCTGCCGGGCGCCGACTGGTTCCAGGTCATCGACGGCACGATCGACTCGGCCGTCAGACTGGCCGACGACATCAGGGGCAAGCGGTACGACGCCGTGGTCGGCCTCGGCGGCGGCAAGATCATCGACGTGACGAAGTACGCGGCGGCCCGGGTCGGACTGCCGATGGTGGCCGTCGCGACGAACCTCGCGCACGACGGCCTGTGCTCGCCGGTCGCCACGCTGGACAACGACAACGGCCGCGGCTCGTACGGCGTGCCCACCCCGATCGCCGTGGTCATCGACCTCGATGTGATCCGCGACGCCCCCGTCCGTTTCGTCCGGTCCGGTATCGGCGACGCCATCTCGAACATCTCGTGCGTGGCCGACTGGGAGCTGTCCCACCGCGTCACGGGCGAGTCGGTCGACGGCCTGGCCGCCGCCATGGCCCGGCAGGCCGGTGAGGCCGTGCTGCGCCACCCCGGCGGGGTCGGCGACGACACCTTCCTCACCGTGCTGGCCGAGGGCCTGGTGATGACGGGCATCTCCATGTCCGTCGCGGGCGACAGCCGGCCGGCCTCCGGTGCCTGCCACGAGATCAACCACGCCTTCGACCTGCTCTACCCCAAGCGCTCCGTGCTCCACGGCGAGCAGGTCGGCCTCGGCGCGGCCTTCGCCATGCACCTGCGCGGGGCCCACGAGGAATCCCAGCTGTTCACCGAGGTGCTGCACCGGCACGGACTGCCCGTGCTGCCCGAGGAGATCGGCTTCTCCGTCGACGAGTTCGTCCGGGCCGTGGCCTACGCGCCGCAGACCCGTCCGGGCCGTTTCACGATCCTCGAGCACCTCGACCTGTCCACCGACCAGATCAGGGACGCGTACTCCGACTATGCCAAGACCATCAGTAGCTGAACTCCGTCCGGTCGTTCACCCGGAGGGCGTGAAGGACCGGCGCAGCGGAGAACACTGGGCCGGGCGCATGTACATGCGGGAGATCTCGCTGCACGTCGACCCGTACCTGGTGAACACCCGGATCTCGCCCAACCAGCTCACCTACCTCATGGTGGTCGTGGGTGTCATCGGCGGCGCCGCGCTGCTCGTGCCCGGTCTCACCGGTGCGATCCTCGCGGTCGTCCTGTTCCAGGTCTATCTGCTGCTCGACTGTGTCGACGGCGAGGTGGCGCGCTGGCGCAAGCAGACCTCCATCACCGGGGTCTATCTCGACCGGGTCGGCCACTATCTGTGCGAGGCCGCCCTGCTGATCGGCTTCGGCATACGGGGCGCGGACATCTTCCACCAGAACGGCACGGCCACCAACTGGCTGTGGGCCTTCCTCGGCACACTCGCCGCGCTGGGTGCGATCCTGATCAAGGCCGAGACCGACCTCGTCGATGTGGCCCGCCAGCGCAGCGGACTGCCCGCCGTCAAGGACGAGGCGTCCGCGCCCCGCTCCTCCGGTCTGGCCCTGGCCCGCAGGGCCGCGGCCGCGCTCAAGTTCCACCGGCTCGTCGGCGGCATCGAGGCCAGCCTCTTCATCCTCGTGGTGGCCATCCTCGACACGATCCAGGGCGATCTGTTCTTCACCCGCCTCGGTATCGCGGTCCTCGCCGGTATCGCCATAGTCCAGACAGTCCTGCACCTGGTCTCCATCCTGGCGTCCAGCAGGCTGAGGTGAGTGACATGCGGCTCGGCGCGGTGATCATCACCATGGGTGACCGCCCCGACGATCTGCGTGCGCTGCTCGAATCGGTCGCCCGGCAGAAAGGCGACCCGATCGAGATCGTCGTGGTCGGGAACGGCGCCCCTGTGGGCGGCGTTCCCGCCGGCGTACGGACGGTCGAGCTGCCGGAGAATCTCGGCATCCCTGGCGGCCGCAACGTCGGCATCGAGGCATTCGGGCCCGCCGGCTCGGATGTGGACGCCCTGCTCTTCCTGGACGACGACGGTCTGCTGCCGAACACCGACACCGCCGAGCTGATCCGGGAGGCCTTCGCGGCCGATCCTGTGCTCGGTATCGTCAGCTTCCGGATCGCCGACCCGGAGACCGGACTCACCCAGCGGCGGCACGTCCCGCGGCTGCGCGCCTCGGACCCGCTGCGGTCGTCCCGGGTGACGACCTTCCTCGGCGGCGCCAACGCCGTACGGACGAAGGTCCTCTCGGAGGTCGGCGCGCTGCCGGGCGAATTCTTCTACGCCCATGAGGAGACGGATCTCGCCTGGCGGGCGCTGGACGCCGGCTGGATGATCGACTACCGCGCCGACATGGTGCTCAACCATCCGACGATGCCGCCGTCCCGGCACGCGGTCTACCACCGTATGGTGGCCCGCAACCGGGTCTGGCTCGCGCGCCGGAATCTGCCCGCCCCCGTCGTCCCGCTCTATCTCGGGGTATGGCTGCTGCTCACCCTCGTCCGGCGCCCCTCCGTACCCGCGCTGAAGGCATGGCTCGGCGGGTTCAGGGAGGGCTGGGCGACCCCGTGCGGTCCGCGTCGTCCGATGAAGTGGCGTACGGTATGGCGGCTGACCCGGCTGGGCCGACCGCCTGTCATCTGACAAGCTCGGTTCTGAGAGCATCGGGCGTACTCCCGGGGCCTGGCCCTCCGTGCCTGTGCCCGACCGGCTGCGCATCTTGAACACGAAAGTTTCAACTTGTGAGTGACACAACCCATGAGGGTGCGATCGCTGTGAGCACCCCGCCGTCGCCCGACGACGGTCTGACCTCGGCGGAGCTCGCCGCCAAGTACGGCCTGGCGGTGAGTGGTGCCCGGCCAGGACTGGCCGACTATGTCCGGCAGCTGTGGGGCCGGCGCCACTTCATCCTGGCCTTCTCCCAGGCGAAGCTCACGGCCCAGTACAGCCAGGCGAAGCTCGGCCAGCTCTGGCAGGTGGCGACGCCGCTGCTGAACGCCTTTGTCTACTACTTGATCTTCGGCCTGATCCTGGGGACCAAGAAGGACATCCCGCAGGATGTCTTCGTCCCGTTCCTGGTCACCGGGGTCTTTGTCTTCACCTTCACCCAGAGCTCGGTAATGGCCGGGGTCCGCGCCATCTCCGGCAATCTGGGGCTCGTCCGGGCCCTGCACTTCCCCCGGGCCTCGCTGCCGGTCTCGTTCTCCCTCCAGCAGCTCCAGCAGCTGCTGTTCTCGATGATCGTGCTGATCGTCGTGGCGATTGCCTTCGGCAGCTATCCGTCGCTGAGCTGGCTGCTGGTCGTGCCCGCGCTGGCGCTCCAGTTCCTCTTCAACACCGGTCTCGCGCTGATCATGGCGAGGCTCGGCAGCAAGACCCCCGACCTCGCCCAGCTGATGCCGTTCGTGATGCGTACCTGGATGTACGCCTCGGGCGTGATGTTCTCCATCCCGGTGATGCTCAAGGACAAGCCCGCCTGGATCGGCGACGTCCTTCAGTACAACCCGGCCGCCATCTACATGGACCTGGTCAGGTTCGCGCTGATCGACGGCTACGACAGGTCGAATCTGCCCGCGCATGTCTGGCTTGTCGCACTGCTGTGGGCCGTCCTCCTGGGCGTCGCCGGCTTCGTGTACTTCTGGAAGGCTGAGGAGCGGTACGGCCGTGGCTGATGACATCGAGCAGGGACGTATCCCCACGGTCATCGCCGACGAGGTGCACATCGTGTACCGCGTCAACGGCGGTGGCGGCGGCAAGGGAAGTGCCACCGCCGCGCTGAGCCGCATACTCCGCCGCGACAAGGGGGAGTCGCGGGGTGTCCGTAAGGTGCACGCCGTGCGGGGGGTCACCTTCACCGCGTACCGCGGCGAGGCGATCGGCCTGATCGGCACGAACGGCTCGGGAAAGTCGACCCTGCTGCGCGCCATCGCGGGTCTGCTGCCGACGGAGAGCGGCAAGGTCTACACCGATGGCCAGCCCTCCCTGCTGGGCGTCAACGCCGCGCTGATGAACGACCTGACCGGCGAACGCAATGTCATCCTCGGCGGCCTGGCCATGGGGATGACGCGCGAGCAGATCCGCGAGCGGTACCAGTCGATCGTCGACTTCTCCGGCATCAACGAGAAGGGCGACTTCATCACCCTGCCGATGCGGACCTACTCGTCCGGCATGGCGGCCAGGCTCCGGTTCTCCATCGCCGCGGCCAAGGACCACGATGTCCTGATGATCGACGAGGCGCTGGCCACCGGCGACCGGAAGTTCCAGATCCGCTCCGAGCAGCGGATCCGGGAACTGCGCAAGGAAGCCGGCACGGTCTTCCTGGTCAGCCACAGCAACAAGTCGATCAGGGACACCTGTGACCGGGTGCTGTGGCTGGAGAGGGGCGAGCTGCTGATGGACGGCCCGACCGACGAGGTCATCAAGGCGTACGAGAAGGAGACCGGCAAGTAGGCCGGTCCACCGGAACGGATCCTTCCGCACTGACGAAGCCCCTGCCGGACCGCTCCGGCGGGGGCTCCGCCGTGGCGGGAGGACCGCCGAGCCCCACCCGGCCACGGGCCGTCACTCGTCAAAGATTCAGTCAAGTCCTTTGGCGTGGGGGAAGGTTGGCCTGTATTGCGGCGTTGGCGTACTGCGCGCAACACCCGGGCGTGGTCCCCTTAGTCGTACAACGTAAGCTGTGCAGGTGCTGATTCGCGGCAAGTGGGGTGATACCCCCTGAGCATCCCACCCGCCAAACAGTGTTCTGTACTCAGGAGGGCGGGCGGCGTGTCCGAAATGGGATGTATTGGGTCAGCAGTGTAGAACGGGAGATGTGACGGCAATGACGGGAAATCTCCAGCTCCGCGAGGATGATTCCGCCGTCCACGTACTGGGAAGTCCGAAGTGACGGGCACTCCACAGGCGCGCCCCGACGCCGCCTCGCGCACCACGCTGGACAAGGCCGCGGACGAGAACTTCCCCGTGGCCCCGTTCTTCCTGCCGCGCGCCTGGCGCGACGATCTGATGGCCGTCTACGGCTATGCCCGGCTCGTCGACGACATCGGCGACGGCGACCTCGCCCCCGGCGGCGCGGACGCCGCGTACCTGGGTGTCGACGCCGCCCGCGCCGATGACCGGCCGGCCGTGCTCGACGCCTTCGAGGCCGATCTGCGGCGCGTCTTCGACCCCGCGGGACCGGCCCCCGGCCACCCGCTGCTGCGCGCCCTGACACCGGTCGTACGGCGCCGCTCCCTGACTCCGGAGCCGTTCCTCGGGCTGATCGAGGCCAACCGCCAGGACCAGCTGGTGCGGCGCTACGAGACCTACGACGACCTCCTCGCCTACTGCGAGCTGTCCGCCAACCCGGTCGGCCGGCTGGTCCTCGGGATCACCGGCACCGCGAGCCCCGAGCGCCTGCGCCGCTCCGACGCCGTCTGCACGGCGCTCCAGATCATCGAACACCTGCAGGACGTGACCGAGGACCTGGGCCGCGACCGTATCTATCTGCCCGCCGAGGACATGAAGCGGTTCCATGTCACCGACGCGGATCTGGCCGCCGCCACCGCGAACGCGTCGGTACGCGCCCTGATCGCCTTCGAAGCCGAGCGCGCCGGGCAACTGCTGAATGAAGGCACCCCCTTGGTGGGTAGCGTCCACGGCAGGCTCAAGCTGCTGCTCGCCGGATTCGTGGCCGGAGGGCGTGCCGCCCTCGCTTCGATCGCGGCCGCCGGGCACGATGTGCTCCCCGGACCGCCCAAACCCACCAAGCCGCGTCTGCTGCGTGAAGTGGGAGCTGTCTTGCGAAGTGCGCACAGAGAGGGGTGAGCCGGAACGTGGAGGGACAGACACCCGTGTCCGCGCCGGTACTGGCGGCCTACAGCTACTGCGAGGCCGTCACCGGACAGCAGGCCCGTAATTTCGCCTATGGCATCAGACTGCTGCCGACCGACAAGCGGCAGGCCATGTCCGCGCTGTACGCGTTCTCCCGGCGGGTGGACGACATCGGCGACGGGACACTCGCACCCGAGGCCAAGCAGGCACGGCTCGAGGACACCCGCGCCCTGCTGGACAGGGTCAGGAAAGGCGAGGTGGACGAGGACGACACCGACCCGGTCGCGGTCGCCCTCACGGACGCGGCACGGCGCTTCCCGATCCCGCTCGGCGGGCTCGACGAGCTGATCGACGGCGTCCTGATGGATGTCCGCGGCGACACGTACGAGACCTGGGACGACCTCAAGGTCTACTGCCGCTGCGTCGCGGGCGCCATCGGCCGGGTGTCGCTCAGCGTGTTCGGCAGCGGAACGGGCGCGCCCGGCGCCGAGCGCGCCGCCGAGTACGCGGACACGCTGGGGCTCGCCCTCCAGCTGACCAACATCCTCCGGGACGTCCGGGAGGACGCGGGCAACGGACGTACGTATCTGCCCGCCGACGACCTCGCCAAGTTCGGCTGCTCCACCGGCTTCCACAGCGCCACCCCGCCCGCCGGCTCCGACTTCGCCGGCCTGGTGCACTTCGAGGTCCGCCGCGCCCGCGCCCTGTTCGCCGAGGGCTACCGCCTGCTGCCCCTGCTCGACCGGCGCAGCGGCGCCTGTGTCGCCGCCATGGCGGGCATCTACCGCCGTCTCCTCGACCGTATCGAGCGCGACCCCGAGGCCGTCCTGCGCGGCCGGGTCTCGCTCCCGGGGCACGAGAAGGCGTACGTCGCGGTGCGCGGGCTCTCCGGCCTGGACGCCCGGCACATCTCCCGGCAGACCGTCAGGAGGCGTGGCTGATGCGGCACTTCGATGCCCGGGTCGGTTCCTTCCCGCCATCCGCGCACCGGCGGGTCGCAACCCCGCGCCGGTATGACGCGTCCCTGACTGCGACGGTCCGAGGGGGCACGCATGACGACAGATGACGGCTCGCGGTCCCGCCACGCGGTCGTGGTCGGTGCCGGGCTCGCCGGGGTCACCGCGGCCCTTCAGCTCGCCGACGCCGGCGTGCGGGTGACGCTCGTCGAGGGGCGGCCGCGCCTGGGCGGTCTGGCTTTCTCGTTCCGCCGCGGCGACCTCACCATCGACAACGGCCAGCATGTGTATCTGCGCTGCTGCACGGCGTACCGCTGGTTCCTCGACCGGGTGGACGGCGCCGCGCTCGCTCCCCTGCAGGACCGGCTGGACGTACCCGTCCTCGACGTCGGCCGTGCCCGGCCGCGGCTCGGCCGACTGCGCCGCAACGCCCTGCCCGTACCGCTGCATCTCGCCGCCGGACTCGCGACGTACCCGCATCTCTCGCTCGCGGAGCGCGCCTCCGTCGGGCGGGCCGCGCTCGCCCTCAAGCGGCTCGACCCGGCCGATCCCGCCCTGGACGGCATCGACTTCGCCACCTGGCTCGGCCGGCACGGACAGTCGGACCGGACGATCGAGGCCCTGTGGGACCTGGTCGGCGTGGCGACCCTGAACGCCACCGCGCCGCACGCCTCCATGGGGCTCGCCGCGATGGTCTTCAAGACCGGGCTGCTCTCCGAGCCCGGCGCCGCCGACATCGGCTGGGCGCACGTCCCGCTCGGCGAGCTGCACGACACGCTGGCACGCAAGGCCCTCGACTCCGCGGGGGTGCGGACCGAGCTGCGCACGCGCGTGAACGCCGTCTCCCGTGCCGCCGAGGGCGGCTGGCACGTCGAGGTGGACGGCGAGCGGCTCGACGCGGACACCGTCGTCCTCGCCGTACCCCAGCGCGAGGCCCACGCCCTGCTGCCCGCGGGCGCGCTCGACGACCCCGACCGGCTGCTCGACATCGGCACCGCGCCGATCCTCAACGTCCATGTCGTGTACGACCGTAAAGTGCTGCGCCGCCCCTTCTTCGCCGCGCTCGGCAGCCCGGTGCAGTGGGTCTTCGACCGCACCGACGCGTCCGGACTCACGGACGGCCAGTATCTGGCGGTGTCCCAGTCGGCCGTCCAGGACGAGATCGACCTGCCCGTCGCCGAACTGCGCGCGCGTTACCTCCCCGAGCTGGAACGCCTCCTGCCCGCCGCCCGGGGCGCGGAGGTACGGGACTTCTTCGTCACCCGGGAGCGGACAGCGACGTTCGCGCCCACGCCCGGCGTGGGCCGGCTGCGGCCCGAGGCCCGTACCCGCGTCCCCGGCCTCTTCCTGGCCGGCGCATGGACCGCCACCGGCTGGCCCGCGACCATGGAGGGCGCCGTGAGAAGCGGCTTCAGCGCCGCGGGCGCCGCCCTCTCCGAGCTCGGTCGCCGCCATGAACATCCCCTGCAGGAGGCGGCATGAGCCCGAGTACTGCACCTACGAGTACTGGAACAAGAGGAGAGACCGTGCCGACTGTGCCCCCGGCGAATCCGGCTGTCGACACCGCGGACGTCTACGCGCTGCTGGAGCGCGGGCGGAGCCTGGCCACGCCGGTGCTGCGCGCCGCCGTCAACCGGCTCGCCCCGCCCATGGACACCGTCGCCGCCTACCACTTCGGCTGGATCGACGCTGAGGGCCGGCCCTCCGACGGCGACGGCGGCAAGGCGGTGCGCCCGGCGCTCGCGCTGCTCTCCGCCGAAGCGGCGGGCGCCGCTCCCGAGAAGGGGATCCCCGGCGCCGTCGCCGTGGAGCTGGTCCACAACTTCTCACTGCTGCACGACGATCTGATGGACGGTGACGAGCAGCGCCGCCACCGCGACACCGTCTGGAAGATGCACGGTCCCGCTCAGGCGATCCTCGTCGGCGACGCCCTCTTCGCGCTCGCCAACGAAGTGCTGCTGGAGCTCGGCACCGTGGAAGCGGGCCGCGCGACCCGCCGATTGACCACCGCCTCCCGCAAGCTGATCGACGGTCAGGCGCAGGACATCTCCTTCGAGCACCGCGAGCGGGTCACCGTCGAGGAATGCCTGGAGATGGAGGGCAACAAGACGGGCGCCCTGCTCGCCTGCGCCGTCTCCATCGGCGCGGTCCTCGGCGGCGCCGACGACCGGACGGCCGACACACTGGAGGCGTACGGCCATCACCTCGGTCTCGCCTTCCAGGCCGTCGACGATCTGCTCGGCATCTGGGGCGATCCCGAGGCCACCGGCAAGCAGACCTGGAGCGATCTGCGCCAGCGCAAGAAGTCCCTGCCGGTCGTCGCCGCGCTCGCGGCCGGCGGACCCGCCTCGGAACGGCTCGGCGAGCTGCTCGCCGCCGACGCCAAGAGCACCGACTTCCAGAACTTCTCGGAAGAGGAATTCGCCGCCAGGGCCGCGCTGATCGAGGAGGCGGGCGGCCGGGAGTGGACCTCCCAGGAGGCCCGCAGGCAGCATGCCGTCGCCATCGAGGCCCTGGATGGCGTAGACATGCCGGAAAAGATCCGCGCGCAGCTCACCGCGCTGGCGGACTTCGTCGTCGTACGAAAGAGATGATCACTATTCGCATATGACCGCAGTCGCCGTCCACAGCCGCAGGCACCGGACGACGGAGACCCCAGGCACAGCAGAAGCACACCACTGCACGAAGGGGAAGCCATGACAGCGACGACCGACGGAAGCACCGGGGCCATGAGACCCCGAGCAGCCTCGGCCAGCGGACCAACCGATGTCCCTCTCGCCCCCGGCGGTGACCTACGGGTCGCCGCCGAGCGGGCCACCGCACGATCCGTCGAGCATCTGCTCGGCCTGCAGGACGCCCAGGGCTGGTGGAAGGGCGACCTGGAAACCAATGTCTCGATGGACGCCGAGGATCTCTTACTCCGTCAGTTCCTCGGGATCCAGGACGCGCGCACCACCGAGGCGGCCGCCCTCTTCATCCGGGGCGAGCAGCGCCCGGACGGTACCTGGGCCACATTCCACGGCGGCCCGGGTGAACTCTCCGCCACCATCGAGGCGTACGTGGCCCTGCGGCTGGCCGGGGACCGCCCCCACGATCCGCACATGGCACGCGCCGCCGGCTGGGTCCGGGAACAGGGCGGCATCGCCGCGAGCCGGGTCTTCACCCGCATCTGGCTCGCCCTCTTCGGCTGGTGGAAATGGGACGACCTCCCCGAACTGCCACCCGAGCTGATCTTTTTCCCCAAGTGGTTCCCGCTCAACATCTATGACTTCGGCTGCTGGGCACGGCAGACCGTCGTTCCGCTCACCATCGTCTCGGCGCTGCGGCCCGTACGGCCCGCCCCCTTCGCCCTCGACGAGCTGCACGCCGACGCAGGCAACCCCAACCCGGCCAAGCCGCTGGCGCCGGTGGCCAGTTGGGACGGCGCCTTCCAGCGCCTCGACAAGGCCCTGCACGTGTACCACAAGGTCGCGCCGCGCCGACTGCGCCGTACCGCCATGAACGCGGCCGCGCGCTGGATCATCGAACGGCAGGAGAACGACGGCTGCTGGGGCGGGATCCAGCCGCCCGCCGTCTACTCCGTCATCGCGCTGCATCTGCTCGGGTACGACCTCGACCACCCGGTCATGCGCGCCGGACTCGAGTCGCTCGACCGCTTCGCCGTCTGGCGCGAGGACGGCGCCCGGATGATCGAGGCCTGCCAGTCGCCGGTCTGGGACACCTGCCTCGCCACCATCGCGCTCGCCGACGCCGGCCTGAGCCCGGACCACCCGGCGCTCGTCAAGGCCGCCGACTGGATGATTGGCGAGCAGATCGTCCGACCGGGCGACTGGGCCGTACGCAGGCCCGGACTCACCCCGGGCGGCTGGGCGTTCGAGTTCCACAACGACAACTACCCCGACATCGACGACACCGCCGAGGTCATCCTCGCGCTGCGCCGGGTCAGGCACCCCGACCCCGCGCGGCTCGACGCGGCCATCGAACGCGGCGCCCGGTGGAATATGGGCATGCAGTCGAGGAACGGAGCCTGGGGCGCCTTCGACGCCGACAACACCAGCCGGTTCCCCAACCGGCTGCCCTTCTGCGACTTCGGCGAGGTCATCGACCCGCCGTCCGCGGATGTCACCGGACATGTCGTCGAGATGCTCGCCTACGAGGGCCAGGCCCATCACCCCGGCACCCGGCGCGGAATCGACTGGCTCCTCGCCGAACAGGAGACCAACGGAGCGTGGTTCGGGCGCTGGGGCGTCAACTACGTCTACGGGACAGGGTCGGTGGTGCCCGCGCTGACCGCCGCCGGGCTGCCGCTCACCCACCCCGCGATCCGACGCGCCGTCAGCTGGCTCGAATCCGTGCAGAACGACGACGGCGGCTGGGGCGAGGACCTGCGCTCGTACCGCGAGGAGCGGTGGATCGGGCACGGCGCCTCGACCGCCTCCCAGACCGCCTGGGCGCTGCTCGCGCTCCTCGCGGCCGGGGAGCGCGAGGGCAGGGCCGTCGAGCGGGGTATCGGCTGGCTCACCGAGACCCAGCGGGAGGACGGCTCCTGGGACGAGCCGCAGTTCACCGGCACCGGCTTCCCCTGGGACTTCAGCATCAACTACCACCTCTACCGGGAAGTCTTCCCGCTCACGGCCCTCGGCCGGTATGTCCACGGGGAGCCCCTGGCTGCTCGCGCGGGCAGCCGCAAGGGGGGCTGATGGCGCGGTCCTCAGGACCGGCCGACGCCCCGGCCGGCCCCCACGCGGCGCTGCTGATCGCCTGCGCGCTCGGCATCGAGCGATTCGCCCTGCGCGGCGGCGGCCACGGCGACGCACCGGGGCCGGTGACCGTCCTCCGTACGGGCATGGGGCCCAAGAACGCCGAGCGCGCCGTGGCACGCGCGCTCGGAGAGCAGCGGACCAGGGACGCGGCCGTCATCGCGGCCGGATTCTGTGCCGGGCTCACCCCGGGGATGAACCCGGGGGATCTGATCGTCGCTGACGAGACCCGGGGCCCGTACGGACGCACGCCCTGTACGGGCACCGGGCTGCTCGTCGACGCGCTGACCCGGGCCGTACCCGGCCGCACGGTCCACACCGGTCCACTGACCGGCTCCGACCATGTGGTACGCGGCCATGAGCGGGCCGAACTGCGCACCACGGGGGCGGTCGCGGTGGACATGGAGTCCGCCGCCACGCTCCGAAGTGCTCTGAGCGCCGGGCCCCGCCCGGTTGCGGCCGTCCGGGTGGTCGTGGACGCTCCAGAGCATGAGCTCCTCCGTATTGGCACAGTGCGCGGTGGAATATCAGCCTTCCGCGTTCTCCGTGCCGTCCTGCCGGCTTTCTATGAATGGCACCGTTCTTTGCTGCTCCCCAGGAGGTGAGCTAGATGGCCATGCCGCTTCGTCAGACCATCAGGGTCGGGACGTACCTCGTTGAACAGAAGCTCCGCAAGCGTGAGAAGTTTCCGCTCATTGTCGAGCTGGAACCCCTCTTCGCCTGCAATCTGAAATGTGAGGGCTGCGGCAAGATCCAGCACCCGGCCGGCGTCCTGAAGCAGCGTATGCCCGTTGCCCAGGCCGTCGGGGCGGTGCTGGAGTCCGGGGCACCGATGGTTTCCATCGCCGGCGGCGAGCCGCTGATGCATCCGCAGATCGATGAGATCGTCCGGCAGCTGGTGGCCAAGAGGAAGTACGTCTTCCTGTGCACCAACGCGATGCTGCTGCGCAAGAAGATCGAGAATTTCACTCCTTCGCCGTATTTCGCCTTCGCCGTTCATATCGACGGCCTGCGTGAGCGGCACGACGAGTCCGTCGCGAAGGAGGGAGTGTTCGACGAGGCGGTGGCGGCCATCAAGGAAGCCAAGAGGCGCGGCTTCCGGGTGACCACCAACTCCACCTTCTTCAACACGGACACCCCGCAGACCATCATCGAGGTGCTCAATTACCTGAATGACGATCTGCGGGTGGACGAGATGATGATCTCGCCCGCGTATGCCTACGAGAAGGCCCCCGACCAGGAGCACTTCCTGGGTGTCGACCAGACCAGGGAGCTGTTCAAGAAGGCGTTCTCCGGCGGCAACCGGGCACGCTGGCGCCTCAATCACTCGCCCCTCTTCCTGGACTTCCTCGAAGGAAAGGCCGACTTCCCCTGCACGGCGTGGGCCATTCCCAACTACTCGCTCTTCGGCTGGCAGCGACCCTGCTATCTGATGAGCGACGGGTATGTGCCGACCTACCGTGAGCTCATCGAAGAGACCGACTGGGACAAGTACGGCCGGGGCAAGGACCCGCGCTGCGCCAACTGCATGGCGCACTGCGGCTACGAGCCGACCGCCGTCCTCGCCACCATGGGCTCCCTCAAGGAGTCCCTGCGGGCGGTCCGTGAGACGGTCGCCGGCTCGCGCTGACGGGACGACCGCTGGAGAGCCTGTCGCACCGGGGCTCCCCGAGCCGCCGGCCCGGCCGATCGCGACGCGCCGTTCATGGCGCGTCCGGGCCCGGCCGGCGGCGGCCGGTGGGGGGCGGTGCGGCAGGCCCGGCACACAAGGAGAGCACGGAATGACCCAGCCCAAGGAGTCCGCGCAGCTCAACGAGGTCAAGGAACTCAAGCAGCCGAAGGGCTTCGACCTCACCCAGCTTCTCGCGGAGCGCGGCGCCGAGCGCTACGAACTGCACGCCAAGTACCTCAATCACCAGCTCCCGCGCATGCTGCACACCATCGGCTTCGACCGGGTCTACGAGCGGGCCGAGGGCGCCTACTTCTGGGACGAGGACGGCAACGACTATCTGGACATGCTCGCCGGCTTCGGCGTGATGGGGCTCGGCCGGCACCACGCCGTCGTACGCAAGGCCCTCCATGATGTCCTCGACGCCTCGCTCGCCGATCTCACCCGCTTCGACTGCCAGCCGCTGCCCGGACTGCTCGCCGAGAAGCTGCTGGCCCACTCCCCGCATCTGGACCGGGTGTTCTTCGGCAACAGCGGTACGGAAGCGGTGGAGACCGCCCTCAAGTTCGCCCGGTACGCGACGGGCAGGCCCAGGATCCTGTACTGCGCGCACGCCTTCCACGGGCTCACCACGGGATCCCTGTCGGTCAACGGCGAGGACGGATTCCGGGACGGCTTCGCACCGCTGCTGCCCGACACCGCCATGGAGCTCGGCGATCTCGACGCGCTGGAGAGGGAGTTGAAGCGCGGCGACGTGGCCGGGTTCATCGTCGAGCCCATCCAGGGCAAGGGGGTGCACGCGACACCGCCCGGCTTTCTGCGTGCCGCCCAGGACTTGCTGCACCAGCACAAGGCGCTGCTCATCGTCGACGAGGTGCAGACCGGTCTCGGCAGGACCGGCGACTTCTACGCGTACCAGCACGAGGAAGGGGTGGAGCCCGATCTCGTCTGTGTGGCGAAGGCGCTCTCCGGCGGCTATGTGCCCGTCGGCGCGACCCTCGGCAAGGACTGGATCTTCAAGAAGGTCTACTCCTCGATGGACCGGGTGCTGGTCCACTCGGCCAGCTTCGGATCCAATGCCCAGGCCATGGCGGCGGGCCTGGCCGTGCTGTCGGTGATGGAGGATGACAAGATCGTCGCCAATGCGCGGGCGACCGGCGATCTGCTCAGATCACGGCTGGCCGCGCTCGTCGGCCGCTACGAGCTGCTGTACGAGGTACGGGGCCGGGGCCTGATGATCGGCATCGAGTTCGGCCGGCCGACCTCGATCAAGCTGCGCAGTCGCTGGACCATGCTGCAGGCGGCCCGCAAGGGACTCTTCGCGCAGATGGTGGTCGTGCCGCTGCTCCAGAAGCACCGCATCCTCACCCAGGTCTCCGGCGACCATCTGGAAGTGATCAAGCTGATTCCGCCGCTGACCATCGGCGAACGCGAGGTGGAGCGCTTCGTGGACGCCTTCACGGCGGTGATGGACGACGCCCATGGCGGTGGCGGACTGATGTGGGACTTCGGCAGGACACTGGTGAAGCAGGCCGTCGCCAACCGGTAGGACGCGGCCTCGCACGCGGTGGACGGCGTATTTGCCTCCGGGGCAAGAAAGTTGCCCCGGAGGAAATATTTTGGCCCAATGGAGGTATGAGCACTCCTCCCACCGGAGAGCCGACGGGCGAGCTGCCCGACGAGCTCCCCGATGTCGCGCCACGCCTGCGCGAGCTGCGCCGTGGCCGGCGCCTCACCCTGGAGACCGCCGCCGGGCGGGCGGGGCTGTCCCCCGCCCATCTCTCCCGGCTGGAGACGGGCCGCCGGCAGCCCTCCCTGCCCATGCTGCTGGCCCTGGCCCGTATCTACGGGACGACCGTCTCCGAGCTGCTCGGGGAGATCCCGCCGGAGCGCGACCCCATCGTCCGCGCCGGCCGGACGGAGCCCGTGGAGGCGGACGGCTGGACGTACCACCAGGCGGGCGGCTCGGGCCGGGCCATGCAGCCGCTGCGCGTCCAGGTGCCGTACGGGGCGCAGGGTGACCTCGTCCGCGTACACCCGGGGGAGGAGTGGCTCTATGTCCTCGAAGGACGGCTGCGGCTGAGCCTCGGGGACGCCGTGCATGTGCTCGGCCCGGGGGACAGCGCGCACTTCGACTCGCTCACACCGCACCGGATCGCGGCCGCCGGGCCCGCCGGGACCGAGCTGCTCTTCGTCCATACCCTGCTGCAGAGCCCCGCCGCCGAGCTGTGCCTCGGTGGCGGGGCCCATCGCCGCTGACCTGCCAGAGAAAGGCCAGTCACCATGTCGGAGAATCCAGCCGGGAACCCGGCCGCGACGCCTGCCGAGCCGGAAGCCGGGCCGGCGCGCGTCACGCATGAGGAGAAGTCGTTCCCCCGTGGGCTGGTGATCCGGCTCTTCGCCTATCTGGTGGCCGGCCATCTCTTCGCGGGCTTCCTCTACCTGCTCTTCGAACTGGGAGCGCGCGGGCAGTAGGGCAGCGGCGAGGGCCGGGGCGGCCGGCCCGCCGCCGCTCGGTCAGCTCTCGTCGAGGAGACGGGCGCGCAGCCGCTCGCGGGTCTCGGGGGCGAGGCCGAGGCCCTCGGTGAGATAGCGGTCGGTGGTGCCCCAGGTCTTCTCGATGGTCTCGAAGGCCGCGGCGAGGTATTCGGCGCGGGCGTCGAAGAGCGGGCTGAGCAGCTCCATCACCTCGGGGGACTTGCCGGCGGGCGAGTTGTCGCTGCGGCGTACGAGATAACGGCGGTGCGGGTCGTTCGACTTCAGATAGTCGGCCTCGATCGCCTCGGGCTCGACCCCGACCGCGAGCAGGGACACGGCGATGGAGAGCCCTGCCCGGTCCTTGCCCGCCGCGCAGTGCATCAGCGCCGGGACGCTTTCCTCGGCGAGGGCGTGCAGCACCCGGCTGTGCTCGGCGACGCGGTCCGTGATGATCGCCCGGTACGAGTTGATCATCCGGTCCGCGGCCTTGCCGTCCGACAGGAGCGAGCGCAGCTGGTCGAGATCACCGTCCCGGACCATCTTCCAGAACTCGGCGCCGTCGGCCGGGTCGGTGAGCGGAATGTTCACATTTCGCACCCCGGCCAGCTCCACGTCCACGCCGTCGAGCTTGAGGTCGGCGGCATTGCGGAAGTCGAAGACCGTGTGCAGGCCGAGGGAGGAGAGGAAGGCGGCGTCGGCCGCGGTGGCGTTGGCGAGATGGCCGCTGCGGAAGAGCCGTCCGTACCGTACCCGTCGGCCGTCCGTGGTCGGCAGCCCGCCCACGTCACGGAAGTTGCGCACTCCGGACAGCTCGGGCTCGGTCGACGGGACCTGCGGCAGCTGCTGCGTCACGGCCTGCTCCTCCGTGTCTGCCGTCGGCGCTGCTCGCCGACGATGTCGACTCCTGACCCTACGACATCTGTTCGCACGGCAATCAGTTCGACCGCCGGGGATACAGATCGACATTATTCGGACATCGCGCACGGGTTGATATCGCCCAAATCATCATCTGTCCGCATTGGGATATTTGGCCCAACGTGCCCCGGTCGAGGGCGAGATGAGCCTCGGCCAGTGAGCAGGATCATATCCGTGACGTTGCGTGGCTGTACCAAGAAACGGAATTTGCCGCCTCACATGGAATCCGAAGATCGGTAATCCACGCAGGGTGACCGGAATTCCCCGGTGATATCGAAGCGGGTGTCATCGGCGGAAATCAGAGGGCTTGTTCAGGCCGTCCCGACTCGCCTACGTTCACCCTCAATCCGAGCGGAACGCCAAATCCTGCCGCCGCTCGGAATTCGCACTCACCCATCCACGCGTGGCAGGAGCGGGGAACCCAGGTAGTACGCCGGCCCTTAGGCCAGGACCGGCTTGGGGTGAAGTCGCGCAGCACGCGCGGCCGGGCATCTCCAGCCCGAACCCGACAGCTTACCTCGCAGGCGCCGGAGAGGAATTCGTCATGCCCGGTAAGCATCGCCGTCCCAAGTCCAACCCGATTGCCCGCGGATTCATCGTCGCCGGCGCGGGCGGGGCCGCCCTCGCGCTTCCGCTCATGGGCGCCACCGGTGCGCACGCCGCCGAGAAGGCCGCGCCGCAGTCCGCCTCCGTCGCGCACACGGCCCAGAGCCTGTCCGCCTCCGCCAAGTCCCCGAGGCTCTACACCGTGGTCGCCGGCGACTATCTGTCCAAGATCGCCCGCGACCACAAGGTCCGCGGCGGCTGGCACAAGCTGTACAAGGACAACCGCAAGGCGATCGGCGCCGACCCGTCGCTGATCCACCCCGGCCTGAAGCTCACCCTCGGCGCCAAGGCCAGGGCCGCCCACTCCGCGACCCCGGCCACGACCTCCAGCAAGCCCCCGAAGCCCGCGGAGCCGTCCGAGGAGCCCTCGGAGCCGTCCACCGTCACGGAGCCCACCGCCCCGGCCACCGAGACCCCCGCGCCGAGCAGCGATTCCGGCTTCACCCTGCCCATCGACGGCGGGCAGCCCAGCACGCCGTACCACGCCTCCGGCAGCAGCTGGTCCAGCGGCTACCACACCGGTGTGGACTTCTCGGCCTCCACCGGCACCGTGGTGAAGGCGGTCGGCGCGGGCACCGTCGTGACGGCCGGCTGGGGCGGCTCGTACGGCAACCAGGTCGTCATCCAGCACAGCGACGGCCACTACTCGCAGTACGGCCACATGTCCTCCCTCTCCGTCTCGGCCGGCCAGACCGTCAGCGAGGGCCAGCAGATCGGGCTCTCCGGCGCCACCGGCAATGTCACAGGACCGCACCTGCACTTCGAGATCAGGACCGGCCCGGAGTACGGCTCGGACATCGACCCGCTGGAATTCCTCCGTCAGCACGGCGTCTCCATCTGATCGGGGAAGCCCTGATATGACATCACCTCCGCCCGGCACCTGGAGTGCCGGGCGGAGATCATTTCGCGTATTCCCGCTTGGGCGAATCTTGACCGATGGCATATCTCACCCACCGTCAACTCCTTCTTACGGTCGCGTAGGTCACATCCACGGGTGAAAGATGTGCTGCTGTGGCAGACGATTCGAGATCAAGAAGAAGAGGCGTATTCGGGTCGTACACGGCGATCGGTGACAGCTTCACGGAAGGCGTGGGAGACCCAGGACCCGACGGGCTGTACGTCGGCTGGGCGGACCGCCTCGCGGTTCTGCTCGCGGACCAGCTTCCGGTCTCCGGCGAGACGGCGGACGCCGTGCACGGCGATTTCCGGTACGCCAATCTCGCCGTACGCGGCCGGCTGCTGGACCAGATCGTCGACGAGCAGATACCGCGCGCGAAGGAACTCGGCCCGGACCTGGTGACCTTCTGCGCCGGAGGCAACGACATCATCCGGCCCGGCACCGACCCCGACGATGTCGCCGAGCGCTTCGAACGCGCCGTCGCCGACCTCACCGGCGCCGTGGGCACCGTCATGGTGACCACCGGCTTCGACACCCGGGGTGTCCCCGTGCTGCGCCATCTGCGCGGCAAGATCGCCACGTACACCGCTCATGTACGGTCCATCGCCGACCGCTACGACTGTCCCGTGCTCGACCTCTGGTCCCTCAAGTCCGTCCAGGACAGGCGGGCCTGGGACGGCGACCGGCTGCATCTGTCACCCGAGGGACACACCCGTGTCGCGCTGCGCGCCGCACAGGTGCTCGGCCTCGACGTGCCCGCAGACCCGGACCAGGTGTGGCCGCCACAGCAGCCGCGCGGCACGTTCGAGGTGCGGCGCGACAACATCCACTGGGCGCGGGAGTATCTGGTGCCCTGGATCGGGCGCCGGCTGCGCGGCGTCTCCTCCGGGGACCATGTCGCGGCCAAACGGCCCGATCTGCTGCCGCTGAAGCACTGACGGCGGGGGTGTGCCGGGGCCCGCGCTACGCCCCCGCCGGGATCCGCTCCAGTACCCCGCCAGCGAAGACGTCGTACAACGGCAGCGTCTCCAGATGCACATAGCCGATATGACAGTCGCACACGGCCAGCGGGCAGGCCCGGGGGCCGAGCGCCCGCCGGTACGACCCGTCGTAGAGATTGCCCAGCTCGGCGCGGACGAAATGGCAGCGCCGTACCGTACCCTCCCCGTCCACCGAGATCACCGACTCACCCGTACGGCACGGCAGACCGGCCGAGCGGTGCGGATGGCGGCTGTACGGGAAGAGCGGATCGAGCTCCGTCCAGCGGTCGGCCTCCTCGTCCGTATAGCTGTGCCCCTCGGCCGCGTTGATCCAGAGATAGATGTGTCCGGGCAGCTCGGCGCGCAGCCGGCGTGCGTGCTCCTGATGGCTGGGGATGCCGACGACGCCCACGCTGAACCGGATGCCCCGGTCGGCCAGGTCATGACACTTCGCCAGGAAGCGGTCGTACGGCGTCTGTCCCGGGTGGTACGTGCACCACAGGGCCAGCGTCCGTGGGTCGGCGTCCGCCAGCCAGTCGGTGCGGCAGCTGAGATTCGTCTGGATGGCCACCCGGCGGACATGCGGCAGCCCGGACAGCTCGGTGAGCGCGCGCCGGTACCAGGAGCGGACCAGACCCTCGCCCCAGGGGGTGAACAGGACCGACAGCCGGTCCTCCGTCTGCGCCGACGCCCAGGCGGTGAAGCGCTCCAGGGCGGCCCGGTCGGCGCGCAGCTGCTCGCGGCTGTCGCGCCGCTTGGCGAACGGGCAGTAGGGACAGTCGTAGTCGCAGGAGGAGAGCGGGCCGCGGTAGAGGATCGTCAGGTCCACGGGGTCTCACTTCGCTTCGTACGTGGCCATCGCGGCCCGTACGGCAGGGGAGAAGAGCGCCGGGCCCAGAGCGTCCGAGTGGGCGAGCCCTTCGGGGGAGAGCCGCAGCAGCCCGGGGCCCGCGCCGCCGTCGAGCCAGCCGAGCGCCGCGAACCGGCCCAGCTCCGCCGGGAAGTCCTCGGCGGGGCCGCTGCCGAACCGCTCGCGGTAGCCGGCCACTTCCATGCCCCCGGCCTGCAGGAGCGACTGGAGAAGATGACGACGGCGCGGCTCGTCGCCGTCGACCCGGTAGCCCACCTCGGCCCGTGAGAAGTCCTCCGCCGCCGCGTACGCGTCGATGATCGTCCGTATCTCGCGCATATCGACGGCGTAGTCGAAGGAGTAGTGCAGCCCTGAGGTGTACGAGCGGGCTCCGCAGCCGAGGCCGATCATGCCGTCGGTCTGGCAGGCGTGGTCGTCGGCCCCCTGGGACGGGGAGCCGGTGCGGCGGAACATCCGCATGGACACCTGCTCGTAGCCCTGCGCGAGGAGGTGATCGCGGCCCTGCCGGTAGAGCCGCAGCCGCTGTGCGTCCCAGGCCGCGTCGCTGCCCGCGCCGATCCTGCCGAGGCCGGTCAGGGGCCGTACGTACAGGGGATAGAGATACAGCTCCTCGGGTTGCCAGGCGAGCGCGGCGTCCAGGGAGTGGCGCCAGGTCTCCTCGGTCTGGCCGTCGATGCCGTAGATGAGATCGATGTTGAGGACGGGGATCCCCGCCTCGCGGATCCGGCCGAGCGCGGCCTCGACCTCGGCGCGGCGCTGCGGGCGCACGGCGGCCTTCGCCTCCGCGTCGACAAAACTCTGGACGCCGATGCTCAGCCGGGTGGCGCCGCGCTCGGCGAGCACGGCGAGCCGGTCGGCGGTGGCCGTGGCGGGGGAGGTCTCGACGGAGAGCGGAACGGCGCGCAGATCGGCGCCCATCCGCTTCTCGGCGATGTCGCAGAGCCGGTCCAGCTCATCGGGGTCGAGGTAGGTGGGTGTGCCGCCGCCGAAGGCCGCGGCGGCGAACCGTACGGAGCCGTCGCCACCGTCGCCGCTTCCGCCATCGCCGCTTCCGCCATTTTCGCCGAGCGCGTCGCGAACGGCCGTCGCCTGCCGGTCGAGGGCGTTGAGGTAACGCGTCGTCAGCTCGTCGGGAGCGCCGATCCGGGTGAAGAGATTGCAGAAGCCGCAGCGGACCTCGCAGAACGGTATGTGCAGATAGAGGGAGAGGGCGTCCTTGCGTTCACCGGCCCACAGGTCGCGCAGCGCCGGGCGGTCGTCGAGCGGGCGGTACGCCGTCTTGTGCGGATAGGCGTAGACATAACTCTCGTACGGACGGGGTGCGGTGGTGGTGGCGGTGTTCATCGGGCGGCCCCAGGTTCCAGGAAGAAGTGGGCGTACGGCACGGTCCAGACGACCTCATGGCCCAGCCGGTGCCCGGTCCAGCCGTCGTCGCCGTAGGCCGTGCCGTGGTCGGAGCACACGATCGTGAAGCAGCGGCGGCGGCTGCTCGCGGCGGCGAAGAGCCGGCCTATGTGCCGGTCGACATATTCGAGGGCGGCGGCGTGCGTGGCCCGGGAGTCGCCGGTTTCCCGGGTGGCGCCGGGCAGATGGAACCAGTTGGGCTGGTGCAGCGCGGAGACATTGACGAAGAGGAACAGCCGCCGCTCGCGCGGCAGCCCGGCGACCACCCGCTCCGCCCGGTCGATCTGGGCCTCGAAGGAGGCCGGGGAGGCCACGCCGAACTCCGGTTCCCAGTGGCTCTCCTGGAACATGCCGGGCAGGACGGAGCCGAGCGCGCCCCGCCGATTGAAGAAGCCGACCCCGCCGACACACACCGTGTGATAGCCGGCCGCCGCGAGGCCCGACACCAGATCAGGGGTGTCGTAGACAAACGTCCGGTCGGCCGTGGTCTCACTGCCCCCGAAGCGCGCGGCGAACAGCCGTGGATGTGGACCCGGCTCGGCGGGCGTGGGCAGAAAACCGGCGAAGATCGCCTGGTGGGAGGCGTAGGTGAAGCTGCCAGGCGCGTGCCGCCGCTCCCAGCGGCCGTCCGGGAGATGGTGGGCGAGATGCGGGATCCGGCCCGCCGCGGCGAGTTCCTCCGCCACATCGAAGCGCAGGGTGTCGAGGGTGACGAGCAGCAGATCGTCCTGCCCGACGACCTCGTTCATGTCAGGTGTCCGCATGCGCGTTCCTCGGTCGTCCGGGGCGGCGGGCCGCACGCGTCGGCAGGGCGGCGAGCTGCGCCGCGTACGTGTCCAGGCCGTCGGCGCCGCCGCCGGGCAGTCCGGTGAGACCGGGCAGCAGGTCGCCGAAGGCGTTGACCTCGCCGACCGCGAACCGCCGCCAGCTCGGGGCGGGCAGCAGATCGACGCCCACGCAGTGGGTGCCGGGGAAGCAGCCGGCCGCCTCTTCGCAGACGGCGAGAGCCGCGGCCCAGCTGCCGCCGGACGCCTCGACGGCGGCCCGGACCGCGCCCAGATCCCCCCGGGCCCCGCCGAGGTGGAGATTGGTCATGGGGGAGCGGCTGGTCCGTACGACCGCGTGGGTGGCGCGGCCCGCGACGACCACCACCCGCAGATCGGCCGACCGGCCGTCCTGCGCCGCCTTGGGCAGCCAGCGTTCGATGTGCAGCCCGTCGGGCGCGAGGGTGTCGACGATCGCCGCCACCTCGCGCTCGGTCGTGTAGCGGCGCACCCGCAGCGAGTTGAAGAGGCGGCCCGTATCGTCGCGCTCGACGGAGGTGGTGGCGCACACCCGCCCGGGGCCCGCCGTCTCGACGGCGAGGACCCCGGACGCCGATGAGCCGTGGGCCAGCTTGACGAACGCCCGGCGCAGCCCGGCCGCCGCCATCAGGGCCCGCACCTCGGGCCAGCCGGACACGGCCGGAGCGCCGGATCCCGAGGCGGGCGACGAGGTGGGTGACGTGGGAACCGGCGCCCCCGCCGCGTCCAGCACGCCGTGGCAGAGCCGCTTGTCGAAGAGCACCGCCAGCTCGTCCGGATCGTCGAGCAGATCCGCTCCTGCGGCGCGGGCCGCGCGGCCGAGCCCTCGGGCGGCGGCCGTGAACGTCTCGTACCAGCGCGCGGTGCCTTCGACCCTGGTCGGGTCGTCCGTGCCGCGGAGCAACCGCTCCACCTCGGGGTCCTCGCCCGGGGAGTCGATCCGTACCGTCTCACCGGCCGTGAACCGGGCCTGCCCGCGCAGCACATCGAGCCAGGCCACCTCCCGGGCCGCGGGCAGCCCGGCGGCCCGCACGGCGTCCTGGAACAGGGTGACGCGGCGGTTGCCGGGATTACCGACCACGGCGAGGGTGAGAGCCGTACCGCCAGGGACCGAAGCGCTCAGATCCGTAACGGCCGGGACCGAATCGCTCAGATCCGTAACGCCCGGGGCGGGGCTGCTCAGGAACGGCGGCATCGGGTCACTCCGCCACCGCGGTGTAGCGGTGCTCCGTGCCGTCGTCCTCGGTGTCCACTTCCCCGCTGTCGGCGAGGTCGACCTCCACCCCGGCGGCGCCGAGCGTGGCGAGGATCCGCTCCCGCATGGCCTCACCCAGATAGTTGTGGTGCAGATCGAGCTTCTTGAGGTGCGTGAGCGGCTGGCCGCCGAGCAGCGCTTCGGCGCCCTCGTCGCCGAGAGTGCCCATCGAAAGATCGAGGATCTCCAGACCGGCGACGACCGGGGCACCCGCCAGGGCTGTCGCGATCTCGTCCTGTATCTCGCTGTTGCGCAGCCCCAGATACCGCAGCCGGGGGAGCCGCGACCCGGCCAGGATCGGTGCCAGGTCGGCCACCTGCGCGTTCGCGCCGTACCACGAGGTGCCGAGCCAGAGGTCCAGATGCTCCAGCGCGGGCAGGTCGCTCGCCGCGACGGAGCGCACCACCTCGGCGTCCAGGCCGCCCGTCTCGATGGTCAGCGAGCGCAACCGGTCGTGCCGGACGGCGGGGAAGCGCAGATCCTGGCCGCCGCGGACCCCGAACTCGCGCAGCGCGGGGAAGGCGTCGAGCAGCGGGGTCACCAGCCCCTGGTTGATCCAGGAGATCTCGCACTCGTCGAACGTGATGTCGCCGAGGAACAGGGCGCGCAGCGCCGGCAGCCGCCCGCTCGCCGCGACGAGGGCCGAGATGACCTCGCCGGGCCCCGACTCGTAGGCGTCGCTCCAGGAGCCGACGATCAGAGCCCGGACCTCGGTGGTGTCCACCGCGTCGGTGAAGCGGGCGAACGCCTCCTCCCACTGCTCCTCGGCCTCGTACGAATCGACCGAGACGCGCCAGGCCACGGAAGCCGGAGCCGGGAGCTCCGCCGTCGCTTCGGCGCCGGGGAAGTCGAACGCGGGCAGGCCGTACAGCTCCTGCAGATGGTTCGAAATGGTCATGGCGGATGCTCCAGACACCGGGTGACGTTGATCGGCTGACGTGCGAGCAGTTCTACCAAGCACCACTGACAACGTCCGTCGTCGGGGCCGGATTGTCAGACCCTCCCCTTAGCGTCGTTCACAGGTTCGGCGCACTCGGCGCCGCCGGTGGAGGGGAGAGCCATGTACCGGCAAGGAGACGTGCTCATCATGCCCGTCGCGGAAGAGACGGTGCCGTCGCAGTTCGTGGACGCGGCGGCCGCGTCCGGCGAGCCGAGGGACGCGCGCGGCCGGATGGTCCTGGCGCTCGGTGAGGTCACCGGTCATGCCCACGCCGTGACCGGTCCCGGCCGGCTCTTCCGGGAGCCGGGTGACCAGGCCGGGCCGATGCTTCTCCATCTCCCGGACGGCGGACGGGTGGTGCATGAGGAGCACGCGGTGATACCGCTGCCCCAGGGATGGTTCCGGGTGGTGCGCCAGCGCGAATACCTGCCGGGCGCGGTGCGCGTCGTCGCGGACTGAGCGCGGACCTCCGTCGCCGCGCACCAGCGGCGGCACGCGGTGGCAGGGAAATCAGCGGTGCGCAGACACCGGACAGGGACCACAGGGACCACAGGGGACGGGGCTTCAGACATGAGTTACGTGGACACATGGCGGGCTGTCGCGGCGGCGACGGGTGCGACGGACCGGCCGGCCGCCGAGGAGGGGGTGCGGCTCGCCTACCGCAGGGCGGGCCTGGCGGAGCCGGAGCGGATCATCTGGGCCGGGTCACCGCTGGCCGGCGCGCAGGCCGCGCGGTCGCTGACCGACGCAGGACGGTCGGTGCGCGACGACGTGCGCACGTATCCCTGGGCGGAGGAACGGCGCAGGGTGCACGACGCGTTGGGCCCGGCCGGCTGGGCCGAGCACTGGAGCGTCACCGGCGCCCGCCTCTGGGACACCACCCGGGCGCTCGCCGAGCGGATACGCACCGGGGTCGTCGAGGCGCTCGCCGAGAAGCCCTCGGAGACGGCCGGGATCCGGACGGTGCTGCTCGACGCGGTGCTCGGGCAGCACGACGCGGCCTGGCTCGCGGCGTTCGACGGCCGCAGCGAGCGCCTCGAAGGACTGGCCGAGGTGGCGCGGCACGCGGGCTGGTGGTGGCCGTACGAACGCGCCGTGGTGATCTGTGAGCGTCCCGTCGCCCTGCATCGCGACGAAGCGGGCCGTCTCGACCGCGGGGACGGCCCCGCGCTGGCCTATCCCGACGGCTTCGCCCTGTACGCGTGGCGCGGGATGCCGGTCCCGGCCGCGTTCCTGAGTGAGCTGCCGGAGCTGACGCCCGAGCGGATCCGCGCCGAGGCGAACGCCGAACTGCGCCGCGTGATGCTGGAGTACTACGGCTATGACCGCTATCTGAGCGAGTCGGACGCACAGCCCGTCCACCGCGACGAGACCGGCATACTCTGGCGGATCGCACTGGTCGGCGACGAGGACGTCGTGATGGTCGAGGTGGTCAACTCCACGCCGGAGCCGGACGGGTCGCACCGCACCTACTGGCTGCGGGTGCCCCCCTCCGCCAGGACGGCGAAGGAGGGCGTCGCCTGGACGTTCGGGCTCGAAGCGGAGGCATACGAACCGACGAGCCAGACCTGAAAGGCCCGGACCCGCCCTGCTCCGGACCCGCCCTGCTCCGGACCCGCCCTGCTCCGGACCCGCCCTGCCCCGGACCTGCCCAGCCCGGGGCCGCTCGGCGGCGCGTCGCTCAGGCCTTGGCCGCGAGCAGTCCGTCCTCGTCGATCAGCGCCGCGCCGCCCTCGCCCGTACAGGCGTAGGCACCGGCCACCGCGCCGAGCCGGGCGCACTCCTCGAGATCCCGGCCGGCCAGCCGTCCGTACAGAAATCCGCAGACGTACGCGTCACCCGCACCGTTGGAGTCCACCACCGGCGCGGGTGGGACGGTCGCCCGGATCGGGCGCGGGGTGCGGCTTCCCTCACGGATCATCAGATACGAGCCGCCGGCGCCCGCCGTCGCCACCACTGCCTCGGCCCGGCCCTCGCGCAGGATCTCCCGCATCACCGAGGCGATCCGCTCGCTCGCCCCGGCCGCGCTGAGAAACACCAGATCGGAGCGGAACGCGAAATCCTTGTGGTGGTCGTCGAGACCGTCCCAGTCGTGCAGATCGGTCGAGACCGGCACCCCGAGCGCCTGGATGTCATCGAAGAGGAACCGCGCGAAGTTGGTGATCGACAGATGGACATGGCGGGCACGCTCGAGATGAGGGAGATAGAAGTCGCGCGGCATCCGCAGATCGTCCGGATCCCTGGCGTCGTAGAAGGACATCCGGCGGCCCGTCTTCTCGACCAGGTTGACCGCGCGCCGGGTGCCCGCCGGGGAGATCAGGGCCTCGAAGTCCACCCCGCCCTTGGCGAGCCGCTCGCGGACCTGGCCGCCGGTCCAGTCATCCCCTATGTAGTCGAGGAACTTGACGTTCAGTCCGAGCTGCCGGCAGCCGAGAGCCACATTGCCGCCGGTGTGCCCGGGCCATTCGCGGATCGGTCCCACGCCGACCGAATCGGCGAGCGGAACGGGCAGTGAGTCGACCCGGACCACCGTGTCCACCCCGCTGCCCCCGATGACCAGCACATCGTGACCGAGTGGACCGGGCTGACCGGGCCGGTCGGCCTGCTGGTCGTGCTGGGTCCGGTCGGTGCCATCGCTCTGATCGAGCTGGTCGGTCCGCTGCTGCGCCATAGTCTCCCTCTCCGGTTCGGATGTCCGTCCGCCACACTACGGCCGCTGCCCTATCCCCCGGGGCCGTCGAGCACCGCGAGGTCGACACCCAGCTCACGGGCGAGCGCCGCGTCCGCCCACTCCAGCAGGGTGGAGCGCGACAGCGAACCCGCGTACGAGGTCATCTGGACCGCGAGCCCGTCCAGCAGTGCGGTGAGCCGCCAGGCCGCCGACGCCGGGTCCGTACACCGGAATTCACCCGTGGCCGAGCCCTCCGCGATGACCTCGGTCAGAGCCGCCTTCCACTGCTGGTCGAGATCGCGGGCCACGTCACGCAGCGCGGGTTCGCGCAGCGCCGCCGCCCATCCCTCGATCCACAGCTTCCAGCCCTTCGCCTCGCCCGTCGGCGCATACCAGCGGACCGCGCCGTGCAGCCGCGCCAGCGCGGTGGTGCGCCGGCCGAGCAGCGCGCGCAGCTGGGCCAGATCGTCCCGCGCGGCATGGGCGAACGCGGCCGCGACCAACTTCTCCTTCGTCGAGAAGTGGTACAGCACCAGCGCGTTGCTGACGCCGAGCACGGCGGCGACATCGGAGATCCGCAGCGCCGCCACACCCCGCGCCTCGATCTGCCCGACGGCGGCGCGCAGCAGGGCCTCGCGCCGTTCCTCCACACCCAGCCGCACTCTCGCCACGCCCGCCACCCTATCCAGCCGGCTCAGCGGTACCGGCCGTACCGCAGGGCGATGACCGGCAGCCGGTCGGCGACGATGGCGTGCGCGGCGGCGCGCGGAGTCGTATCGTCCGCGTCGGCGCGCTCCAGCATCCGGTCGATCAGCCCGCGCATCGCCCGGCGGGTATGGGCGAACGCCTCGTCCGCGTCCGGGCCGATATCGCCGAAGAGGGTCCACCACCACCAGGCGTTCGTACCGGAGTTGACCACGACGTCGGGCAGCACCGTGATCCCGCGCCGCGCCAGCAGCTCCTCGGCCTCGGCCAGCACCGGCATGTTCGCCGCTTCGACGATCCAACGGGCCTTGATCCGGGCCTGGTTGCCGGCATCGATGGCGTACGAGACAGCCGCGGGCACCAGCACTTCCGCGTCGACGGACAGCCACGCGTCGCCGGGCCCTTCCCGGTCCTCGGGCCGCAGCGCCGAGCGGTCCACCGTGCCGTACGCGTCGCGGGCGGCGAGAAGCGCTTCGACGTCCAGGCCGTCCGGATGGGTGATGGTCCCCCGGACATCGGCCACGGCGACGATCTTCAGCCCGGCCCGGGACAGGAAGCGCGCGGTGGCGCCGCCCATGGTGCCGAGCCCCTGGACGGAGACCCGCGTCCCCTCGTACGCCGTCCCCGCCCGGTCGAGCGTGGCGAGTACCGACTCGGCGACCCCGCAGCCGCCGACCAGTTCATCGAGACCGATGCCGTCGACCTCCACGGCGAAGGCGTCGGCGAGGCGCCGGCGCGCCTCCTCCTCGTCGTCCAGCAGCGGATGGATCGCCTGGACGGTCGAGACGAGACCGGCCTCGACGGCGGCGCTGTCCACGAGGTCCTGGGTGAGGCCCAGGTCCTCGCCGGTGGTCCAGAAGTGTTCGATGTACGGCCGCGTGGCGCGCAGAAAGCGGACCAGCACGCCGTACGCACCGGGGTCGCGGGGATCGCAGTCGATGCCGCCCTTGGCGCCGCCGAGGGGGACATAACGAACCGTCGGGTCCTCCGCGTCGAAGTGCAGGGCCTCCTTCATGGTCATCCCGCGGGCGAGGCCGGTCACCTCGTCCAGGGTGCAGCCCTCACGCATCCGCAGACCGCCACTGGCGACCCCGCGGACCAGCCGGTCCACGACCAGGAAGCCCTGCCGGCCGGTGATGTGGTCCGTCCAGGTGAGCGAGATCAGCGGAGCGGTCACGGTTGTTCCGGACCCGGTCCCGGTTTCAGCCCCGGTCGCCGTCGCCGTCCCCGTCCTGGGGGTGTTCGTCGTCATCGGGTGGTCTCCTCGGGGACGGTGATCACGGTGGGTACGGGGGCGGCCAGCGCCCGGGTGAGGGCGTCCGCCAGCGCCGCCGGGGTGTCCGCGCGCTCACCTCGCCCTCCATAGGCACGGGCGAGCGCGGGCAGATCGACGGGGGCGAGGTCGACGGCGACCGGAGCGTCGCCGCGTGCGGCCATCTCGTCCCGGATCTCGCCGTAACCGCCGTTGTCGAACACCACGACGGGCAAGGAAAGCCGCGACTGCACGGCGGTGGCCAGTTCCTGGACGGAGAACTGGAAGCCGCCGTCCCCGCTCAGGGCGACCACCTGCCGCCCCGGGACCGCGGTCTTCGCGCCGATCGCGGCGGGCAGCGCGTAGCCCAGGGTGCCGAAGCCGGTCGGGTGGAGGAATCTGCCCTCCGGGCCGACGGGCAGATGCGGGAGAGCGCCGTAGTAGCAGCACTGCGCGCTGTCGGAGGTGATGATCGCGTCGGCGTCCAGCACGGACCGTACGGCATGCAGGAAGGGCACCCAGCGGGCGTCCCGCCCGGCCGTCTCCGCGTCCCGCCGCCCCCGGAGCCGTACGACGTCGGTACGCGCCGCGTCGTCGCGCCCCGGACCGGACTCGGCCCCGGGGCCGTGCTGCCGGCAGGCGGCGAGCAGCGCCCGCAGCGCGGCGGAGGCGTCCCCGACCAGCGGATGCCCGGCCTGGAGCCCTCCGTACATCTGCGCCGGGTCGAGGTCGACCCGTACCAGCGTGCCGTTCAGCGTGGGCGGCCCGGCCGACCACAGGTCCGATTCGGCGAGTTCGGTGCCGACGGCGACGACCGCGTCGCGGTCCGCCAGCCACCGCTGTACGGCGGGGCTGTGCAGCGAGACGCCCAGCGACAGCGGGTGCGTCTCGGCGACGATGCCCTTGCCGTTGGCCGTGGTGATCACCGGGGCGCCCAGCTCCTCCGCGAGCGCCAGGCACTCGGCGGCGGCCCGCCGTGCGCCGCCACCCAGGACGAGCGCCGGCCGCCGCGCCGCGCGCAGGGTGTCCGCGGCCTCCCGGACCACAGCGGCATGGGGCACCGTGGGCACATACGGCGGCCGGAGCTGTACGTCACCCACCGGCTCGGCCGCCTCCAGCAGGTCGAGCGGGATCTCGATGTGTACGGGCCGCGGCCGCTCCGTACCGAACAGGGTGAACGCCCGCGCCACCGCCGCGCCGATCTCCTCGACCGACGACACCCGGTGGCTGAAGGCGGCGACGCCCCGCATCGCCTCGGTCTGAGAGCGCGTCTCGTGCAGCAGCCCGGTGGACAGCCGCGGATGCCGCAGCGGCATCCCGGGGGAGACGACGAGCAGCGGCACGCTGTCCGAGTAGGCCTGGCCGACGGCGGCGGCGATGTTCAGCAGGGCGGGACCGGTCGTCGTGATCGCGACACCGGGGTAACCGCTGACCCGGGCATAGGCGTCGGCGGCGTATCCGGCCCCCTGCTCATGACGGGGCGTCACGTGAGCGATCCGGTAGCGGTCGAGATGGCGGTAGATCTCCAGGTTGTGCGTCCCGGGGATACCGAAGGCCGTACGGGTGCCGTGGACGGCGAGCGCGCGCACCAGCGCCTCGCCGCCGGTCATCGCGGACTCGGACATGGGGGCCTCCAGGGGGCGACGACCCGTCGTCGCGTCGACGTACATATGATCGAATGACCAACTGAACCGTCGTTCAGTATCGAGACCGTGACCGCCCCTGTCAAAGAGACCGGTCCGGCGGATGGGGCGTACCCGGGAATCCCGGGGGCATGGGCGATGTTGCACGGTCGTACGAGGGGGGTGGATGGTGCTTGGACACAGCGGCGGGTGGTGCTTCGGCCGGCTCGACCCGCACCGATCTACGTCCCCGGCCATAATGAGGACGACACCGAACCTCCAGGAGGTGCTGTGACAGGCGCTGGTTCCCCCCTTTCGTTGCGCGCCCGGCTGCGCTCGCTGCGGTCCGCGGCCTTCGGGGCCGACTCGGCAGGGGAGAGGCTGGAGCGGATCCACCGCTCGCCGAACTTCGTCGACGGGGTGTTCCAGAACCCGGTGGGGGCCAGGACCAGACCGTCCGGCTCGGGCCTGGAGTTCGCGAAGGTCTACTTCCAGAAGGAAGCACGGGCGCGGCGGGCCCCGGTCGGCACCATCCCTGTGCACTCCACCACCCTCGCGGACCTCGCGGCGCCTCCGCCGTCCGGCCTGCGGCTCACCTGGATGGGGCATTCGAGCGTCCTCGCCGAGATCGACGGCCGGCGTGTGCTCTTCGACCCCGTATGGGGTGAGCGTTGTTCGCCCTTCGCCTTCGTGGGCCCGAAGCGGCTGCACCCCGTGCCCGTACCGCTCGCCTCGCTCGGTCCCGTCGATGTGGTCGTGATCTCCCACGACCACTACGACCACCTCGACCTTCCCACGATCCGCGCCCTGGTCTCCACGGACACGGTCTTCGCGGTGCCGCTCGGCGTCGGCGCCCACCTGGAGCGCTGGGGCGTGCCCGCGTCCCGGCTGCGGGAACTGGACTGGAACGAGTCCACCGAGATCGCCGGCATCCGGCTCACCGCCACCCCCGCGCGCCACTTCTGCGGCCGTGGCCTGCGCAATCAGCAGCACACGCTCTGGGCGTCCTGGGCCGTGGCGGGCCCTGAGCACCGGATCTACCACAGCGGGGACACCGGCTACTTCCCCGGCTTCCGTGACATCGGCGCCGAGCACGGCCCCTTCGACGCCACCATGATCCAGATCGGCGCGTACAGCGAGTACTGGCCCGATATTCATATGACCCCGGCCGAAGGCATGCGCGCCCATCTCGATCTCCAGGGCGACCGGCCGTCGGGCGTGATGCTGCCGATCCACTGGGGCACCTTCAACCTCGCCCCGCACCCGTGGGCCGAACCCGGCGAGGGCACGGTCGCGGCCGCCGCCGAAGCGGGCGCGGGGATCGCACTGCCGCGCCCGGGCCAGCCCTTCGAACCCACCACGGACGACGTGCCCACCGCCCCCTGGTGGCGCTCCGTCGCGGCCACACCCCCGGGCGGCTGGCCGGTGGCCCCCGCCCTGGCGGTCCCGGACCCCACCGACACGGACGCCGGCACCGAAAAGACAGCCGAGACCGCGTCCTCCTCCTAGCCCCTGCCTCCCTAGCCCCTGCCTCCTCGATCACGTGCGGCTTCGGCTTACGGAGCGTGCTTGAGCACGGTTGATGTGGCCGGCATCAGGATGCGGGGCGGCCGGTCGAATCGAGTAGCTGGAGTTCTTCCACCGTAAGTCGGAGCGCGCCCGCTGCCACGTTGTCGACGAGGTGTTCCGGGTTGCCCGTCCCGGGGATGGCCAGCACGTGGGCGCCTTGCTGCAGGGTCCAGGCCAGGCGGACCTGGGCGGACGAGACGCCGTGCGCGCGGGCCACGGCGTCGACCTGGTCGTGCTCGGCCCGGACGGCTCCGGCCTCGCGTCCCTCCCCGGCGATGGAGAAGAAGGGCACGAACGCGATGCCGTGCGCCGCGCATTCCCGGAGCATCTCGTCGCCGCCGGGCGCGGCGATGCCGTAGGGGTTCTGGACGCACACCACCGGTGCGATCTCCTGCGCCTGGGCCAGGTGCTCCGGGCGGGCGTCAGAGATACCGAGGTGACGGACGAGCCCCGCGGCGCGCAGCTCGGCGAGAGCGCCGAAGTGCTCGCTGATGGATTCCTGCCCCATGAGGCGCAGGTTGACCACGTCGAGGTGGTCGCGGCCGAGCTGACGCAGATTCTCCTCGACCTGGCCGCGCAGTTGGTCGGGCCGCGCCGGGGTGACCCACTCGCCGCCGGCATCCCTAGCCGGGCCGACCTTGGTGACGATGACGAGATCGTCCGGATACGGTGACAGCGCCGCGTTGATCAGTTCGTTGGCGGAGCGTAGCCGGGAGAAGTAGAAGGCCGCGGTGTCGATGTGGTTGACGCCGAGTTCAACTGCGCGGCGCAGTACGCCAATCGCCTGGCCGCGGTCGCTGGGAGTGCCTTGGTTAAAGGCAGCACTGCCGGTCAAGCGCATGGCGCCGAAACCAATCCGGTTGACCGTGAGGTCACCGAGCATCCACGTACCGGCGACTGTCGCAGAGACCATGTGTGACGTCATCTATTCCATCAGCTCCATCTGATCGACCGTCGCCCGTCAACGGTTCAAGACGCGACGGTCCTGGAGTATGCGCAGGTGATACGCGTGGCGGGAAGGCGCGAAGGGTTGGGGGAATGTCACAGCGCGACCGGGAATCCTGCATACACACGCCGAGTTGTTACTGGTGATGCCTTCGCTCCGTGGAGCTTCTCTGTCAGGAGCGGAGCGACCAGCGCGATCCTGCTGCGCACGAACCACTGCTCGACGGCGAATGGGATGCGGTCGTCGAGGTGTCATGGCAGCCAGGCTTCGTTCGCGAGGCGCACGCCGCACCGGGCGGCAGGGCCAGGCACTGGACCTACGTCTCCTCCGTCAGCGCCTACGCCTCCCATGCCGCGCCGGACGCGGACGAGTCCGCGCCCCTTAACGGAGGGGTGGCCGGCCCGGAGCGGATCTGTGGCACGCGCCGCGGGGCTCCGTCATCGTCCCTGGAACCCTCCTCTGGGCTCGGGCACCGGAGATTGTCAGACCTGGAGGACAGTTACTCCGCGCTCCTTGAACGGCGCGGCCTGCTCCGGTGCGCCGGAGTCTGTGATCAGGGTTCCGATGCTCTCCGTCGGGCAGATACGGGCGAAGGCGCGGGCGGTGAGTTTTGAGCTGTCTGCCACTACCACCAGGTTCTGTGCCCGCTCGGCGAGCAGGGCGTTGATGCTCGCTTCATGCTCGCTGTGCGCGCCGGCGCCCGACTCCGCGTCGACCGCGTCCACACCGAGGAAGGCGATGTCCAGGCTGACCTCGCCCAGGATGTGCCGGGCCAGCGGTCCGACGAGTTCGTACGACTGGGGCATCGCGACCCCGCCCGTGGTCACGATCTTGATGTGCGGGCGGACCGCGAGCTCGTGGGCGATGTTCAGCGCGTTGGTGACGATCGTGACCGCCGGTTCCGTGGCCATGCCCGCCAGATCGGAGCGGGTCGCGATGGCCCTGGCCACCTCCGAGGTCGTCGTGCCGCCGTTCAGCCCGATCACCATGCCCCGCCCGACCATCGCCGCCGCGGCCCGTGCGATCCGCTCCTTCTCCTGAGCGTGCCGCACCGCCTTGTAGCGCAGGGGCAGGTCGTACGAGACGGAGTGCGCCACCGCCCCGCCCCGGGTGCGGGTCAGCAACTGCTGCTCGGCGAGGTGGTCGAGGTCGCGGCGGACGGTCGCCACCGACACTGACAGCTCCGCGGCGACGGCCTCGACCTCCAGCTGATGACGCTCGGTCAGCAGTTCCAGCAAGGCCGTGTGCCGTTCGTGACGATTCACCGCGTCCCCTTCGCTGTGCGGGTGCGTCTGCGCGCACGCTGCGTGGTGATTGCTTGTTAGTGATCGAAAACGTCATCTACCATGCAGAAAAAATCATACTGTTTCTGGGGAGCGGAGACGCACATGACGCATGTGGGGACCGAACTGGCCACTCAGCCCGAGTGCTGGCGCCGGGCGGCGACGCTGGCTGAAGGGCTGCGCGGCGCACTGCCCGAGCCCGGGGAGCGTACGGCCGTCGTCGGCTGTGGCACTTCGCTGTTCATGGCCCGTGCCTACGCCTCGCTCCGGGAAGGCGCGGGACTGGGGGAGACCGATGCTTTCGCCGCCTCCGAGTTCCCCGCCAGGCGCCGCTACGACCGGGTCGTGGCGCTGACCCGTTCCGGTACGACCACCGAGGTGCTGCGACTGCTTGCGGACGTCCGGGGCGGGACCAGGACGACCGCGATCACCGCCGACCCGGCCACCCCGGTGCGGTCGGCCGCCGACGATCTGGTCGTGCTGGACTTCGCCGACGAACGGTCCGTCGTCCAGACGCGCTTCGCCACCACGGCCCTCACCCTGCTCCGCGCCCACCTCGGACTGCACACCGATGCCGCGGTCGCGGACGCGGAGAAGGCCCTCGCGGATCCGCTTCCCGAGGGCGTAACCGAATGCACCCAGTTCACCTTCCTCGGCCGGGGCTGGACCGTCGGTCTCGCGGAGGAGGGCGCGCTCAAGATGCGCGAGGCGTCCCTGTCCTGGACCGAGGCGTACCCCGCGATGGAGTACCGCCACGGTCCGATCAGCATCACGACGGAGGGAACGGTGACCTGGGCGCTCGGGCCCGCTCCGGAGGGCCTCGGTGAACAGGTCCTGGCGACCGGCGGACTGTGGGTGGCCGGTCGCCTCGACCCGCTGGCCGAGCTGGTACGGATCCAGCGGCTCGCCCTCGCCCTGGCGGACAAGCGCGGCCTCGACCCGGACCGCCCGCGCCACCTCACCCGTTCGGTGATCCTCCCGTCCGCGTAGCAGGGCAATCGGCTGCCGGGCATCGGGTGCCGGTCGCGTGGGGCGACCGTACGGCCCCGAGCCCGGCCCAAGTCCCCGACCGATTGAGGCATTTCGCGCTGATGTACGAAGCCTCATACCAGAGCGGGATGCTCTGTGGGCAAGTTTCCCAACTGAGCTCCGCATCCGAACGCGAGACAACTACTGTGTGTGCTCGGTGATGAACGGAGGGTTCCCACGGCTTGCGCCGGTCCTCCCGTCGCGCCACCGCTGACACCAGCACCCTGCCGATTCCTGGGGCCCCACGACCGAGGACACTGATGTCTCAACTTCGCGCACCTGTCCGGCCGGAGCGCCGTGAGGGCGGACGGCACGGCCGGCCGGGCACCCGCTCGCTGCCGTCGACGGACAGGGCGGACACGCCGACCCCGCTGGACGCCCGGATACGCCCTCAACTCCTGCGCGCCGCGGTCCTGCCGGCGATAGTGGCCGCGCTGAGCGGCGCGGCCGCCGTGGTGTTCGTCCTCCGCTCCACCGCGACGGAACCGACCGCCGGGATCTGGCTCGCCCTCGTCGGCACGGCGCTGCTCGCCTTCGCCGCCGTCGCCGCGGCCGCTCTGGGCGCGGACCGTACCGCCAAGTCCGTCCTCGACCGATGCAACGCGCTGCGCCGCTCCAGCGCGCGCGGACAGGCCGACCTGCGGGCGGTGGTCGAGCAGCTCAGGCGGGGCGAACGGGTGCCCGCGCGCCGTACGCCCACTCCGCCGGCAGCCCTCGACGGGGACGAATTCGACCTTCTGGCAGAGGAACTGGGCCGGTCCCAGGAATCGGCCGTCGGCGCGGTGGTGCGGGCTTCCCGGCTGTCCAGCAGCGTCGGCAACGAACAGAAGATGGAGGTCTTCGTCAATCTGGCCCGCCGGCTCCAGTCCCTTGCCCACCGCGAGATCCAGCTGCTCGACGCGCTGGAGAACGAGGTGGAGGACCCGGACCTGCTCAAGGGCCTCTTCCACGTGGACCATCTGGCGACCCGCGTCCGCAGGCACGCGGAGAACCTCGCTGTCCTCGGCGGGGCGGTCTCGCGCCGCCAGTGGAGCGAGCCGGTCCTCATCATCGACGTCCTGCGCTCCGCCGTCGCCGAGGTCGAGCAGTACCCGCGAATCAAGCTCGTACCGCCGATCGACGGCACCCTGCGCGGCCACGCCGTCGCCGATGTCGTCCATCTGCTGGCCGAACTCCTCGAGAACGCCACGCTGTTCTCGGCCCCGCACACCCAGGTGCTGCTGCGGGCGCAGCAGGTGGCGGCCGGTATCGCCATCGAGGTGGAGGACCGTGGTCCCGGGATGCCGCTCGGCGAGCAGAAGAGGATGAACGGCCTGCTCGCCGACCCGGACCAGGTCAATGTCGCGCAGCTGCTGGGGGACGGACGGATCGGCCTCTTCGTGGCGTCGGCGCTGGCGCGCAGGCACGGTATCGCGGTGCGTCTGCAGTCCAACATCTACGGCGGTGTCCAGGCCGTGCTGATCCTGCCGCAGGCGCTCCTCGGCTCCGACCGGGCGGCGGACCGGAACAGCCAGGTGCTGCCGCCCGTCGCCGGAGCTGCCGGCCCTGTCCCAGCTGCCCGAGTGGAGTACGCCGACCGCCCCGCCCTCGCCAAGGACGGCACGGTCCGCGGCATCATGAGCCGGCCCCAACTGCCCAAGCGTCGCGGCCAGGAGCATCTGGTCCCGCAGCCGCGGGACATGCCCCCGCCCCGCCCCTCCGACGAGCCGACCCTCCACGACCCCGGTCTGATGGCCGCCTTCCAGCGGGGCATCGGCCTCGCCGAGTCCCAGCCTGTCCCGCGGGCGGCGGGACAGCCGGAACCACAGTCCGCCGAACCACAGTCCGCCGTGGCGGCCGCCGTCCCACGGGCGGCCCCCCTGACGGACCGCCCTGCGGACCCGATGACGGACCGCCCGGCGGACCCCCTGGCGGAGCCGCTTCCGGAGCAGCCGGAATCGCAGCGCCACGACACCACCCCCAAGGAACGGATGCACCATGGCGAGCGATGAGCCGACCGGTCATGTCCCGGACCTCGAACGGCTGTTGAGCGGTCTGGTCCAGCGCGTCCCGTACACCCGTAGCGCGGTGCTGCTCTCCTCCGACGGCCTGGTGCGGTCCGCACACGGCATGGACCCCGACAGCGCCGACCACCTGGCCGCCCTCGCCTCCGGCCTGTACTGCCTGGGCCGCGGCGCCGGGGTGCGCTTCGGCGAGGGCGGGGACCACGGGGAAGGCGGGGAGGTCCGTCAGGTCGTGGTGGAACTGGACACCACGCTGCTGTTCGTCTCCGCGGCGGGCCTGGGCACCTGTCTCGCCGTGCTGGCCGAGCGGGAGGCGGACGTCGCGGTCCTCGGCTACGAGATGGCGACGCTGGTCAGGGGCGTACGGCCGTACGTGGTCAGCCCCCTCAGACAAGTGGCCGGCTCGGTACCCAGCCCCGTGGGGCTCTGACCGTGCCGATCGCGACGGACGCGCCGTTGCTCGACGAGGCGGCCGGCCGGCTCCTCCGCCCGTACACCGCGAGCGGAGGCCGGACCCGGCCGACGACGGCACTGGATCCGCTGACGCTGGTGATGTCGACGGGAGCGGTGCCCCAGGAACATCTCGGCCCGGAGCATGCCCAGGCCGTCGGCCTCTGCCAGGGGCCGACCTCGGTCGCGGAGATCGCGGCGCAGCTGAGGCTTCCCTCGACGGTCGCCAAAGTCCTGCTCTCCGATCTGGTCGACTGCGGGGCGATCACCGCCCGGCCGCCCGACAGCTTCGAAAGCCCCACCGACCGTTTCCTGCTGGAGGCAGTGCTCGATGGTCTACGACGACAGCTCTGAGACTTTCCCCACCGCACTGAAGATCCTGGTCGCAAGCCGCGGTATCTGACGTGACCTCAATACCGCGCAAAAGCAGGGGGATTGGCCGGTGGCGGCGCGGTGCTGGCCCGCAGGACGACCTCGCCGCCGACCCGCAGCACCCGGGAGCGCGTGCCGCGCGGCTCACGCAGCGCGAGGGAGATCACGCTCTGCCCCATGGCGGTGAGCGGCAGGGCGACGGTCGTGAGCGGGGGAGTCAGCTCCTGTACGAGGGGGATGTCGTCGAAGCCCGCGAGGGAGAGGTCCTCGGGGATCCGTACGCCCGCCTCCCGGAACGCGGCCAGCGCGCCCACCGCCATCACATCGGTGACCGCGAAGACACAGGTGGGGCGGGCCGGCCCGGCGAGCAGTTCTCGGGCGGCCGCATAGCCCCCCTCGCGGGTGAAGGCGCCGTGCACGACGGATCCGGGACCGAGGACGATCCCGGATTCCGTGAGTCCCGCCCGGAATCCGGCCAACCGGTCGGCGACCGTGGTCAGTTGGGCAGGCCCGCTGAGCACGCCGAACTCCCTGTGCCCCAGAGCCAGCAGGGCGCGGGCGAGCGCCGTGGCCCCGGCGCGGTTCTCGGGCAGTACGGCGTCGGCGCGCAGGCCGCGGTGCCGGCTGACGACGGCGACCCGGCCGCCGGCGCGGACGTACGGCGCGAGCTCGGCGCCCAACTTCCGCTCCCAGGAGGGATTCTGGAAGCCGGAGCCGATCAGCAGGATGGCGCGGGCCCGCTGCGCGCGGAGCATGGAGACATAGGCGATCTCCCTGGCCGGCTCCCGGAAGGTGCTGGCGAGCATGACCAGCACATCCTGCTCGGCGGCGGCCCGCATCACCCCGCCCGCTATCGCGGCGAAGTAGGGGTCGCCGACATCGTGGCAGATGACACCGACGGTGTTGCTGGAGGCGCTGGCGAGCGCCTGCGCGTGGGCGTTGGGGATGTAGCCGAGCAGATCGGCCGCCGCGCGCACCCGTTGACGCAGCTCCTCGCGGACGCGTGCGGTGCCGTTCAGCGCTCTGGACGCGGTCGCCAGGGAGACGCCCGCGCGGCGGGCGACGGCGTCCAGCGTCACATGGGCCTGTGTTTCCCGTTCACTCAACTCGACCCCCGGGGTCGCGGCGGCGGCAGGGTCCGTGGCGGACCCGAAACTTCGGGACGACCTATTGACCGTACGGACGGGCAGTCATTAGCGTGGCGATCACCCTACCAGAAAGCGCTTTCTGAAAGCGCTTGTAGGGGAGCACTGCTCTTATAACTGCCCGGACCGCCGAGGAGTTCACTGTGAGCCAGAGCGTCATGCCGGCACCGGCCGGGGAAGTGGCGGGAGTCGCCGAACGGAACAGGCCAGGAGCGGGGGAGAGGCTCACCCGCGCGGTCGAGGCGGGCTGGCGCCCGGTCGCCCTGCTGGTCGCCTGTTTCGCCCTCTGGTGGATCATCGCCGCGGCCGAGCTGGTGGAGCCGTATCTCGTCCCCTCGCCCGGCGCGACGCTCGATGTGCTGACGGGCAAGGCCAGTTACCTCTGGCAGCACACCTGGGTGACGACCTATGAGACGCTGCTCGGCTTTGTGATCGCCGTCGCGGTGGGGGTGCTCGCGGCGGTGGTGATGGTGTACTCCTCGACCGTCGAGAAGACGCTCTATCCCATTCTGCTGTTCGCCCAGGTCGTCCCGAAGATCGCCATTGCGCCGCTGTTCGTGGTCTGGCTCGGCTTCGGCATCACACCGAAGATCCTGATCGCCGTGCTCATCGCCTTCTTCCCTGTGGTGATCTCGATGGTCACCGGGCTGAAGGCGGTCGACCCCGAGATGCTCCAGCTCTCCGCGACCATGGGCGCGAAGCCCTGGCAGACCTTCGCCAAGATCCGCTTCCCCGCCTCGCTGCCGCATCTCTTCTCCGGTCTCAAGGTCGCCGTGACGCTCGCGGTCACCGGCGCGGTCGTCGGCGAATTCGTCGGCGCCAACGAGGGGCTGGGCTATGTGATCCTCCAGGCGAACGGCAACCTCGACACCCCGATGCTCTTCGCGGGACTGCTCGTCATGTCACTGATCGGCGTCGTCCTCTTCGTCCTGGTCGAGATCGCCGAGAAGCTGCTGCTGCCCTGGCACGCCAGCCGCCGGGACACCCACGTCACCACCTCGTACTGACCGACTCGACCCCGTCCGGGAAGGGCCAGCCATGTCCGCGCGCAGATTCCTGATCGGCCTCGTACCCCTGCTCCTGCTTGCCACGGCCTGTGGTGAGGGCGGCTCGGAGACCACCACCAGCGACTCCGGCAAGAAGCTCGACAAGGTGACGCTGACGCTCAACTGGTATCCGTACGGCGAACACGCGCCGTTCTACTACGGCAAGCAGCAGAAGATCTTCGAGAAGCACGGCATCGACCTCACGATCCGGGCGGGCCAGGGCTCGCAGAAGACCGTGCAGGCGACCGCCGCGGGACAGACCGACTTCGGCTGGGCCGACACGCCCGCCGTCCTCAGCGGGGTGGACCAGGGCGTCACGGTGAAGAGCCTCGGCGTCTTCCTGCAGACCACGCCCTCGTCCGTGCAGTTCTTCGAGAGCGCGAACGTCAACACACCCGCCGATCTCAAGGGCAGGACCATCGCGGGCACGGCCGGTGACGCGCTCACCAAGACCTTCCCGATCTTCCTCCAGAAGAACGGACTGAAGGAGTCGGACGTCAAGATCCAGAACACCGATCCGGCGGGCAAGATCGCCGCGGTGATCTCCGGGAAGACGGACGCGCTGCTCGGCTACGCCAGCGACCAGGGCCCGACCATGCAGGACAAGGCCAAGAAGAAGGTGTCGTATCTGCGCTTCTCGGAGCACGGACTCAACTTCTACTCCAACGGTCTGATCGCGGGTCAGAAGATCCTGTCCGGCAGGAGCGAGCTGGCCGGGCGCATGGTGCGGGCCGTCAGCGAGTCCTGGGCGGCTGCCGAGAAGGCGCCGGAGCCGGCGGTCGCCGCGATGGAAGGCGCGTCGGAGCAACTGCCGCCCGAGAGCGTCCTGTCGGAGCAGTTCAGGACGACGATCACGCTGCTGCACACCGACGCGACACGGGGCGAGGCCCCCGGCGTCAACACCGAGGACGACTGGCAGCGGACCATCGATGTCTTTGCCGAGGCCGGGCTCGTGAAGAGCCCCAAGGCGGTCTCGGAGTACTGGGACAGCGGCACGGCGCTGAAGGGATGACGATGGCCAGGGATACGACGCTCCGGGAGCCCGCCGTGACCAAGGACAGCGCACCGGCGCAGGGCGCGGCGGCGAAGGGCACACCGGCGCAGGGCTCGGCGGCGGTCGGTCTTGAGGACGTGGCCGTCCGGTTCCGTACGAAGAACCGTGATGTCACCGCTCTCCAGCAGGTCTCGCTCGATGTGGCGATGGGGGAGTTCGTGGCCGTCGTCGGCCCCTCGGGCTGCGGCAAGTCGACCCTCCTCAAGCTGGTCGCGGGGCTCCTCAAGGCGTCCTCGGGGGCCGTACGGCTGCACGGCGAACGGGTCGACGGGCCGCGTCACGACATCGGATACGTCTTCCAGCGGGCGGCGCTGCTGGAGTGGCGTACCGCCCGGCGCAACATCCTGCTGCAGGCGGAGATGCGCCGCATGCCGGCCGGGCAGGCGCGTGAGCGCGCGGACGAACTGATCGCGATGACCGGTCTCACCGGCTTCGAGGACGCCTATCCGCATGAGCTGTCCGGCGGTATGCAGCAGCGGGTCGCGCTCTGCCGGGCGCTGCTGCACAAGCCGCCCGTCCTGCTGATGGACGAGCCGTTCGGCGCGCTCGACGCCCTCACCCGCGAACAGATGAACAGGGAGCTGAACCGGATCTGGCGCGAGACCGGCACCACCGTGGTGCTGGTGACCCACTCGATCTCGGAGGCGGTCTATCTGGCCGACCGGGTGGTGGTGATGAGCCCGCGGCCCGGCACGATCAGCGAGATCATCGAGGTGGGGCTGCCCGCCGAGCGCGACTATACGGAGACGCTCGGGCGGCCTGAATTCCGTGAGGCCGCCGCCCGTATCAGAGGTCTGCTGGGCGCGGCCTCCGCACAGGACTGACGCCCGGCCGGCCGCCGACCCGAGGTCCGCGCCGGCCGCCGACCAGAAGTCCGGCGGCCGAAAAGCATGTCCCGAATGTGGGATAAGATCTCAGATATGAGAGAGGATCCCGAGGGCGCCCTCGACCCCGTCGACGTGCTGCTCGCCGCGCGCCTCGCCGAACTGCGGGGCGAGCGCGGCTGGTCGCTGGAGGAGCTGGCCCGGCGCAGTGGCGTGAGCCGCTCGACGCTGTCGCGGGCGGAGCGCGGGGAGATCAGCCCCACCGCGTCGCTGCTCGGCCGGTTGTGCGCGGAGTACGGGCGGACCATGTCGCAGCTGCTCAGCGAGGTGGAGGCGGAGCCCGCCCAGCTGGTCAGGGCGGCCGCCCAGACCGTATGGAAGGACACCGCCTCCGGTTTCGTGCGCCGCTCCGTCTCGCCGCCGCAGCCGGGCCTGCGCGCGGAAGTGGTCGAAGGCACGTTGCGGGCGGGCGCGGACGTGTCGTACGAGCGGCCTCCCGTACCGGGCATGGAGCAGCACATCTGGGTGCTCGAAGGGTCGGTCGAGTTCACGGTGGGGCGTGAGCAGCACACCCTGTACGCGGGGGACTGTCTGCGGATGCGCCTGTGGGGCCCCACCCGGTTCCGCTGCCCGGGTCCTGAGCCGGTCAGGTACGCGGTCGTGGTGGTCCAGTCATGAGCCGCGCCGTGGTGCCGCTGTCCGCCGGCGAACTGCTCTGCGCCGCGGAAGACCTTGCCGATCTCCTGCTCGATACCGTGGCCGGCGGCGCCTCGATCGGGTTTCTGAGCTCGCTCGACCGGGCGTCCGCAGCGGCCTGGTGGCGGGCGCAGGCCCCTGCCGTACGGGAGGGACGGCTGTCCGTACGGGTCTTCCAGGACGGCGACCGCATCACCGGCACGGTCGGCGTGGCGTTCGTGGACAAGCCCAACGCCCGCCATCGCGCCGAGATCGTCAAGCTGATGGTCCACCGCGACGCCCGCGGCCAGGGCCTCGGCCGGACGCTGCTCAGCGCCGGGGAAGAGGCGGCGGCCGCGGCGGGGGTGACCCTGCTGCTGCTCGACACCGAGACCGGGAGTCCCGCCGAGGCGCTGTACCGCTCGGCGGGCTGGACAGCGGTCGGCGTGGTCCCCGGCCACGCGGCGGACCCCGGAGGGACGCTCCGCCCGACCACCTTCTTCTACAAGAACATGCCCTGACCGTAAGGGAGTTCCGGGCCGGCGGTTCCCGGCCGCCGCCCCGGAGCGGCGGCCGGGAACCGTCACCTCAGTAGCGCAGCCCCGACAGATACCGGTAGCTGTTCAGCGCCGTCGCGAACGGATCGGCCGGCGCGTCATGCTCCACCAGCCACTGCCGTACGCCTCCGCTGCGCGCCGTGTCGAACATCGCCGGGAAGTCCAGGACACCCGAGCCGACATCCTCGAAGTCCCCGTTCGGCGCCATGTCCTTCACATGCAGCGCCGGGAAGCGGCCGGGGTGCTGTACGAAGAGGTGCCGCGGATCGTCCCCGCCCTTCGCCGCCCAGTACACGTCCAGTTCGAAGCCGACCAGCTCCGGATCGGTCTCCTTGAGCAGGATGCCGTACAGATTCTCGCCGTCGACCACCTCGTGGTCACCGTCGTGATTGTGGAAGAGGACCTTGAGCCCGGACTGCCTGGCGACGCGCCCCGCCGTGTTGAACTGCCGCGCCGCTTCCCGGTATCCGGCCGGTGAGTGCATCTCCACCGGCAGGCTCGGCACCACGACCCACTTTCCGCCCAGCGTCGCGACGTCCTCGATCGCCTGCGGCAGACCGCTGCCGGCGACCGTGGTGTAGGCGACATGTTCGAGCACCGCCCTGAGCCGGGTCTCGTCCAGCATCCGCCGGATGTCCGTGGCGCTGTGGCCATGCCTGCCGCTGACGCCGACCGTCGCGTAACCAATCTCCGCCAGGCGCTCCAGCGTCCCCCTGAAGTCCGTCGCGAGAGGGGTACGCATGGTGTAGAGGTGCATGCCGATCCCGGACGGCGGGATGCGCCGCCGGCAGCGGCCGGTGGCGCTCGCGGTGGCCGGGCCCGGGTTCGCGTTCACCGGTGTCGTCGCCGGGCCTGGGCTCGCGTACGCCGAGGTCGTCGCCGCGCCCATCCCGAGCGCGGCCAGACCCACGGCTCTGCCCAGGAACGATCGTCGGGTGCCGCTCATCTTCGCTCTCCCCTCAGCCTGCGTTGATCCGGACAGCGCCGGTCGTCGTGTCACCCTTGTCGTCGGTGACGGTCAGATGGGCCGTGTACGGGCCCGGCCTGGCGTATGTGTGGTTCGCCTCCGGGCCCTGCGCGTCGGCGGCCGCGGAGTTGTCACCGAAGTCCCAGTGGTACGAGGCGACGGTGCGCCCGGACGCCGGCTTCACCGTGCTGCTGAGCCGTACGGCCAGCGGAGCGTTCCCCGGGGCGGGCGCGGCCTTGACCGAGACCTTCGTCGCCGGCTTCTTCTCGACTCCGGGCCCGTTGAAGTGCAGCCAGTCGACCGCGAAGAGATCCGGCTTCTCCGCCGACCAGCCGGGGTTGGTGAAGACCGCGTACAGCTTCACCGAGCCGCCCGGACTCTTGAGCGGGACGGTGGGCGAGACGACATTGCCCCAGCCACCCGTGTTCGGGACGGTCGCCGTGCCCAGCAGCGGTCCGGTCGGCGAGCCGTTGCGGAACTCGACGGTCCCGCCGAGCCCGCCCGAGGCGGCGCCGACCGTGACCGAGGTGATACCCCGGAGATGCACCGGGTCGAACGCGATCCAGTCGCCGTCCTCGATCTCGGTCAGCCGCTTGCCGCCGGAGGCGTCGGCGCGGTCGGCGACCACCGCTCCATCGTGCGCGCCGCCGGTGGTGGTGCGGTGCTCGGCCTCGCGGAACGTCGTACGGAGCGTGAGCGAGGACGAGCCCGTCAGGGCGGGCACGCCGTCCGCGCCCTTGTCCTCGTACTGCGCGGTGACGCCGTAGTAGAGGTTCTGGCCGGGGCCGTGGCTGTCCCCGGCGTCGGTGACGATCTCACCCGCGCAGCCTGTGTAGTTGTCCAGCGGATGCAGATGGCTGTCATGGCCGAGCTGGGACTGTACGACCACCCGCGAGCAGTCGATCGCGCCGCCGGTCCCGGTCTTCCCGTCCTCGCTGTCCTTCACCTTCACGGTGAACGGGATGGTGTCACCGAAGCTGAACATCCCGCCGTCAGGCGGCTGTTGGATGGTCACGACCGGTCTGGTGTTGCCGACGGTGATCTCCTGGACGGAGAGCGCGGTCAGTCCGCCGGGACCGGTGACCGTCAGCCCGGCCGTGAACCGCCCCTTGTCCTGGTAGACATGGGACGGATTGGCCTGCGTGGAGTCGGTGGTCCCGTCCCCGTCGAAGTCCCAGGCGTAGGTCACCGGCTTGTCGTCGGGCAGCCCGGATCCCTCGCTGGAGAACTTCACGGTCAGCGGTACGGCGCCGCTGTCCCGGTCCGCCGTCACCTTCGCGTCGGGCAGCCGGCCGTCCGCGACGTAGTCGATGCGGTAGATGCCCGAGCCCTCGTTGGTGCCGCCCCGGCCGGTACCGCTGCCGAGCCCGAAGTCGATGACGTACAACGCGCCGTCGGGTCCGAAGTCGGCGTCGAACGGCTGATTCCACTTCATGTCGCCGAAGACACCGTTGATGGAGTGGAGATCACCCGCCTTCACCGGATCGAAGCGCGGATCCGTGAAGGTCTGGTCCTTCTGCTGGAACGAGAAGGCCTTGAAGTACGTCCTGGTCAGCTCGTAGGTGAGCCACTTCCCTTCGAAGTACTCGGGGAACTTGGACGGATAGGCGTTCGTGGGGTCGTAGTCGTAGACCGGACCGCTCATCGGGCCGCCGCCCCCGGTGCCCAGCTCGGGGAATTCGGGCGAGGCGGAGTAGGCGTACCAGACCGTCGCGGGCTTGGCCGCCGGCAGCTCCCGCAGACCGGTGTTGTTCGGCGAGTCGTTGACCGGCTCGGCGCAGTCGAACTTCGCTCCCGGGGTTCCGGTGGCGAAGTCGTAGTCGTTGAAGGGGGTGTTGGCGCCGGTGCAGTACGGCCAGCCGAAGTTTCCCGCCTCGGTGATCCGGTTGTACTCGACGGTGCCCTCGGGCCCCCGATTAGGCACCGCTTCCCGTGCGTCGGGGCCGTAGTCGCCCACCAGCAGTGCCCCGCTCAGCGGATCGGTGGTGATACGGAACGGATTGCGCATCCCCATCGCGTAGACCTCGGGGCGGGTCTTCTCGGTGCCGGGCGCGAAGAGATTGCCCTCCGGGATGGAGTACGTACCGTCGTCCTCCGGGGTGATCCGCAGAATCTTGCCGCGCAGATCGTTCGTGTTGCCCGCCGTTGTCTGGGCGTCCCAGGCGCGGCGTCCCTCGCGCTCGTCGATCGGGTTGAAGCCGTCGGAGGCGAACGGATCGGTGTTGTCGCCGGTCGCGACGTACAGATCGCCGTTCTTGTCGAAGGTGATCGAGCCGGCCATGTGCGAATTGGCCCGGCCCTCGCCCCGCAGTGTCGGGACGGTCAGCAGCCGCTTCTCGGACGCCGGGTCGACGGTGTTTCCGGTGACGGTGAAGCGCGACAGATTGAGCTGTTTCTCGGTCTTGTCGGAGTTCAGCAGATAGAGCCAGTTGTTCTCCGCGAAGTCCGGGTCGAGCGTCAGGCCGAGGAGTCCGTCGGACTGGCTCGTCATCTCCGGGGTGTACGCGAAGTCCAGCGCGGTCGAGACCTGGAGTGTCTCCTGATCGATGACCTTGAGCTTGCCGGTGCGCTGGATGAAGAACACCCGGCGGTCCGGAGCGACGGCCAGTTCGAAGGGGTCGGCGAGATCGTTGGTGGCCAGCGCGGTGCGCTGGAACGCGCCCGTCTTGGTCGCGGTGCAGTCGCCGGGCTTGTTGCCCGCCGCCCACTGGATGCCACCGAGCAGATGCTTGCGGAAGGCGTCCTCCTGGAAGGCGGAGGAGTCGTGTCCGCCGGCGGTGAACCAGGAGCGTCCGCCGTCGTAGTTCTGGCACCAGGACCACGGATGGTCGACACCCTCGTCCAGGCCGTCGATCCCGTCGTTCACCTTGATCTGGGCGAGTGTGTGCACCTTGCCGGTCGGGTTGGTGCGCCAGTTGTACCACTCCTCCGTACGTTCCCAGAGCTCGGGAAGGCCCTGGGTGGAGGGGTGCGACTGGTCGAGTACCTTCACGCGGCCCGTCTGGACGGCGGGGTGCTTGTCGAAGATCGCGCCGACCAGCCCCTCGTACCAGTCCCAGTCGCGTTCGCTGGCGGAGGCGGCGTGCAGACCGACCCAGCCGCCGCCCCCGCGGATGAACGCCTGGAGGGCGGAGCGCTGTTCGGCATTGAGCAGATCGCCGCTCTCCGGGGTGGAGTTGGTGTTGTTGAAGACGATCGCCTGGAAGCGGGCGAGATTCTCCTCGGTGAAGGCTGTGGCGTCGGCGGCGGTCTCGACCTCGAATCCGTTCTCACTGCCGAGCTGTTCAACGGCCTTGATACCGGCCGGAATCGAGTCGTGTTCGAAGTTGGTGACCTTGGAAAAGACCAGAACGCGGAACGGCGCCGCGTCGGCGCGGGGCGGCGAAGCCATCCCCAGCCCGAGTACGAGCGCCAGCAGGGCGGTGATCACAAGTAAGGGTGATGTGGTTCTCGTGGACGTTCTCATGGGCGCTCCCGGTGCTGGTTGAGCCGGCTGCGGGTTAGAAAGCGCTTTCTGGAGTACGTCGCACAGCGTAGGTTCAGCTGTTACAGGGGGTCAATGGGTCGGAAGGGCCCTCTGTTGTAAGGGAGTTGACGCTGTAGCTGTACACATGACCGACCCGCCCCGGCGCATCGCCGGGACGGGTCGGTCATGTCGGTGGGCCGTCGGGGCGCGGCTCTGTGGGCCGTCAGGCCGAGACTGGGGGCCGTCAGGCCGCGTCCAGCTCCGCCACCTCGGCGGCGTCGAGTACGAGGTCGGCCGCGGCGACCGAGTCGAGGATGGTCTCCGGGCGGCTGGAGCCGGGGATCGGCAGCACCGTGGGCGACTTGGCCAGCATCCAGGCGAGGCAGACGCGCTGCGCGCTCACGCCGTGGGCCTCGGCGATCCGGGCGAACGGGGAGTAGGAGGTGCCCAGTTCACCGGCGTGCTTGATGCCGCCGAACGGGCTCCACGGCAGGAAGGCGATCCCCAGCTCCGCGCACAGATCCAACTCGGGCTCGCTGGACCGGAAGGCCGGCGAGAACTGGTTCTGTACGGAGGCCAGCCGGCCGCCGAGGATCTCGTTGGCCAGCCGGATCTGCTCCGGGTCCGCGTTGGAGATACCGGCCTGCAGGATCTTGCCCTCGTCGAGCAGATCGCGGAGGGCGCCGATGGACTCCTCGTACGGCACCTCCGGGTCCGGACGGTGGAACTGGTAGAGCCCGATCGCCTCGACGCCGAGCCGGCCGAGCGACGCCTCACAGGCCGCCTTGAGGTGCCCGGCGGAGCCGTCCAGCGTCCAGGAGCCGTCGCCGGGACGCACATGGCCGCCCTTGGTGGCCACCAGCACCTCCGGGCCGCGGTCGTGGGACGCCAGCGCCTTGGCGATCAGGGACTCGTTGTGACCGGCGTCGTGGGCGTTCATGTGGTAGGCGTCCGCCGTGTCGATCAGCGTCACCCCGGCGTCCAGCGCCGCGTGGATGGTGGCGATGGAACGGGACTCGTCCGGCCGCCCCTCGATCGACATCGGCATACCGCCCAGACCGATCGCGCTGACGTCGACGGTCCCGATGCGGCGAGTCTTCATGGTGTGGTGCGCCCTTCCTGCTGCGGTGCCCGGCCGGTTCCGGCGGGCGCTCCCCAGCTTCGCCGCTGCCCGGCGGTGCGTCCAATAGAAGAAAACGAACGCATTGAGCGACTGGGCTTCTCAATTACGCTGTTCGTCATGGAACTCCGGCATCTCGAGTACTTCGTCGCCGTCGCAGAGGAACGTCACTTCACCCGGGCCGCCCAGCGGCTGATGGTCTCGCAGTCGGGGCTCTCGGCATCCGTGCGCGCCCTGGAGCGTGAGCTGGGCGCCCGGCTCTTCGTACGCTCCACCCGCAGAGTGGAGCTGACCAGCGCCGGCCGCGCCCTGCTCGTGGAGGCGTCCCGCGCGCTGGCGAGCGTACGGGCCGCCAAGGAGGCGGTCGCGGCGGTGCAGGGGCTGCTGCGCGGCACGCTGGCGGTGGGCACCGAGCAGTGTGTCACCGGAGTGCACGTCCCCGGCCTGCTCGCGCGGTTCAGGGCCGAGCACCCCGAGGTCGAGGTGCGGCTGCGGCAGGCGGGATCGGCCTCGCTCGTGGAGGACGTGGCGGCCGGGCGGCTCGACCTGGCCTTCGTCGCCCTGGCCGGGGCCGTACCCGAGGGCGTCCGGCTGGTACCGCTGGCCAGTGAGCCGATGGTGCTGCTCTGTCACCCCGATCACCCACTGGCAGGAGCGGCGAAGGCCGACTGGGCCGAGCTGGGCGGCGAGGTGTTCGTGGACTTCCACGAGGACTGGGGCGCCCGCGGCCTCACCGACCGGGCCTTCGGCGCCGCCCGTACCGAACGGCGGGTCGCCCTGGAGGTCAACGATGTGCACAGCCTGATCGAGCTGGTCGGCCATGGTCTGGGCATCGCGGTGGTGCCCCGGCCGATCGCACGCAAGGAGCAGGCGGCAGCCTTGTGCACCGTGCCGCTGGCCGGCGCGGAGGACCATCTCTGGGAGGTCTCGGCCGCTCTCCCCGAGGACCAGCGCACCGGCCCGGCAGCCAGGCAGCTGCTCTCGTACCTGCGGCGCCCGGCGACGGGGGCCGCTCCGGTCACCGCTGCTTCAGCGGCCGGGACCGCGTCGGCTAGCGCCGCTCCAGCACACCCCGGATGAAGGCCGCCTGCCCGACGTGCTGGAGGTCGTCGGAGATGACGCTGACGAGCCGTACGCCCAGGGTGACGGCAGGGGTCCAGCTCCCGTCGACAACATGGCCGAAGTCCCCGGCCTTCAAGGTGCGGATGTACTCCACCGTCCGGTCGTGGACGGCGTCGTGGTACTCCGCGAGAAGCTCCGCCGAGATCCCGCCGAGCGCGGCCACATCCTTGGGGGAGTGGCCGTAGCCGGTCGCACCGCGCGAGAACGGCAGCTCGAACCGCTTCGACCAGTCCTCCGAGAGCCACACCTCGTCGGTCCCGGCCGCGTCGGCGATGTGGTCGTCCTGGACCCGGCTGAGATGCCAGACGAGCCAGGCGATCGAGTTCGCCCCGTCGTCGAGCCGGACGGCCAGCTCGTCGGGGGTGAGGCCGTCGACCACCTCGTGGACGGTCTCGCGGATACGGCCGAAGGCGTCGATGAGCAGATCACCGCTCGCGGTCATGGCTGGCTCTCCTTCTCTCCTGTACGGCTCTCTCCTGTACGGCTCCGGTCGCCGGACGGATCCGGCGGCCGGGGAACGCGGTCCCGCGGGGGCCTGGTCCGGCGCGGAACCCGGCGCGGAACCCGGCGCGGAACCCGGCGCGGTTCCTGGTCGGGCGTCGAACCCGGTCCGGCGCGGGGGCCGGTTCGGGCGGATCATGCGTCCCGTCCAGGTTCCCCCCTGTCGCCCCGCGATGCCTGCCGGGAGTCAGCGCGTCAGGAATCCGGAGATCCGCTCGTGCAGCGACCTCGGGTCGAGGCTCTGCGCGACGAGGTGCTCGTCCATCTCGCCGTACCGGCGCAGCTCGCGCCGGCCCACACCGATCCCCAGCACCCGGTGCGGCGTCGCGGCCAGGGCCTCGTTCGCTGCGGCCGTGGAGGTCCCGGCGAGATACGGCTCGACGATCACGACATCCGCCGTGTCCCGGCCCGTGACGGCCCGGCGCAGCGCCGCCCCGTCGAAGGGCCGCACGGTCGTCGCGTACAGCACCGTCGTGTCCAGCCCCTCCGTCGCGGCCAGGACGTTGTCCAGCATCGGACCGACGGCGATCACCACCCCGCCGGCCGCCGTGCTTCCCTCGCGCACGGTGAGAAACCCGGCGCCGGTCACCGGCCGCGGCCGCTCGTTGCTCTGCAGCGAGAGCCGCACGTAGTCCCGACCGTCCCCGGCGGCGGCGTGCCGCAGCAGCGCCTCGGCCTCGTCGGGGTGGCCCGGCACATGTACGTTCCATCCGTCGAGCGTGTCCAGCAGCGCGACATCACCGGGCGCCATATGGGTGAAGCCGCCCGCCGGCCAGTCGTACGACGCTCCCGCGCTCACCAGCACCCCGCCCACGCCCTGGTGGCCGAAGTCCAGTTTCACCTGCTCGAACGGCCGCTCGACCAGAAAACTGGCGAAGGTGTGCACGATCGGGCGCAGCCCGGTGAGGGCGATGCCGCCGCCCACGCCGATGAGCAGCTGCTCGCGGATGCCGACATTGATCACCCGGTCGGGATGGCGGCGCTGCGCTGCCTCGAAGCCGTCCCGGCTGATCTCGGCGAGGACGACCGCGAGCCGTGGATCCTCGTCCAGCAGCGCGGAGGTGGTGGAAATGAAGCGGTCGCGCATGGTGTCCATGGGAATACCCCTCGTGATGCTGTGCGGTCAGGACTTCGGCTCGACGCGGGCCACGACCGCACGGGGCCGTCCCGTGTGCGGCGCGGTGAACGCCGCGTACATCGCCTCGTGGTCCCGCCCATCGACGGTCTCGGCCGACCAGCCGGCCGCCTCGAACCGGGAGGCGATGCCACCGGGCCAGCCGTAGCTGGCGGACGCGTTGTCGATCACCAGGGTGTGGAGCTGTTCGAGCCCCGCCGGGCCCGCGAAGGCGATGGCCTCATGATTGCTGCCCTCGTCGAGTTCGGCGTCGCCGATCAGCACCCACACCCGGGGGCCGGTGAGCCCCTGCGCCCGGAGTCCGAGCACACTGCCCACGGCGAGCGGCAGCCCGTGCCCGAGCGAGCCGCTGCCGATCTCCACCCCTGGCAGCAGCGTCCGGTCGGGGTGATGGCCGAGGGGCGAGTCGTACGAACCGAAGCCAGGCAGCAGCTCCTCGGAGAGGAACCCCTTGGCGGCCAGTACGGCGTAGTACGCCATGGGCCCATGCCCCTTGGACAGCAGGAAGCGGTCACGCCCGGCCGCGTCGGCGCTCTCGGGCGACACCCGCAGCACCCGGTCGTACAGCACCCACAACGCGTCCAGGGTGGAGGTCGCGGCGGGCCCGTGCTTCTCGTCCCCGGTCATCAGGGCCAGCAGCCGGTTCAGCTCCGGATAACCCGGTGCGGCGGTCGTCGCTGTCTTCGTCATACCTTCCACCGTGCAACGTCAACCACGCTTGAGGTCAAGCCCGCCATGCCCGGAAAGCGGTTCGTGACCACCGGCCGGAGTGCGGTATTGTTCTCATGCGCGTTCGGCCAGGGGAAATCGCAGGTCAGACGGGCATCGGGACGTGGCGCAGCTTGGTAGCGCACTTGACTGGGGGTCAAGGGGTCGCAGGTTCAAATCCTGTCGTCCCGACCAGCGTTTACGCAGGTCGCAGGCGGTATCGGAGAAATCCGGTACCGCCTCTCCGTGTTTCTTGGGGACCACGCGGTCTAGCGGCGGCGTCCGGGGGCGGGCTGGACGGCGAGGCTGATGGGGGCCCTCGGCCAGGACCGATCTCTATGTGGAACGCGTCCTCGGATTCCGACACGTCCGCGAGAGGCGTCCACGCGGCCGCGGGTGTCGCGCCCACCGTCGACTCCAGCAGGCCGCTCATCTGGTTGAGCAGTTCGTCGAACTCGACCAGGGGACTGAGAGGGGTGGGTGCCCGGACGGGCCTTTCCTGCAGACCACCACCGCGGTGGCGCCGGACGGGCACGGCCATCGCCCCCTTCTTCCTTCTCGTGATCTCATCGCCCGCCCTTCGTCATGCGAGCCATGCGGACTCCTTGTGACGTATGCGTGGGGAGACGTCCGAGCCGCCCCCGGCAGCGGACGTGCCCGTGGTGCCGGGTACGGCCGAGTGCCCCAGGTGGCGGTGCACGAAGTGGATGGCCATCGCGCCCTCACCGGCCGCCGAGGCCACTCGCTTTACCGAGCCGCTACGGACGTCCCCTACCGCGAAGACCCCGGGCAGGCTGGTCTCCAGGGTCATGCACGAGCGCCCGCGCCCGTGCCACACCTCGGGGTAGGCGCAGGCTTCCTGGGCCTCCGGGCCGGTGAGGACGAAACCGTGGGAGTCGAGGGCGATGATGCCGGCGAGCCACTCGGTGTGGGGGTCGGCGCCGGTGAAGACGAACAGGCCCCGTACGGCGAGCGGGCGGTGCTCGCCCGTGTGGTTGTCGACCACGTCGAGCTCCTCCAGCACCTCCTGGCCGATGACCTCGGTGACCTCGGTGTGCAGCATGACCTCCACCTGCGGATGGCGCTCGACCTGGTCGACCAGGTAGCGGGACATGCCGGCCTCAAGGCTGGGTCCTCGGACCAGCAGGTGCACCTTTGGCGCGTACCCGGCGAGAAACAGCACCGCCTGGCCCGCCGAGTTGCCTCCGCCGACGACGGCCACCGGGTCGGTGCGGCACTGCTGGGCCTCGTAGACGGTCGCCGAGTAGTGGACGCTCGTTCCCTCCAGGCGTTCGATACCGGGCACCTGGAGCCGGCGGTAGCGGGCACCCGTGGCCAGGACGACGGCGCGGGCGGCGATCTCGCTGCCGTCGGCGAACGCCACCACGTAGTGGTCCTCGTCCTTGGGATGGAGACCGGTCGCCTCCACCGGAATGCTGATCCTGGCGCCGAACTTGTCGGCCTGGAGCACGGCGCGTTCGGTGAGTTCAGCGCCGGAGATGCCGGCGGGGAAGCCGAGCAGATTCTCGATGCGGGACGACGTGGCGGTCTGGCCGCCGGTGGCCATCGCCTCCACCACGGTGGTGCTCAGGCCCTCGGAGGCGGCGTACACCGCGGCAGCGAGGCCGGCGGGTCCGGAGCCGACGATGAGGACGTCGCCGTAACGGTTTCCGGCGGGCAGTGACGGCAGGCCGATGAGCCGGGCCAGTTCCGCGTTGCTGGGGTTGCGCAACAGGGTGGTGTCCCGCCAGATGACGAGCGGTGTCTCCTCCGGGCCGACGCCGAAGCGACGCAGCAGCTCCTCGGCCTCCTCGTCGGTCTCCAGGTCGATCCAGCGGTGCGGCAGCCGGTTGCGGATGGCGAACTCGCGCAGCCGCCGGGTGTCGGGCGAGTAGCGCGAGCCGATGATGCGGAAGCCGGCGCCCTGTCCGACGAGCAGCGCGCGACGGCCCAGACAGGCGCGCAGCACGACGTCCCCGATGGTGGAGTCCTGGGACACCAGGTGGCGCAATTGGTCCAAGGAAACGACGAGGACCTCGCCCGGCTCCCTGGCGACAGCGGTGTAGAAGGCCACCTGTCCGTGCAGCAGCCCGAGTTCGCCGATGAAGCGACCGGGGCCGTGCACGCGCAGCACGCGCTCCTCGGGAGTGCCGTAGTCCTCGACGACGGCGACGGTACCGCTGAGGACGATGAAGAACGTCTCGCAGCGCTCCCCCTCCTGGATCAGCACGTCGTTCGGAGCCATGCTCCGGCGTTGCCCGTGCTCTGCCAGACGTGCTATCTGGTCCTCCGTAAGGCGCGGATACGCGCCGTAGATGTCCGGGGTCTCCCGGAAGACGGCCTCGTCCGCTTCCTCCGGCACCGGTTCTTCGCCCGGCAGCGACTGGTCGCCGGACATCAGACGAACGCCTCGTGAACGTAGCACCAGCGCCATTCCTCGCCGGGCTGGAACGACTGCACGATCGGATGGGCGTCGGCAGCTGCGTGCCTACGCGCGTGCTTGTTCGGCGAGGAGTCACAGCAGCCGACGTGCCCGCAGGTCAGGCAGAGCCTCAGGTGGACCCACGGGGAGCCGAGCAGCAGACACTCCTGACACCCTTCTGGGGTCAGCGGCTGGACCGGCCGGACAAGCGCGAGGTGGGGGTCTGCGTGCAGGGTCATCCGGATCACCCTTCCCGGGCCGTGATCGACTGTTCCACCCACTGGCGCAGAGCGGGGGCGGGCGCCGCCCCCGCCTGCCGGGCGACCGTCTCGCCCTGGTCGAGGACGAGCAGTGTCGGTACCGCCTGGACCCCGAAACGCTGCGACAGCCGCGGGTTCTTGTCGACGTCGACCTTGACGAGTTTGATTCGGCCGGCGGGATCGGTGGCGACCTTCTCCCGCGCGGGGCTGACCATGCGGCAGGGGCCACACCAGGTGGCCCACAGGTCGACCACGACGTGGACGTCGGCCCGCCCGGCGACCTCGGTGAAGTCGCCGTCGCCCGCGTCCACCATCCACGGTAGGGGATGCTTGCAGTGGCCGCACTTGGGGCGGCCCTCCGCGGTCACGGGCACTCGGTTGGTGCGCCCGCAGTTCGGACAACTGACGGTCGTCGCCTGCATCGTGCTCATGCCGCCCGCGCTCTCTTCACGTCCTCGGGCTGGTCGTAGGTGACCACCAGCTCTCCGTGTTCGGCGTCGACGCGGACCGTCGTGCCGTCCTGGACGTCGCCGCGCAGCAGGGCGCGTCCGACCAGTGTCTCGACCTCGTGGGAGATGTAGCGGCGCAGTGGCCGGGCCCCGTACACCGGGTCGCAGCATGCCGGCGCCGAACGGCGGACGCTGCGGCACACTGCTGGACTGGCGGACCTACGGGTCGCCTTGCACGGGGTGCAGGCCCCCACCCTGGGCACGTTCCTGCGCTCCTTCACCCACGGGCACGTCCTTCAACTGAACGCGGTGCACCGCAGGTTCCGGGCGCAACTAATCGAAAATGGATCTTGGGCTGTGAATGATCACGGTATGGGGCGGGAAGATCTCACGGACGAGCAGTGGGCGGTGCTGGAGCCGCTGTTGCCGAGGGCGCCAGGGAGGGGCGGCCGCCTGTCCGGCCTCGGCGGCAGTTGATCGACGGCATACGGTTCCGGGTCCGTACCGGTGTTCCGTGGCGGGACATGCCCGTCGAGTACGGGCCGTGGGGCCGGGTCTACGACCTGTTCCGCCGATGGCAGCGCGCGAGCCGGGCCGCGAGATAGGGCGCGGTGGCGCTGCGGCGGGCCCTCGCCACCTTGGCCGGCGGGCCCGCCGCGACCACCCGCCCGCCCGCGTCCCCGCCGCCCGGCCCGAGGTCGATGACCCAGTCGGCGGTGGCGATCGTGTCCAGGTCGTGCTCGACGAGGACGACCGTGTTGCCGGCGCCGACGAGCCGGTGCAGCTGTCGCAGCAGCAGCGCGATGTCCGAGGGGTGCAGCCCCGCCGTCGGCTCGTCGAGCAGGTAGAGCGCGTGCCCGCGGCGGGCTCGCTGCAGTTCGGTGGCCAGTTTGATGCGTTGCGCCTCACCACCGCTGAGTTCCGTCGCGGGCTGGCCCAGCCGCAGGTACCCCAGTCCCACCTCGCGCAACGTCTCCAGTCTGCGGGAGGCGGCCGGGACGGCGGACAGGAACTTGGCGGCGGCGTCGACGGACAGCGCCAGCACTTCCGCGATGTTCTTGCCGCGGTAGGTGACTTCCAGCGTTTCGGCGTTGTACCGGGCGCCCTCGCAGGTCGGGCACGGCGCGTAGGTGCCGGGCAGGAACAGCAGTTCCACCGCGACGAATCCTTCGCCCTGGCAGGTCTCGCACCGCCCTTCGGGCACGTTGAAGGAGAACCGCCCGGCCGAGTAGCCGCGCGCCCTGGCCTCGTCCGTCGCCGCGTACAGCTTGCGCACCGCGTCGAACATCCCCGTGTACGTGGCCAGGTTGGACCGGGGAGTTCGGCCGATGGGCCGTTGGTCGACCCGGACCAGCCGGTCGAACGACTCGACCCCCGACGCGTCCTGGACGTCGACCTCCAGCTGCGCCTCGTCGGGCTCCTCGGGTACGAGTCCGAGGTGGTCGCGGACGACCTCGGCGAGCACCTGCGTCACCAGCGTCGACTTTCCGGAACCGGACACGCCCGTCACCGCCGTCAGTACGCAGAGCGGTACGTCGACGGACACGTCGTGCAGATTGTGGCGGGAGACGCCGCTCAGGTGCAGCCAGCCGTGCGGTGTGCGCGGGCGGTGATCGAGCGGCTGGGCGCGCCCGAACAGGTACTGGCTCGTGGCCGACTCCCCGACCCGCTCAAGGCCGGCGACCGGGCCGCTGTACAGCACGCGTCCGCCGCCCTCGCCCGCGCCGGGGCCGATGTCGACCACCCAGTCCGCCCGCCGTACGACGTCCATGTCGTGCTCCACGACGAACAGCGAGTTGCCCGCCGCCTTGAGGCGGTCCAGCACGTCCAGCAGCGGTTCCGCGTCAGCCGGGTGCAGGCCTGCGGAGGGTTCGTCGAGGACGTAGACGACGCCGAACAGCCCCGAGCGCAGCTGGGTGGCGATCCGCAGGCGCTGCGCCTCGCCGGGCGACAGGGTCGTCGAGCGGCGCCCGAGGCTGAGATATCCGAGGCCCAGGTCGAGCAGTACGTCGACCCGCGCGACCAGATCGCAGCAGATCCGGACCGCGACCTCGGTCGTCTCCCCGGATCGGGCGGTCGACGTGGTGGCGTCGGCCTCGGACCGCCCCGCGACAGGCCGCAGCAGCGCCACGACCTCGGTGAGCGGCATCGCGTTGATCTCGGCGATGGAACGTCCGGCGAAGGTCACGGCGAGCGCCTCGGGCCGCAGTCCGCTGCCGTGACACTCGGGGCAGGGCACACTCCTGACGAACCGGAGCGCCCGTTCGCGTATCTTCTCGCTCTTGGAGTCGGCGAGGACGTGCATGACGTGCTTGCGGGCGCTCCAGAACTTGCCCTGGTAGCCGTAGTCGACGCGGTCCTCCTCCGGCTTGATGTACACGGAGGGCTGCTCGTCCGTGTACAGCAGCCAGTTCCGGTCCTTCTTCCTGAGCCTGCGCCACGGTCGGTCGATGTCGATCCCCAGGCCGCTCACGACACTGCGCAGGTTGGCGCCCTGCCAGGCGCCCGGCCAGGCGGCGATTGCCCCCTCGCGGATGCTCAGCGAGGGGTCCGGGACGAGCAGGTCCTCGGCGACGTCGTGCACGACGCCCAGTCCGTGGCACTCCGGGCAGGCACCGGCCGCGGTGTTGGGTGAGAACGACTCGGCCTCCAGCCGTGCGGCCCGGGGCGGATAGGTGCCGGCGCGGGAGTACAGCATGCGCAGCAGATTGGACAGCGTGGTGATGGTGCCGACCGTCGAGCGCGAGCTGGGCGACCCGCGTCGCTGCTGCAGGGCCACGGCCGGTGGCAGTCCGGTGATTTCCTGCACGTGCGGTGCGCCGACCTGTTGCAACAGCCTTCGGGCGTACGGTGCTACGGACTCGAAGTAGCGCCGCTGGGCCTCCGCGTAGAGCGTGCGGAACGCGAGCGAGGACTTGCCCGAACCGGAGACGCCGGTGAAGGCGACCATCGCGTCCCGCGGAACGTCGACATCGATGTTCCGCAGGTTGTTCTCACTGGCGCCCCGGACATGCACGAAGGGGTCGGTCGCGTCCTTGTTCACCGTTCCTGATTACCTGATCGCGCTGGGAACCGCGCGACAGGCGCCGTCACCGGGCCCCGCTCACACGATCGTCCGGAGAATCCCGGTATGAGCCGCTCCCAGGGAACATGCGAGAGTGCTTCACCGGTGGTCCGTATATGGGTGTGAAGGGAACTGTGTCCCCGGGCCGCACCCTTTGCCCATGAGGACAATCGTTCGACTGAAGCCTTATGGAGCCCCCGCCGCGAGGCGACCGCCCTTCGCACCCACTCTCGATCGGCCCCGGCTGGGGATCCCCCGAACCAGTCGGGGCCTTCACGTGACCCCTGCCGGCGCCCTTCGGCGAACGTGGTGGTTCGCCTCCCGGTGGCGCACTCGCCCCGGCGGCTCAGCCCCAGGTCGCGAGGTTGTGCCCCATGGCGGGGGTCGGCCCGGCCGTCCCGCCTGTTTCCCCCGGACCGGTCCGGGGGACGGGTGGCGATCTGCCCGTCCTCCGGCCGGGGCTGGGGGCAATCGCCCGCGCTCCGGTCGGACCTGAAACAACGGCGATTGCCCGCGCTCCGGCCCGGAGGACGGACGGCGGACGCTCAGCAGTGTCCGCAGTGGCAGCACCCCGTCCCAGCGGCTGCGGCCGCCAGCATGTTCCCGGGCCGTGTGGGAGGCTTCCTTGCCCGACGGCTGCCGCACCTCAGCCAGGCCGACGCGTCCCGGCAGGGCGTTCCGGCTAGTCTCACACCGTGACGTGGCTGCGGGCTTTCGGGGAGGTCGTGCGATCCGGGCTCGCGATCGAGGAGACACGGCTGGAGCCCCTGCTCGCGCTGCGCACGGCCGCTGGGGTGGCGATGGTCGTCGGGCCGGCTCTGTGGCTGGTCTCTCCTGCGTACGCCGCGTCCGCCGCCCTCGGTTCCTACGCCGCGGGTGGGGCCACCTTCCAGCGCACCTGGCGTCCACGCAAGGTGATCGCGCTCGGCGCGGGCGCGGGTCTGGCGATCAGCACCTTCGTGGGCTACCTGGCGGCGGGGCGACTCGTGACGTTCCTCCCACTGCTGGCCGTATGGGCCTTTGTCGCGGGGATGGCGTGGGCCGTCGGATCGACCGCTGGGATCGTCGCAGCGACGACGGTCGGCAGCATGCTGGTGACCATCACCCTTCCCACGAGCGTCGGGCAAGCCCTGGAGCACGCCGGGGTCATCGCACTCGGGGGCGTGGCGCAGGCCGTGCTGATCTTGCTGTTCCCGATCCGTCGTTGGGGGGCGCATCGTGACGCGCTCGCCGACGCCCTGGCCGCCGTGGCGGACTACGCCCGCCGGCTGCGGCACGACCCGACTGCCCCGTTCGACCCGGAGCCGTTGATGACGGCCCGGGACGCGGCCTCCGTGACGCCGTCACAGGCCCGCACCCGTCCCCCCGTCCTCCACGGCCCCCGGGGGCTCGCCGAGCGCATTCGGCCGGTCGTCGCCGCGCTCGCCGACCCGTACGTCGGCGCCCCGGCGGAGGGCCCCGGGCGGGACCGCGCGCGGGAGTTGCTCGACGCGGCCGCCGATGTCTTGGACGCCTCCGCCCGTTCGATCCGCCGCGGCACTCCCGCCGAGGTGCCGCCCAAGAGCGCGGACGTCCTGCGCGTCGACGAGGAGCACGAGGTGCTGGAGGGGCCCGCGCGGCAGGCCGCCGAGCGGCTCGTGGAACTGCTCGGCGAGGCGTTGGAGATCGCTGGGAGCGGCGGCGCGCGCGGGAAGACGCCCACGCCGCCCGGCCCGGCGGGCGCCCAGTTCCTGGTGCGCCCGACACTGTTCCGGCTGGTCCCGGTCGTCGTCCGGGCGGTCCGCCGTGAGCTCCGCCGGGACTCGCCCGTGTTCCGGCACGCCGTCCGCCTGGCGGCGGTGGCCACGCTCGGCTATCTGATCGCCGCCCGGCTACCCCTGGGCCACGGCTACTGGGCGCCCATCGCCTCCGTGATGGTGATGCGGCCGGACTTCCACCGGACGTACGCGCGTGCGGTGGCCCGTCTCGCCGGAACCCTGACGGGGGTCGCGCTTGCCACCGGGATGGTGCGGGCTCTGGGCCCGGACGCCCAGGTGTCCGGCGCGCTGGCGGTGGTCTCGGCAGGTCTGTCGTACACGCTGGTCCGTACCGGCTACGCCTACTCCCAGTGCTTCACTGCCGCGTACGTCGTCTTCCTGCTCGGCATGGGCGGCCAGGCATGGGAGCAGACGGTCCCGGAGCGGGTGGTGCTCACCCTGCTCGGCGGGGCCCTGGCCATGCTGGCGTACGTGGTGTTCCCCGCATGGGAGACGCCCCGGCTGCCGGGCCGGCTTGCGGACTGGCTCGCCGCCAACGGCCGCTATGCGGCCGCGGTGCTCCGCAGCCATGCCGAACCGACCCGGGAGCATCGCGCCGACATGCGCAAGGCACTGCTGGCGAGCAGGGAGGCACGTGCCGCCTGGCAGGAGGCATACGACCGGGCAAGGCAGGAACCGGTCCGCCCCCGGGGCCTGACGTCGCGCGAGGCGGAGGAGGCGCAGGAAGCGCTCAAGGGGTTCGGCCGGGCGGCGATGCTCATGGAGAGCCACGTCCCGCGGGCCGACAGCCGTTTCGTCCCCGAGGCGGAGCGGTTCGCCGAGGCCCTGGAGGCGGACACCGAGCAGGCGGCAGTCGACGTGCGCGAGCACAGAAATCCGGACTGGGGGCGCGTGGAGGAGGCGCTCCACGCGTGGGAGGGCGCCGCGGCCGGGGACCGGAGCCCGGTGGTGCGGCGCGGGGCGGAACTGCAGAAGCGGGCCTTGCAGGACCTCGCGACAGCCGTGAGCCGCACACCCCTGGAACGGGACGTCGGCTCCGCTCGCGAGGAGCAGCGGGTGCGGACGGCCGTGGCGGCGGAAGGTGACGGATCAGGACCCGCGCCCCGGGTGGGTGACGGCGCCGGCGACGGGGAGCGCCGCGCCTCCTGGAGCGGGAAGTAGTCTCCCGGCCGCGTCGAGCGCCGCCACACGTACGCTGCTGTCGCCATCACGAGGATCAGCCCCGCCAGGATGAGCAGTTCGATCCCCTCGACGTTCCACCGGAAGGACCTCTCCGCCTCGGCCGTCACGATGAGCACCTTGCGGATGCCGGCAATCAGGCCGACGACGAGGAACGGCTCCGCGTCGAGGGTCTGGTTCCTGATGGTGAGGCGGACGGTGTGGAGGAGCTCGGCCACGATGAACAGCACAAGGCCGTTGTCCAGGGCGGAGAGAACGACCGTCTCCTCGCGGTACGGACCCTGGATCGACCTGATGACGTCGTGGACGACCCCGACGGTCAGGAGCCCCGCGAGCAGTACGAGGAACGCAGCGACGACGAGGTGGATGCCGTCCTCGATGAGCTGCAGGAGGCCCTGTACCCGGCCGCCCTCGATCTTCGGGAGATTGGGTCGCACAGTCAGCATGCTAAGGGCTGTCCCGTAATCCGTGGTGGATCAGCGCACGGCGTCAGATACGGTGCATCGCAAGGCGGAGGGACGTCCGCATACTGGATGTATTCGGGCGTTCCGACAACGCAGCGAGGTGCCGTAGCTGTCGTCGTGCGCCCGCCACGGATTACGGGACAGCCCTTAGGGGTGCCCCGGCCCGCAGGCGCGTCCTGCTGCCGAACGGGTGGACGAGCCGGTTCAAATCCTGTCGTCCCGACCAGCGTTTACGTAGGTCGCAAGCGGTATCGGAGAAATCCGGTACCGCCTTTCCGTATTTCTTGGACGGCGTCGCGGAGAACGCCGGTGGAGATGCGTCCGCTGCGCGGGCCGGTGAAGAGGCGGGCGTGGCTCTGTTCGTCGGCGATCCAGCCGTGGACGGTGCGGTCGACGGCGCCGTTGGTGATCATCCGGACGGGGAAATATCCGAGGGCGGGTACGACGCGTCGGCGAACAGTCGCCGAGGGCGGTGGCGTGGCCGGCCGCGTAACCATCTACCCAGCCGGACTCCACATCGCAGGCGTCAGTCGTTGCCCCTGCGGTGACCCATTCGAGGGCCATTTGACAGCGGCGCTTTCGCCCTCGACGGTCGGACCGCTGTGGCGGGCTAGCGTGGCTGCACAGCCCGGGTGAGGGTGCACCTCACGAGCGGCGGAGCGGCCGTTCGCGCGCTCTGGCGGTCTTCCAGCGAGTGAGCAGAGGAAAGCCTGACATGTCCAATCACTTCACCGGCCTGAGTCTCGGGCCGCCGCTCGGCGACCAGCGCCTCGATCTGTGTGACCTGTACGCCTTCGCGGCAGCTGGCGATCCGAGCAGGACCGTTCTCATCCTCAACGCCAATCCCAACGCAGATGCCCTGCACCCCGACGCCGTATACCGCCTGAACATCGACAACGACGGCGACTACCTGACCGACCTTGCCTTCAGCTGGGTCTTCAGCCCGCCGGCAGTCGACGGCTCGCAGACCTACAGCGTCTTCATGGCAACCGGTACGGAGTCCCGCAAGCCCGAGGCGGTTGGCACCAAGATCGTGTCGGACGCCGCCGTCTCCTTCGACACCCAGGCCAACGTGGTCGTGAGCGGCGACTACAAGGTGGCCGCCGGCAGCCGCAGCGACGCCTTCTTCTTCGACTATGACGGTGTTAAAAATCTGTTCGACACCAGCGGCAGCCGGAACTTCACCGCACCGCATCTGAGCGGGCAGTCCCCGTGGACCGGCGTCGACTCCAACAGCACGGCCAACGTCTTCTCCATGGCGATTGAGCTGCCGACCGCAATGCTGGCGCCTCAGCCCGAGCTGCACATCTGGGGCCGGTGCAGCGTCCTGCGCGACGGTGAACTCGTTCACGCGGACCGGGCCGGGCACCCGTCGGTGAGCAGCTTCTTCAACACCGACGACACGAAGGAGGAGTACAACGCCAGCGAGCCCGTCAACGACCGGGCCCGGTGGACAGACCAGTTCGTCCACCTGCTGGGCCACACCGGCGACTACACGCGTGAGGAGGCGATGGCCGCGCTCGATGGGCACGGGATCCTGCCGGACGTGTTGCACTTCGACCCGTCCAAGCCCGCCGCGTACCCTAACGGCCGTACGTTCACGGAAGACGTCATCGAGGTCCGCATCGCGTTCCTCACCAAGAACGAGGCGCCGCCCACCGGTCTGACGCCGCACACCGACACCCTGGACCGGTTCCCGTACCTCGGCGACCCACACCCGGCAGCCGCTACCTGACGGATCCCGGCAGGAGCTGCCCGGCGTGACGGAGAACCCCACCTGGCCGTGCGCGGGCAGTCCTTACGCGGCCAGGAGGTCCACCAGCCTGTCGCGGACACCGTCCCTGCCACCCGCCGGGGCCGGCACCAGCCTGTCCCGGTGCTGCGGATCCCGGGAAAGGACGTGCAGCCGCCCCTCGTTACGGGCCAGGATCAGGTCGGTGCTGGTGCCTGCCGTCTCGGCCGATCCCTGCGCGGTGTACTGGGTGACGGTGACCAGCGCGGAACGCTCCGACCCGGTGAGCACGGCATCGGCGTCCATCGACGGATCGGTATCCGCCGACGGTCCCCGGGGCAGCCAGTCGGTGAGCGTACGGAGTGCCTCGTCGAGCTTGTACAGGCCGACCTGGTGGACGCCGAGCGCGTCGATGCGGACCATCAGGCAGATCCGCTCGGGCTGGGGGAGCAGCAGGATCCGCCACGGCTCGCCCGGATCCGTTCCGGTCGTACGGGCGTCGAGCACCTTCCTGGCCCGCTGCTGCAACGCCACAGCGATGCCCAGGTCTCCCCGTACTTGGACCTCCTCGCCCGAGGAGCCCGCCAAGAGCAGTTGGCGTGCGGCCAACGAGCGGACGGCCTCGGCGAGTTCGTCGTCCGACGGCCGGGCCTCCAGGAAGTCCACGATCGCGTCCACAGCGGTGAGTTCGGCGATGGTGTACGCACCGAGCAGCACCGGCCCGGTGTTCACCAGATCCACCACGGCCGAGATCAGCCCTGGGGGAACGGACGCCTCGCCCGGCCCCGGCGGTGACGCCGAAGGAGTGCCGCGTTGATCGTCGCTCATGACGAACCTCCTGCCGGCCAACCGCCCACGGCAGGCGCCGCGCGATTCTCACGGAGAACGGCGGCGGCGATACGGGACGGGGTCTGCGTCACCCATACGTCGGAGTTGCCGAACAGGCCCCGGCCGGCCCTGCCGGACAGCGCCTGGCCCAGCTCGCCGGCCAGATCCGGCCGGTCCGGTGGCGGGAACCGGGCCGCGAGTTCCTGGGACACGGCCGTGACGTCGTCGTTCGCCTCGATCCGGCGCAGCGCCTGGGTCAGAGACCGCGCGATCGGCGGCGTCAGGGACGTGGGCACCGCCAGAACCGGCGAGAGATACAGCGGGCGCCGCTCGGTCATCCGCGACAGACCCCAGGGCCCGACGTTACTGTCGGTGAATTTGTACACCAGGTAGTCCACCAGGTGCCGAAGGTCGCTCGGACGGGGCAGTTTGGGCCCACCGAACGCGGCCGGGGTCTTCTCCAGCTGCACCCAGGTGCCCTGTGTCGTGCGGCCGTGCAGTTTCTCCCGTACGACCTGTCCGCGCATCCCGATGTCGGGGTAGAGCTTCTTGTCGATGTCGCGGTGGTGGCTGGACAGCCGCGGATGGCTGCCCTTGGTGAACCGCCACTTCTCGTACAGCCGCGGATCGTCCACCAGCACATGGCCGCCGCGCAGCACGTCTCGCAACTGTGGTACCTGCAGTCCGTGCCGCTCCAGATCGTCAAGGATCACCGCTTCCTCAGGACTGAGGCGTTCGGCGGCTTTGACCAGGCCTTTCCGGTACGATCCGGCCCGCGCGGTGATCTCGATCATGAGCCGCACCCTGGCGCGCACCTCTTCGGCCCGATCGGCGGGGACAGCATCGGAAGCCGCCTTGCCGGGCCGCTCAGCGCGGGTGGCGAACGCCCGCGTGTGCTTGCGCTTCATCTGGCCAGTACAGCACGACAGTCAGGCACGCGCAGGGCCTGGCGCTGCCCGCCGGGAGGGCCTGGAGCTGCCCGCCGGGAGCTGGGGCCCGGAGCCCTGCCGGCACGCTTCGAGCAGCTCGCTCGCGGTGAAGACGTCGGCGCTTCCGATGTCGGCGCCCGGGCCGCGGAGTTGGCGTGAGCCGCTACCGGCTCCAAGAACGGCAACGACCGCCGCGAAGCCACCTAGCCCCCGCCGCCGCCCCTCCGGTCTTGCCCGTCGTCGCCCCGGCCCGCGAGCCCGGATCAGTTCTGCCGTACCACAGGCACCGATTCACAGCCGCGGAGCCGGGCGTCCCTGCGTGCCTGACCAGGCGACTTCCCGCTGCCCACCGCCCGGCCGTCGACAACCGCGAGCCAGTCGCCCGGGGACAGCTCCGCCCGCAGCGCATCCACGCCGGTCGGTTCGAGCGCCTGGAGCAGCGCCGGGTCGGGGTCCGTGGGGGTATCGGCCGCCGCCGTGCGCGGTGTTCCCGCGCGCCACTCGGCGGTGGTCCGCTCGCCCGACCTGGCCCGTGACCACAACACGTGCTGCACCACGATCAGCGGTCCCAGTGCCGTCAGGAGCGGGAACGCCCCCGTCAGCAGTCCCAGGCCGAACAGCAGGCTGACGCTCGCGGACACCGCCAGTCCGACCCCGGCCGCGAGAAGACCCGCGGCCCGCCCGAAGGCCTTGACCGCCACCAGCGGGAAGAGCACGAGGAGCAGCAGGTCGCCCAGTCCGAGCGCCACCGGTGGTCTGCCCTGGGTGACTGCCAGCAGTGGGGCGAACGGCAGTCCCATGACCTGGGCGGCGAACCGGTCCATGACGGAGGTGAGTCCGGTTGCCACCAGGTCGTAGCAGCAGAGCATGCCCGCGAACCACGCCGCGTGGACGGAGCGCATCCCGCTCTGCGCCCACATGTTGGCCACTCCCACCACGGCGATGGCGAGCAGTACGTCGGTCAGAGCCGTCACGGCGACCGGCAGGTCCGCGAACGCGCATCCGGCGGTGGTGGCCACGGAGACCGTCGCGGCCAGCCAGGCCCGCCCCCCGCCGATCAGCGGCGCGAGGGTGAACTGGAGCGCCGCGCAGAGGACCAGGCCGAAGACGACGGCCACCGCGGTCCGGGGCATTGCCAGATACGCCAGGGGAGCCGCCACCACGACGGCGGTCATCACGGCGACGTCGGGCAGTTCGTACTTGCCGACCGGGGGGCGGGGCATCCGGACCCGCGCGAAGTAGACGGCACCTGCCACCGTGATCGCGGCGACGGCGCAGTTGAGGCCCACGAGGGCGAGGGCGGTACTCATGCCGGGCTCGTCACGCGTACGGCGGCGGGGCGGGCCGACTCGAAGGTGTGCTCGCGCAGATCGGCGCGGACCGGGCCGGTCGGCGGCAGCGTGGCCGGATCATCGTGGAGCACGATGCCGTCCAGCGCGAGGCCCGCCGCTGTGGCCCGCTCCTCCAGCCTCCCGAGCAGGGCGGCGGCGGGCAGTCGGCGGACCAGGACATGGAGGACAGGGCCCCCGGGCCGGTCGACCAGGGCGTAGCGCGCCGGCAGCGGGATGTCCGGCTCGGACTCCAGCAGGTTCAGCACCGACCGGGTGGGTACCGCGATGCTCCGCGGACCCGACCAGCGGCCGAGTATGGGCGAGGTCGCGGGCAGATGGGCCAGCTCGCACGTGGGCTCGGCCTCGGGGCGCCCGACCAGGTCGCCGGTCGCGTAGCGCAGCAGCAGGGTGCAGTCCCGGTAAGGGACGTACGGCGTCTGCACGATGATGCCGACGGCGCCCGGCGGCGTCGGCTCGTGTGTCACGGGGTCGAGTATCTCCATGTGCCCGAACTCGGTGGTGTGGTGCAGATGTCCCTCGGTGCACGGCGTACCGCCCGAGGGGAGGGTCTCGGTCATCATGTACGCCGTGGAGATCCGGGCGCCCAGGGCGGCTGCGGCCCGCTCCCTCAGCGGGTCGGAGAGCACTTCACCGCCGACGCCGATGGATTCCAGGCCGAAGTCCGATGCGTGCCAGCCGCTTCTCTCCGCTTCTTCGACGAGGGCGGAGAGGTAGGACGCGGAGACCGTCAGATGGGTGATCTGCGGGGCCTTGCCCCGCAGACCGAGCGGGGTGGCCAGCCGGTCCAGCGCCACGGCCGGGTCCACGGTGCCGATCTGGACGAACGAGGCACCGATCCGGGTCACCGACTCCTCCACGTTGAGCAGCGGCAGGGTCGCCCGGGAGCAGCCCGCGTACGCCATGGTGTGGCGGGGCCGCAGGCCCAGGCCGAGCACGGCCGAGACCGTACTCATGGCAACCGCGATCTCCACCTCGGCCCTGGAGTACCAGACGGTGGTGGGGGTGCCGCTGGTCCCTGTGGTCAGCGCCATCAGCGCGGGAGTGGAGGCGGCGGACACGAAGGCGGCCGGCAGACCGCGCAGGGCCTCTTTGGGTGTGACCGGTATTCGGTCCCAGGTCTCCGGGGTGAGGGTGCTCGGGTCGAGTTCCAGGACGTCGAAGGTCCGCCGGTAGTGGGCCGTGTGCTGGGCGGCGGCCCGTGCGGTGGCCCGCAGGCTGCGCTCCGTGACGGTCCGTCGTACGGCGGGGTCGACGGACCCTGCCTGACCGGGGAGCAGAGCCGAGTCCGCCCCGGGCTCGCCGAACTCGGCCAGGGTCGCGATCAGGTCGCGGGCTATGCGTTCCAGGTCCTGCGGGCGGATGCGACGGTTGCGCAGGATCGCCATGCCGTAGCGGAGCTGACTGAGGGCGGTGCCGAACAAGGGGTCTCCTGATGCCTGGACCGGGTTGTTTTCCCGGTCCAGGCCGGGGCCGAGCGTCAGACCATGCTGGCGAACATCGCCGCGGTGAGCGTGCTGAACGCGTACTTGACGTAGTGCTTGACCATGATGGATCTCCCTTGTTCCGCGCCGCCCGGGGACGGCTGGGCTCCTGGTGGTGCACTCCCGACCGGGGGCGGTCGTTCGATTAACGCGACCATAGAGTAGGGCAGTTGACTGATCAACGGTTTCTCTCGACGAACTGGATTCCCGGTGTTCGCTCAGCCGCCCCTCCGTTCTGGTCAGGCAATCGCGGGAGCCGCTGAGTACGCGTGAGAGTCGGTCCCGCGACCGCCTTGAGGGTGTGCGGTTGCCGTGTCGCTCAGCGCCCGGCCGTTGTCAGTGCCTGCTGACAGGATCACCGGCATGAGACCGTTGCTTCTCACCGACATCGAACGAGCCGTTCGCAGCAGTTGGAGCGCCGAGACGTGCACGCCTGAGTTCCGATCGCGCTGGTCCAAGGACAACCCGGCCCGGGATCAGTGCGGGGTGACCTCCATGGTGCTCAATGACCTGCTGGGAGGTGAGTTGATCCGGGGAGAGGTCCACGTCAACGGCGAACGGGTGGACTACCACTGGTGGAACCGCCTGGGCATGGGCATGGAGATCGACCTCACCCGCGAGCAGTTCGGGCCGGAGGAAATCGTCACCGGAGGCATCGCGATTCCCCGCCCGCCCCTGACCGAATGGCGCAGGCTCCGACAGGAGTACGAGCTTCTCCGCGACCGCGTCTCGGAGAAGCTCAATCGGCAGCAGGCGACGGCCGCTGCGGCCGTGTCTCGTCAGCCGGCTTGAACCTGTTCGGCTCGCGCACGGGTGGTAGCCAGGCGGTAGGAGTCGGCGCCGGTCTCGATGATCGTGCCGTTGAAGGTCAGGCGGTCGACGGCGGTCGACGATGGCCGCGCAGAGACGGGAGTCGGTGAAGGTCTTCGTCCAGCCGCCGCAGGACTCGTTGGAGGCGACCACGCGGCCGAGTTCGGCACAGTGATGAAGACCCTCCCCGACCTGATCGCCGAAGCGCGCTCTGCCACGGTGTCGGGGAGCGTCGACGACCGCTCGGCGGGGTTCGCGGCCTTGGTGAAAGCCCTGCGACTCGGCGGCCACGTAGCCGTGCGCATGGGCAAGGCGGATCTCGCCCTGACGAGCCTGGAGCGCGCGATAGAGGTCGCGGAGCAATCCTCCGATGCGCTGTTGGTCCCCATGATCGTGAACTCCGTCGCCTGGACCTACTGGCGCTGCGACCCGGTCACAGGGACCGAGTTGATGGTGATCAGCCCGTCCCGGACGGCGCGTACGAGGACGGCGAGGCTCTTGACGTGCAGCGGCTCTGCCCTAGGTGCCCACCCGCCCCAGCACGTACGCGGCGGGGAAGGGATCGGGCATGTACGTGATTGGGCAAGCCAGGAGTCGCCTCGTTCGGCGGCGCTCCAGCAGGCCCCTCGGGCCTGCCTCTGCCTACGCTCAGTCTGTACCGATCGATCAAGAAGGGATGCCCCCATGGACCTCCACCTGGAGGACAAGGTTGCCGTGGTCACCGGAGCCAGCAAGGGCATCGGTCTGACCGTCGCCGAGACCCTCGGCCGGGAGGGCGCCAAGGTGGTGGCCGGCAGCCGCACTTCCACCCCGGAACTGGAGGCACTGGTCGACCGGTACGACGTGACCGTCGTCCTGGCCGACCTGGCCACCCCCGACGGCCCGGCGACGCTGGTGCAACGCGCCGTGGATGTCCACGGCCGGCTGGACATCCTGGTCAACGGCCTGGGGGCCGCAAAAGCGCGCTCCAGCTTCCTTGACGTCGACGACGCCGAATGGCAGCGGATCTTCAACCTCTCCCTCTTCGGCGCCGTGCGCGCCAGCCGGGCGGCCCTGCCTCATCTGCTGGCCGACGGCGGCGGGTCCATCGTCAACATCAGCTCCGTCAACGCCCGGCTCCCCTTCACCACGGTGGTCGACTACTCCGCCGCCAAGGCCGCGCTCACCAACCTCACCAAGTCCCTGTCCGAGGAGTTCGCCCCACGCGGCGTACGCGTCAACTCGGTCGCCCCCGGCCCGGTGCGTACCCCCTTCTGGACGGCCCCCGGCGGCTTCGCCGACACCACAGCCGCCGCCGCGGGCACCACCGCCCAGGAGGCCATCGACGTGGTGATCCCGAAGAGCATGGGCATCACCACCGGCCGGGTCACCGAACCCCAGGAGGTGGCCGACCTGGTGGTCTTCCTCGCCTCCCCTCTGGCGGGCAACATCACCGGCGCCGAGTTCCTCATCGACGGCGGCCAGACCAAGACCACCTGACCGCCGGGCGCGCACCGCTTGGCCCTCCGGGCGGGTGTGTGTGCGGAGGCATGGACGGCCCAGTCGGGCCGTGACGCATCGGTGCTCAGGATGCCGACCGGCCGCCACGGATAGGGTCGATCACACTCGGAAGATCGCTGATGCTGATGGTTCCGGCATTGAGGAGCCGTGATGGACCACCCTGACCCGCGGTATGTCGCACGCCTGGCCACGTACGGATCCGTCTCCACCCACTTGTCGCTGCTGAGCGACCGTCGACTCGGCGAAGTCGTGGCCGCAGCTACCCCTCTCGGGCCGGGCATCGGGGGCAGGTCGGCGGAGCTCACGGTCGGTGGGGTCCGAGTCTTCGTCAAGCGAGTCCCCTTGACGGACATCGAGATGCGGCCGGAGAACGCACGGTCGACGGCGAACCTCTTTGGACTGCCGATGTTCTATCAGTACGGGGTGGGCTCATCCGGCTTCGGAGCCTGGCGCGAACTGGCCGTGCACACGATGACCACCAATTGGGTCCTCGGGAACGAGTACGAGGGTTTCCCGCTGATGTACCACTGGCGAGTTCTGCCGGACTCCCACCCCCACGGATTCGCCGACGCGTTCGGGGGTATCGACGGGGCGGTCGCGCACTGGGAGGGCTCGTCAGCCGTACGCGAGCGGCTGGAGGCCATCGGCCGGTCCTCCTCCAGTCTTGTGATCTTCCTGGAACACGTCCCGCACACACTCTCCGTATGGCTGAGCGACCAACGGAAGGCCGCTCCGGAAGTCGAAGTCGGGCCGACGTACGCGTGGGTGGAGGAAGTCCTGACGCGCGGAGCCGCATTCATGAGCTCCCGCGGGCTCGTCCACTTTGATGCCCACTTCAACAACGTCTTGACCGACGGCCGGTTGATCTACTTCGCGGACTTCGGTCTCGCCCTGAGCTCCGGGTTCGAACTCTCGGAGGACGAGGCCGAGTTCCTGAGCGACCATCTCGCCTATGACGGCTGCTACATCGCGAACCATTTGCTTCGCCACCATCTACCCGACGGCGTGCGCGGCAACGTGGACCACGAGGCCTTCCTGCACAACTGGATCGCGGGTGAAAGGTCCGAGGGGGTCGTGCCCGCGCTCGCCGCGATCATCGACCGGCACGCCCGGGCTGCCATGGTGCTGGACAGGTTCCACCACCGCCTGCTTACTGCTGGCAAGCGGACACCGTATCCGGCCGCCGACATTGAGCAGGCCAGGCCGGGTGGTCGTTCAGCGGGGTAGAGGCGGGCCGGGGTTGGCTGGGCAGCAGGGATGTTCGCGCGGGTGTACGCAGCGGTCCAGGGCGGGGGTGTCTTTGCTGCCCACGCGGTGGCAGAGGGCCTTGCCACGGTTGTAGTAACACGCTCTGGTGCTACTCGGATCGACGGCGGATTCCTGAGAGCAGGCGCCGCATACCCACCACATGTCCGCCCGTCCCGATGACCAGCGCGCGGTAGCAGCGGCCCGCCACGCCGGGAAAGGCAGCTCGGCTTTCGGCACGCAGCCGGGATTGACCTGGACCAACGTGTTCGAGGCGGAAGATCAGGGCGTAGGACGAGAAACGATGGCGCCCCTCAAGGACCAACTCACGTCCCGGGACCGCGGCGGCTACCCGAAACCCGGGAAACGTGGAGCCCTCGGCGAGGGGCCGTGGCCCGGACGCCGTGCGGTCGGCGGAACCGACCAGTCTCGCGTAGAGGGCCATGCCAGGACGGGAAAAGGACCGGTCCAGTGTGTCACCCAGACCGCGCCAGACGTCGTCGGCCCCCGCCGCAATGACCGTCGCGTGCTCGTCGATGTACGGCAACGAAGCGGTCTGCATCAAAGCCTCCGTGAGGTCCGGTCGTGGGACCGCAGAAATTATGCCAGCTGACCACTGAACGCATCACGGAAAGCAGCAACGGTCACGAAGCCCCGGCACTTCGAGCGGCGCGACGGATCAGTCGCGAGCAGGCGGGCGACGCTGCGCTGGGCCGGGCTCCGGGGCCGGGGTAGAAGTCCCGCTGCGGCGGGGACAATGGGTGTCCTTCCGTGGCGGGTTGCCAGGACCCGACACACTGACCGGCGAGGCGAAGAGGTACGGCGTGGATGTGCGAGCGGTGCCGTCCCCGGACTCCCGGCGCGCGGCCGACATCCTGACCATGTACCGGCTGGCCGGCAAGGCGGACGGCGTACAGGCGCTGCTGCGGTGGCTGGCGCGCCGGACGGGGTGCTGGGTCGGGCTGGTGGACCTGGCCGGCGGCGTACAGGAGGCGTCATCTCGGCAGTACGACTCCGATGTGATGGCGCTCGTCGCCGACGGGCTGCGCGTGATGCGCGAGCGGGGGCTGCGTACGTTCGTGGTGGGCGAGTCCCCGGGCCGCTCGGGCGCGCTGCTGGCCGTCGACATACCCGGGGACCAGTCCGGATCCGTCCAGCCCGGAACAGTCCAGTCCGGTTCCGTCCCGTACGGACTGGTCCTCGTGGTCGTCGGACCGGACCCCCTCGGGACGGCCGCCCCGGCCGACGCGGGGCCGCTGCTCGGGGTCAGCTGGTCGGCGAAGGAGACCGAACGGACCCGGCGGCGCGTGGAGGTCGCCGACGCGCGCGGCCGGGAAGCCGTGCTGCATCTGCTGATGTCCGGGAACCTTACGACGGCGCACCAGATCGCGGGCGTCCTCGCGCCGCGCCTCTACGATCCGGCCCGGTTCCATGTCGTCGAGTGCGGCGTCGACCGGCGCGCCGAGACGATCCGTATCTGCGCCGAACTCACCGGCGGCCGGGCGTGGATCGTACGGTGTCCCGTCTACTCCGACCATGTGCTCGTGGTCGCGTCGGCGACCTCCGTCCCCGCCGACGCCCGCCCCCTGGAAGCCGCGCTCGCCGCCGAGATCGAGGGCTGTGTCGTGGGGGCCGGCGACGCGCTGGCGCTGCGTGATACGGCCGTCGGCTACGAACAGGCCTTCCACGCTCTCGCGGTGGCCCGTGGCCGCGCCGAGCGGTGGGCGCGGTTCGACGCCGCGCTGGGGCTGCCCGTCGTGGCGGGCCGCCAGGGCCGCGTCTGGGCCGACCACCTGCTGGGGCCGCTGACCGGGTACGTTCCCGCCCGGGGCACCGACCCCGACGGCCGCACGCTGACCGACACGGTCCGGTCGTGGCTGGCCTTCTCGTCGGCCGCGACCCGGTATCTGAAGATCCACCGCAACACCCTGGCGTCGCGCCTCCGTCGCGTCGAGGAACTCCTCGGGCTGGACCTGCAGCTGGTGGGTGACCAGGCGAAGCTCGATCTGGCGCTGCGGATCGGAGCGTTGCCGCGCGTGACGGACCACGAGCCGGTGGGCATGGCGGGGCTGGCGCTGTCGGCTCCGGCCGAGGAACCCTTCGAGGCGCTGCTGCGCCTGCCGGCCGTACGGCAATGGGCACTGACGCAGTTGCGGCCCGTACATGAGGACGCGCCCGCGCTGGAGACGACGCTGCGCACCTGGCTGCGGAACGACACCCGGCTGAGTACGACGGCACAGGCCCTCGGTGTGTCGGTGACGGGAGCCCGTAAGCGAATAACGCGGCTCGAACAGATCCTGCGCCGGTCGCTGTTACGGGTTCCGAACGCGCGTCATGACCTGTGGCTGGCCGTCGAGGTCCTCGAGGACCTCGACGGCGGAAGCCCTGACAGGAACTTCTGAAACCGCCGGCCGGTCCGGCTGTGCAGTCTGACTCTCGCCCGTCCGCCGCACGGAACCTAGAGTCGGGACCGTGTTCACGCCCTGATTGGGGGGTAGGGCGTGAACACCACCACGCGCCACGGCGCACCACCGCGCGCCGGCTCCCGGCGTGCCGGACCGCAGCCGGTCCACGGTGTTCCGGACCTCAACCGGTTTACGGTGAGTCCGTCCCCGTTCGGGCTCGCGTCCGTGCGCTGCCCGCCTGGGCGTCCGCCGTACGACGGGGGCCGGGCGCGAGGTCCCACGCGCCCGTCGCCATCGCGTCGAACGCCGCTGTGCGTACCGAGCGATCGTCCCCGGCGTGGGCCTTGGCGTACACCTAGCCGCCCGCAGTCACCGCCTTGAGCTCGTCAAGTGATTCCCGCATCAACCGCGACATCTCGCGTTCCTCGGTCGCCACGATCCAGCGCTCGAAGCCGACTTTGAAGACGGCGACCCCCGCCTCGGCGGTCAGGCTCGCGGCCGGCTCCGTAACGCCGCGTCGGCGCAGGGTGTCGGCGAGCGCGGCCGACATCGAGGCGAGCTTGATCAGCTCGCGCTCCTGGAGCTCCGCGTTCGCCATGATCACAGCCTGTCGCGTACGCGCGTAGTCACGGCGGTCGGCGAACATCTCGGAGACCGCGTCCAGGCCCACCGCCAGCGCGTCGATCGGCGCCGCGGACTCCAGAGCGTCGGCGACCGCCCGTACGAACAGCTCCTGCAGCTCGCCGGAGCCGGCGAACAGCACCTCGCGCTTGTCGGCGTAGTGCCGGAAGAAGGTCCGCTCCGTGAGCCCGGCCCGTTTGGCGATCTCCGCCACGGTGGTCTGCTCGAACCCGCGCTCGCTGTAGAGCTCCAGCGCTGCTTTCGCCAGGCGCTCGCGCGCGTTCGGCTCCCACCTACCCATGCCCAGATCCTACGTGATGACAGCGGCTGACATCGGGTGTAGCGTCGATGACAGTAACTGACATCAACACCTTTGGGGTTTCTCCATGCGCATCTTTGTGACTGGCGCGTCGGGCTGGATCGGCTCCGCCGTCGTTCCCGAGCTCATCAACGCGGGGCACCAGGTCGTCGGCCTCGCCCGCTCCGACGCCTCCGCCGACGCGCTCACCGCCGCCGGCGCGGAGGTCGTCCGCGGCACCATCGACGATCTTGACGTCCTGCGGGACGCGGCCGCTGCGTCGGACGGGGTGATCCACCTCGCCTTCAAGCACGACATCGCCTTCACCGGCGATTTCCAGGGCGCCGCCGAGGCCGATCGCCGCGCCGTCGATACCTTCGGCGACGCGCTCGCCGGCACCGACCGTCCCTTTGTCCTCGCCTCCGGCGTGGCCGGCCTCGCGCCCGGGCGTGTGGCGGCCGAGCGGGACATGCCCACGATCGATGCCTCGCCGATGTCGATCCGATCGGCCACCGCCCAGGCAGTGCTCACCCTCGCCTCGCGCGGCGTGCGCTCATCCGTGGTGCGGCTCTCCCCGACCTGCCACGGCGACGGAGACAACGGCTTTATGGCCACCCTGGTCGCCATCGCCCGCGCCAAGGGCGTCTCCGGCTACATCGGCGACGGCGCCAACCACTGGCCGGCGGTCCACCGCCTTGACGCGGCACGGCTGTTCCGTCTGGCGGTCGAGAAGGCCCCCGCCGGATCGGTGCTGCACGGCGTCGCAGAGGAGGGCGTCGCGATCCGGGACGTCGCCGAGGTGATCGGCCGCCACCTCGACGTGCCGGTGACCTCCGTGGCCCCCGAGGCCGCGGCCGAGCACTTCACCTGGCTGAGTGCCTTCCTCGGCCTCGACATGCCGGCGTCGAACACCCTGACCCGCGAACTGCTGGACTGGCAGCCGACCCACCCCGGCCTGCTCGAAGACCTCGACAAGGGCCACTACTTCCACACCCCCGCCACCGCCGCCTGACCAGCCCCCCCAGCCCAAGGTGTGCTTCGCCTTCGGACGCTCACGTTCCTGCGGGCCCCTGGTTCACGATGCGAGCCGTCGTACGGCCCCGGACCCACGAGGGCCTCATACGCCTGACCCCCGGCGCATCGTCACACCACCACCCCGTCCACCTGCAGGGTCTGCACCGACTTCGCCGCGAGCTGCACGCTCACCGTCTTGCCGGAGAGATACGTGTCCGAGTACGAGGCGTAGAGGTCGCCCGCCCCGCCGAACGCCGTGTTCCACCGGGGGACCAGGCCGCCCGAGCCGCCCGCCACCGTGGTGAAGCGGGAGAGGTCGAAGGTGAAGGTCTGGGCCGATGTCGATGTGTTGGCCGCCACGATGACCAGGCGGTTCGCCGACCTGTCGAGGGCGGCGGCCGCGTGGTTCACGGCCGTCTGGAGGATCGTCATGCCCGGCCGGATATGGCGGCTGAACTGCGCCATCACGTAGTACTTCGGCTGTACGGCACCGGCCTCCAGCGTGTTCCGGTCGTACGCGATCAGCGCCCAGGCGGGGTTCGGGTCCAGCACCTGCCAGTAGGCCCAGGCGGTCGGGTGCAGCGAGCGGAAGTCGAGGAGCAGGTTGTTCGCGAGGGACCAGCCGCTGGCGTCATTGTCGCCGTTCTCGGAGTTCCACAGGTCCTTGCCGGCCGTCGTCACCACGTCCGCGTAGAGGAGGTCGCGGCGGCCGCCGGAACCCTGGTAGCCGTGGACGTTGACCTGGTCCACATAGCCCTTCGCTGCCGGGCCGAACTGGTTCCAGGTGGCCGCGGGCCTGGTCGTAGTTCGTCTCGTCCGACGCCGCGATCCTCGTACTCGTCAGACCGCGCTTGTCCAACTCGCTTCGCATGTAAGGAAGTACGGCCGACTGAACAGACGCGTCCATGTGGCAGCCCTCCTGGCTGCCGCCCGAACTCCACCAGGCCGCACTCGGCTCGTTGAACGGCTCCACCGTGCTGAAGTTCACGCCCCAGTTGTCCCTGGCGTACAGGGCGACGGCGGCGAGATGGGAGGCGTGCTGGCGGTAGTTCCAGAGCTGGAGGTTGTTGCCGCCGCCCGAGGCGCCGGACGGATTGTGGTTGTTGCACATCCACCACATGGGGGAGTTGGCGAACAGCTCCGATTTCGCACCCCGCCGCGTCGCCTTGATGAGCATCGCCCGCTGCGTCGCGTCCGCGGTCCAGTCCCAGGCCGATGAGGTGACGTCCTCGTTGTTCCAGTCCTGCCAGTAGCCCTCGATCTTCTTGAAGTCGGGAATGTTGACGGAGGACTGCATCTTCGTGCCGTTGACACTGTTCCAGCTGCACGCCCCGAGGTTGTAGCGGGCGATGTTCAGGCCCAGGCCGGGGAGTGTTCTGCCGTTGTACGGCACCGAATCGGTGGTGAAGAAGATGTCGGCGAAGTCGTCCCGCTCGCCGAAGACGTTTGCCCACCAGGCCAGGGAGGTGCCCCAGCCTTCCCAAGTTCCATACGTCACCGACGGGTTTACGGTCGCCGTGGCGTCGGCGCGGGCGGTGCCCGTGGCCAGGGCGCTGCTCAGGAGGCCGCCACCTGCGGCGGCCAGCAGTGTTCTGCGTCGGATCATGGCTTGTCGGATCATGGCTTCCTCTGCCCTTCCTGCGGCTCGAACACCGGGTCCGTCCCGGACACCGGTGTCGTGGTGAGAGAACTACTGGGCGGCGTCGAACGCGCGCAGGGCGACGACGGTCGCCCACGCGGATCCGTTGGTGGCGGTCACCGTCAGCCGCAGCGCGGTGGCGACGACGGGTTCCGGCAGCGTGTGGGAGCGGCGCCGGTCGCGGTTGCCGGTGACCGGGGCGAGGACCTGCCAGCCGTCGGCCGACAGTGCCTCCAGCCGGTAGTCCCGGACGAGTTCGGGGATGACGGGGTACGGCGTGTAGTGGTGGTGCAGGTTGATGAGGTCGAGGTCGACGTCGTCGTTGAAGATGATGTCGACCGTGCTGATGGACCGGGGCTCGGTCCAGTCCAGGCGTACCCACGGCTCGGGGTCGGTGTGGAGCGGGAGGGACGACCACAGCCGGGGACCGTTGTACGGACGCTGGAACGGGCCGGTCACCTCGTGGGCGCGGTAGGCGTCGCTCTCGCCCAGGACCCGGAACACCGGGGAGCGGCGCCGCAGTTCCTCGGCGGACCAGGCGTTGGTCTGCGGTCGTCCGGCATCGGTGCGCGGGGTGCGGCTGACCAGTCCGAGCACGCCGTACGGGCCCGGCCGGTCGACGACCACGAGCGCGGTGGCGGGGTTGCGCCTGATGAGGACCACCACGTTCACTCCGCCGGGGGCCTTGTGGGCGAAGGGCGCGTGGATCCACTGTTCGCCGGGGACCAGTGGGGCGGTGGCGCGGTCGAGAAGGCGGACCGGGATGTGGTTCTCGCCGCCGTCCGTCGCCCACAGTTCGAGTTCGAGAGCAGTCGGCTCCGTGGCGTCGACGAGCAGGTCGACGCCGTCGATCGCCGGGGCGACCGGGAAGAGGAGCCCCACATCATGGCCGTCGAGCGGCTGACGGCTCGTCGGCTCGCCGGGCTCCGGTTCCACGCGCAGTTCGCGCAGTTCGCTGGAGGCGCCGGCGGTGGCCGACCAGGCGAGGTCGGCGGGGTCGCGCCACTCGACCCCGAGGAGGGAGGCGTCGTGGCGTAGCAGGGTCTGCTGGAGCAATTCGAGCTGGCTGTCAGCCAGTTGGCGGGGTGTGAGTGTGTCCCGGGCGCACAAGGCCGCGGCCACACCGGCGGCCTCCCCGGTAACGGCGCAGGTCGCCATGACGCGTGTGGTCCCGAACGCGACGTGGCTCGCGGAGATGTCGCGCCCGGCGAGCAGCATGTTGCGTACGTTCTTGGAATAGAGGCTGCGGAACGGGATGTGGTACACCCCCGCCGGGAAGAGGTGTTCGGACCCGGCGGCCTCGGCGTACATCCCGCCGGCGGGATGCAGGTCGATGGACCAGCCGCCGAACCCGACGGCGTCGGTGAAGAGCGTCTGGTTCATGATGTCCTGCTGGGTGAGTACGTGGTCGCCGACAAAGCGTCGGTACTCCCGCTTCCCCGGCACTGAGCCGACCCACTCCAGGGTCAGGGTGTCGGCGTCGAACTTCCCCGAGTTCTTGATGTGGTCCCAGATCCCGTAGGTCACGGCCCACAGTTCGTCGCGGATCTCCTCGGCGTCGGCGAGGGCGTCCAGGTCGCCGCCGTACTCGATCCACCAGTAGTCGCAGCCGTTGGCCGTGGTGCTGATCGGGCGGTTGCGTACGATCGAGGTGGCCGCGACGTCCTTGGCGATGGAGGGCGGGACGAACGTGACGGGCTGCCCGGTGTCCTTCGTATAGAAGAACATCGTGCTTCCCAGCATGTCGGAGTCCTCGTCCGCGGGTGCCCACTTCTCGCCGAACTCGTGGGCGGCCTCCCGGCCGGTGCGGAACCACGCTCCGGCGAGCGCGCCGACCAGGCCGTCGCCCGTCGCGTCGATGAAGACCGGGCCGGTGAAGCGGATGATCCGCTCCGCGTCCATCTGCCATCCGGTGACAGCCCGCACGGTCCGGTCGTCGTCGGGGCCGTCGGCCTCCACGTCGCGTACGTCGGTGTTGAGACAGAGCCGGATACCGGGCTCCGCGCGGACGGCGTCGAGCACGACCTGATCCCACAGGTACGGGTTTCCCTCGGGATTGCGGTACTGGTTCTCCCGGAACAGCTCGCCCATGATGCCGGTCTCACGGGCGTACTTCTGCGCGCCGTGTGCCGTCGCACCACAGACCCAGACCCGGATCTCGCTGCTCGCGTTGCCGCCGAGCACGGGCCGGTTGTTGACCAGCGCGACCCGGGCACCGGCCCTGGCCGCACCGATGGCGGCCGCGACCCCCGCGAGGCCGCCGCCAATGACAGTGACATCGGAGTCGACCGACACCCGTTGCATACCTGCTCGCCTTCTCATGTCGCGCGTCATCGGTGGAACGATCTGAAAGAGATTATCATTTATCGACGAATTTGATTCTATGCATGCAAAACTTTTGCACCCTCGCGCCTTTCCCGCTCCTCCTCGCTCCTCACTCCTCGGCCGGCCCGAGATCGGGGACGTCCGTGAGATCGGCGGTGGCGGCCGTTGTGCCGTGCAGTTCGAGGACGACCAGCTCGTTCTGTCCCGCGCGCAGCACCGGGGCGGGGACGTACAGGGACCGCTGAGGCCCGCGGGACCAATACCGCCCGAGGGAAAAGCCGTTGATCCAGGCGTTGCCCTTGGTCCAGCCGTCGAGGTGGAGGAAACTGTCGGCAGGCTCCGCCACCTCGAACGTTCCCCGGTGGAATGCCGGCCCGACCGCGGGGCCGACCGCGGGTCCGGCTTCTGTGAACGACAGCGCGTCGAGGGTTTCCAGCGGCAGCGGCGTGCAGCTCCAGCCGGTGAGCACGGCCTCGTTGAAGGTGGCGTCGCCGACGATGCCTTTCCGGTCGCCGAGGGCGGGGCCGTAGTTCACCCGTCCCTGGTTCTCCACGAGGATCACCAGACGCGCCCCCGGGGCGGGAGACCGGAAGCTCATGACGTGCTCCTGGTGCTCGCGTTCGAGGACACCGACCGGCTGTCCGTCGACGAAGACCTGCGCGCGGTCATGGATCCCCGGTACGCGCAGCACTCCGGCCCCGGCGGCGGGCAGTTCGGTCTCGTACAGCACGAAGCCGAACGCCTGGCCCAGTTCTTCCATGGTGAGCGGGCGGTCCGAACGTGTGGTGACGCCGATCCGGTCGGCCTGCCCGAGCAGCGACGCACTGTTCGGAAGCCGGATGCCCTCCACACGGAGCTTGGCGCCGGGGGACGGAACCGGTTCGGCGGGCAGCGGCGCGTACCTGCCGATGACGGAGCGGAAGCTCCGATAGGTGTCGGTGGGATCCCCTGCCTCGTCGAGCGGGGAGCCGTAGTCGTAGGAGGTGACGGTGGGACGGTAACGGCCCTTGAAATTGGCGCCGTTGGTGAAGCCGAAGCTGGTTCCTCCGTGGAGCATGTAGATGTTGACGGACGCTCCCGCGGCCAGCAGCTCGTCCAGCGCGCCGGAGACCTCCTCGGCGTCCCGGGTGTGGTGGGCGCCGCCCCAGCGGTCGAACCAGCCCACCCAGAACTCGGCGCACATCAGCGGCCCGTCCGGCCGCCGGCTGCGCAGCGCGCTGAGGTTCCGGGCGACGTTGCCCCCGAAGTTGGCGGTCTTGAGGACGCCGGGGACGCTGCCGTCCTCGAGGTCGCCCGGCTGGTCGCTGGTGAACAGGGGTACGTCGACACCGCCTTCGCGCAGCAGGGTGACGAGGCGGTCGAGGTAGCCGCGGTCCCCGGCGCCGGACGCGCCGTACTCGTTCTCGACCTGGACGGCGATCACCGGTCCGCCCGAGGTCGACAGCAGGGGCCGTACGTGGGGGAGCAGCCGTGCGAAGTACCGCTCGGCGGGCCCGAGGTAGCGGGGATCGGACGTCCGGAGCCGGATGCCGGGATCAGTGAGCAGCCAGGACGGCAGTCCGCCGGCCTCCCACTCGGCGCAGATGTAGGGCCCGGGACGCAACAGGACGTGCAGGCCCTCCTCGGCGCATAGTTCGAGGAAGCGGGGAAGGTCCAGGCCCTCGTCCATCCTGAACACGTCCTCGCGCGGCTGGTGCAGGTTCCAGGGGACGTATACGTCAACGGTGTTGAGGCCCATGAGACGGGCCTTGCGGATCCGGTCGGCCCACTGACCGGGATGAATCCTGAAGTAGTGCAGGCTGCCGGAGATGATGCGGAACGGTTCGCCGTCGAGGCGGAAGCCGTCGTCGGCGATGCTGAGATCGGGCATGGGAGGCTCTTCGCTCTCTCTGGTGGGATCAAGGTCAGGACAGCCACGGGCGTACGGGCTTACGCCAACGGGCCTGGACCATAAGGGCGTTCGCCAACAGGAACGGGGCGGTAGGTGCGTACGGCAACGGGCGCGGGCGGTACGGGCGTACGCCAACGGGCTCGGGAACCCGGGCCCGTTGGCGTATCCGGTGGCTCGGCACGGTGTGGCCGCTCGGCACGGTGTGGCCGTGCGGACGGCGCGGAGAAGCCGCCCCGCCGCGTCAGATGCTCAGCAGCTGACGTCGGGGTGTTGGGTCTCTGAGGTGTGGTGTGTTGTGTTGTGGTGTTCCGCCCGGCGGGAACCCCCGCCGGGCCGGTTCACCGGGCCTTGCGGCGAGCCGGTTTCGCCGAGGGCGGCTCAAGGAAATCGTGCTCGCTGATCCGCTCGTAGATCCGGTCGGGCACGCGCTGGGCGACCAGGGCCCACAGCAGGCCACCCACGAGCGTGTCACTGGCCCGGCCCGCGAAGTAGTCCGTCCACGAGTTGCCCAGGCCGGTCCCGGTGTGTACGGCCACATCGACCGCGCCCGCGAGGGCGGAGTCGGGGCTGCCCGTGATCACCGCGGTCAAAGCGCCGTGGTCGCGCGCTGTCCTGACGAACTTCGCCGCGATCGGGCTCTCGCCGGATCGTGAGACGAGGAGCGCCACGTCGCCCTCGTTGAGCAGGCTCGCCCCGACCTGCGAGAAGTAGGCGCCCTCACCGAACCAGACCGGGATGCCGATCCGGAACAGCCGCAGGTACAGCTCGTGGGCCGGGGGAGCGTCGCCCCACTCGGCGAACAGCTGCACCCGCTTGGCGGCGACGATACGGTCCGCCACCGACTCCAGGGCTTCCAGGTCGACGGAGGCCATCGCGTTGCGCGCCGCGGTCAGCTGGTTGCCCGCGAGGATGCTCAGCACCTTGTCGGCGGGATCGTCCGGCGTGATGGCCGAGCCGATGTCCTTCTCCCAGCCGGCCTGCACATCGCGGCCGTGCTCCCGGGCGAGAGCGGCGCGCAGCTCGGGGAAGCCGTCGAAGCCCAGCGACGTCGACAGCCGTGTGATCGTCGCCGCCGATGTGCCCGCCTGCTCAGCGAGCCAGGTGATCGAGCTGCGGCCCACGACGTCCGGGTTCGCCATGATCACCTCGGCCACGCGAAGCTTCGCCCCGGAGAGACCGGGCAGCGCCGAGCGCAGCAGCTCCAGTGGACTGACCTCGTCCACTCCGTTCATGCGCCACCTTTCGATACCGGCCGGACGGCCTTTCGGGCCGTCCGGCTCCTGGGCGGCAGCCCCTGGACTTCGCTGAGGTGTCACCGTGGCGGACGCGCTCCGGGCCGACGGTTCATCAGTGCTCACAGACTACTCTCCAGCACAGGCGTCCCGGGATCATGACTGACCGACCGTGAATCCCTGGCTCTTGCCGTACGTGACCAGGGCGTCCTGCCAGTCCTTGAGCCCTTCGCCGAGCGTCGTGCCACCGGTGAACGCCTTGCCGACCTTGTCGTTGAAGATGCTTCCGGCGTAGACGTCGTACGGCAGGTACTGCCAGCCCTTGCCGACGGCGTCCAGGGAGTCGGCGAAGACCTGATTGACCTGCTGGCCGCCGAAGTACGCGGACTTCTGTCCGATGAACTCCTGCGACCCGAGGACCGAGGTACGAGCGGGGAAGGAGCCGGCCTTCTGCGTGATGTCGGCGCCTTCGCCCGTGCTGAGGAAGCGCTGGAACGCGGCGGCGACGAGCTGGTTCTTGCTCTGCTCCAGCAGCGCGAGGCTGCCGCCGCCGTTCATCGAGCTCGCGGGCTTGCCGTCGAAGGAGGGCAGCGGTGCCACCCGCCAGTCGCCGGCGCCACCGGGGACACCGGACTCCAGTGTGCCCGCCATCCAGGCGCCCGAGAGGAGCGTGGCGATGTTGCCCTTCGCCAGGCCCTCGTACCACTCGGTGCTCCAACCGGCCACGGGCGAAAGGAGCTTGTCGTCGATGAGCTGCTGGTAGTAGTCGGCGAACTTCTTGGATCCGTTGTCCTGGAGGTTGACCGTCACCTTGTCGCCGTCGGCGGTGAACGGCCGTCCGCCGGCTGCCCAGATCAGGCTTTGCGTGAGTCCGACGTTGCCGTTGTCGGCCGCGATGTAGGTGTCGGGGTCGGCGGCCTGGAGCGCCTGTCCCGCCTTCAGGTACTCGTCCCAGGTGGCCGGCACCGCTATGCCGTGCTTGTCGAAGGTCTTCTTGTTGTAGAAGAGCGCCATCGGCCCCGCGTTGAGAGGCAGTTCGTAGAGCTTGCCACCGACGTTCACGGACTCCCATGTCGCGGGAGTGAAGGTGTCCTTGAGGTCGTCGAAGCCGAACCGGGTGAGGTCGACGAGGGCGCCGGAGAGCGCGAACTGCGGGATGGCGCTGTATTCGACGGTCGCCAGGTCCGGTCCTCCCTTCCCGGCCTTGATGGCGTTCTGCAGCTTCGTGTACTGCTCGACGCTCGTTCCGACGTTCTCGACGCGGACCTTGACTTTGGGGTACTTCTTCTCGAACGCCTTGGCCACGTCGGGCACGCTCGCCGACCAGGTCCACACGGTGAGTTCTGTCGGCTTGTCCAGGGCTGCCTCGATGTCGGCCTCGCCGACGGTCCCAGGTCCTGCGGCGTCCGTGCCGGTGCCGCAGGCGGTCAGGGCCAGTGCGGTGAGCGCGGCGGTGAGGGCGAGTGTGGCGGTTCTGCGGCGTCGTCCGATGAGCATGGTGCTGCTCCGTTCTTGGCTGAGGGTGTGTGTCCGGCCGGCCCGTGGGGACAGGGCCGGGTCGCGGGTGCTGCGGTGGTGGCTGCTGATGAGATGGGTGTCAGCCCTTGGTGCTTCCCGCTGCCAGGCCCGAGCGCCAGTAGCGCTGGAGGCCGAGGAAGATGACCACGAGCGGGATGATCGTGAGGAGCGAGCCGGTGATGACCAGGTGGGTGACGACTTCGCCGTCGGCGGTGGCCGCCTGGTTGTTCCACTGGTTGAGCCCGACGGTCAGGGGGAACCACGCGGGATCGTTGAGCATGATCAGCGGCAGGAAGTAGTTGTTCCAGACGCTGACGATCTCCAGGAGGAGGACGGAGACGAGCGCCGGCGCCAGCAGCCGCAACGAGACGGAGAAGAAGATACGGAACTCTCCGGCACCGTCCACCCGCGCCGCGTCGATGACCTCGTCGGGTACGGCCTCCTGGGCGTAGCTGAACAGGAGATAGAGCCCGAACGGGGTGACGAGCACGGGAACCAGGACGGCCCACGGCGTATTCGTCATGCCCAGTTCGCTGAAGAGGAGGAAGGTCGGCACCGCGAGGGCGGTACTGGGAACGGCGACCGCGCCCAGGACCACCGCGAGGAACGCGCGTTTGCCGGGGAAGTCGTACGTGGCCAGGCCGTATCCGGCGAGCGCGGCGAGGAAGGTGGAGCCTCCGGCGCCGACCAGGACGTAGAACACGGTGTTCGCGAGCCAGCGCAGGTAGATGCCGTCGTCGTAGGTGACGACTCCGACGATGTTGTCCCACAGCGACATGTCGCTGCCGAACCAGAGGCCGAAGGTCGAGAACAGCTGCTCGCGCGACTTGGTGGAGTTGATGACGAGCCAGAGCAGCGGCATCACGCTGTACACGAGCGGGAGCGCCATGAGCAGGGTGAGGAGGACCGAGCGGCGCGGGCGTGGCCCGGGGCGCGCGGTGCTCCGGCGGAGTTTCCCGGCGGGCCGCGCCGGGCCGGACGGCTTCCCGGGCGCGGTGTCCACGCGGGAGGGCGGCTCCTTGAGCGTGTTCGTCATGCCGTCCTCCCCGTACCGCGGCGCTGCACGGTGAAGGCGACGACGGCCGTGACCACACCCATGACCACCGCGACGGTGGCGGCGGTGTTGTACTGCTGCCCGGCGAACGACAGGCTGTAGGCGTACATGTTGGGCGTGAAGTCGGTGCTGATGATGTTGGGTACCAGCCCTCGGAGAATGTTGGGCTCGTTGAAGAGCTGGAAGCCGCCGATCACCGAGAAGACCGCGGCGACGACGGTTGTCGAGCGGATGGCGGGCAGCTTGATGCTCAGGATGATCCTCCAGGCGCCCGCTCCGTCCATCGTCGCGGCCTCGTACAGTTCGCGGGGCACGGCCTGCAGGGCGGCGTAGAAGACGAGCATGTTGTAGCCGACGTACAGCCAGAGCACGATGTTGCCGATGGACGGCAGGATCAGTGCGCTCGAGAGCGGGTCGGGCAGTGCGGTCCCGAAGAACGCGTTGAGGTCTCCGACCAGGCCGAACTGTGCGCCGTAGATATAGCCCCAGAGCAGTGCGGCCACCACGCCGGGCACCGCGTATGGGAGAAAGATGCCGAGCCGGAAGAGGGCCGGGGCGTACAGCTTCGCGCTGTCGAGGGCGAGGGCCGCGGCGAGCGCGAGGCCGATCATGACCGGCACTTGAATGAGGACGAACAGGCTCACCCGGCCCACCGCGTCCCAGAAGCGCGGGTCGGTCAGCTGCTCCTGGTAGTTGTCCAGGCCGACGAACGAGACGCCGCCGATGAGCCGTTCCTGAAACAGGCTGAGCCCGATCGTGTAAGCGATCGGAGCGATGACCGCCACGAGGAACGGGATCGCGAAGGGCAGGACGAACGCCCATCCGGTCAGCCGGCGCCTGTCCCGCCGCCAGGTCGTTGTCGGCGGAGCGGGTGAGGGGCCCGACTCTCTTCCCATGGGTACTCCTGTGCGCTGAGACGTGTGTGGAGCCGGTGGGCGAAGGTTGGCCCGACCACCATGCGCAAATTTATTTCACACCCATGACGCGATTGGTAGCCGTCGTGATAATTTTTTTCAGACCACGGGGGATCCGGCCGCTTGGATCGATCACGGAGGAGCCACATGAACACTCGATCGCACCAACTACGCCTTGGCGCCCTGGCCGCCGCCGTCGCCCTGGCGACGGCCGCCGCGGGCAGCCTCTCACCGACGGCCGCCGCCGCGGAACCCGCGTCTTTCATCGCCAATGACACGATGTGGCACGACACCGCGGGCAACGAGATCCTCGCCCAGGGCGGGAACGTGCTCAAGGTGGGATCCACCTATTACTGGGCGGGCACCAAGCTCGTGAGCGGAGCGGCCAAGGACGTCAACCTCTACAGCTCGACCGATCTGGAGAACTGGACGTTCGAGGGCCCCATCCTCAGCCAGGACGGCACCGAGGGAGACCTCGCCGAAGGGAATTGGCTCGGGCGCCCCCAGCTCGTACGGAACCCGGCGTCCGGGACGTTCGTACTGGTGGTGGAGGTCGACGGGGCGCTGGGGAACAACGTGCTGTTCGCCACCAGCCCCACCGTCGACGGCACCTACACCCCCACCGGACCGAGTACGACCGTCAACGGCAACACGATGGGCGACCACTCCGTCTTCGTCGACGGCGACAACGCCTACCTCGTCTACGTCGGCGACAACGCCACCACCCGGAACGTTTCCGTGAACGTGGCACCCCTCAACAGCAACTGGACCGCGGTGGAGCCCGCGATCTCGTCGGTGTGGGACAACGTCCACGAGGCGCCCGCCATCGTGAAGGCGGGCGCGACGTACTACATGTTCGCCTCGGGCAAGGACTGGTGGAACGCCACGCCGACCTCGTACCGCACGAGCAGCGACCTCACCGGCTGGAGCGGATGGAAGACGGTCCCGACCGAGCCCTCCTCGGCCAACTCCTTCGGCACCCAGTTCGAGCAGATCATCCCCGTCGTCGGCAGCCAGGGCACCTCCTACCTGTACAACGGCGACCGGTACTCCCAGTTCAAGGACGGAGCCGCACCCGCCCCCGACGGCGTCGGCCGCAACGCCTGGTACCCGGTCACCTTCGCCTCGGGCATCCCGAAGCTGCACGGCAGCACCGACGTCGACGTCGACGCCGCGGCGGGCACCCTCACGGTCAACGAGGTGGCGAACGGGCGGTTCGACCAGGACGCCGCCGGAGTCGCCCCACCGCAGTGGGACGTCTCCGGCACCGCCGGCGCGGCGAAGACCGACGTGGGCACGAACGGCCCCGACGACCGGCAGCTCACGATGTGGCACCCCAGCCCCTATTCGGCCTGGGTCAGGCAGGACCTCACCCTGCCCAACGGCACCTACACGTTGTCCTTCGACCACAAGTCGAGCGGCGGCCAGAACCTGGCCTACGCCGAGGTCAAGAACCACGGCGGGCCGGACATCCGGACCGACCTGCGCACCAGCCGGCCCGGCTGGACGAAGCGCACGGTGACGTTCACGGTGACCACCGGCACGGCCCGCATCGGCATATGGACGGACGGCCCCGGCGGCACATGGCTCAACATCGACAACGTCTCGGTGTGGCCGAGCTAGAACTCATCGCCCGCAAGGCTGTCCGGCAAGCAGCGGGGCCCGCCTCGCCCCGCCCTGCTTTGACGCGGGCGGGGCCGACGAAGGGCCGGCGCGGCCACCCGCCGCACGCTGATGAGCGAGGGCTTCCCCCGGAGTCTGTGACGCTCAGCGAGCGGGCTTCTGGAGGCGGGTGGCCGGTTGGTCGGTGAAGTCTGAGGCGTTCGCGGCCGGAAGGTCCGTCCCGGGCTTGATGATCTTTGCTTCGCGTTGCGGAAGATCCCGTTGCGAGCGTCGACATCTCGCTTGGAGTAATCACCAAGCGACGGAGCGGTAACGCCCCTTGCCTGGTGGGGAGTTCGAGGCGCGAAGAAGGCTGAGCGGTCTGCTTTCGATATGTGGGTGATCTGTTCGCTTCGGGGGTCAGGCGGCAGGTTCAGTTTGTCGTCAGTGATGACGGCACGGCGGAGTCACTGGCAAGGCCTACACCAAGCAGGTCACCGCCTACGACAGCCTCGGCCGCGCCACCAGCGCCGATGTCATTCTGCCGGGCGATGACCCACTGGTCACCTCGGGCGCGGTGACCGCGAAGACGACCTTCGGCACGGACTACCGTCTCGACGGCAGCGTCAACAACACCAAAGAACCCGGCATCGCCGGCCTCCCCACCGAGATCATTCAGCCGTAGTACAACTCTCTCGGACTGACCACCGGACTCTCCGGCACCAACACCTACCTTCTTGGCGTCACCTACTCCGCCCTCGGCCAGGCCGAACAACTCACCCTCGGCGCGGGTGCCAAGAACACCTACATCACCAACACGTACGAGGCGGGCACCGGCCGGCTCACCCGCAGTCACGTCACTGACCAGACTCACGCGTACATGCTGCAGGACCTCAACTTCGCCCAGGACGACGCCGGCAACGTCGAGTCCATCCTCGATCCCACGACCCTTGGCGGCACTACCAAAGCCCACAACCAGTGCTTCACCTACGACGCTCGTGGTGACGGCGTTGCTCGTGCCCGTGTGGACTCTCCTCATCCGCCGCGCCACCGGAGATGGCGACACGATCCTCTACGTCGGCGCCACCGAAGTACGGATACAAGACACCGGCCGGTCAACCCCACCCGCTCGTCAAGACCACCGGCGCCAAGGCAGCCACGTACACTCCAACGCCACGCCATCGACACCCTCGGCAACGCCCTCTACCCCACCGACACCCCCGACGACCCACCCGCCGCAGACGTCTCCGCTGACATTGCCGTCAGCGCTGCCGTCAAGCACCACAGAAGCCCCACCAAAAACAAATCTTGGTGGGGCTTCTGACCGCTCTTAAGAGGACAATTCAAGCTGCGCCCGAGCGCTGTCACTCAACCGAATCTACCGGTCGTATGGTGGTTCGCCAAGCTCGCGAATGAGACGATTGATCACTTCATTGACAGTGAAGTCCCACCCAGTTAGGTGCTGTCCACTCCAATTAATCCCTACCCGGAAGTCATCCTTGGCTAGATCCGGCAAAGCCGCGCTTCGCCAATGATCCAGCGGCATTGAAACAGCACGAAATTGAGGACCCCATAGCTGAGCAGCGCGCTGCGCACGGGCCTCCGACGACCAATAGGGAAATGCTGGTCGCCCAGAACTTGAGACCGGCGTCGGACTGCCGTCGTCATCTCGAACCCACCAAATGGTACGAGTCTGAACGATCTCGCGGAAGAAGGCCACCGCCTGCGCCCCACTTGTGCTCACTTGAATCCTCCTAGATCGTCCCGACTTGAGCAGCGCGCTTGAACGCGGCGCCAGAGGGCACTAGTGCCGCGCCCGTCCGCAGCGTTAGTAACCGGGCGGGAGCCTACGGTATCCTCCGGGATCCACAATTGCATGATCCTCTGGCCATCACGGTGTTAGCAACATCCCACCATCCCGCTCGGGAATAGGTTCTTGGCTCAGCTCCATTGATTCCCACGATCCGTCCGGACGCTGCCGCTGTGGCGCCGATCCCCGCTTCATGCGACCGATGTTCGTGGCACCGTATTGGTCTGCGGCGCCCGGCTCCGCCGCTTCGTTCTTCCAAAATCGCTTACGCATGGTGGACAAGGATGGCGCGACGCCATTCTTATTGGGCTTGGAATAATCTTCGTCCAATTTCCAACGCCCACCGCAGTTGCTGTTGTGAACGAGTACAGGTGTCTCGCCCGCCAGCACCTAGTACGTGTGGAGGTCGTCCACGGTGAGGTTGTAGGTCCGGGCGTGCTTGGTGAAGGCTCGGTTTGCTGTGACGATCACGGTGTCGCCGTCGTCAGTGAGCAGCGTCATGCCGGGCATCAGCTCGGCCGCTCCCAGCCAATGCTTCTCGGAGGGCGACCAGAAGGGGTGCTCGTATCATTGTCGTGAGGCGTTCGACACCGTCCTCTGTCGCTATGGAAAGGGTGTTGAAGTGCTTGTCGTCCACTGTGACGATGAGTTGAGTCACCTTGCGGGGCCCAGACTCACCTGTCTCAGGGTCGGTCGCCTGGACCGAGTCGCCGACTTCAACATCCTCGATCGCCTTGGCCGTTCCGTCCGCCATAAGCACTTCGGTACCGGCAAGGAAGCATTTAAAATGACTTCCGGCCTTTCCAGGATTTCCGGTCCTTCCAGGCTTTCCGGACCCGGATTTACCTGTCATAGCGGGTCTGACGTGCGGGACGCCGTTGCTTATGCCGACATCACTGGCGATTATATTCAGCTGAATGCCGTAGAAGAGGTCGAGGACGTCGTCCGGGCATTCGCTGGACTGATGACAGACATTTACTGCCGTCGCATAAGCAGTGAGCTGGCGGCTCCAGTCACTTTCGTAATACTTCGGCTGGTAAGACTCCCAGAAGGAGTCCAGCAGCGCCGCGGCCCCCGATGGATCCGGCATGGAGTCATAGATGACGGTTGTTATGTGGGAGAGTGCAGAGTTTTCAACTCTGTTGAACGCTGTTGTGTCGTAGATGGTCAAGCCGGTGTCATTCTTAGTACTGCTGAAGTTCCAGCCCGACTTGGTCTTAGTGAAAGTTTCGGTACTTCCGTTGCACTGACTATTGCTTCCACCGCAGGCCCCGTCGGGGCGGAGCCCCGTGGGATCGGACGCCGTGACAGGAGTGTTGTTGGCGTAGGCGTAGCCGTTCAGAGATTGGTGCTGGTCGATATTCAGCAGTGGGTCGACGCTGATGAACTGGCCGATACCGGTGTCGTACTCACGGGTATTGCCTGCCGCGTCGTACGCGGAGGCGTACGTGGGCGTAGACGTCGGCTGTGACGCCGACATGGGCGTGGCCGAGGAGCAGGGAGCTGTCGATTAATAGCTGATCGTTTTGGTGCTGCCCTGTCTGATGAGGTTCGCGAGGTCCTGGGCGGTGGCTGGGGTGATCGGGGCGGGCTTGATGGGGTGGCTGAGCCCTTTCAGGACCGGGGTGATCTCGTGGACCGCGTTGCCGACTGCCTGCCTTGGTGAGCCCAACAGTGCGGTCAGTGCTCTGACTTGTGTCTTCCAGCGGTGTCGGATCACGGTGGCCAGCAGCCGGTCGGACAGCGAGAGCGGGCCGCGCCGCAAGGTGCGATGCCGGGCCCGCTCGTGGTTCAGGCTGATGGGGGGCGAGGATGTACTGCTCGACGTCGGCCAGCAGCGCGGCGAACCGATCTCGACGACCGCGACTCCGTGACCCGGGCCGCCGAAGGGGCCCGTGCCGTCTTCTCGGTGCAGATGCCCGAGATGAACGGGCGTGCTTTCGAGGGCGAGTTGGCGCAGGCCGTCAATCTGATCGAGGGTGCGATGGCCGCCGGTGTGCCGCAGTTCGTGCACTCGTCCGTCTCCGGCGCCGGGCAGCACACCGAGGCCCCCGGCTGGGCGGAGGGCCGCTGGGCCGCGATGGAGCCCTACTTCGCCACCAAGGCCGGGATCCAGGACAGGGTCCGTGAAGCGGGCTTCACGCACTGGACGCTCATCAAGCCGGGCTTCTTCATGGAAAACTTCCTGCCCTCCATGGCCTTCCTGTTCCCCCGAGGTGTCGAGGGCGGACTCGTAAGCGTTGTGAAGCCCGAGACCCAGCTGTCTCTTGTCGCGGTCGACGACATCGGCAACGCCGCCGCTGCGGCCTTTGCCGCGCCGGAGCGATTCGACGGCGTCGAGCTGGAGTTGGCGAGCGAGTGCCTGACGATGACGGATATCGCCGAGATCCTCTCCCGGACTCTGGGCACCGAACTGACCGCGCCCGACATGACCGAGGAGGAGGCGACCGCCGCCGGGATGCCAGGGATGGGCGCCTCGCACGAACGGATGAACGTGGTCGGCCAGCCCGCCCGGCCGGAGTACGCGCAGGCCCTCGGCATCCCCCTCACCAGCTTCGAGGAATGGGCACAGGCGCACCTACGGGACGCGGCCTGACGCTGCCCCGGCCGGATCCCGACGCAACGTGCGTCAGGGAGAGGGGTTCAGGCCTCTACCGGATGGCCGCCGTCGCCTTCGACCACGACCCGGTCCTCGCCGGCCTCGTCTGCCTGTTCGACCATGGTGACGTCGATCTGTCCGTCGCCAGTGGTGTCGAACTGGTAGAGGTCGGCCTTCCCGTCACCCGTGGTGTCGGTCATCCATACGTCCGTCTTGCCGTCACCATTGGCGTCAGCGGCGAGCACTACGTGATGCTCGTTGCCACGGGTCTCGACTACCTCTTCTACCTCTTCGTTTCTGTCCATAGCGGCCGGTTGCCCCGCGCTCCTGGTTCAAAACTGGCGTGCCGGGCCCGCCGGCTCGAGGAAGCTCAGGGGGGTTCTGTCAGGACGTTGCGGATGCGCGTCGCCACGTGCAGGTTGAGCCGGGTCTCGACGTCTCCCAGGTCGTGGCCGGTGATCTCACGGATCCGCTGGAGCCGGTAGCGCAGCGTGCTGCGGTGGATGCAGAGGAGGTCCGAGGCCGCGTCGTAGCTGCCGCCGCTCTCCAGGTAGTGGGAGAGCGTGGCGACCAGGCTGGTGTGGTGGCGGGAGTCGTAGTCCAGCAGGGCGCCGAGCCATTCCCGTACGAACCGGTCGGCTTCCCGTTCGCCGTCGCCGGTGCCCATCATGCGGCAGAGACCGAGCTCCTCGAAGTCGGTGCTGCCGTGCGGATCGCGAGATCCGCGGCGTACGGCGAGGGCGCGGACAGCCTCGTCGTAGGAGTGCGGAAGGTCCGCGGGGCACTCGCAGCGGCCGCCCACTCCGACGGCTCCGGGGGCGCCGAGGCTGTCCGAGACGGCTCGGTACAGTGCGTCCCCGGCTTCCAGCCCCGCGACCAGGACGACCGTGGTGTCCCGGCGGGCGCCGATGAGTACGTTCAGCCGCAGGCGCTCGGCTGCCCGCGCGACCGCGTCGCCGAGCGCCGCCTGTTCGGCGGGTCCGGGCCAGCGCAGCAGGGCGACGCGGTTCGGCCGGTGCAGATCGTGGCCGAAGGTGGCCGCGCGGGCGAAGACGTCCTCGGTCGCCCTGCCCGAGATCAGCTTCTCGACGAGGTCATGCCGCAGCCGTGGTTCCAGCTCGGCGAGTGCGCGCTCGTGTGAGAGCTCCGGGGCCAGGACCAGGCCCGCCCGTTCGAGGGCGGAGGCGTCCATCTCCGTCGCCCGCCGGTCCGGGTCGACCAGGGAGATCATGCCGAGCAGCTCGCCGGCCATCTCGACGGGGGCGATCAGCCGGTCCCGGTCACGGACGGCGCCGGGCCGGTGCCGTGCGTTTCCGAGCAGCTCGTCCCACTGCCGGGGCTCCCGTCCGGGCGGTTCGGGGCGGGAGGCGCCCGCCCAGGCCCGCAGGTTGCCGAAGAGGTCTTCGGTCAGCGCCGGGAGCCCCGTGTGTTCGTGGAGGGTTTCGAGGATGCCTTCCTCGCCCCGGCCGGAGGCCGCGACGCGGGACAGCGCGTCGTGGTATTCGCTTCGGCTCTCCAGAACGGAGACAGTGGCGCGCTCCTCGGTGCGGGCCCGCTCTGACCGGCACAGGGCGACATTCGCGAGCGCGATCCCGGCCTGCCGGGCGAGCAGATCGGCCAGTACGGCTTCCTCGGCCGAGGGAGGGTAGCGCGCGCGGATGACGAGGTAACCGAGGCAGCGTTCGCGGTGACGCAGCGCGATGGCCCGTATCCAGGAGGCGTCGCCGTCCTCGCCGTCGTGCAGACGTCCACTGTGGCCGTCCAGGGCGCCGATCCATCGTTCGAGGCGGCCGGCGGCCGCTGTGCCGCCGGGCCGTGACGTGCCCGCGGCGGCCGCATTCCATGGTGGGCAGCGTTGTGGCGCGCGGTGGTGCACGAGATAAGCCGCTTCGGTCGTGAACGGACCAATCGCGGCTATGGCGGCCGTGGCGGCCCACAGCACCTCGCACGCGTCGGCGTCGTCGAGTGTCGCCGCGCTGAGGTTCCGGCGGGTGTACGGGCCCGCGACGGGCTGCAGGACCGGTCGGAGAGAGGGGGCCGTCGTGAAGGGGACGGCAACCATAAAAGGTCCCTTCGTTCGGAAGAGCACCCCTTTCACCACATTACGCTGCCCGGCGCGGAGTTCACGGCGAGCCGCCGGGAGCTCCACGCCGTCCTTGCGGACCGGAGAGCCGCCGCGGGTTCGTCCTGCCAGGGCGAGGCGGGGCGGGAAGCGCCGAGCGACGCTTTGAGCAGGTGTGGGTGCGAGCCCGTGCGGGTGCCGCCGACGGCCGCGCCGTCCGATCCGTACCACTACGGCCGTCCGGTACGTACAGCTACGGCCGTCCGGATCACTACGGCCGTCCGGTCCGTATCACTACGGAGGAGATTCTCATGGCGAAGGCAGTCGGTATCGACCTCGGTACCACCAACTCGGTGATCGCGGTCTGGGAGGGCGGTGAGCCGACGGTGATCCCGAACGCCGAGGGTTCCAGGACCACACCCTCGGTGGTCGCCTTCTCCGACAACGGCGAGCGCCTGGTCGGGCAGCTCGCCCGGCGGCAGTCGATCCTCAACCCCAAGGGCACGATCACCTCCGCGAAGCGATTCATCGGCCGCCGCTACGACGAGGTCTCCGACGAGGCAAGGGCGGTCTCCTTCGACGTGGTGGAGGGGCCGGGCGGGGTGGCCCGCTTCGACGTGAACGGCAAGCAGTACGCGCCTGAGGAGATCAGCGCCCAGGTGCTGCGCAAACTCGCCGAGGACGCCGGGAAGTCGCTCGGCGAGCGCGTGACCGAGGCCGTGATCACGGTGCCGGCGTACTTCAACGACGCGCAGCGGCAGGCGACCAAGGACGCGGGGAAGATCGCCGGTCTCGAGGTGCTGCGGATCATCAACGAGCCGACCGCGGCGGCGCTCGCCTACGGGCTGGACAAGAAGGGCCATGAGACCGTCCTCGTCTTCGACCTCGGCGGTGGCACGTTCGACGTCAGCATCCTGGACGTGGGCGACGGCGTGGTGGAGGTACGCTCCACGGCCGGCGACTCCCACCTCGGCGGCGACGACTTCGACCGCCGGCTGGTGGACCACTTGGCGGACGACTTCCAGAAGACCGAGGGCATCGACCTCCGCAAGGACCCGCAGGCCCTGCAGCGGCTGTTCGAGGCGGCCGAGAAGGCCAAGACCGAGCTGAGCTCGGTCACCCAGACCCAGGTGAGCCTGCCGTTCGTCACCGCGGATGCCTCCGGGCCCAAGCACCTCACCGAGACCGTCCGCCGCTCCACCTTCGATCAGATCACGGCCGACCTCGTGGAGCGCTGCCTCGACCCGGTGAAGCAGGCGATGGGCGACGCGAAGGTCACCGACAACGACATCGACGAGGTCATCCTCGTCGGCGGCTCGACCCGGATCCCGGCGGTGCAGACGCTGGTACGGCGCCTGACCGGTGGCAAGGACCCCAACATGAGCGTCAACCCGGACGAGGTGGTGGCGCTGGGCGCCGCTGTCCAGGCCGGAGTGCTCAAGGGCGAGGTCAAGGATGTCCTGCTGCTCGACGTCACCCCGCTCTCGCTGGGCGTGGAGACCGCGGGCGGCGTGATGACCAAGATCATCGAGCGGAACACCACGATCCCCGCCCGCCGGTCCGAGATCTTCTCCACGGCCGAGGACAACCAGCCGGCCGTGGACGTCGTGGTGCTCCAGGGCGAACGCGAACTGGCCGCCGACAACCGGGTGCTGGGCCGCTTCCGGCTGGAGAACATCCGGGCCGCACGGCGCGGGGAGACCCAGATCGAGGTCACCTTCGACATCGACGCGAACGGCATCCTCAAGGTCAGTGCCAAGGACAAGGACACCGGCACCGAACAGTCGATCACCATCAGCGAAGGCTCCAACCTCGACCCGGCAGAGGTCGAAAGGATGATCGCCGAGGCCGACCGTAACCGGACGTCCGACCAGGCGCTGCGCGAGGCCGTCGACGCCCGCAACGAGCTGGACGCGGCCGCCTACCAGGTCGAGCGCCGGCTGAACGACCTCGGTGACGCCGCGCCGCAGCACGAGCGGGCCCGTGCCGAGCTGCTGATCGAAGAGGCGCGCACAGCCGTCAAGGAGGACGCGCCGGTGGACCGCGCCCGTAACCTCACCTCCGAACTCCAGCAGGTCTTCGCCGCACTGGCCTCCCACTCCGGCGAGTCGGCGCAGCCCGGCGCCCAGCCGGGGCCGGCGTCCGGCGGAACGCCCTCGGGTAAGCCTTCGGGTGGCGACGACGACGTCATCGACGCCGAGTTCGACCGGGGCTGAGGCGGCGTGATGTCCGAACACGACCAGGCCCGTCCCCTGCGGGAGGCGTCCCCGCCGGAGCCTTCGGAGGGGGAGACGCCCGAGCAGCAGCAGGCCCCCTCGGCGCCCGACGCCGACAAGGCCGACGAGGCCGAGGATGCCCACGAGGCCGACAAGGCCGAAGAGCTGGAGGACCGCTGGCGGCGTGCCCTCGCCGACCTGGACAACCTCCGCAAGCGCCACGCCCGCGACCGTCCCCGCGAACTGGAGGCCGAGCGCGCCAGGGTCGCCGCGGCCTGGCTCCCGGTCCTCGACAACCTCGAACTGGCACTCGCCCACGCGGGCGCCGACCCCGGCGCGATCGTCCAGGGGGTCCAGGCGGTCCGCGACCAGGCCGTCGAGGTGCTGCGCAACCTCGGCTACCCGCGCCAGGACGAGACCGGTGTCCCCTTCGACCCCACGCTGCACGAGGTTGTCTCCGTGGTCGACGCCCCGGACACCGCCCCGGGCACCGTCGTTCAGGTGCTGCGCCCCGGCTACGGCGAGCGCGACCGGCAACTGCGGCCCGCGGCCGTAGCGGTCAGCCGCAAGCAGGAGTGAGAGCGCCATGGCACGCGACTACTACGAGATACTGGGCGTCCCGCGCACTGCCGACGCGGCCGAGATCCAGCAGGCGTTCCGCACCCTGGCCCGCCAGCATCATCCGGACGTCAACCGCGATCCCGCGGCCGAGGACCGCTTCAAGGAGATCAACGAGGCGTACAGCGTGCTCTCCGACCCCGACACCCGGGCCCGCTACGACCGCTTCGGCGCCGACTTCCGCCAGATCCCCGAGGACTACGACGAACGGGCGGCCGCCGCCCAGGGCTTCGGCGGAGGCGGTGCGTACCGCGGCGGCTCGTACGGCGGCCCCTTCCGCGGGAGCGCGAGCGGGAGCAGAACTGGGAGCGGCAGCGGGGACACCGGCCGACGGGGCTCCCAGGTCTGGACCGAAGGGGACTTCGACACCTCCGGCATCGACTTCGAGGATCTCTTCGGCGGCATGTTCGGCGGCCGGGCGGGCCGGGGCGGCGGCGGGCCGGTCCCCGGCGCCGACCAGGAGGCCGAACTCACCCTCACTGTGGAAGAGGCATACCGGGGTGGCCGCCGGAAGATCACCCTCGGCGGCCCGGGCGGGGAGCGCGGCTACGACGTGAACATTCCGGCCGGTGTGGTCGACGGCCAGCGGATCCGGCTCGCGGGGGAGGGCGGCCGGGGCCGCGGTCCCGGCTCCGCCGGGGATCTCTACCTGGTGGTCCGTATCGCCCCGCACCCCCGCTACCGCCTCTCGGGCCGCGACATCCACGTCGACCTGCCCGTCACCCCGTGGGAGGCCGCGCTCGGAGCGACCGTCCCGGTCACCGGTCCTGGCGGCACCGCCAAGGTCCACGTCCCGCCGGGTACCTCCACCGGCCGCCGGCTGCGGCTGCGCGGTGAGGGGATGCCCCATCCCAAGGGCTCACCCGGTGACCTCTACGCCGAGATCCGGGTGCGGGTGCCCCCCTCGCCGACCCCGCGCGAACGTGAGTTGTTCGAGGAGCTGGCCGCCGTCTCGACCTTCGACCCGAGGAAGCAGACATGAGAGCCCATCGGCATCTTCCCGCTGAAGGCGCCGGACAGGAGTACGCCGGCGCCGGCTATCCGCTGGCGCGGATCTACCGGGTGGATCCCTACCGGCTGTCCCTGGACAGCGTCGCCCTCCGCAGTGGCCTGCCACCCGATTTGGTCCGCCGCTTCGTCGCCCTCGGGCTGGTGGACGCCGAGCGGGACGCGGGCGGCCGGCTGTGGTTCCGTACCGGCGCCCCGTCGGCCATCGCCCGGGTCCAGCGGCTGCGGACCGGACTGTCCCTCAACTACGCCGCCATCGGGCTCGTCCTCGACCTCCTCGACCGTATCGAGCGGCTGGAGCGAGAGCTGCGCCACAGCGAGCGGGCGGTCAAGGAGCGAACCCCATGGACATGAACCGTCTCACCCAGAAGTCCCAGCAAGCCGTGCAGGAAGCACAGAGCGTCGCGGTGCGGCTGGGCCAGAACGAGGTCGACGGCGAACATCTGCTGCTGGCCCTGCTCGACCAGCAGGACGGTCTGACGACCCGGCTGCTCGGCCAGGCGGGCGCCGACCCGGCCGCGCTGCGCGCCGCCGTCGAGGCAGACCTCGCCACGCGCCCGCGCACCACGGGCCCGGGCGCGGCGCCCGGCCAGGTGATGGTCACCCAGCGGCTCGCCAGGCTGCTCGACACCGCCGGGCAGGAGGCCAGGCGGCTCAAGGACGAGTACGTCTCGACCGAACATCTGGTCCTCGCCCTGGTGGGCGAGGGGCCGGCCACCGCCGCCGGCCGCCGGCTGACCGAACAGGGCGTCACCAAGGACACCTTCCTGACCGCGCTCACCCGGATGCGCGGAAACCAGCGCGTCACCTCCGCCAATCCGGAGGACGCCTACGAGGCCCTGGAGAAGTACGGCCGTGACCTGGTGGTGGAGGCCCGCACCGGCCGCCTCGACCCGGTGATCGGCCGGGACGCCGAGATCCGCCGGGTGATCCAGATCCTCAGCCGCAAGACCAAGAACAATCCCGTACTGATCGGCGAGCCCGGTGTCGGCAAGACCGCCATCGTCGAGGGCCTGGCCCAGCGGATCGTACGGGGCGACGTCCCGGAAGGGCTGCGGGACAAGACCGTGTTCTCCCTCGACATGAGCTCCCTGGTCGCCGGCGCCAAGTACCGCGGCGAGTTCGAGGAGCGGCTCAAGGCCGTGCTGGCCGAGGTCAAGGGAGCGGAGGGCCGGATCCTGCTCTTCGTGGACGAGCTGCACACGGTCGTCGGCGCCGGCGCCGCCGAGGGCGCCATGGACGCCGGCAACATGCTCAAGCCGATGCTGGCCCGCGGCGAACTGCACATGATCGGCGCCACCACGCTGGACGAGTACCGCAAGCGCATCGAGTCCGACGCCGCCCTCGAACGCCGGTTCCAGACCGTCCTGGTGGACGAGCCGACCGTCGAGGACGCGATCTCCATCCTGCGCGGCATCCGCGAGCGCCTGGAGGTCTTCCACGGCGTCAAGATCCAGGACGGCGCGCTGGTCGCCGCCGCCACCCTGAGCCACCGCTACATCAGCGACCGCTTCCTCCCCGACAAGGCCATCGACCTGGTGGACGAGGCGTGCGCCCGGCTGCGCACCGAGATCGACTCGATGCCCGCCGAGCTCGACGAACTCACCCGCCGGGCCACCCGGCTGGAGATCGAGGAGGCGGCGCTCGGCCAGGAGACCGACCCCGCCAGCGGCGCCCGCCTGGAGGACCTCCGCCGTGAACTCGCCGACCTGCGCTCCGCGGTGGACGCCAAGCACGCCCAGTGGGAGGCCGAGCGCCAGGCCATCCGCCGGGTCCAGGAACTGCGTCAGGAGCTGGAACGCGCCCGGCAGGAGGCCGAGGAGGCCGAACGCGCGTACGACCTCAATCGCGCCGCCCAGCTCCGCTACGGCACCATCAGTGAACTCGAGCGCCGCCTCGCCGCCGAAGAGGAGCAGCTCGCCGAGAAGCAGGGCGAGACCCGGCTGCTGCGCGAGGTGGTCACGGCCGACGAGATCGCCGGGATCGTCTCCGCCTGGACCGGAATACCCGTCACCCGGCTCCAGGAGGGCGAACGGCAGAAGCTGCTGCGCCTGGACGAGATCCTGCGCGAGCGGGTCGTCGGACAGGACGAAGCCGTCCAGCTGGTCGCCGACGCGGTGATCCGGGCCCGCTCCGGCGTACGAGACCCGCGCCGGCCGATCGGCTCCTTCATCTTCCTCGGCCCCACCGGCGTCGGGAAGACCGAGCTCGCCAAGACCCTCGCCGCCGCGCTCTTCGACAGCGAGAGCAACATGATCCGCCTGGACATGAGTGAGTACCAGGAGAGGCACACCGTCAGCCGCCTGGTCGGCGCACCCCCCGGGTACGTCGGGTACGAGGAGGGCGGCCAGCTCACCGAGGCGGTACGCCGCAAGCCCTACGCGGTCGTCCTCTTCGACGAGATCGAGAAGGCCCACGCCGATGTCTTCAACACCCTGCTCCAGGTGCTGGACGACGGCCGGATCACCGATGCCCAGGGGCGTACCGTCGACTTCCGCAACACCGTCGTCATCATGACCTCCAACCTCGGCTCCGCGTACCTGCTCCAGGACGCCACCGCCGCCGGCGAGATCAAGCCCGAGGCACGTGACCTGGTGATGGGCGAGCTCAACAGCCACTTCCGGCCGGAGTTCCTCAATCGCGTCGACGACATCGTGCTCTTCCACCCGCTCGGCCTCGCGCAGATCGAACGCATCGTCGACCTGCTCCTCGACGAGCTGCGCCGGCGCCTCGCCGAACAGCGCATCACCCTCGTCCTCACCGAGGAGGCCCGCCGCCTGATCGCGGCCGAGGGGTACGACCCGGTCTACGGAGCCCGGCCGCTGCGCCGCTTCATCTCGCACGAGGTCGAGACGAAGATCGGCCGTGCGCTGCTCGGCGGCGAGGTCCGCGAGGGCGTGACCATCCTGGTCGACGCCCGGGAAGGCGAGCTGGTCGTCACCTTCCAGGACGAGCCGGAGGAGGGGGCCGCATGAGCGCCGCCACCGTCCGCTGCACCAACTGCGGCAAGGCCAACCGCCTGCCCGCCGCCGCGCAGGGCCGGCCCAGGTGCGGCAACTGCCAGGCTCCCCTCCCCTGGATCGCCGCAGCCGGCGACGCGGACTTCGGCACCGTCGCGGAACAGTCCGAGCTGCCCGTCCTGGTTGATCTCTGGGCCACCTGGTGCGGACCCTGCCGCATGGTCAGCCCCGCGCTCGAACAGGTCGCCACCGAATTGGCCGGCCGGATCAAACTCGTCAAGGTCGACATCGACGCATCGCCTGCCGTGGCCCGGCGCTTCGAGGTCCAGGCCGTGCCCACCCTGCTGGTCCTCGACCACGGCCGGCCCGTCGCACGTCAGGCCGGAGCCGTGCCCGCCCCCGCATTGCGCCAATGGGTGGAGAAGGCCCTGACGGACACCGCCCAGCCCGCCTGACCCGCCGCGCACGCGCGTCCCGTCGGGCCCCGCAGGAGAATGACGGAGTGACTGTGCCTCCGGCAACCCCGAGTCTCTCCGGCCAGACCTCGTGCGGCGAGGACATGCGGACCCCGCTGCGCGACTTCCTGCGCACGGAGACCGGCAGCGCCGCCTTTCTGCTGGCCGGGGCCCTCGCCGCGCTCGTCTGGGCCAACGCGGGGCCGGGAACGTACGAGGAGTTCTGGCGGACGGACCTCGCGGTCCGTATCGGCTCCGCCGGTGTCTCCCTGGAGCTGCGCGAGTGGGTGAACAGCGGCCTGATGGCGCTGTTCTTCCTCGTCGTCGGCCTGGAAGCGCGCCGCGAGTTCGACATGGGCGAACTGCGCGAACGTAAACGGGTCGCGCTGCCGCTGCTGGCCGGTGTCAGCGGCATGATCGTGCCGGTCGCGATCTATCTCGCCTTCAACGCCGGACACGATTCGGTGCACGGCTGGGGCGCCGCCATGTCCACGGACACGGCGTTCGCGCTGGGCATGCTCGCCGTCTTCGGGACACGGCTGCCCAGGGGGCTGCGCGTCTTCATCCTCACCGTCGCCGTCGTGGACGACTTCGTGGCGCTCGGCGTGATCGCCATCGCCTACAGCGGTCATGTCTCCATGCCGGCGCTGGTGGTGGCCATCGGGATCTTCGGGGTGATCCTGGTCGTCAGGGCCGCCCATGTGCGGCGGGGCGTGGTGTACGGGCTGCTCGCGACGGCCGCGTGGGTGGCTCTGCTGAAGTCCGGCGTGGATCCCGTCGTCACCGGCCTGGTCATGGGGCTGATGACGTACGCCTACCCGGCAGCACGCGGCGATCTGGAGCGGGCGAGCGGCCTGTTCCGGCTCTTCCGCGAGCAGCCGACACCCGAGCTGGAGCGATCCGCGCGCATCGGGCTGGCCTCGGCGATCTCCCCCAACGCGCGGCTCCAGCGGCTGTACCACCCCTGGACGAGCTATGTGATCGTGCCGGTGTTCGCCCTCGCGAACGCGGGCATCACGATCAGCGGCAGTCAGCTGGCGCGGGCCTTCACCTCGCCGATCACCCTGGGCATTCTGTTCGCCTACGTCGTGGGCAAGCCCGTCGGCATCCTCGGCGCCTCACTGCTGACCACCCGGCTGAGCCGGGGTCAGCTTCGCCCGCCGGTCGGGTGGGGCGCCACCGCGGCCGGCGGCACCATCGCCGGCGTCGGCTTCACGGTGTCCCTGCTGATCGCCACCCTCGCCTTCCGCGGTGACCGGCTGGAGGAGGCGAAGATCGGCATCCTCACCGCGGTGATCTGCTCGTTCGCCGCCACCTGGCTGGTCACCTGGGTGATCGGGACGCTGCCGCGGCGTCCCCGGATCCGTGCGCTGCTCGGCACCGCAGAGTCCATCGTGGACCTGTCGGACCCGGTCGACCCGGACCACGACCATGTACGCGGCCCGCGGGACGCGCCGGTGACCGTCGTCGAGTACGGCGACTTCGAGTGCCCGTACTGCGGGCTGGCGGAGCCCGTCATCCGTGCGCTGCTCGCGGACTTCGGGGACGTCCGGTACGTCTGGCGCCATCTGCCCCTCAACGACGTCCACCCCAACGCCCAGCTCGCGGCGGAGGCGGCCGAGGCCGCGGCCGAGCAGGACGCCTACTGGGAGATGCACGATCTCCTGCTCGGCCGGCAGGACGCCCTCCAGCCCGGCGATCTGCTCCGCTACGCCGAGGATCTCGGGCTGGACGCCGACCGCTTCCACCGGGATCTGCGGTCGCACACGGGCGCCGCCCGGGTCGCCGAGGATGTCGAGACCGCCGATGTGAGCGGCGTGTCGGGTACGCCGACCTTCTTCGTCAACGGGCGGCGCCACCACGGCGCCTACGACATCGCGGGCCTCTCCGCCGCCGTACGCGCCGCCCGTGAACGGTCCGCGCTGATCGAGCCTTCCTGATGATCAGGCCGCCATCGCGCTCCGCCGCAGGCAGTCCGCTTCCGGCCAGTCTTCGTCAGCGACGCAGCAGCGCGCTCTCCAGATCGGGATCGACCGGGAAACCCGCCGCAGAACCGGTCACGTCGAGCAGCCGCCGCAGCGACGGATGCAGCGGGCCGACGATACGCAGCTCGTAGCGGCGGGCCGCGGACAGCAGCAGATGCAGGACCGTCGAGTCGGCGAAAACCACGCGGGACAGGTCGAGGACGACACATGACGCGCCGAACCGTCCGGCGTCGCTGATCGCGAGCTCGATCTCGGGCGCGACATCGATGTCCACATCGCCCGTCAGACTCACGACAAGGCAATCCCCCACGGGGCGATGTGTCACGACGGCGTGCTCCGGTGCCTGGCGGTGGTCGGGACTCATGGGGCGACAGCATGCCATGCGAGGCCCGTCCGTCGCCGGAGTGATCACCTGGTGGCCGGTCGTCGTCCGGAATCGGTCACGGACACACCGGCACGGAAACGGCCGACGAGCGGGCCGGTGGCCGCCCGCCCGGTCAATGACGGACGAGCGCCCTGATCAGCTTGCCGCCGTCCCCCAGGGGGACCACCGTGACCTCGGCCAGCCGGTGCACCAGAGGCCAGCCGTAGCCGCCCGGCAGCCAGTCCCCCCGGTGCTCCTTGTGCTCGGGCAGCCGCGCGCTCGCGTCCTGCACCGTGATCTCGACCACTCCCGTACGGGCGGCGATCCTGAAGGCGGTCACTCCCTCGGCGTGCCGTATGGCGTTGGTCACCAGTTCCGAGACGATCAGCAGCACATCGACCACCGTGCGCTCGGGCACCGCCGGCTCGCGCCGGTCCAGGAAGGAGCGCACCAGCGCGCGGGCTTCCGCCGTGCCCGCCGGGCGCGCGTCCAGCCAAGCCGGTGCTCCCGTGACGGCGTTGTCCGCCCCGTCGTCGACCGTTGTCATCCCCGCACCCCCGTACGCGGTTGTGGAATTCACGCAACTGAGTTCATGCCTGTACTTATGCCCGCTGTGCCCGGTATGTCACGCGGGCCATGTGTCCTGCGTGGCCCCGGGTCCGCCGGAGAGCATCGCATGTTTCCCCTGCGGGTGAACCGGAGTACGTCAATCAGAGTGGTGCGGGGCGCCACTCCGGCAGGTCGGTTTGTCGTAAGTGCACCCCCGGGATGGCTCCTCCCAACAGGAGCGGAACGATGCTCCGGTTGTCGCATATGCTTCCGGCCGAACGACGCCGGGGCGACCCCGGCGCCGCCGGGTGAGGGGGTGGAGTGTGGTCGAGTTGCCTGTGGGTCTCTCATCGCGTCCCGTGCAGGGCCGCCGTACGGCCGGAGCCGTACCGTCACAGCACGTCTCCGCGGTCGTACGTGACTCCCTGTGGGCCGTCGACGCGGTGATGCTGCTGGTCGAGGACGACGCCGGCGACGCGCTGCTCGTCGAGGAGATGCTCGTCGACAGCGATCTGGACTCCTCGCTCACCTGGTGCAAGACGATGGCCGAGGCGCAGCGGTTCCTCGCGACCTGCACCACCCCGGTCTGCGTACTGCTCGACCTGCATCTGCCGGATGTCCACGGGGTCGACGCCGTCACCCGCATCGTCCGCAGCGCGCCCGGCGCCGCCATCGTGGTGCTCACCGGCATGGCCGAGGGCGAGGCCGGGCTCGCCGCCGTGGCGACCGGCGCGCAGGACTATCTCGTCAAGGGGCGGTTCGACCCGGAGGCGCTGAGCAGAGCCGTCCGTTACGCCCTCCAGCGCAAGCAGGTCGAACAGGCCTCCGCCGCCCTCCGTGCCAACGAGCTGATGGCCCAGGAGAACGCCCGGCTGGAGCGCGGCCTGCTGCCCGTTCCCCTGCTGCGCGGGGACGACTTCGAGGCCGTCGCCCGCTATGAGCCGGGACGCGCCCACGGCCTGCTGAGCGGCGACTTCTACGATGTCGTACAGACCGCGGACGGCACGGTGTACGCGGTGATAGGCGACGTCTCGGGCCACGGCGCCGCGGAAGCGGCCCTCGGGGTCTGTCTGCGGGTCGCCTGGCGCACGGCGGTGCTGTGCGGGACGCGACCGCTCGACCAGGTGCGGCTGCTGGAGGAGATCCTCGTCGCCGAACGCGCCGACCAGCATGTGTTCGCGACGGTCACCTCGCTGGTCTTTCCCGCCGGCGGCCGGGCGGTACGGGTGATCCGCGCCGGCCACCCCGGACTGCTCGTGCGCCACGGCTCCGAGGTCCACTGGGAAGAGCCACAGGTCGGCATGGCGCTGGGGCTGCTGCCCGGCATGGGCCGCTGGACCGAGACCGAACTGCCGCTGCTGCCCGGAGGACATGTGGTGCTCTTCACCGACGGCCTCTTCGAGGGGCGTACGGGCCCGTCGACCCGGCTCGGCGAGGACGGGCTCCTGAGACTGGCCAGAAAGCACGGCGCCCTGCCGGCGGACGCCTTCGTCGACGCGCTGGTCGACGAGGCCAGCGAGGGAGCCGCTCCGTACGGCGGTCTCGCGGACGATGTCGCCGTCCTCCATCTCGGCTGGGGCGACACATGATGAGCACGGAGAAGATGAGTACCGGACCCACGACGCATGCCGACCGGACCACGGCCGACCGGACCACGACAGGTGCCGGGCGGAACTCCGGCCGCCCGCCGGGATGGGGCACCACGCGGTCCCGGCTCTCCGTGCAGGGCTGGGTCCAGCTGATCCTCGCGGCCTTGGTGCTGGTGGTGTGCGGCTGCACGCTCGTCGGCGGTGTGCTGCTGTCACAGACGAACGACCGCACCAACGAGCTGGTCGACCACATCCAGCCCGCCAGGTCCACCGTGTTCCAGCTGCAGAAGTCCCTGCTCGACCAGGAGACCGGGGTGCGCGGCTTCGCGCTGACCGCGGATCCCTCATTCCTCCAGCCGTACGAGCAGGGCCGCAAGGACGAGCGGCAGTTCACCCAGCGCCTCGGCACCATTCTGAAGTCCGACTCCCTGCTCACGGAGGACCTCACCCGCATCACGCGCGCCGCCGAGGACTGGCGGCGTGAGGAGGCGGAGCCGCTGATCACCTCCGTACGGACCCGGGGCGCGGAATCGGCCTCCGCGGAACGGCTGACGCAGAGCAAGGCGGGGTTCGACGGGCTGCGTGACCTGTTCGCCGCGCAGCAGAAGCGTCTGGACGAGGCACGGGACCGGGCGCGCTCCCAGCTGTCCGACGCCCGCGAGCTCCGTGACGCCGTGCTCTTCGTGATCCTGGGCGTCTTCGTCATCGCGGTGGTGGGCCTCGCCCTCGTGCTGCACCGCATGGTGGGGCGGCCGCTCAACGCGCTGCGCGCCGCGTCCGACGACGTACGCGCCGGAGCGTTCGACCGGCGCATCGAAGTCGGCGGCCCGTCCGATCTGCGGGCCGTCGGCGCGGCCGTGGAGGACATGCGCAGGCGCCTCGCCGATGAACTCGCCGCTACCCGGTCGCGCGAGGCCCTCCTCGCGGAACAGACGGAGGAACTGCGCCGCTCGAACTCGGAGCTGGAGCAGTTCGCGTACGTGGCCTCGCACGACCTGCAGGAGCCGCTGCGCAAGGTCGCCTCGTTCTGCCAGCTGCTGGAGAAGCGCTATGGCGACCAGCTGGACAGCCGGGGCAAGCAGTACATCGATTTCGCGGTCGACGGCGCCAAGCGGATGCAGATCCTGATCAACGATCTGCTCACCTTCTCCCGGGTCGGGCGGGTGCACGACGCCTGGCAGACCGTCGGTCTCGACACCGTCCTCGACCGAGCGCTGGGCAATCTCGCCCTGGTCGTCGAGGAGTCCGGCGCCACCTTCGTACGGGAGACCCCGCTGCCGGAGGTGACCGGCGACCAGACCACCCTCGCCATGCTCTGGCAGAACCTCATCGGCAACGCGATCAAGTTCCGCAGGCCCGACGAGCCCTGCCGGATCGACATCGGCTGCGCCCGCGAAGGCGACGAGTGGCATCTGACCGTCTCGGACAACGGCATCGGCGTGGCGCCCGAGTTCGCCGAGAAGGTCTTCATCATCTTCCAGCGGCTGCACGCCAGGGACGAGTACGAAGGCACCGGCATCGGGCTGGCGCTCTGCCGCAAGATCGTCGAGTTCCACGGCGGCAGGATCTGGCTGGAGCCCGTGCCCGAAGGCGGCACCCGCATCCACTTCACCCTGCCCGCCATCGCCGCGCCCGACGAGTCCGCCGCGCCCGCCGGGTCCGATGAGGCCGCCGAGGCCCCGGTCCCCGCCGAGGCCCCGGCCTCCGCCGACGCCCTGCCGACCACTCCACCGGGAGCCGCCCTGTGAGCACCCCTGTACAGCCGATCGAGGTCCTGCTCGTCGAGGACGACGCCGGCGACGAGCTGATGACCCGTGAGGCGTTCGAGGACAACAAGATCCGCAACACCCTCCACGTAGTGCGTGACGGCGAGGAAGCCCTCGACTTCCTCTACCGGCGCGGCGCCCACGAGGGAGCTCCCCGGCCGGATCTCGTCCTGCTCGACCTCAATCTGCCGAAGTACGACGGACGGCAGGTGCTGGAGCAGATCAAGACGGATCCGGATCTGGCGCTGATCCCCGTCGTCGTACTGACCACGTCATCGGCGGAGGAGGACATCCTGCGCAGCTACAAGCTGCACGCCAACGCGTATGTGACCAAGCCGGTCGACCTGGACCAGTTCATCAAGGCCGTCCGGCAGATCGACGAATTCTTCGTCAGCGTGGTCAGGCTGCCGGGACGCACGTGACACACGTGACGTCCCTCACGGAACCATCGGGCATAGCGTCGGCGTGTGAGGGCATAAGGGCCTCGGAGAAGAGGGGCCCGGATCGCCCTCACCGGTGCGCGGGCAGGAGCGTATGAACGAGCAGACCATCATCGATACGGCATTCGCCCCCCTCGTGGCGGATTCCGTACAGCCGCTCCGCCGGGCTGCGGAATTCACCGGGGAACCCGGCTGTATCGCCGAGGCGCGGCTGCTCACCGTCCGGTTCCTGCAGCAGCTGGAGGCCGAGTGGTTCGCCACGCTCGGCGGCCGTACGGGCGACGATCTGCTCCTGGTCGTCAGCGAGCTGATCACCAACGCGGAGCGGCACAGCCATGGACCGTATCTGCTGGAGCTGGAGGGCACGGCCCGGCAGGTGATCGTGACCGTGTACGACAGCAGCTCGGCCCTGCCGCGCCGCTACGGGCAGGACCCGGGCCGGGTGGGCGGACACGGCATGGAGATCGTCCACGCGCTGTGCGACCGGCTCACCGCCGAGCGGGTTCCGGTCGGCAAGCGGGTCCAGGCCATGTTCGACCTGGAGCGCCGCTCGTCCCCGGCCTGACGCGGACCCGGTCCTGGGTACGGCTCCGGGCCCCGCGTCACGTTCTACCGGCCCGGCTTCCACCGGGCCCCGGCTTACTGGGCGTCCTGCTCCTGCCTGCCGAACCAGTCCATGCAGACGACCAGCGCGTCGTCGGTCGACTCGGCCTCGCGGTAGGCGGCCAGCTCGCTGAGCACCGCGCGCGGCACCATGGCGGCGGGCAGCAGACTCGTCGCGCTGATCGCCCGGGCCAGCGCCCGCTCCTCGTAGATCTCGCCCTGGGGTGAGACCGCCGCGTACACTCCGTCACTGACGAAGAGCAGCCGGTCGCCGGGCGCAACGTCGAACGTCTGCGCCACATAGTCCGACTCCTCGAACATGCCGAGCGGCAGCTGAGCGTCGAGGTCGATCCGCTCCACGGTCTTGTCCCGCTGCCGCCACAGCTGCGGCGACCCGGCGTCCACCGCCTCGACCTTGCCGGTGCCCAGCTCGAACCGCAGGAGCAGCGTCGAGACGTAGGACGCGCCCCGGTGCTGTTCGTACAGTGCCTGGTCCGCCAGGGCGGCCTGGTCGGCGATACCGATTCCGGCCCGGCGGGCATTGCGCAGGGCGTTGACGGCGAGATTGGTGAGCAGCGACGCCTGGATGCCCTCGCCCATCCCGTTGGTCACCGCGAGCGTCAGCTCGTCGGCGTCCGACGCCCAGTCGAAGTTGTCGCCGTGGATGGCGTAGGCGGGCTCCAGCTGGGCCCCGATGGCGTACTCCTGCGCGGTACAGGCCCGTGCGGGGAGCAGCTCCCACTGCATCTCCGCCGCCAGCGTCAGCCGGTTCACCCTGCGTGCCCGCTGGTAGAGATCGGTGTCCCGCTCGGCCACCAGGATCTCGTGCCCGAGCAGCTCGGCCAGCTGTGTCAGATCCTCGACCGTGTCCGGAGTGGAGCGGTCGCCGGGCAGCCGGACCGTGAGGATGCCGAGACGTTCGCCACGGACGGTGACCGGCAGATGGTGGTCCACCGCGTCCCGGTGCCTGACCTGCTGCTCGTGCGGCTCCTGGCTGCCGAAAGCGCGGCCCTCCGGGGTGTTGTGCAGCGACAGCGCGTCGGCGGGATGGGTGACGGCGTCGACCGGCTGGAGTACCGTCAGCCCGTAGTCGGCGAGATAGAGCTGTACGGATGTCGCACCGTACGTCGTGGCGAGCGCGTTACGCACCGTGTCCACCAGGGCATGCGGCGCCGCTGTCCGGACCGCTCTTTCCACATCCGCGAGTAGAGTCACTGTCGTTCAGGCCTTCTTCTTCCAGGGTCGGGTCCGTCTGGGCTGACAAAGGCCCGTGCCGGATGAAAGAGTGCATCGATGTCCCGCTTCACCGGTCAGCCACCCCACCGCGAGCAGGTAGCCGAGGCCGCCTGCGCCGCCTCGGAGCTGCTTGAGGTGCTGTGGGGCCGCGGCCAGGAGGCCGCGCCGTCGGGACCGGTCTCGCCTTCCCAACTACGAGCCCTTCTCGTCATCGAAAAGCATGAGGGCGCCAACCTGCGGACGCTCGGTGAGGTACTGGGTTCGCGCCCTTCCTCGCTGAGCAGGCTCTGTGACCGGATGGAGGCGATGGGCCTCGTGGTCCGTTCGCCCAGTCCGACGAGCCGCCGGGAGGTCGAGCTCCGGCTGAGCCGGCGTGGGCACAAGGTGCTGGACGAGTACCGCGCCTTCCGCACCCGGGAGGTCGGAATGGTGCTGGAGCGTATGGACCCCGCGGACGTCGTCATGCTCGCGGAGGGGCTCGCCGCGTTCCGCGCCGCGGCGGTCGCGAGCCTCGGAGCCGACAGCGCACCCGCCGGCTCCGAGCGGAGCCACGTGGCGGACAGCGCATAGCTTCATTCAGGCCCACTTCCTGGCAGTGACACGTTACTCTCCGCGCAAAGTCCTTGTGCGGAAGCAGTGAACAGATTGTTGCCCACCAGAGAATGTTGTCAAATGGCAACTATCGCTTCTATCGTGGTGGCACCGTCTGGTGAGCCGTGGGGCCGCCTGCTGTGCGGCGCGGCCGGACGGCATCCCTGACCGTCCTCCTCTACAGCCCCCGAAGGATCTCCGTGCAACCTCCTCACAGCGCAGGCCCGACCATGGGAATGGCCGCGAGACAGGAAGGCGACGCGATCGTGTTCGCCGTCAGCGGCGATCTCGATCTGGAGAACATCGCACCGCTCGCCACGGCGCTCACCGAGGCGGGCGGGACCGTGACAGGACCCGTCGTCGTGGATCTGTCCCGCGTCAGCTTCGCAGACTCCACCACGGTGAACGTGCTGCTCCAGGCCCACAGCGCACTCGGCCCGAGGCTGCGCCTGGCCCAGCCGTCCGCCTTCGTGCAGCGCCTTTTCGCCGTCATCGGGCTGGAGCAGGCCCTGCCCGTGTACGAGACGGTCGAGAGCGCGCTCGCGGCCGCCGGGCCGGGGGATCCCGTCGGGCCCTCAGGACCACTCGCCTCTGACGGCGTCGAGTGACACGGCGAACGCCCGCAGCCCGGTGAGGAGATCGCGGCGCTCACCCGCCGGCATCCGGCGCATGATCTCCGCTATCTCCTCCGCCCGGCGGCCCCGGTAGTCCGCCAGCAGGGCCGCGCCCTCCGGGGTCAGCGCCAGCTCGATCTCGCGGCGGTCGGCGATCACGGGACGGCGCTCCAGCATCCCCGCCGACTCCATCCCGCTGCACATCCGGCTGGCGCGGGGGAGCGTCAGCCCCATCGCCCTGGCCAGACCCGTCAGATTGATCCCGGGGTGGTCCTGGACGATCAGCAGGACTCTCAGCCGGTGGCGCAGCAGCCGTGGATCGACGGCGAGTGCCGCGGTCGCCGCGATCTCCGTGATGGCCTCGGCGGACACCGCGAGCTGTTCGGCGGCCTCGTACAGGGTTTCGGCCGATGCGGCTGATGCCCCTGCCGGCGCTTCCGGTCGACGGCCTTCCATGTGCCCATCCGTTCCCCGAGTGACGACCGGTCAGGCGCCGCCGGAGGAACCCTTGAACGTCCTGACGGAACACCGGTTCGCCGGGGAGGCCGGATCCGGCCGTGCTGTCTGACCTCTGCAATGCCCGCTCATCCGGATTTCACACGAGGACGGGGCAGGCGGCCGACTGAAGCCAGGCCGTCGGCACACCGTCCGCACGCTGTCCGTACACCGTCGTCACGTTGCCGTCACGTCGTCCGTACGCCGCCCGTACGTCGTCGTCGCGCGCGGTCAGAGGAACCGGCGGATGGGCATGACCGCGAGTTCCCGCGCGCGCTGGGCGACGGAACGCCGCTTCCACCGGGCCGGCTCGATCGGCTCGCTCGCTGTCAGATCCTCGTCGAAGTCCGCGTCCAGGACGGCGGCGAAGTCCTCGTCGATCACGGCAAGCATGACCTCCTCGTCGTGGTCCAGGGAGCGCCGGTTGACATTGGTGGAGCCGACGAGAGCGGCGATACCGTCCACGGTGATCACCTTGGCGTGCATCATCGTCGGCTGGTACTCCCAGATCCGGACGCCGCAGGCGAGCAATTCCTCGTAGTGGTCCTGCCCGGCCAGCCGGCAGACCCGCTTGTCGGTGTGCGGCCCCGGCAGCAGGATCTCCACATCGACCCCGCGCGCGGCCGCCCGGCACAGCAGGTCCACGAAATACGGGTCCGGCGCGAAATAGGCGGTGGCCAGCCGCAGCCGGTCCTGGGCGGACTCGATCACCACCCGCATCAGGGTCTGCATGTCCTGCCAGCCGAAGCTCGCGGAGCCGCGCACGATCTGCACCACGGCGTCGCCCTGCTGGGGGTGCTCGATGAAACGGTCCCGGTCGTCGAAGAGTTCGTCATGACACTCGGCCCAGTTCTGGGCGAACGCGGCGGCGATCCCGTCCACGGCGGGCCCGCGCACCCGCACATGGGTGTCACGCCATTCGTTCTCGTTCCTGGCGTCGCCGCACCACTCCTCGGCGATCCCGACCCCGCCGGTGTACGCGGTCGACTCGTCCACCACGAGGACCTTCCGGTGGCAGCGGTGATTCTGCTTCATCGGCGTGATCCACAACGGCCTGCGGAACCAGGCCACTTCGACCCCGGCGTCCGCCATCGCCGTCAGCAGACTCTGCTCTATGAGCCGGCTGCCGAAGCCGTCGAGCAGCAGCCGGACGCGCACCCCGGCGCGGGCCCGGTCGGCGAGAGCCTCCGCGAACTCCCTCGCTATCTCCCCGCGCCAGTAGACGAAGGTCATCATGTCGACGGTGTGCTCGGCGCCCCGGATGCTCTCCAGCATGGCCGCGAAGATCTGGTCGCCGTTGCGCAGCCGGACCAGAGCGTTGCCCTCGGTCGCGGCGATTCCGAGCAGCCTCTCCAGACGGCGGCGGAGAAGCTGCCCGGACGGCGGGGCCGACGGGGAGGGTGCGGGACCTGTGCCCGGCTTCGGCGCTTCCTGGCGAGTACTCATCGGACGGTCAGCGCCACTGATTCTCCCGCGGTGACCGACACCGCCGCCTGGTCGGCGAAGGCGGTGGCCAACTGCCGTTCCGCGACGGCGAGGGCCTCATCGACGACGCGCGTCCCGGTGGAGACACAGAGCGTGTAGGTGAGGTCCTCCAGTCTTCTGCGCGTCTCCGGGCTTTCCTTCTCGGCGTGCAGGATCTGGAGGACTTCGTACTGCTGCACAAGGTTGCGCAGCATCGCGGGGTGAGCCATGAGCACGGGCGTGCCTTCCGTCGTCGGGGGTCTGTCGCTCTCGCCGTCTGCCCCCACGAGTGGAGACCATGTACACGTATTTCGGCCTTCCGGTGTGGCTCGGGAACACCGGGGGCCGGGACGGCGGCCCAGGAACCACAAGGTTCACCGGGAGACTCTTCGGCATCGATCGCGGGGGTAAACGGCGGGAGGAGATGGCCGTAAGAGAAGCCCAATCGACGGGGTGAGATGTATGCACCACCCGCACACGACCGACCACCAGTCCCCCCACCCCGCCGAGCGCGACTGCCGGCCGCGACGGGCGGCCGAGGCCCGCGACGCGACGTACGGGTTTCTCGCCGGCCTGTGTCCGACGCCCTCCGCGCACACCTCCCAGAATCTGGTCCTGGTGGTGTCCGAGCTGGTGACGAACGCGCTGCGGCACGCGGGGGAGGTCACTTCCCTGCAACTGCGCGCGGACCGGCGGAGCCTGCAGATCGTGGTGAACGACCCCAGCCCCGCGCAGCCCCAGGACCGTACGCCGGATCTCACCGGCAGGACCGGCGGCTTCGGCTGGCCCATGGTCCAGCGGCTGGCCGAAAAGGTCACGGTCCGCCCCCGCCCCGGCGGCGGGAAGACCATCCGGGCCGTTCTCGCGCGGTAGCGCGCGGCGGGTCCGTACGGGGGCGGTCCTGGCGGGTCGCGGGTGTCCGGAACGGTGCGTTGACACCGTGGTGCGGGCGATCTACGTTGCTCGTAGAAAGCGCTTGCTGTGCGGCGGCCCGCAGCGGGAGGTCGCCGGCGTGCGTCCCGAAGCCCGAAGGCCCGAACCCCGAAGGCCCAAACCCCGAAGGGAGTGTTCGCGACGTCTCCGCGCACCCTGACAGACCGGCGGATCCGCACCGCCGTCATCGGCACCGGAGGGATCGCCAGGGGCGCCCACCTCCCGGCTCTCCAGGCCCTCGGCGACGACATCGAGACGGTCGCCGCCTTCGACATCGACGAGGAGGCCGTTCGCGTGTTCTGCGCCGACGGCGGCATCCCGCATCCCTGCACCGACCTCGGCCGCATGCTCGATGAGCACCGCCCGGACCTGGTCACCGTCTGCACGCCGCCCGTCTTCCACCGCGAGCAGACCGTCGCCGCACTGCGGTCCGGCGCCTGGGTGTGGTGCGAGAAGCCGCCGTGCCCGTCCCTCGCCGACTTCGACGCCATCGAGGCGGCGGAGGGCGCGGACGGCGGACCGTACGCCTCGATCGTGTTCCAGCACCGCTTCGGCTCCGGGGCCCTGCACGCCCGCTCCCTGATCGCCGATCGGGCGATGGGCCGCCCGCTGGTCGCCCACTGCCAGACCACCTGGTACCGGGACGCCGCGTACTACGCCGTGCCCTGGCGCGGCACTTGGGCCAACGAGGGCGGCGGTCCCGCGATGGGCCACGGCATCCACCAGATGGATCTACTGCTGGATCTGCTCGGACCATGGAGTGAGGTACGCGCCATGGCGGGCCGGATGGTCCACGATGTCGAGACCGAGGACGTCTCCACGGCGCTCGTCCGCTTCGAGAGCGGCGCGCTGGCCACGATCGTCAACAGTGTGCTCAGCCCGGCCGAGGTGAGCCGTATCCGTGTCGACTGTGAGCGCGCCACCGTCGAAGTGACGCATCTGTACGGGCACACCAACGACGACTGGCGGATCACCCCCGCCCCCGGGGTCGATCCCGCGGAGCTGGCCGGCTGGCGCGACATGGGCGAGAACGTGCCCAGCTCGCATCTGGCCCAGCTGCGTGCGCTCGTCGCCGATCTGCGGGCCGGCCGCCGGCCGCGCGGCAGCGGAGCCGACGGCCGCACCAGCCTCGAACTGATCACCGCGCTCTACAAGTCGGCGTTCACCGACACCACCGTCAGGGCCGGCGAGATCGGCCCGGGTGACCCCTTCCACGCCGCCCTGCACGGCAATATCCCCGGCTGGGCGCCGCGGCCCGTCCCCGTCACGGAGATGCCCGTATGACCGCGCCCGAACCGATCACACTCGTTCCGACGGCAGCCGTTCCGGCGATGGCCGATCCGGCCGTGCCGCCCGGTCTGCGGCTGACCCATGCGCACGGCGACCGTATCGACCTGCGGTCCGGCGGGGTCACCCTGCTCAGCTATGTCTACCGGCCCGAGGCGGCGTGGGAGGCCCCCAAGCCGTATCTGCATCCGCTGCGCACGCTCTCCGGGGGTGTGGTCACCGACTACCGGCCCAACGACCACCGCTGGCACAAGGGCCTCCAGCTCACCGCCTCCCATCTGTCGGGACAGAACCTGTGGGGCGGAAACTCCTATGTGCGCGGCGAGGGTTACCTCCCTCTGCCGGAGCGCGTCGGCTCGATGAGCCATGAGGGCTTCGACGAGGTGTCGGCCGCCGAAGGACGCGCCGTCATCGCCGAACGGCTGGCCTGGCGCAACCACGACGGCGACGCGTGGGCCGACGAGTCCCGCCGGATCGAGATCCATGACCTCGATCCGGCGGCCGGTGCCTGGACGCTGACCTGGTCGAGCGCCGTCACCAACCGCCGGGACGAGCCGCTGCGCTTCGGCAGCCCCACCACCGAGGGCCGGGAGATGGCCGGCTACACCGGTCTCTTCTGGCGCGGCCCGCGCGCCTTCCGGGCCGGGCGGCTGCTCGGCCCGGAGCTGGAGGGTGAGGAGCTGATGGGGACGCAGGCCCCCTGGGTCGCGTACAGCGGAGAGTTCGACTCCGTCGACGGACACGCCACGGTCGTCTTCGCGCACGCGCCGGAGAACGACCACACGGGCGCCGGGGGAGAGCACCCCGCCCACTGGTTCGTACGCAGCGACCCGTTCGCGGCCGTCGCACCCTCCTGGGCGTTCCACGAGGAGCTGGTCCTCCGGCCGGGTGACACGCTGACCCGGCGCTGGCGTGTCGTCGTGGCCGACGGCCGCTGGGAACGCGACGACATCGCCGCGTACCTCAAGGGGCTGGCATGGTGAGCCCGGCGGCGGGATTCGCCGGACTGCCGGGCGCCGTCGCCGTCTCCCATCTGAGTGTGTACGACTGGGAGGCCGCCGACGGGCTCTGTGGGGGCACCCCACACCTGCACCTCACCTGCTCCGAGGCGTATGTGGTGACCGCGGGCCGTGGCGCCGTGCAGACCCTCGGCGCCGAGAGCTCCGACACCACACCGCTGGAGCCCGGCGCCGTCGTCTGGTTCACGCCCGGCACCATCCACCGCCTCGTCAACGAGGACGGTCTGCGCATCGTCGTCCTGATGCAGAACAACGGGCTGCCCGAGGCCGGTGACGCCGTGCTGACCCTCCCGCCGGAGTACCTCACCGACCCGGAGACCTACGCGCGGGCGGTCGGGATCCCGGACGCGTCCGAGGCGGAGCAGAGCGCCGCCGCGCGCCGCCGTCGCGATCTCGCGATCGAGGGCTTCGTGACGCTTCGTACGGCATGGGAGTCCGGTGACCGACAGCCGCTGCTCGACTTCCATCGGGCGGCCGCCGCGCTCGTACGGCCCAAGGTGGCGCACTGGCGGGCCCGTTGGGAGGCGGGGGCGGCCGAGGCGGCGCGGCAGACCGGCGTCCAGCTCGACCGGCTCGCGGCAGGAGACGCCTCACATCTCGCCGCGTCGCGGGTCCATGCCCGACGCCCCGCCGCGCGCGGGAAATTCGGCATGTGCGGACGGCTGGACACGTACGACATCCTCGGCGCTCCGGACGACGTCACGGACGGGGGCTCCGGCGGTGGTTCCGGCGCGGGGGGCGGCCCTGACACCGGCCCTGGCGGTGGCTCTGACGACGGCCCTGACGCCGGCCCGGCGGGACGGACCGGCGGACCGTGACCGCACCGCGTTCGACCTCGGCTACTCGGGCGCGTTCGACCTCTCGTCCCCGGCCCGGCCGCCTTCCCGTCCCTCGCCGACCTTGCGGCGGGCGTCGAGCACCCGTCCGATGAACAGGTCATAGACAACGGCTCCGACGAGTCCCCCGACCAGCGGACCGACAATGGGGATCCAGAGGTAGTGGCTGAACCATTGATAGGTCCCGGGAATCGCGATGTCTCCCCAGCCCATGATGTAGGTCCACAATCGGGGCCCGAAGTCGCGTGCGGGATTGATCGCGTAACCGGCGTTCGTGCCGATGCTGAGGCCGATCGCGACGACGACCATGCCCGTCAGATAGGGGCCGAGGTTGGACGCGGGTGCGGTGTTCCGCGTGTCGATGAGAGCGAAAACGAGCATGACGAGCACCGCGGTGCCGATGATCTGGTCCAGCAGCGGCCCCCACCATGAACTGCCGAAGTACTCGGCCGGAAAGGTGGCGAAAATCGAGAAGGTGGAAAGCGACTGGTCCCTGGCGATTCCGGCCTTTTTGTCGAACGCGTCGATGGCCCAGTGGTAGGAGGAAAAGACAACAGCGGCGCCCAGGAAGGCACCTACGAGCTGTGCGCCCCAGTAGGGAAGGACCTTTCTCCAGGAAAAGCCCCGGCGCGCGGCGAAGGCGAGCGTCACCGCGGGGTTGATGTGCGCCCCGCTGACACCGCCCGCGACATACACGCCGAAGACCACGGCGAATCCCCAGCCGAATGAGACGATCAGCCAGTTCGCCGCACCGAACGCGCCGACCTGGCGCCCCGATCCGGGGAGCCCGGCGACGGCGACGGCGACCGACCCGCAGCCCAGCAGGATCAGCACGAATGTTCCGAGGAATTCCGCGAGCAATTCGCCGCCGAGTCCTTCTCGGTAGCCGCGACGCCTCGAACCGGTATCTGCCATTACTCCTCCTGTCTCAGATGAGTCCGGCCTGCGATCTGCATGCTCGAAACCCGCGGAGATAACCTCCGCGCGGGCCTCGAAACGGTCGGTCGCGAGACCGCATCGGCTATTCGGGTGATGGCGTGTTACCTGTCTCACAGCATAGGAACATGTCGATCAGGAGGAGTCCACCGGGAGAAAATTCCTCCCGGCCATATGGGTGAACCGTGCGGGACGGCGACGCCGGTGGACCCCGACGGCGCAATGGCCCAGGACATGAGAACGCCCGGCCGGGAGACACCGGCCGGGCGTTCCGTTCGTCCCGAGAAGGATGACTGGCAACCCCTCGCGGCGCTAGCTCGTGTACGCCTCCAGCTCGGAGAGCTGCGCGGCGGGCCAGCCGGTGTTACCGGTGAAGGTCAGCCGCAGATAGCGGGTCGACGTCCCGTCCAGATTGACGGTCGCGGTGTTACCGCTCGACGGATTGAAGGTGTAACCCGCCGAGGCCTTGAGCGTGCTGTACGTGGAGTTGTTGGTGCTCCCCGACACGCTCAGGGTCTGTGTGCGGGTGGACCACGCCGACGACGGAGGAAGCTTCAGCACCACACGCTTGACCGCCTTCGACGCGCCCAGGTCGACGGTGATGGTCTGCGGCCACGCGTTGTTCGTGCTCTCCCAGTACGTGTTGGCGTTGCCGTCCACCGCGTTGCCCGCGCCGTACACATCGGCGTGGCCGGACTCGGTGACCGGACGGCCCTGGGCGATGTTGCCCGTGTCCGCCGGCGGAGTTGTCGGCGGGGTGGTGGGCGGGGTGGTGGGAGGCGTGGTCGGCGGGTCGGTGGGCGGGTCGGTGGGCGGGTTGCCGCCGCCCGGTACGCCGCCGTTGGTCCACACCGGGTCGGGCCAGTTGCCGGTGCACGCGGGCGGGTTGGCGTACCAGCCCGAGTTGCCGGCGCCCTGGGTGATCTGGAAGCCGCTGCCCACACAGTTGTGGATCGGGTTGGGCTGGGCGATATGGGTGGCGACCACATTGGTGAACGAGGCCGTGCCCGGGGCCTGGATCTGCAGGGCGTACGTACCGGCCCCGTCGATCCGGATGTTGTTGAAGTGCAGCCCGTTCGTCGCGCCCTCGATCAGATGGATCGCGGCGTAGGAGCTGTCCAGGATCTCGGAGTCGGTGATGTTGATGGTGGCGTTGATCGGTTCGTTGAGACCGCTGAACCAGATCGCGCCGACGCCGAACCGCCAGTTGTAGTCATTGTTCCCGGTACGGATCAGGGTGTTGCGCGCGGCCGTGGTGGTGCCGGAGACCGCGGTGCCCTGACCGGAGTTGACCCCCGGGTAGCGGTTGGCGATGTGCAGGCCGCCACCGTTGCTGATGGTGTCCGACATGACGTTGTCGGAGATGGTGATGTCCTTGCCGCCGTACGTGACGATGTTGTTCGCCAGGATCGGCAGGATCACCGTGTTGAACGTGAACTTGTTCTTCACGTTCGGGACGTTCTCCGCCCACATGGCCAGACCGTCGTCCCCGGTGTTGCGGACGAAGGTGTTGGTGACCGTGGAGTTCGTGACGCCGTAGTGGAAGTTCACGCCGTCGGCGGTCTGGTCCAGGATGCGGCTGTTCTTGATGGTGAAGTTGTCCATCGGGCCGTCCATCCAGGCGCCGCACTTGGTGTGCTGCATCCAGACGTTGTCGACCACGGAGTTGGACATCGCGCCACCGATGGCGTTGACCTGGTCGTTGTCCACGCGCTCACGGATGTCGCCCATGATGGCGAAGTCCTTGAGGGTGACATTGCTGCTGCCGCCCGCCGAGGCGTACTTGCCGTAGACGCCGACGGCCTTGCTGCGGTCGGACGGGTCACGTCCGGTCAGCACGCTGTACCAGGGGCCCGCACCGCGCAGCGTCACCTTGTCGACGACGATGTGGTCGCGCACCTGGAAGGTGCCCTGCGGTATGTAGACCTCTTTGCCCTGAGTCCTGCCCGCGTCGACCGCCGCCTGGATCTTGGCGGTCGAGTCGGCGGCGCCGGTCGGGTCGGCGCCGAAGTCGCTCACCACGTCCAGCGCGCCCGAGGGCTTGCCGATCGGTGCGCCGACCTGCTCGAAGTCGGCCAGGTCGATGGTGAACGTCGGTGACGAGGCCGTCGAGGAGACCTGGAGCCGGACCTTGGTGCCGGCCGCCAGGGTCGACCCGAACATGGTGCGGGTCTCGTCGTAGAAGTGGTGCGGGTTGGTGTCGCCGGGGTTGTTGTTGAAGGGATAACCGCCGTAGTACCAACCGTACTTGGACGTCACCGGCACGCTCTTGAGCGAGTTGCCGTTGACCCGCAGGTCGATGGTGGCGTCCCGGCCGGTGCCCGCCGAGTTGTCCGGCAGCGAGTAGCGGAACGACATCGCGTTCGCCGGTGCGGTGAGCGTGAACTCGACGTACTCGCCGACCGCGTCGAGCGTCACGGCCTGCCGGCCGGACGCCTCCGAAGGCAGCGTGCCGTAGAGGCGGTTGGGTCCGATCAGGCTGCCGTTGGTGGCGGCGTACTCGGCTTCCTGCTCCTTGAACGGCAATGTCGCGCCGCGGCCGGGGACGTTGACCGGGGAGGGGGCGGGGACCGCCGCTGCCTGAGCGGCGGGTGCGGTGGAGAGCACGACCGCTGCGGCTGTCCCGGCCACAGCGAGTGCGAGGGACACGGATGCGGAAATGCTGCGCCGGAGCAAGCGGCGTCTAGGGGGGAGTGTCACAGACATACGTCCTTGCGGCTCGTGGGGACTCTGCGGACGCGAAAAGGCTAGAAGTGGGGCCGCAGAAAGTCTATGAATCTGCGCAATTTTTGAAGGCAGAAGTAAAAATCTTCGACGCGAGCGGATGGGTGGCGCTGCGCATACCGGATGAATGCGCTCAACTCGCTTGCGCGATAGGGGTGATGGCGAGTTGGCGGCTCGTCCGGCGGCTCGTCCGGCGGAGCCGCCTCGGACGCCGCCGCAGTCCTGGGCCGCGCCGTGGCGCACCCTCAACGCCGGGCCCGTGCACACCTCTTGTAGTGCGTTCGAGGTCGGCCCTACGATGCTTGACGCCGGACATGAAACGTTTCAATCGAAGGGGCTGCGATGGGCATGGGCTGGACACGCCGAGGTCTCCTGCACACCTCCGTGGTGGGCGCGGGAGCCGGAATCGCCGGGCTGGCCGCCGCCTCCCCGGCCGCCGCCACGCCCCCGGCCGGCACCTCAGTGGGTAAGGGCGCCCGGGCGGGGCTGCGGATCGCGACCGCCACGGTCGAGTACGCGGAGCAGCTCCTCGGCACCGACATCGCCGCCCCGCTGCTGTCCTGGGAGCTCGACGGCGAGGGTGACCGCCGTGACGGTGGCGGGCGTGGCGGCGAACGCGACGGCCGGGGCGCACGCCAGAGCGCCTATCAGATCAGGGCCGCGACCGACCCGCGCGACCTCGCGGCCGGCCGAGGACCGCTCTGGGACACCGGCCGCGTGACCTCCGACCGCAGTGTCGCCGTTCCCTACGCCGGCCCCGCGCTGCCGCCCCGTACCCGCTGTCACTGGCAGGTCCGCGTCTGGGACGCCGACGGACATGCCTCGGAGTGGAGCACGGCGGGCTGGTGGGAGACCGCGCTCGGCGATGAGAAGTGGCAGGCCCAGTGGATAGGCGCCGACCAGCCCGCCGAGCCGCCGGCCCTCGACGGCGCGTCCTGGATCTGGACCGAAGGAGCGACCACCGGCGACGCCCCCGCCGGGCCACGGTGGTTCCGCGCCGGACTCGACCTCCCCGCGGGCGCGGACATCACGCGTGCCACGGTCGTCGCCACGGCCGACGACGACTTCACCCTTCACCTCGACGGCCGGCAGGTGCTGCACGCGCCCGAGCAGGTGGACGGCTGGCGCACCGGCCAGATGGCCGATGTCACCGAGGCGGTACGGTCCGCCGGCGACCGGATCGTCCTCGCGGCCCTCGCCACCAACCGCGGCAGTGTCTCGGTCAATCCGGGCGGCCTGCTGGTACGGCTGCTCGTCGAGACAGCCGGTGGCGCGAGCCATCAGCTGGTCACCGGAGCGCTCTGGCGTTGCGCGGACACCGAGCAACCGGGCTGGGAACAGCCGGACTTCGCCGACGGCGACTGGTCCCCGGCGACCGTCCTCGCCCCCTACGGCCAGGGACCGTGGGGCGCCGGGGTCTCGGTCGCCGTGCCCGAGGCGCCCGCACCCCTGCTGCGCCGCGAGTTCACCGTACGCAAGCCGGTCAGCCGCGCCCGGCTCTACATCAGCGGACTGGCCTACTACGTAGCCGAGTTGAACGGGAAGCGGGTCGGCAGTCAGGTCCTTGACCCGGCCTTCACCGACTACGACGAGACCGTGATGTACGCCGTGCACGACGTGACCGCGCTGCTGCGCGACGGGAACAACGCGATCGGAGTGACCCTCGGCCGCGGCTTCTTCGGCATGACGACCCCCAACGTCTGGAACTGGCACCGGCCGCCGTGGCACGGCGAGCCCCGGCTGCTGTGCCGGCTGGAGGCCGAGCACCCCGACGGCACGCGCACCACCGTCGTCTCCAACACGGACTGGCGCATCACCGAAGGCCCGACGCTCACCAACTCCCTCTACGCGGGCGAGACATACGACGCCCGGCGAGCCCCCACGGGCTGGACCCTGCCCGGCTTCGACGACAGTGCCTGGCGTCACCCCACGCCCAGGACGGCCCCCAAGGGCGCCCTCCGCGCGCAGCCGCACGACCCCATCGAGGTCATCGAGACCCTCACCCCGACGGCGATCACCGAGCTGCGCCCCGGCGTGTACGTCGTCGACATGGGCCGTACGACCGCGGGGTGGACCCGGCTGACGGTAACCGCCCCTGCCGGTACCGTCGTTCAGCTCGTCCACGGCGAGAAGCTCAAGGAGGACGGCAGCGTCCACGCGGAGACCGGTCATGTGCCGGGACGGTTCCAGCGCGACGAGTACATCTGCGCCGGTGGCGCGGGCGCCGAGGTGTGGGAGCCGTCGTTCTCGTACAAGGGCTTCCGATATGTCCAGGTCAGCGGGCTCCCGTCCCGGCCGCGCCCCGAGGATGTGCGGGGCCGGGTGGTGCACACCAAGGTGGCGGAGGTCAGCAGCTTCGGCTGCTCGGAGCCGTTCTACGAGCAGCTCGACCGGGCGATGCGCCGCACCCTGCTCAACAATCTGCACGGCATCCCGACCGACACCCCCATGTACGAGAAGAACGGCTGGACGGGCGACGCGCAGCTCGGAGCGCCGATCATGGAGTACGCCTTCGGGGTCCACCGCTTCCTGGCGAAATGGCTCGGCGATCTGGCGGACAGTCAGAACGCCGACGGCCAGCTGCCGGTGATCGTGCCCAGTGGCGGCTGGGGCTACGGCGATCTCGGGCCTTCCCCCGAGTGGACGACCGTATATCCGTTCCTGGTACGCGAGATGTACCGGATCTACGGCGACGACCGGGTGGCGCGCGAGCACTGGCCGACGGTGACCCGCTATCTCGACTGGGAACTCGACCGGGTGGTGGACGGTCTCGCGGTCACCGCGCTCGGTGACTACCTGCCGCCCGGCTACGGCGGCAACCCGCCCGAGGACACCCGGCTGACGGCGACCGCGTATCTGCACCGCGCGCTGACGCAGACGGCCGAGCTGGGCGATCTGCTCGGCCACGGCGAGGTCGCGGAGCGCTACCGGGCGGCGGCGAACGGGCTGAAGGAGGCGTTCAACGCCGCATTCCTCGACGCCTCCGGGCACTACCGCACAGCAAAGGATCCGGGGTACCGGCAGACCTCCAACGCCCTTCCGCTGGCCTTCGGCCTGGTGCCGAGCGGCGCTCGCGCCTCGGTGCTCGACAGCCTCGTCGCGGACATCGCGGCGCGCGGCAACCATCTCAACACCGGGGCGCTCGGCACGAGCGTGCTGCTGCGCGTCCTGTGCGCGCACGGCCGCCCGGAGGTCGCGCACGCCATCGCCACCCAGCGTACGTATCCGAGCTGGGGCTACTGGTTCGACAACGGCGCGGACACCATGTGGGAGATGTGGCCGCTCGACTCGCGCTCGCGCGACCACTACTTCCAGGGCACGGTCGTCCAGTGGCTGTACGAGAACGTCGCGGGACTGCGGCCGGGCGACGCGGGCTACCGCACCTTCACGGTCCGGCCCGACGGACGGACCGGGGTGAGCTGGGCCCGTACCTCGATCCGCACGGTGCGCGGCACGGCGGCGGTGGCGTGGTCGAAGATCGGCGAGGATCTGCGGCTCACGGTCCGGGTGCCGGTCGGGGCGACGGCGGAGATCCACGTACCGGCGGAGCGCCGGGAAGACGTCACGGCACCGGCCGGAGCCGGCTATCTGCGCACCGAGCCGGGCTTCGTGGTGTACCGGGCGGAGCACGGCGCCTGGGACTTCGTGGGGCGGGGCTGACGGGGAAGGGGCGCGGTTCTGAGGGCACGGCTGACGGGGGAGGGGCGAGTGACAGGTGTCGTCCGGCGCGGCACATGACGACCGGTGGCGCGGCCGACGAGGGGGCGGGCGCCGCGCCACGCCGGGCGACGGCACCCCGGCCGCGGCGCGACGTCTCAGTCGCGCCGCAGCAGATACGTGTCCATGATCCAGCCCTTCCTGGACCGCGCCGCCGACCGCAGCTCCTCGATCCGCCCGGCGACCTCGGAGAGCCGCCCGGAGACCAGGATCTCGTCCTCCGTACCCACATAGGCGCCCCAGTGGATGACGGGATCCGCCGCCAGATGGTGCCAGAACGACTGATGCGCGTCCAGCATCACGACGACATCGTCCACCCCGTCCGGCCAGCCCTCGGCGAGCCGCCGGCCCGTGGTGATCTGTACGGGCCGGCCCACACGGTTCAGCCCGACGCGATGCCGGGCGGCCAGCGCCGAGACACTGCTGATGCCGGGAATCACCTCATGGTCGAACCGCACCGTGCCGCGCTCCAGGATCTCTTCCAGGACGGCGAGCGTGGAGTCGTACAGGGCGGGATCGCCCCAGACGAGGAACGCCCCGGTCCTGTCCTCGCCAGGACCCTCACCCAGCTCATCGATGATCATGCGCTCGCAGAGGGCGGCCCGTCGGCTCCGCCAGTCGTCGACGGCTCCGGGATAGGCGGCGCTGTCGGCGACGCGGTCCCGCTCGGGGTCACGGGCCTCGACCAGCCGATAGGCGCGGCCGTCGATGTGCCGCCGCAGGATCTTGTGCCGGAGCGCGATGAGGTCGGACTTCTCTTCGCCCTTGTCGAGCAGGAAGAAGACATCCACATGGTTGAGCGCTTTGACCGCCTGCACGGTCAGCTGGTCCGGGTCGCCCGCCCCGATACCGATGACATAGATCTTTCTCACCGGACCGAGTCTGCCCCATGCCCTCCGGCCATCCCGCCCTCGCGCGGAGAGGCGGCGGATATTCATCGGATATCTGATGATCCATCAGAGTCTTCGAAGGTCTTACGCACGCCGCCGCACGCGACATATGCTCCGCCCATGCGTGCCGCCCTCTTCGTCACCTGCGTCAACGACGCCGTGTATCCGTCCACCGGGATCGCGACCGTACGGCTCCTCGAACGGCTCGGGGTCGAAGTCGACTTTCCCGATGCGCAGAGCTGCTGCGGCCAGCCGCAGTTCAACACCGGCTACCGCCGCGAGACCGAGCCGCTGGTACGGCGGATGGCCCGGGCCTTCGAAGGGTACGAGTATGTGGTCACCCCGTCCGGATCCTGCGCGGCGATGGTCCGCCACCACTACCCGAAGATCGGCGACGCGGCCGCCGCGTCCCTTGCCTCACGGACGTACGAACTGACGGAGTTCCTGGTCGATGTGGTGGGCGTGACGGATGTCGGCGCGTACTTCCCGCATGCCGTCACCTACCACCCCTCATGCCACGGTCTGCGGTTGCTGGGGCTGGGCGAGCGGCCGCGGAAGCTCCTGGAGGCGGTGCGGGGCCTGGAGCTCCGGGAGCTGCCGGGGGCAGAGGAATGCTGCGGCTTCGGCGGCACCTTCGCGGTCAAGAACTCCGATGTTTCCGCGGCGATGGGCCAGGACAAGGTACGCAACGCCGTCTCCACCGGAGCCGATGTGCTGTGCGGCGCGGACAACTCCTGCCTGATGCACATCGGCGGGATCGTGAGCCGTGAGGACGCCCCGGTGCGCGCGGTACATCTCGCGGAGATTCTGGCGTCGACGGAAGAGGAGCCCTGGTCATGAGCGGTACGTATCTGGGGATGCCGGCGTTTCCGGTGGCGGCGAAGGCCGCGGTGGGCAACGCGACACTGCGCGGGAATCTGCGGCACGCCACGCACACGATCCGCGACAAGCGGGCCAAGGCGGTGGCGGAGCTGGACGACTGGGCCGCGCTGCGCGAGGCGGGCAAGCAGATCAAGGACCACACGCTGCGCCATCTGGACCGGTACCTGATCCAGCTGGAGGAGTCGGTCACGGCGGCCGGCGGGGTGGTGCACTGGGCGGCCGACGCCGCTGAGGCGAACCGGATCGTGGCCGGCCTGGTGAAGGCCACCGGCGAGTCGGAGGTCGTCAAGGTCAAGTCGATGGCCACCCAGGAGATCGGCCTGAACGAGGCGCTCGAAGCCGAAGGCATCTCCGCGTACGAGACCGACCTGGCCGAACTCATCGTGCAGCTCGGCGACGACCGTCCCTCGCACATCCTCGTCCCGGCGATCCATCGCAACCGGGGCGAGATCCGTGACATCTTCCGTGACCGGATGGCCGCGTGGGGACGGGCGGCGCCGGAGGGGCTCTCCGATTCCCCCGCCGAACTCGCCGAGGCGGCCCGGCTGCATCTGCGGGAGAAGTTCCTGCGGGCGAAGGTCGGCATCTCCGGGGCGAACTTCATGGTCGCGGAGACCGGGACGCTCGTGGTCTTCGAGTCGGAGGGCAACGGGCGCATGTGCCTGACCCTCCCCGAGACCTTGATCTCCGTCGTCGGTATCGAGAAGGTCGTGCCGGCCTGGCAGGACCTGGAGGTCTTCCTTCAGACCCTGCCGCGTTCGTCGACGGCCGAGCGGATGAACCCGTACACGAGCATGTGGACCGGCACCCACGACACCGACGGCCCGCGGACCTTCCACCTGGTGCTGCTGGACAACGGCCGCACCGACACCCTGGCCGACGAGGTGGGCAGGCAGGCCCTGCGCTGTATCCGCTGCTCGGCCTGTCTGAACGTCTGCCCGGTGTACGAACGGGCCGGCGGGCACGCGTACGGCTCCGTCTACCCGGGCCCGATCGGCGCGATCCTCAGCCCCCAACTGCGCGGCACCGGCAGCGAGATCGACGCGTCACTGCCGTATGCCTCCTCCCTGTGCGGCGCCTGCTACGACGTGTGCCCGGTCGCCATCGACATCCCCGAGGTCCTGGTGCACCTGCGGGAGCGGGTCGCGGACCAGGGCGGCAAGGGCCACCGGCTGGAGAAGGCCGCGATGAAGGCGGCGGGGTGGGTCTTCGACCATCCGCGCGTGATGGCCGCGGGGGAGCGGGCCGCGTCCAGGACCCGGAGACTGCATCCGTCCCGGCTCCCGGGCGCCGGGGCCTGGACCGACACGCGTGATCTGCCGGAACTGCCACCCGAGTCGTTCCGTGACTGGTGGAAGAAGAACCGTAAGAACGAGAGCAAGAACGACAGCAAGAGCGCCGTCCGCGGGAGCGAGCGCGCGAACGACCGGAAGGACAACGGGACATGAGCACCGGTTCGGATTCGCGGGAGCGGATCCTCGCCCGGATCCGGGGCGCCGTCGCCGATGCCCCCGACGCCCCGGAGGCACGCCGCGACTATCTGACCACCCACACCTCGGACGACCGCGTCATCGAGCTGCTCGCCGAGAACCTCGCCGACTATCGCGCCATCGTCCACCGGTCGGACGCCGAGGAGCTCCCCTCGCTCATCGCCGGCCTGCTGGCCGGGCGCGGGGCGCGGGCCGTCCTCGTACCGCCGCTGCTCCCGCCGTCCTGGCTCTCCGCGATCGGGACCGGCATCACCCAGGTCCACGACGACCCCGAGGGCACCGCCCAGGAACTCGACGCGGTCGACAGTGTCGTCACCGGCTGCGCCCTTGCCATCGCCGAGACCGGCACCCTTGTCCTCGACGCCGGCCCCGACCAGGGACGCCGACGCATCACGCTCGTCCCCGACCACCACATCTGCGTCGTACGCGTCCCGGACCAGGTCGTCGGATCCGTACCCCAGGCCATGCCCCGCCTCGACCCCACCCGCCCCCTGACCTGGATCTCGGGACCGTCCGCGACCAGCGACATCGAACTCGACCGGGTGGAAGGCGTGCACGGCCCGCGCACCCTCGAAGTCATCCTGCTCACCGACTGAACGGCGGCCGGCGTGTGACGCCACCCGCGTGACGTCACCCGCGTGACATCAGCCGCGTCAGGTCAGCCGTGGGGCCTCGTCGGCCGCGTCCACCGGGCCGTCCAGCCGCCCCGCCAGCTCCCGGGCCCAGGCGGTCAGCCCGTCGACATCGATGCCGTGCGGGGCGGGGTACGCGGCGATCCCGCCCGCGCCGCGCAGCAGCAGCCGTGCCCCGCCCGCCGTATTGCCCCGGGCGGCATGCGTCAGCCCCACCGCGAGCTGAGCCAGCCCCCGCCACAGTGCCCGCTCCGCGTCGGGGCCCGATTTCCACGCGTCCTCGAACACCTCGTGCGCGTGGAAGGGCTTCCCCTCGTCCAACAGGCGCTGCGCCTCCCTGACGCTTTCCTCAGGCGTACGCACCACCCCCTCCGGCTGCCGCTCCACCCCCTGCGCCCCGTACGGCAACGGCCGCCCCAGCCCATCCCGCGGCCGCGCGTTCCGCGCCCGCCCCTCGCTGTCACGGTCCCGCCGGTTCTCCTTCATACGTCGATTGTCGCCCGGACAGGGGCTGTCTCCCGGCTGCACGGAGTGAGGTAATGTTCTCTTGCGTGGCCAACCGGGGGAATCCCGCCGGTGAGGCCGGGCACCGGGACGTGGCGCAGCTTGGTAGCGCACTTGACTGGGGGTCAAGGGGTCGCAGGTTCAAATCCTGTCGTCCCGACTGGAGACAGTCGCAGGTCAGGGCCGGTTTCGGAGACATCCGAAACCGGCCCTTGATCTTTTTTGGGGACCAGGTGGGGACCAGGGTTCCTTGCCCGGTGTCAGCGGGTGATGACAACGGGAGTTGGCAGGGAGCGGAGCCCGCAGTGCGCTCAGGTGTGCGGTGAGCGCCGCGCCTGCGGCTTTGATCTTGTGGACGTCCGGGTGCAGGTAGCTCTGGGTGGTGATGAGTGATCCGTGGCCGGCGATCCTGCGCCGGCGGTGGCCTCGACCACCTCGGCTTCGGCACCCTGGCCTTCACCCGGGACAAGGCGATCGTCTCCGCCACCACACCGACACCGTCCGCGAGTACGCCCGACACGGCGTCCTCCTCCGACACCGGCGCCGCGACGCCTACTTCCGACGCCTCCAGCGGAACCCAGCCGCAGGGCGGTCGGGGCGACGACCTCGCCGCCACCGGCACGGGCGGCATCGCCGCCGCAGCTGCCACCGGCGTCCTCGCCATCGCGGGCGGCTTCATCGCCCTGCGCCGTAGAGCACCATCGGCAGCAGCTGAACACGGATCCCATGGCACCTCGCGGCGGGGTGCCACGCCCACCTTGGCGGACACAAGGGACTCAGGTCTGTCCGACGTCGAGGCCCTCGCCAACCCTGCCTCGCTCAAAGGAGGTTCTTGCGCAGCGCTCCCGCCTGGGCGACCAGTACGACATTCTCCGGTCGGCCAAGGCTGCCGATGTCGCGCAAGGGGTCTTGGCCGACAACCACGAAGTCCGCGGTCTTCCCCGCCTCCAGGGAGCCCAGTCGGTCGTCGACCCCGAGGAGCCGGGCCGCGGTAAGCGTGCCTGCGGTGATCGCGGCCAGCGGGTCCATGCCGAGTTCCACCAGATACGACAACTCGCTCAAGTTTCGGCCGTGCACGACGACGCCGGCGTCCGTGCCGAGAGCGATCGGGACACCACGGGCGATGGCGTTCGCGATGTTCTCCTTGGTAATGCCGGCCCAGCGGCTCTTCTTGCGGAAGTGGTAATCGGGCATGGCCGCCTCGTCGAGCGGGGCGAAGACCGTGGCGAGGGTGGGGACGAGGACGGCTCCCCGCTCCAGGGCCAGATCGCACAGCTCGTCGGTCATTCCGTAGCCGTGCTCGATGCTGGTGACACCGGCCTGGAGGGCGTTGCGGATGCCCGCGGTGCCCTGGGCGTGTGCGGCGACCGTTTTCCCGCGATGCCGTCGGGCCTCGTCGACGACGGCCTTCAGTTCGTCCGGGGTCAGCCCCTCGTCGTCGGGGTCGTCGTGCGGGCTGCCCATGCCGCCGGTGGCGCAGACCTTGATGACGTCTGCGCCGTCGCGCAGCATGCGTCGGGCCGCGATCCGTACCTGGTCGGGGGTGTCGGCGAGCTCGGTCAGATGCGGGGCGGCATTCACACCGCTGGGCAGCGAGCAGTCGGCGTGGCCACCGGTGTGGCCGATGACCTTGACGGCGACCTGAAGCCGGGGGCCCTCGACGAGGCCGCGATCGACGGCGCTGCGATAACCGGCGGGCAGACCACCGAGGTCACGCAGCGACGTGACACCCGCGTGCAGGGTTGTGCGCAGCCGCTCCGCAATCTCGAACGTCTCCACGGTCGGGTCGACGGTCAGGCCCGCGGTGAGCCCGCGCCCCGGGGTCATGCACAGGTGCGTATGACAGTCGAAGAAGCCGGGGAGCAGGGTGCGTCCGCGCAGATTCACCGTCACCGCCGTCGGTGTCGGGGGCGCGGTGGCCGCCGGTCCCGCGTAGACGATGAGACCGGCATCGTCCACGACGAGGACCGCGTCCGGTACTGGCGCGGCTCCGGTTCCGTCGATCAGGACCGCGTGCTGGTAGCGGGTGTTCATGGCATCTCCGTAAGGAAGCGGTGTTCGCCGGAGCCGACTTCGGGCCACTCCGCCATGCCCGGCAGGTCGATCAGCGCGGTGGTGCCGGGCGGGACCGTGACCGTGACGCGCAGCACACCGTCGATGCGAGACCAGGACACGGCGGCGCGGCCGTACGGGGTGTCGTGTGTGGCGGAGGCGTGGGTGAGTCCGCCACCGGGGCGGGGGCGGACCAGCATGCGGCGGTAGCCAGGGGCCGCGGGGGCGAGCCCGGCGACGGTGCGGTGCAGCCAGTCGGCGACGGCGCCGAGGGCATAGTGGTTGAAGGAGGTCATTTCGCCGGGGTTGACCGTACCGTCCGGCAGCATGCTGTCCCAGCGTTCCCAGACGGTGGTCGCCCCCATGGTGACCGGGTAGAGCCACGACGGGCAGGTCTTCGTGAGCAGTAGTTGGTACGCCGTGTCGTACTCCCCCGCGTCGCACAGCGCGTCGCAGATCAGCGGCGTGCCGATGAAGCCGGTGCCGATATGGAAGCCGCCCTCGCGGACGAGTTCGGCGAGGCGGCGGCCCGCCTGGGCTCGATGGGCGTCGGCGAGAAGGCCGAAGTGCAGGGCGAGGGCGTACGCGGTCTGGGCGTCATTCGTCAGGAGGCCGTCGGGGGTGACGCACTCGTCGCGGAAGGCGGCCCGTACCTCTGCGGCCAGCTTCGTGTAATGGGCGTGATCGTCGTCCCGGCCGAGGAGTTGGGCGGTGCGGCCGAGCAGCGAGGCCGAGTGGGCGTAGTAGGCGGTGGCGACCAGTTGTCTGTCGGTGCGGGCGTCGCCGGGGCGGTCCGGCGGGGCGGTGGGGTCGAGCCAGTCGCCGAGCTGACGGTCGGTGTTCCACAGGTGCCGGTCACCGGCCACGGCAGTGATGCCGTCGACCCAGGCCTTCATGCTGTCGTACTGGGCGGCGAGGATGCCGAGGTCGCCGTAGCGCTCGTACATCACCCAGGGCACGACGACCGCCGCGTCGCCCCAGGCGGCGGCGCGCAGTTCGGGGAAGCGGTCGGGGAAGAAGGGCACGTACATCGGAACCCGGCCGTCCGGGTACTGCTGGGCGGCGAGGTCGGTCAGCCAGGAGCGCAGCAGGCCGGAGCAGTCGTACAAGAAGGTCGCAGTGGGGGCGAAGATCTGCACGTCGCCGGTCCAGCCGAGCCGCTCGTCGCGCTGCGGGCAGTCGGTGGGGATGTCGACGAAGTTGCCGCGCATGCCCCACACCACGTTCTCGTGCAGGCGGTTGAGCAGCGGGTCGGAACAGCTGAACCAGCCGGTGCGGCGCATGTCGGTGTGCAGGACGACGGCCTGGATGTCGCCGTCGCCGATGTCTCCCGGCCACCCGGTGACTTCGGCATAGCGGAAGCCGTGGAAGGTGAAGCGTGGCTCCCACGACTCGCCGCCCGCCTCACCCCGCAGGGTGTACGTGTCCGTGGCGCGGGCCTCGCGCAGCGGGCGCACGGCGAGTTCGCCGTCCTCCAGCACTTCGGCATGGCGCAGGGTTACGGTGCGTCCGGCCTCGCCGGTGACCCGGATACGGAGGCGGCCGACGAGGTTCTGACCGAAGTCGAGGATCGTACGGCCGGACGGTGAGGTGAGGACGGTGACGGGAGCCAGCGTTTCGGTACGGCGTACGGGCGGGCCGTCCGGGGCGACCAGCGGCGCCAGGCCGTACGACAACACCTCGACCGGGCTCCACTCGGCGGGTACGCGGCGTGCGTCGTACTCCTCGCCCTCGTAGATCCCGGAGGTGAGGATCGGGCCGTGCGCGGCCTGCCATCCCGAGTCGCTGCCGAAGGTTTCGGTGGTGTCGTCGGTGTAGCGCACCTCGATCTGGACGAGGGCGGCCAGCCGGTCTCCGTAGATGTTGCGGCGTCCGCCGCCGAAGCCGATCCGGCCGCGGAACCAGCCGTCGGCCAGCAGCACCTCAACCGTGTTGCTCCCCAGGTGCAGCGCTTCGGTGATGTCGTACGTCTGGTGGCGCAGCCGCTCGGTGTAGTGGGTCCAGCCGGGGGCCAGGACGTGGTCGCCGACGCGTACGCCGTTGATGTCGGCCTCGTACAGGCCGTGGCTGGTGGCGTAGAGGCGGGCGGAGGCCACGGGCGCGCGCAGCCGGAAGGCTCCGCGCAGGACGGGTGGCGGGACCTGCCGGTCGGTGGCCTCGGGCCAGGCCGGGGACACGAAGCGGGCCTGCCAGTCAACCGGTTCGAGCAGCCCGGCCTCGACGGTCAGCGGCGCGGACCACGGGCTCGGACCCGCGCCTTTCGGCCCCCATACCCGTACGGACACGCCGATTTGTTGCCGCGAGCCCAGGGGGTCGCCGGGCCAGGGCACCAGGACCGAGTCCGCGGACAGACGACGGGCCGTGTGCAGCTCCCGCTCACCGTCCGTGAGCCGGATCTCGTACGCCGACTGGGTCCAGCCCGCTCGGGTGGTGACGGTCTGCCAGGTCAGCCGGGGGCGGGGCTCTCCGATCCCGAGCGGCTCCCTGTGGTGCTCGGCCCGCAGCGCGGTCACGTGGATGTCCTGATCAGGCATGTGCTTCCTTCGAGTGGGCCTGGGCCGGCACGAGGGGGAGAGCGAAGCGGAAGACCGCTCCCTGCGACTGGTTCCCGGCCGCGTGGATGCGGCCGCCGTGACGGGTGATGATGCGGTGGCTCAGGGCCAGGCCGATGCCGCTGCCGTTCTCCTTCGAGGTGAAGACGCCGTCGAAGATCCGGTCGCCGGGAAGGTCGACCGGCAGGCCCCGGCCGTGGTCACGGACGGCGAGTTCGGCGTTTCCGTCCGCCGTCCGCCGCGTGGTGAGTTCGACCTTGCGCTCCCCCGGCGACCAACTGGCCATCTCCTCAATGGCATTGAAGGCTAGGTTCATGACGACCTGCCCGATGAGGACGTTCTCGCAGCGCACCGGGAGAGGCTCGTCGGTGAGGTCGAACTCGACGTCCACGGCGTGCTGTTGAGCCCTGACGTCGATGAAGTAGGCGCAGTCCTCGACGATCGTGTTGAGGTCGGTCAGCTGCTCGGACTGTTCCAGGCGGCCCACGTACTGCCGCAGACTGCCCAGGATCCGCCGGGCCCGCTCGATCTGACGTACGGCGTTGTCCAGTCCCCAGGCGACGGACTCGTCGCCGGCGGCGAGCCGCCCGCGGGCTCCCTCCACGAAGTTGTACGCGGCGGCGAGCGGCTGGCTCACCTCGTGCGCGATCGCCATCGCCATGTCGCCCATGGCGTTGTAGCGGGCGAGGTGGTTGAGGTGCTGGGTGTCCCGGCGGTGTTCCTCCTCGGCGCGCACCCGGTCGGTGATGTCGTAGAAGAGCACGAGCCGGCCGCGCAGATCGTTCTCGATGTCGATGTGCTGGCAGGTGGCCGCGTACCAGCGGGCTTCGCCGCCGGGTGCGCCGAGGCGGTAGCGGCCCTCGCGCTCGGGGACGGCGCCGTCGCGGCAGTAGTCCGCGAAGTGGGCACCGTGCAGGGCCAGTACGCCGACGCCGAGCAGCTTGGCGGCGGACTCGCTCGCGAAGACCACACCGCCGCCGTCGTCGAGGACGACGATGCCCTCGGCCAGATTGCCGAGGAAGGTACGCAGTCGCCCCTCGGTGCGGAACAGATCGCGGCGGACGGCCTTCTCCTCGGCGATGTCGCGGAACTGGACCATCACGACGGGGCGTGACGGCAGGTCCACGCGGATCGCGACGGCCTCGGTCAGGATCTCCTCGCCGCTCTTGGAGCGGTAGCACCACTCTGTGGCGCTGACACCGTCCTCGACCGCCTGCCCGAGCCAGCGGTGACCGAGTTCCCGGCTGTACTGGCGGGCGTTCTTGCTCATGTCGGGGGCCTTGAGCGGCTTCAGTTCGTCGACGGTCCACTCCAGCAGGTCGCAGGCCGACTGGTTCGCCCAGAGGATGTCGTACGTCCTCGCGTCGTGGAGCAGCACGCAGTACTTCAAGGCCTGTGTCAGGGCCCGGAAGTCGGCTGGTGCGAGATCATTCATGCGGCCTTGCCGTCGCTCTCATCGGGCGGCCGGGAGCCGCAGTCCCAGCCGGAGTACGTCGCGGACCAGCGTCGCGACGCTCTCCGCGCCGGTCTTCTCCCGGATACGGGTGCGGTGTACGTCGACGGTCTTCGTGCTGATGCCGAGCCGCCCGGCGATCTGCTTGCTGGGCACGCTGTCCACCACCAGGTACAGCACCTCCCGTTCGCGGGAGGTCAGGCTGTCCAACCGCCGCAGCAGATCCCGCCGTTGGGCCAGTTCGTCGAAGCGTTCCCGCGCCGTCCGCTGCGCCGCCTGCACGACGTCGAGCATGTGCTGGGGGTCGTACGGCTTCTCCAGGAAGTCCACGGCCCCGTTCTGGAGGGCCCGTACCGACATCCGGATGTCGCCGTGCGCCGAGACGAAGACGACGGGCAGCGCCGCCCCCGCCTCGTTCAGCATCTCCTGGACGCCAAATCCGCTGATCTCCGGCATCCGCACATCGAGGACCAGGCAGGCGGGCCGGTCGCGGTCGTAGGACCGCAGGAAGGCCCGGGCGTCGGAGAAGCACTGCGCGCGGATGCCCACCGACTCCAGGAGCCAGGCCAGCGAGGTGCACAACTCCTCGTCGTCGTCCAGGATGTAGACGAGGCACATCTCAATCGCCCCAGGCAGCCTGGGCGATCCAGTACTCGCTCCCGTCGGCGCTGACGCCGCGATTCCACTCGCTGGTGCGTCGCAGGGCGGGTTCGACCCGCGCGGTCGCCGCGTCGGCGCCGTCGGGACCGTCCTGATCGACCTGCCAGTGGACCCAGTTGACCTCCTGGCCAGCGATGTCGTGCACGAACAGGTCGACGTGGTGCCAGCCGTAGTGGTGGGTGTCGGCGTAGCAGGTCAGGAACATCGTCCGGTCGTGGGTGTCCGCGCTCATCGCTCTCCCGTCAATGGGGCGCTGAACAGTCGTTCAGTGCGGAAGGCCGAGATTCGGGGATGGTCCGGGCCGATCCGGAAGGTCACGTCGAGCTTTGCGACCATGACCTCGGCGACACCCGACTCGTAGCGCGAGAGCTGCTGCATCGGCCAACTCCCCTGGGCGGCAAGGCCCTTGACGTAAACCACGCCGGGGAAGAGCAGGTGCACATTCGTACGGAAGTGAGGGGTGGGCGGCAGGTAGGCCAACAGCATCTCGATGATCGCCTCGCGGCCCTCGGTGCGGCCGAACTTCTCGGCGTACTCGCTGCCGCCGCCTTGCCAGACCGCGTCCTCGGTGAAGAGGTCCCCCAACTCGCCTTCCGTACGGACCGGAACGTCGCAGAGGGCGAGGTAGCGGGTCAGGGTGTCCACGACCGAGGACGTCGTGTCCACGGCCGGCCCCTCGGACGGCCTCTCGCTCATGATGCGTTCCTTTCTCGCGCCAACCGCAGTCGCTCCGCCCGGCGTTGGGCCTGCCGTTCGGGGTCGGGGACGGGTGCGGCGAGCAACAGCCGTTTCGTGTAGGCGTGTTCGGGGTGCTCGGTGACCTGGGCGGCGTCGCCCGTCTCCACTATGTCGCCGCGGTACAGCACGGCCACCCGGTGGCTGATGTGCCGTACGACGGAGAGGTCGTGCGTGACGAACAGATACGCCACCCCCGTGGCCTCCTGGATCTCGATGAACAGGTCGAGCACCCGTGCCTGCGTGGACAGGTCCAGGGCGCTGACCGGCTCGTCGCACACGATCAGTTTGGGATCCCGGCACAGGGCGCGTGCGATGGCGATCCGCTGCCGCTGGCCGCCGGAGAACTCCCGCGGCAGCCGCTGCGCCGCGTCGTGCGGGAGATACACCTGGTCGAGCAGGGTCTGGACGCGGCGTTCCGCGTTGGTGCGCGAGACACCGGTCACGAGCATCGGTTCGGTGAGGATGTCCATGACGGTCATGGCCGGGTTCAGCGAGGTGAACGGGTCCTGGAAGACGACCTGGATGTCCTTGCTCAGCGCCCGGCGCTCCCGTTTGCCGAGCCCCGAGACCGGCTTTCCGGCGTAGCGGATCGCACCGCCGGTGACGGGGGCGAGGCCGAGGACCGCGCGGCCCAGGGTCGTCTTGCCGGAGCCGGACTCGCCGACCAGGCCGAGTGTCTCGCCGGGTGCGATCGACAGGGACACGCCGTGCAGGACGCGGAAGGGCTGCGCGCGGCGGCCCTTGCCCGCGTACTCCACGACGACGTCTTCGAGTTCGAGCAGCGCGGCCGGAGCCGCGGGGCGAGCGGTCATGACGTCACCTCCTTCAAGGGGGCGCCCAGGGCGGCGCGCGCCGGGCCGCCTTCGAGCGTGGAGTCGAGGAGCATCCGCGTATACGGGTGCTCGGGCGACGCGAAGATCTTCTCGATGGGTGCCGTCTCGACGATGCGTCCGGTCTGCATGACGGCGACCCGGTCGCAGATGTCGGCGACGACGCCGAAGTCGTGGGTCACGAGGATCATGCCCATCTCGCGTTCCTGTTGCAGGGAGCGCATGAGGTCGAGCACCTCGGCCTGGACGGTGACGTCGAGTGCGGTGGTCGGCTCGTCGGCGATCAGTAGTTGCGGATCGCACGACACGGCGCCCGCGATCAGTACGCGCTGGGCCATGCCGCCCGAGATCTGGTGCGGGTACGACCTGAACACCCGCTCCGGGTCCGGGATGCCGACGCGTGCCAGGAGTTCCAGTGCCTTGGTGCGGGCTTCGCCCCTGGAGATCCCCAGATGCTTGCGCATGGGTTCGACGAGCTGGGAGCCGATACGGAAGCAGGGGTCGAGGTTGGACATGGGCTCCTGCGGTACGTATCCGATCCCGCGGCCGCGCAGAGCGTTGAGTGCGGCCTGGCTCACCCCGAGCAACCTCTCGCCGACGAAGGCCATCTGATCCGCCGTCACCTCGGCCTCGTTCGGGAGGAGTCCGAGGACGGCGAACGCCGTCTGGCTCTTGCCGGAGCCGGACTCGCCCACCAGGCCGAGGACTTCACCGCGCTCCACGGTCAGGTCGATCCCGTCGACGACGGTCTTGTCGCCGCCGGAACCGCCGGCACCTCCGGGCTTCGGGTAGCTGATGCGGAGGCCTGCCACGGTGAGCAGGCGATCGGACGGCACGCCGGCAGCGGTCTTCCTGGGCGCCGGCCGACGACGGCGGACCACCCGGGTCTCGGTCGTCCCCAGTGCGTCGCGCACCGCGTTGCCGAGCAGACTGGCCGCCAGGATGGTCACGCCCATCGCGAGGCCCGGCCACACCAGCAGCCTCGGTGTGGTGTAGACGTTGGTGAAGCCGTCGTTGAGCATCGCGCCCCAGCTGGCCTGGGACGACTTTCCCAGACCGAGGAAGGACAGACCGGCCTGGATGCCGATCGCCACCGCGAACAGCTGTGTCGCCTGGATGACCGAGGGCGCGATGACCACCGGCAGGATGTGCCGCCGCATGATGCGGGGGTCGCCGAGGCCGGAGACCCGTGCGGCGTCGACGTACAGCTCCTCGCGCACCGAGACCACCGAGGCGCGGATCAGGCGGAAGACCATCGGCGCCATGATGACGCCCAGGACGATCATCGCGACGTTGAGGTCCTGGGAGACGGCCGCCATTACCACCAGCATCACGATGATGGCGGGCACGGCCATGATCACATTGATGATCCAGCCGGCGACCGAGTCGAACCAGCCCCGGTAGAAGCCGCTGACCAGGCCGAGCGGTCCGCCGACCAGGAAGGCGACCAGGGCCGCGAGCGTGCCGCCGAGCAGGCTTGTCCGGCCGCCGTACAGCAGCCGTGACAGCACGTCCCGGCCGACGCCGTCGCCGCCGAGCGGGTGGGCGCCAGACGTCGGTGCGAGGGTGTCCGACAGGACGCTGTGGTCCGGTGCGTAGTCGGTGAGCAGCGGGGCGGCCAGGCTCGCGAGGATCACCAGCGCCAGGACCACGAGGCAGCCGACGGCCAGCGGGTCGCGCAGGGTCCGGCGCAGGAGGCGGTCCCGTTTCGGGATCGCTGCGGTCTCCGGGACGGTCATGAGACACGCACCTTCGGGTTGAGCCAGCCGTACGCGATGTCCAGCAGCAGGTTGACGGCGACGACGACGGTCACGGTCACCACGACCGTGCCGAGCAGGACGGGCGCGTCCCCTCGGACGGCCGCCGAGTTGGCGAGGGTGCCGATGCCCGGCAGCCCGAACACCTTCTCCACGACGACCGCGCCGCCGATCAGGCCGATGAACTGGAGGGCGAGCACGGTCAGGGCGGGTGGGGCGGCGTTCCGCAGCGCGTGCCGGTACACGACGCTGCGGGTGCTGAGTCCCCGGCTGCGCAGCGTGCGGACGAAGTCGGCCCGCAGGACGTCGATCAGTGCCCCGCGCACCTGCATCGCCGTGGCCGCCGTGGCCGCGACCGCCAGCGCCACGGCGGGCAGGATGACCGATTGGAGCCATCCCGAGGCGGACGTGCCGAGCGCGACATACCCCGTGGCCGGCAGCAGTCTGAGCTGAACCGCCATGACGACCGCGAGGACCAGGGCGATCAGGAAACTGGGGATCGCGGTGCCGAGTACCGCGGCCAACTGCACGACGCGGTCCACCCAGCCGCCGCGCAGCGCTGCCACGGTCCCCAGGGCGATGCTGAGGACCAGGGCGATCAGCATGCCGACGAGGACGATGGAGAGCGTGACGGGAAGGGTGTTCGCCAGGGACTGGTTCACCGAGTCGCCGGTGAACCAGGACTGGCTCAGATCGCCGTGCACGGCCCGGTCGATCCAGTGCCCGTACCTGACCACCAGGGGTTCGTCGAGGCCGAGTTCATGGGCCTTGGCGGACACCTGGGACGGCGAGGCGGTCTCGCCGAGGATGTTGCGGGCCACGTCGGTGCCGGTCAGGCTGAGCAGCAGGAACGTCGCGGTGGCCACGACGACCACCAGGACGACGCCGGCGGCGATGCGCCGGAGCAAGAAGACAAGCACGGTCAGTTCCTCCTTCCGCGGGTCGCAGCGGCCTTGCCGCTAGCTCTTGGCCGGCGCGAAGTTGTAGATCGGCGGGAAGTTGATGCCGGGCTGCGGTGTCACCTTCACGTCCTTGGCGGTCCCGTAGGCGTTCACCGTGGGAGTCCAAGGGGCGTCCCACGCCTGGTCGACCACGTAGGTGTTGAGTTTCTTGAACAGCGCGGTGCGCTCGGCTCCGGATGCCTTGGAGATCTGGGTGATCAGGGCGTCGGCCTTGGGGTCGTGGTACTTGAAGGGGTTCCAGGTCGCGTCCTTGGTCAACTCCAGCTGGACCTTGTCCCACGAGGTCGGGGCGCCCAGCTTGAAGTAGGACAGGGCGTACTTGCCGGAGAGCATGCTGCTGAAGATCTGGTCACTCGGCAGGTTGTCCAGCTGCACCTTGATGCCGATGTTCTTGAGGGACTGGGTGAGGGCTTCCTGCTCCTGCGGGAAGAGGGCGGACAGGTCCGGCATGGTGACCGAGAAACCGTTCGGGTAACCGGCCTCGGCAAGGAGCTTCTTGGCCTTCGCCGGGTCGTAGGAGTACGTGGAGTTCAGCGAGGCGTCGTAGCCCTCCTCCCACGGGGCGAACAGCTGTGTGGTGGGCTCCCCGAGTCCGGTCTTCGCCGTTTTGATGATGGCCTGCTTGTCGAAGGCGTAGTTGAGCGCCTGCCGGACCTTCAGCTTGCCGAGCGCGGGGACGATCTTGCCGGCCCGGTCCCAGATGAACAGGCCCTCGATGTCACCGGGTTGATAGGTGACGACGTTCAGGCCGCGGCCCTTGACGGTCTTGACTCGGCTGAGGCTGAGCGAGGCACCGTCGAGCTGGCCCGTGAGCAGGGCGTTGGTACGTGCCGTCGGGTCGGCCAGATACTTGATGACGATCTTGTCGTACGGGAAGGCCTTCGCGTTCCAGTAGCCCGAGGTGCGCGTGTAGGTGTACGTCTGCCCGGCCGTGGTCGCCGAGGCGTCCAGCCGGTACGGGCCGGAGCCGACGGGAGCCTTCGGGTTCGACAGTGACTTGGGGCTGGCGATCATGCCGGAGACCTGGCCCAGGGCGGGGAGCAGGGCGGCGGTGGGGTGGCTCAGCTTGATGACGACGGTCCGGGCGTCCACGGCGTCGACGCTCGCGATGTCCCGGATCTCGCCGGCGGCCGTGCCCGTACCGCTCTTGGTGTGCAGGAGGTTCTGTTTGACGGCCTGTGCGTCGAGCGCCGTGCCGTCGGTGAACTTCACACCGCTGCGCAGCTTCAGCGTGAGGGTGGTCTCGGCCTTGTCGTACGTCCACGAAGTGGCCAGGTTCGGGGTGGGCTCGTTCTTCGTGTTCAGCCGGATCAGCGTGTCGTAGACCGGCTGGTAGTACTGGGCCTCGGGGCCCATGCTGGCTTTCGCGAGGTCCCACGGCGTGGCCGTGACCGACTCGGAGATGGTCAGCGTCTTGTCGGTGGCACCGGTCGAGGCGGTGCCGCCACAGGCCGCGGTCGTAATGATCAGGAATCCGGCGCCGATGAACGCCGCTGTCTTGCGCATGATCTCTCCATCTGTTCCATTACCACTGTCTCCTCGGCTCCCCCTGGTCGTCCCGCTCCCCAGCTGTGAACAACCAGTCGTTCGACGTTCCGAGCCTGTGGGTCACCGCACGTACTTGGCGGCCCACTCCCCGCACCGTCGGACGCTCTCCTCCGGGGTCGGCTGGGCCCCGCGGTCCACCTCGATGATCAGCCAGCCGTCGAAGCCGTCCGGGAGCGCGCCGACGAAGCCCTCGATGTCGGCGTTTCCGTGACCCGGCTCCGACCACAGGCCAGCCTTCACCGTCCTGCGGTAGTCCCAGCCGCCCTCCCTCGCCTGTGCGGCAAGGTTGAGGTCGAGATCCTTGATGTGGACGCTCGCCACGCGGTCGGCATAGTCGCGGACGAGCTGCGCGGCGTCGGCGCCCGCCCAGGCCAGGTGGCCCATGTCGGGACCGAACCCGAGGACCGAGGCGTCGACGGTGTCGAGGATGAAGCGGGTCTCCTCCTCCGTCTCGGCCCAGGTGCCCACGTGTGGGTGGAAGGCGGGGGTGATCCCCTGGGCGCGGATGATCCCGGCCGTCTCCGCGAGCAGGTCCCGTACGCGTTCCAGCCGGTCCTGGTCGGCGTCCTGGCCGACCGCCGGGCGGGCCACGCGTACCGCGTCCTTGGCCATCCCCATGGCGAGGAACATCGTGGGCACGCCGAGCTCCGCGTGCTGTTCGGCGACCCGCGCGGCGGTGTCCCTGTACTGCTGCCGCTCGGCCTCGTCCTCGGTGAGCCGTACGGGAACGTAACCGGGAGCGGCGCTGAGTCCGTGCTCGGCCAGCAGCGCGGCGTACGCCGAGGCCTTCATATCGCCGGGGACGTCGCTGTGCACGGCGGTGATGCCCGCGTCGCGGATGGCCTTGAGCCTGTTCTCCAGCGGCGGCGCGAGGGTGGGGTCGATCCAGCCTTCGGGGCTCGCGACCCACTGCAGGGGGTTGATGGCGAGACGGTCCTGCCTGATCTTCATGTTCTCGGGTCCTTTCAGTGTGCGGGACGAAGCTCGGGATCAGTGGGCGTAGCGGGGCTCGGGGCGCTCGCAGCTGCTCTCCAGTGCGACGACCCGGTTCTCCTGCTGCGAGATCTCGAAGCTCGCGAGGACTTCCAGGGTGTGGAAGGCGAACTCGCCGTTCGCGCGGTGCGGTTCGCCGGCGAGCGCGCCGACGAGATCCCGTACTCCCAGGCCCCGGCGGTGCTGCTCGGGTGTGCCGACGGCGCCGAACAGTTCGGTCACCGGGGTGAGCACCTCCCAGTCGCTGTCCTGGTGGCGCTTGATCCGTACGTCGCCGTCGAAGAAGTTGGGGTTCGGCAGCGCGAGCGTGCCCTCCGTGCCGTAGATCTCGATCCGCGGCAGCTCGGTGTCCCAGACGTCGAAGCTCATCAGGACAGTGCCGATCGCCCCGGAGGCGAAGGTCAGCACGGCGGACGCGTGGGTGGGCACCTCGACGGTGATCTCGTCGACCACGCGGTCGGGGCTCGTGACCTTGCGGGTCTTCGCGCCGATGCGGGTGGCCGCGGAGAGCGAGCTCACCGGGCCGAGGCAGTTGATCAGAGCCGCCAGATAGTAGGGCCCCATGTCGAACACGGGCCCGGCGCCCGGCTGGAAGAAGGAACGGGGGTCGGGGTGCCAGGTCTCGGCGCGGCTGGAGCGTACGAAGGCGGTGGTACCGACGACCTCGCCGATCAGCCCGGCGTCGATCGCGTGCCTCGCGGTCTGCACCGCGCTGCCCAGGAAGGTGTCGGGAGCCGATCCCAGCAGCCGCCCGCTGCGCGCCGCGGCTTCGAGGATGCTCCTGCCCTCCTCGACGGTAACGGCAAGGGGCTTCTCCGCGTAGACGTGCTTTCCGGCCTCCAGCGCGGCGATGGTGGTCTTCGCGTGGAACTGCGGCGGCGTGATGTTGATGATGATCTCGACGCTGTCGTCGGCGAGGAGTTCGGTGTCGTCCCCCCATTCCGGGATGCCGAATTCGGCGGCGGCCTGCTTGGCGCGGGCCGGGTCGATGTCGGCGACGCGGACCACTTCCAGCTCCGGGAAATTACGCAGACCTTCGACGTAACGGCCGAATATGTTGCCCGCGCCCAGAATCCCGATGCGGTGCCGCGTGTTCTCCTGAGCCATGAATCTCCTGCGCTTTCTTGTCAGTTGGGGGACGTGTCGGTCGAGTGGCGGGGCGCGGCCCGTCAGGCCACGATCAGTGGCCGCAACGTGCGGTGGGCAATCTCCAGCCCCGTCTTGACCTTCTCCTCGGTGCCGCTCCACACGGGGTCCTCGTGCTCGACCGAGAGCGTCCCGGTGAAGCCGTTCTCGTACAGGGCGTCCACGACGGCGTTCCAGTCGACCTGGCCGCGGCCCGGGACGCGGTAGCGCCACCAGCCGTTGTCCCAGGGGTCGTCGCGCTCGACCGCCTTGCCGAAGAAGCCGTAGCGGTCGATCGCGCCGGGCAGGATCTCGGCGTCCTTGGCCTGGGCGTGGACGATCCGGTCGGCGTACGGCGCGATGGTCTTCACCGGGTCGACGCCGATCCAGGTGAGGTGCGACGGATCCCAGTTGAGGTAGAGCCCGAGGGAGGACATCCACTCCCACAGCTCGGGCGAGTAGGCGAGGTTGCCCGGGTAACCGTCCGGGTGCCAGCCCTCCATCACACAGTTCTCGATGATGAGGCGTACGTCGCGTTCGCCCGCGTACTCGACGAGTTCGGGGAAGATCTTCTCGGCCTCGCGGAGGCTGTGCGCCACGGGCCGGGTCCAGTCGCGGCCGACGAAGGTGCCGACGTACGGAACGTCGAGGGAGGCCGCGGCGTCGATGACCTTCTTGAGGTGGGCGTGGATCTCTTCCCGGCGCCCGGCATCGGGGTGGAGGTTGTTCTCGTAGTACGCGAGCGCCGAGAGCTGGAGCCGATGACGCAAAAACAACTCCCTTGTCTCGTCTGCCTGTCGGGTGCCGAAGTCGGCCACCGGCAGGTGTGCGGCTTCGAAGTCACGGCCGCCGGTCCGCGGCCAGGCGGCGACCTCGAGTGCCTCGTATCCCGCCTCGCTCGCCCAGGCGGCGATCCGCGCCAGGGAGAGCTGCGGCAGACAGGCGGTGAGCATTCCGAGTTTCATATGAGGGTCTCCTGGCTGATGAGGGTCTCCTGGTCGCGCGGAGCGGACACGTCGGTCCAGGCGAGGGAGCCGGCCGACCGCAGTACGGCTTCGACGAGCCGGGCCGAGCGCGCCCCGTCCGCACCGGTGGGCAGGCCGTCGGGCGCGCCGCCCTCGATGGCCGTATAGGCGTCGGTGACAAAGGAGTTGAAGCAGTCGGCGTAGCCCTGGGCGTGTCCGGCGGGCAGCCGGGACAGGCGCCGCTGCTCGGCGGAGCCGTGCTGTGGATCGCGTACGAGAATCCGTGCGCCGTCCCGGGCGCCCAGCCAGGCGGTCTCGGGGTTCTCCTGGTCGAAGACCGCACTGCCATCGGCGCCGTCGAGTTCGAACCACAGCCGGTTCTTGCGGCCCGCCGAGACCTGGGAGACCGTCAGCGTGCCGAGGACACCGTCTTCGGTGCGCAGCAGTACGGCGGCCACGTCCTCGGTGGGCCGGTTCGCGAACGTGGTGCCGATGCGAGCCGTCAGCTCGGTGAAGCGGACTCCGGCGACCCACTCCACCAGATCGCACCAGTGGGATCCGATGTCGGCGAAGGCCCGCGAGGGCCCGCCCTCGGCCGGGTCCACCCGCCAGGACGTCGCGTCCTCGGCCAGCAGCCAGTCCTGCAGATAGCTGCCGTGGATGAGCTGCCACGCCCCGAACTCACCGCGCAGGCGGCGGTCGCGGATCTCCCGGACGAGGGGGTGATAGCGGTAGACGAAGGGAACCGCCAGCAACAGCCCGGCTCGCTCGGCCAGTTCGGTCAGCCGCTCGGCGTCGGCGGCGGACGTGGCCAGCGGCTTCTCGCAGATCACATGCTTGCCGGCGCGCAGGACCGCTTCGGCCTGCGGGACGTGCAGGGCGTTGGGCGTGCAGAGGTGCACCACCGTGACGCTCTCGTCGGCGAGTACCGCATCGAAGTCCGGATACCGAGCCGGTACGTCCCACTCCTTGGCGACCTGTGCGCTGCGCCCGGGAGTCGATGCCACCGCTCCGGCGAGGACACCCCCGGCCGAGCGGATGGCCGCGGCGTGTACCGCGCCGATCATTCCGGTCCCGACCACGACCGCTCGCAGGGAACCATTCACCGGTGCACCTCCGCCGTCTTCCGACCGACCGCGGCCTGAACGCCGCGTTGCGCATCACCATCGTTTAGTTCGTCGGAAAAGCACAAGAGGCCCTATTTAATTTTCTGGAAGGCCTAACATCGAACAAACATCTGGCCTAAACCGAAACGATCTCGGCGCGATCCCGACATCGTTGGCCTGAAGAGTCCATTGACGGACGGAAGACGGCATCATTAAGGTCACTGGAATGCATAAAGGCGACGGATATAGCGAGGGACACACCGCCAAAACGGCCCCGTCCTCCCCGGTGCCGGTCGCGCTGCGCAGGGTGCTGGACCTCGTGGTCTCCGGTGAGGCGACCAGCCGCGCGGAGATCTCCCGGCGCAGCGGCCTCGCCCGCTCGACCGTGGGCCAGCAGGTCGACCACCTCGTGGCGCGCGGCATACTCCAGGAGCTCGAGAGCAGGGAGTCGGTCCGGGGACGCCCGCCGCGGGTCCTGACGATCAGCCCGCAGGCCGGGACCATCGCCGTCGCAGACATCGACACCCCGTCGAGCCAGGTCGCCATCGCCGACCTCACCCAGCGGGTGATCGCGCACGAGACCGTAGACATCCGGATCGACGCCGGGCCCCGGGCGGTGCTGGACGTGGTGACGGAGCGGCTGTCGAGCCTGTTGGCGAAGCACGGCCGCGACCCGGACCGGGTACGCGAGACGGTGGTCGGTCTGCCGGGCCCCGTCGACTTCCAGCAGGGCTGCGCGGTACGTCCGACCGGGATGCCCGGATGGGACGGCTACCCCGTCGCCGAGCACCTGCGCACGGTCTTCCGCTGCCCGGTCGTGGTGGACAACGACGTCAACCTCATGGCGCTCGGCGAGGCCGGCCAGGCCACGGCGGACACTCCGCTGCTGTGCATCAAGATCGCCAGCGGTATCGGTGCCGGGATCGTCACCGCGAACGGTGACGTGTACCGCGGAGCCGACGGGGCGGCCGGCGACATCGGCCACATCCGGGCGGTCGGCGGCGGCGATGTGCTGTGCGCCTGCGGCAACCTCGGCTGTGTGGGAGCGCTCGCCTCCCACCGGGCGATCCTGCGCAGCCTCGGTATTCCCGAGGCGACGGGCGAGGACCCGCTGCACGGCGCGCACGAGTTGGCGCTGCGGGTGGCCAACAGTGATCCGCCCGCCCTGCACGCGCTGCGCCAGGCGGCCACCGAGATCGGCGAGGTGGTGGCGATGCTGGTGCACATGTTCAACCCCCGCACCCTGGTGCTGGGCGGCCCGCTGAGCGAACTCCGCGACGATCTGCTCTCCGGAGTCCGCGCGGTCGTCTACCAGCGCGCCCTGCCACTGGCCACCCGCAAACTCACCATCACCACCACCCAGCTCGGCGCCGCAGCCGGAATCCACGGCGGGATCGCGCTCGCCACCCGGGACATCTTCAGCCCGCCGGGCATCGCACGACTCCTTGCGAGCGAGCCCACGTAAGGGCTCCTGGCGCGCCGGACCACGTAAAGGAATCCCCTACACACTCCAGCCAACTCCCAATTGTCGGCCCGTTCCTGCCGCGCCTAGCGTGAAGGCACGGCGGGATCGAGGACCGCCCGGCAATGCGAGGAGTTTGTCCCATGACGCAGTCGCTGGATTCCCCGGCACCGGTCGATTCCGACGCCCGAGCGGCCTTCGACCGCGTGCTGTCCCAAGTGGCCGACCGACGCGCGGAATTCGAGGAGAAGCGCCACGTTCCGCAGGACATGGTCGACGAGTTCAAGCGAGCCGGTCTCTACCGGGCGGGCGCCCCGAAGCGCTTCGGCGGCGACGCACTGCCGCCGGCCGAGTTCCTGCGGCTCATCGAGCGGATATCGGAGGTCGACGGATCGGCCGGCTGGGTGGCCAGCTTCGGCTCGTCCCTCGTCTATCTGGCCGCGCTACCCCTGGAGACCCAGGCCGAGTTGTACGCCGACGGGCCCGATGTGGCCTTCGCCGGCGGCCTGTTCCCCGTCCAACCGGCCGAACTCGTCGACGGCACGTACCGGGTCTCGGGCCGGTGGAAGTTCGCCAGCGGCTGCAAGGGCGCGGACGTCCTGGGTGTCGGCATCAAGGCGAGTGGGGACAAGGCCGGTCAGCAGAACGCCGGTCGTCCGCTGACCGCCGTGCTGCGCCCCGAGCAGCTGGAGATCGTCGAGAACTGGGACGTCATCGGCCTGCGCGGCACCGGAAGCCACGACCTGGTGGCCGACGGAGCGCTCGTCCCCGAGGAGTGGACGTTCGTACGCGGCGGCGAACCCACCGTCGATGAACCGCTGTACCGCTACCCGACCGTCCCCTACGCCGCCCAGGTCCTTGCCGTGGTCGGTCTCGGAGTCGCCCGCGCCGCACTCGACCAGGTGATCGCCAGCGGCGGCCGCGCCGGATTCACCGGCGCCCCGAAGCCCGCCGAGCGCGCCACCTACCGCATCGCGGTGGGCCAGGCAGAGGCCGAGCTCCGGTCCGCGCGCGCCTTCTTCTACGAAACCACCGGCGAGGTGTGGGCGACGGTGGAGGCGGGAGATCCCGCGACCCCCGAGCAGGCAAGTCTGCTCCGGCTCGCCTCCGCCCATCTCGCGAAGACCTCGTTCGAGGTCGTCCGCGCCGCGTACCAGCTCAGCGGCATCCCGGCCATCGCCGACGGCAACCCGATGCAGCGCTTCCTGCGCGACGCGTCCGTCGTCCCGCAGCACGCCTTCCTCCAGGAGGGCATGTACGACGGCGCCGGCGCGGTCCTCATGGGCGTCCAGCCCTTCCCCGGCTACCTCTGACAGGCCCCGGTCACCCCTGAAAGGCAGGAACCCCTCCATGCCCGAGTCCGGCAACAAACCTCTGCGGGTGCTCTTCTGCATCGGCGTCAACCAGAACTTCTTCGATCTGCCCACCGGTCAGGGCAAGGCGGTCTGGGACGGGTTCACGACCATGCTCTCCCAGCTCTGGGAGCTGCCCGGCGTGAGCGTCCTCGGCACCATGGACGACGACCAGCACATGGTCGGCCCCTCGGGCTCCTGGCCCTGGACGTCGTACGTCCTCGCCGACGTGACCGACCAGCCGACGGTGGCCGCGGCCTGCAACCTCTTCCGTACCGTCCAGGTCGGTGAACACGGGCTGTGGCGCTACATGAAGATCGAGGCGCGCGTCGGCCGTCCGCTGCCGGAGCCGGAGGTCACCCGATGACCGTCTCCCCGGAGATTCCCGACATCGCCGCGCTCGTCGAGGACGACCGCGTCGCCGGCACCCTCTACACCGGCCCGGAGCTGTTCGAGCTGGAGATGGACCGGATCTTCCACCGCACCTGGGTGTGGGTGGCCCACGAGAGCGAGATCGCCAAGGCGGGCGACTTCAAGACGGCCTGGGTCGGCCGCCGTCCCGTCATCGTCAGCCGCGACCGCCGGGGCGGCATCAATGTGCTCCTCAACCGCTGCCGCCATCGCGGCGCCAGCGTCTGCGAGGTCACCAAGGGGAATGGCAACGGCTTCACCTGTCCCTACCATGCCTGGTCGTACGCCCTGGACGGCACGCTGCGCGGCATCCCCTATCCCGAGGGCTACGAAGACGTCGCGGAGAAGAAGGACCTGCCGCTGCAACGCCTCAAGGTCGGGACGTACGCGGGCATGATCTTCGCCAGTTTCAGCGACGAGATCGAACCGCTGGAGGACTTCCTCGGCGGGGCGCGGCTGTGGATCGACCGCTTCATGAAGCAGGGCGCCGGCTATCCGATCAAGGTGCAGGGCGAGCACAAGTTCCGTTTCCAGGGCAACTGGAAGATCCAGTTGGAGAACACGACTGACTGGTACCACTTCCCGATCGTGCACCGCTCCTGGATGTCGTCCGTGGACGCCGAGACCGCGAGCATGCTGTCGATCATGACCGACGAGAGCGCGGTCACCCACGCCCTCGGCAACGGCCACAGCGTGTCCGTCTCCGTCGCCGAGCACGCCGACCTGGACGTCGACGACGGCACCGAGAAGCTCCAGGACCGCTTCGGTCATGTCATCGAGGAGCTGTCGAAGGACCTGCCTCCGGAGCGCGTGCGGCGGATCGTGCGCTCGCTGCACGGCGCGGGCTTCAACCTCAACCTGTTCCCGAACGTGGCCATGTCCATGTCCTTCTTCCGGGTCCTGCGGCCCGTCTCGGTCGCGGAGACGGAGATCCGGCATGTGGCCCTCGGCCTGGACGGCGGCCCCGAGATCGTCAACCGCGAGCGGCTCCGCATCCACGAGCACTTCCAGGGCCCGTTCGGCTTCGGCAGTCCCGATGACGCCGAGGCATGGAATCGCGTCCAGCGCGGCGTGGCCGGCGGCGTCGACATGCCGATCCTCGTCAACCGAGGCCTTGGCCGGGAGAAGCCCAACGACCTGGGCCAGCCGACCTCTCACGCGACCGACGAGACCGGCATGCGGGAGGCGTACGCGATGTGGAAGAGGATGATGACCGATGTCAAGTGACGGCCTCAGTACGGCAGTTGTGGATGCAGAACTGCCACTCGACGACCCGCGCGCCCTCGCCGCGCTCTCCCTGATCTGGCGCGAGGCCCGCCTCCTCGACGCCAAGCGGTACGAAGAGTGGGACACGCTGTGGGCCGAGGGTGGCGAGTACGTCATCCCCATCGACCCGGAGACGACGGACTTCGTTGGCTCGCTGAACCTGGTGTACGACGACGACCGGATGCGCCGGATGCGCATCGAGCGGCTGACCGGTGGCTTCTCCATCTCGGCGACGGCCGCGGCCCGTACGGTCCGCACCGCCTCCCGCTTCACGATCGCCGCCCGTGACGAGTCCGAGGATTCCATCGAGATCTGTTCGGCGCAGGTGGTCGTGGGCTACAAGCGCGGCGAGACCTTCGTCCTGGCGGCCGATGTCACGCACCGCGTCAGGTTCACCGACGACGGTCCCCGCATCGTCCGCAAGGTCGTCCGTCTGATCAACTCCGAGGACTCCGTGACGGCTTCGGGGTTCCTCCTGTGAGCCCGGCAGGGTGGGAGGACGACCAGCCGCGCGTCGCGCTGGTCACCGGAGCGGCCCGCGGCCTGGGTGCCTGTATCGCCTCCCGGTTCTACGACCGCGGCTACCGCGTCGCCGTCACCGACCTGGACGGGGAAGCCGCGGTCAAGGCCGCCGCCGACCTGGACCCGACCGGGAGTTCCGCGGTCGGGCTCGGCCTGGACGTCCGGGACAAGGCGGCGTTCGTACGTGTGCTGGACGACCTGGTCGAACGTTGGGGCGCCGTCCACGTCCTGGTCAACAACGCGGGCCTCTCCAAGGTCGAGGCGTTGATGGACATCACTCCCGACAGCTTCGGCGCGGTCGTGTCGGCCAACCTCGACGGCACGTTCCTCGGCTGTCAGGTGCTCGGCGCGTACTTCGCCGAACGCGGATACGGACGCATCGTCAACATCGCCTCGCTCGCCGGGCAGAACGGCGGCACGGCGACCGGCGCGCACTATGCCGCGGCCAAGGGCGGCGTCACCACGCTCACCAAGGTGTTCGCCCGCGAACTCGGGCCGCAGGGCGTGACGGTCAATGCCATCTCCCCCGGCCCGCAGGAACTGCCGTCCGTCCGCGAGAACGTCGACCCGGACAGGCTCGCGCAGATCGAGGCCTCGATTCCCGTGCGCCGCCTCGGGCGCCCCGAGTTCATCGCCGACATGGCCGTGCTGCTGGCGGCGGACAACGCGGACACGGCGACCGGGGCGTGCTGGGACGCCAACGGCGGCCTCTACATGCGCTGAAGCCCCTCGCCCCTTTGGTTCCGCCCCGAATGTGAAGGCAGACGGATGTTCACTGTCACCGTCACCGAGGCCGTCGCCGTCACCGGCGCGGTCAAGGTCCTCCGGCTGGCCCGCTCCGACGGCGGCCCGCTCCCCGGCTACCCGGCCGGTGCCCACGTCGATGTGACCGGGCCGACCGGGATCACCCGTCCGTACTCGCTGTGCGGACCGCCGCACGACCCCGACGCCTACACCATCGCGGTCAAACGCGAGGAGACGTCCCGGGGCGGCTCCCAGGCCCTGCACGACAAGACGGAACCCGGCACGGAGCTGCGCATCGGCACACCCCGGCAGCTCTTCGGCCTCGACTCCGGCGCGAGCGAGCACCACCTGGTCGCGGGCGGCATCGGTATCACCCCGCTGCTGGCCATGGCGTACGAACTGCTCGGCACCGGTGCGGACTTCAGGCTGCACTACGTGGCGCGGAGCCGGGCCGAGGCGGCCTTCGCGGACCGGCTGGAGGAGTCCGCCTTCGCCGACCGGGTCGTCCTCCACTTCGGGCACGGGCGGGAGGCGGCGATCCGGGCACTCTCCGACGCGCTCACCCATCTCCCGGCGAGCGCACACGTCTACACCTGCGGACCCCAGGGGTTCATGGAACAGGTCGCCGCGCTCGCGGCCCACAGTGTGCCGGAGGGCCAGATCCACTCCGAGCTGTTCCAGGCGGCGGACCAGCCGGACGCCGCTCCCGGCGAGAGCTTCGAGGTCGAACTCGACACCGGCGAGGTCTACACCGTGCCGGCCGACAAGACCATCGCCGAAGTGCTGGAGGACAACGGAGTCCCGCTCGACACCTCCTGCCGCGAGGGCATCTGCGGCACCTGCGTCCTACGGGTCCTCGACGGCGAGCCCGACCACCGCGACCACTGCCTGACCGCCAAGGAAAAGGCGGCGGGCGACCAGATCGCCGCGTGTGTCTCACGCTCCAGGTCACCCCGGTTGGTGGTCGAGCTGTGGTGAGCGGGCACGCCAAGCGATGCGCCGGAGTCCGGCGCAGAGAGGAACAGACGACCATGAACGCGTACGACACCCAACGCGCCCCGAATCAGGCGGACTTCCGGGAGGCGATGGCGCACCTTCCCGCGGCCGTCAACATCCTGACGACGGACGGACCGAACGGCCGTTGCGGCATCACCGTCAGCGCGGTCTGCTCGGTGACCGACGATCCGCCGACCGTCCTGGTCTGCGTCAACCGCAAGAGCGCCATGCACGACGTCTTCAGCGCCAACGGCCGCGTGTGCGTCAACGTACTCGGCGGGGATCAGCAGCAGTTGGCGCTGCACTTCGCCGGCGCGACCGAGGCGACCATGGCCGAGCGCTTCACCTGGGACATCTGGGACCGGTCGCATGACGTGCCGGTGCTCAAGGACGCGGTGGTGACCGTGGTCGGCACCATCAAGGACTCCAAGGCCATGGGCACCCACAGCGTGCTGTTCGTCGAGATCGAGCAGATCCGCACCCGACCGGGCGGCCACAGCCTCGTCTACTTCAACCGCACCTTCCACCGGCTGGACTCGGCTCCGCCGGTGGCCTGTTGAGGCCCGTTGCGGACCACCCCTACTCCGAAAGCAGGTTGACGTGCCCTCACTGACATCCGCCGCGCAGGACCCGCGCGAAGCGGTCGACGGCGCGCTGCGGCGCCTGTCCGAGACCGAGCCGGACATCCGTGCCTGGGCTCTCGTCGACGCGGAGGGTGCGCGCGAGGCGGCCGGGCATGTCACGGACGGGCCGCTGCGGGGTGTGTCGGTCGGTGTCAAGGACGTCATCGACGTCGCCGGGCTGCCCACCGAGTGCGGCTCCGCGCTCCGGCGAGGGCGGATCGCCAGCTCCGACGCCTGGCTGGTGGACCGGCTGCGCCGTGCGGGCGCCGTAATGCTGGGCAAGACGGTCACCACCGAGTTCGCGTACTTCCAGCCGGGCCCGACCCGCAATCCGCACAACCTCGCCCATACTCCGGGCGGTTCCTCCAGTGGGTCCGCGGCGGCGGTCGCTGCGGGCGTGGTGCCGTTGGCGCTGGGCTCGCAGACGGCGGGTTCGCTGACCAGGCCGGCGTCCTTCTGCGGTGTCGCCGGGTACGTCGCCCCGGTCGGCGCCTGGTCGACTCGGGGGTTCACCGGGCTCAGCCCGAGCCTGGACGCGCCGGGGCTGATCACCGCCGGGGTCACCGACCTGGCCGCCGTGGTCGAGGCCGTCGACGGCACCAGGGCCGACCTCCCGGACGGGATCAGGGTGTTGGTCTGGCCCGGCACCGAACTGGCCGACATCGACCCGGCGATGCTCGACGCGCTGGACCGCACCTTCAGGGCGCTGACGGCAGCCGGTGCCAAGGCGAACGACCTGGCCGGCCAGGTCCGGACACCCGAACTCGCCGAGACCCACGCCACCGTCATGGCGTACGAGGCCGCGCGTTCCCTGGCCGGCGAGGCGGAGCACCCGGAGTCGTTGAGTACGCCCCTGCGTGAGCTGCTGGAGCGCGGGCACCGGACCCCCGAGGGCGAGTACCGCGCGGCACTGGACACCGCGCGCACCGCCCGTGCCCGCGTCCTGGACCTGCTCACCCGGGTCGACGTGATCCTCGCTCCGGCCGCACCGGGCCCCGCCCCGCACGGGCTGGACGCCACCGGCACCCCCGTGCTCAGCCGCCCTTGGCAACTGCTCGGCCTGCCCGTCGTCACCGCCCCCGGCCACCGCGACCCGCACGGCATGCCGCTCGGCCTCCAACTCGTCGGCCATCCCGACCGCGTGGCCCGTCTGCTCGGCATCGCCCGGCACACGGAGGCGCTCATCCAGGAGACGGCCGAGGGCACCCGATGAAAATCACCGCGATCGAGGCGATCCCGTACTCGATCCCGTATGTGAAACCCCTTTGCTTCGCGAGCGGTGAGGTGCACAGCGCCGAGTACGTGCTCGTCCAGGTCCACACCGACGAAGGGCTGGTCGGAGTCGCCGACGCCCCGCCCCTTCACCTACGGCGAGACACAGCAGTCCGTGATCGGTGTGATCGAGAGGATCTTTGCCCCGCAGCTCACCGGCATGGACGTGTTCGCCCGCGAGCAGGTACACGCCCGCCTGCACCGGACCGTCGGCAATCCGGCCGCCAAGTCGGCCATAGACATGGCCCTTTGGGACATAGCTGGCCACGCCCTGGACCAACCCGTCACCCAACTCCTCGGCGGCTACACCGACCGGATGCGCGTCTCGCACATGCTCCGCTTCGACGCCCCGGCACGGATGGCCGTCGAGGCCGAGCGAATCCGCGACACGTACGGCATCACCACCTTCAAGGTGAAGGTCGGTCGGCGGCCGATCACGCTCGACCTCGATGTGTGCCGGGCGCACCGCGAAACCCTGTGCGACGAGGCCGAGTTGTACGTCGACGGCAACCGCGGCTGGACCGCCTCGGAGTCCGCGGTCCAACAGCCCGGACTGCACAAAGGCAAGATCCATCATCGTCCCTCCCCAAGGGCCCGGAAGTCGATCGCGACGCCCAGACCGGGCAGGTCCCGTACGGCGAGCGTGCCGTCGGTGATCGTGACCGGTTCGGTGAGCAGGTCGTCGCTCATGTCCAGGAAGTTGGAGAGTTCGCCGGCGCTGCGGGAGGCGGCGGCGTACGCGGCGCCGAAGGCGACCGTGCACACCGTGCCCAACTGGCCGTCGACCTGCTTGCCCATCACCACCTCCGCGCCCATCCCCTCGCACTGGAACAGCACGCGCTGGGACTGGGTGAAGCCGGGTGCGATGTACGACGCGCTGAACGCGGGCTGGCTGGAGCCGACGCGGCTGCGCAGACTGCTGACGTTGCACCGCACGTCACTGACACGCTCTTCGTCAGCGCTGTCCTCCGCCCCGACTACAGCACGGTGTTCGGCCGTACGGCGGCCTGGAGCCCCTGATACGCCTGGCCGAGCGGTGCGGCCTGGGCGACCTGGCCGGCGCGCGGCTGCACCTGCCCGCCACCGCCGGGCGCGGGCGGGCTGCTGGTGCTGCGGGCGGACTCCGCGTTCTACGCGAGCGAGGTGATCGCCGCCTGCCGGGCGCTGGATGCACGTTTCTCGGTCACCGCCCGGTCCGCCGCCCCTGGGAACGGCCCGCCGAGCCACGCCGGCTCACCCCCGCACGGGTCCGCCGGTAGTTCCGCCACCTCCGCGCGAAGACCCCCGCCGCTTCAGCAGAGCAGCGACCTCCGACGCGGAGATCACGTCCGTTTCTAGGCCGTGTATCGAAAGTGGATCTTGAGCGTTGGATGATCGTGGTTCATGGCGCGGGGAGATCTCATGGACGAACAGTGGGCGGTGCTGGAGCCGTTGTTGCCGAAGGGGGCGAAGGCCGGGCGGCCGGCTGTGTGGCCCCGGCGGCAACTGATCGAGCGCATACGGTTCCGGGTTCGGACGGCGGTTCCGTGGCGGGACGTACCCGTCGAGTACGGGCCGTGGGGCCGGATCTGTGACCTGTTCCGCCGATGGCAGCGCAACGGCGTCTGGCACCGGGTCCTCACGCAGCTCCAGTCCGTGGCCGACGCAAAGGGTGCGATCACGTGGGACCTGAGCGTTGACTCAACTGTGTGCCGCGCCCACCAGCATGCGGCCGGTGCCCGGAAGCAGGGTGAACTGCAGAAGGAACCGCCGGGCGGTGTCTCCAGCGAGCCTAAGGGCTGTCCCGTAATCCCTGGCGGGCGCACGACGACAGCTACGGCACCTCGCTGCGTTGTCGGAACGCCCGAATACATCCAGTATGCGGACGTCCCTCCGCCTTGCGATGCACCGTATCTGACGCCGTGCGCTGATCCACCACGGATTACGGGACAGCCCTTAGTGATCACGGACTGGGACGCTCGCGAGGCGGATTCACCACCAAGCTGCACCTGGCCGTCGAGCAGGGCCAGAAGCCTATGTCGATCGTCGTGACGGCTGGACAGCGCGGAGACTCGCCGCAGTTCGAACCGGTTCTGGAGAAGGTCCGCGTTCCCTGCATCGGGCCGGGCCGCCCGCGCGTCCGTCCCGATCGAGTGCGCGCTGACAAGGCGTACGCCTCCCGCAAGAATCGCGCTTATCTGCGCAGACGCGGCATCCGCTGCACCATCCCGGACAAAGCCGATCAGGCGCGCAATCGAAGGAAACTCGGCTCCCGAGGCGGTCGTCCGCCGAAGTGCGATCCGGAGGACTATAAGGCCAGGCACGCCGTCGAGTGCGGCATCAATCGCCTCAAGAGGCACCGCGCCGTGGCCACGAGGTACGACAAGCTAGCCGTCCGCTACGAGGCGACCGTCCTCGTCGCGGCTATCAATGAATGGCTGTAACCAGCGTCATCGAGAACAATCCAGTAGCGGCGCTTGACCCCGATTTCGGTATTGCGCACATCCTCGAGGACGCCGCCATTGCTTTCGATGGTGCGCGCCGAGCCGACGTTGCCGTCGTCACAGGTGAGGAGGACCCGGTCCAGACCGAGCGCCGGCGTCGTGGGTAGAACCGCTCCCAGCGCCCACGTGGCCAGTCCGCTTCTTCTGGCAGAAGGCCGAATGCTGTAGCCGATGTGTCCGCCGCCTTCCAGCAGGAAGGCGTTGAGATAATGCCGAAGGTCAATGGCCCCGAGATATGTCTCGCCGTCGACGATCTACCAGTGGGTGGCGTGGACGCGTCCTTCCCCGACAGGCAGCGACCGGTCGGACTGCTGGCGCAGTCGCTCGACCCATGAGGCGAACCCTTCCGGGCTGTCGAGGTCATCGTCGCCAGCCAGACGCAGGCCAGCCCCGTCCTGGTGATGAGGAGTGCAACCGTCCTGTGGGAGCGATCAGTTCAGCCATGCGATGGACGATAACACCCGCACCCGCTATGTGTTGAGGCACTTTGTCCCGGATCGGGAGCCTGGCTCGTCGGGTGGAGTGCAGCAGGTCAGTCGGACCGAAGCGAGATGGCGTACAGGCGCTTTCCGAGCATGGTGTCGACGTGGAAGAAGTCGGCTGCGATGATCCCTTGGGCTTGGGTGGTCAGGAACTCGCGCCGGCTGGGGCCGGACCGGCGTGGAGCCGGGTCGATGCCCGCGGCGTTCAGGATCCCCCAGACCGTGGACGGTGCGATCGGACGGCCCAGCCGGGCCAGTTCGCCCCCAGAACCAGAACCGGTCGGCCGACTCGTAGCGGACGGGGCCCTTGAGCTGACGTCGCAGGCAACAACTCGGCGTCTTTGGCGGTGTCTCGGCGCAGCAGGACAGCCGGTATGGACAGCATCCTGCGAGCAGTGCGGTAAAACAGCGACAGGATCATCCGGACAGGATCCCAGCCACCACCGACAACCATGGACACCGCGGATCACCTGCAGCGATGACTTTACGAGCCCCACAGCCTCAGCGCACGGCGCGGGTGGCGACCATGTGCGCCGCGCGCTCGGCGATGCCCAGTACGGCCGCGTTGGTGTTGGCCGAGACAATCGAGGGCATCACGGAGGCGTCGGCGATGCTCAGGCCGTCGATACCGTGGACGCGCAGGGCCGTGTCGACCACAGCCTCGTCGTCCGTGCCGATGCGGCAGGTGCCCACCGGGTGGAAGTAGGTGCCGACGGTGTGGCGGATGTGCGCACCGCACTCTTCGTCGGTGACAACCTCCTGGCCAGGGAGGATCTCGTCGTCACGCCAGGCTGACAAGGCGTCGGCCCGCGCGATGTGCCGTGCCATGCGCAAGGCGGCGACCATACGGGCCAAGTCTTCGCTTTCGGCCAAATAGGCGGGGTCGATGAGAGGGTAGGAGGTGGGGTCCGCGCTGCGCAGGCGCACGCTGCCCCGGCTGGTGGGGGTCGCAAGGCCGAAGAGGATCGAGAAGCCCTCTTGGGCACCTGCCCATCGTGGTTTCAGCGCCACGGGCGTGAAGCTCATCAGGATGTCGGGATCCCTGCCCCGGCCGGTGCGTGCGAGGAGCATCGCCTGCCGCGAGGGGCCAGGTACCGGGGACTTCTTCACCCCGTAGGAGATCCAGGCCAGGGGATGGTCGTGCAGGTTGGCGCCTACACCGGGGAGATCGGCACGAACCGGGATCCCTAGCTGTCGCAGATGGTCGGCGGGGCCGATGCCGGAGAGCATGAGAATCTGCGGAGATCCGATGGTTCCCGCGCTCAGCACGACTTCCCGCTCGGCGTGGACGGTGCGTGGCTTGCCGTTCCGAACGTACTCGGCACCTCTGCATCGGCCGTTGTCCATGAGGAGGCGCTGCACCTGTGCGTCGGTGACGACGGTGAGATTGGGCCGTGAGAGCACCGGAAGCAGATACGCGTCCGCAGCGCTCTGCCTGCGGCCTCGGGCGACATTCCTTTCGCACCAGAACACCCCTTCGGCCTGGGGGGCGTTACCGTCCTCACAGCGCGAGAAGCCCGCGTCGACTGCCGCGTCATGGAGGTCCTGCGCGAGAGGAGTCGCGGCGGGCGGCTCCTCGATGGTCATGGAACCCGCTTGTCCCCGGAAGCGCGGATCCCGGCCTCTCGCCCGCTCGCTGCGCATGAGGAACGGCAGCATTTCCTGGTAGTTCCAGCCAACGGCGCCCTGCTGCTCCCAGGCGTCGTAGCTTGATGCGTGGCCGCGCAGGTGAGTCATGCCGTTGATACTGCTGGAACCGCCCAGTACCCGCCCTCTGGGCCAGGTATGGACAGTGTTTTCGGTACCTGACTGAGGTGTTGTCGTGTAGTTCCAGTCCACGGACGATCCCCAGAGACCGACTGCTGCCTCAGGGTTCGCATCCGACATGATCGCAGGGCCCCCTCCGGCTCCCGCCTCCAGAAGGGCCACACGGGCTTCAGAGTTTTCCGACAGCCGGGCGGCCAGCACTGCGCCGGCCGTTCCGCCGCCGACGATGACGTAGTCGTATATTTGCTCCATAGCCATCCTCATTCATCTGGAATTTCCTCACGGACTGCCCGGCGGCTTCTGTGACCGATGGGCGATGAATGAAGGAGGCTACCCGCATGAACCGGGCGCCGAACTCCGAGTTCGGGAAGCGGCACGCGAGGGTTCGTTCCGCAGCCATCGCAGGTCGACTGTGCCGAGACCGCGCGGAGGTTGGTGTTTGCCTCCCTGGCACGAGCGGGGACTGTTTCGTTGGCGTCTGTGCCCAGCAGCCGGATCATGGCACCCAGTTCGTGCCTCCTGCACCGCGTGGCTGACACCTGCTGTGGGCAGGTGCTCCGCGCCCGGGAGCCGATCCTGTTCCTGCCTGCCGCGACCACAGTCCTTCGGTATATCGCCGACGCTGCCAACGCGAGGACCTCATGAACAACGACAAACCGACAGCAGTGGTAATCGGGGCCGGAGTGTCCGGGATGACCGCGGCCCATGCTCTGTCACATCGCTTCGACGTGACCGTCTTCGAAGTCAGAAACCACTTGGGCGGAACGCGGACACACGCAATGTCCCCGCAAGGGAGCCTCGACGTGTCCTGGGCGACGGCGGTGAAGGTGCCAAGTGCTGGCTCCAGGTCCTCACCGAGATCCGCAACCGGGGTGTCGAGGATGTGTGCATGGTCGTCTGCGATGGACTGAAGGGGTTGCCGGACGCCATCGCGGCAGTATGGCCGCGGGCGGTCGCGCAAACGTGTGTCGTTCACCTGATGCGGGCCTCGTTCCGTTACGCGGCCCGCCAGGACTGGGACAAAATATCCAAGGCGCTCAAGCCGATCTGCACCGCACCGCCCGCGAAGGCCGCCGAGGACCGCTTCCTGGACTTCCAGGAGGAGTGGGGCGCCAAATATCCCGCGATCGTGCGGCTTTTGGAGAATTCCTGGGCCGAGTTCGTACCCTTCCTTCAGTTCGACACCGAGATCCGTCGCATCGTCTGCACCACGAATGCGATCGAATCGGTCAACGCGCGGATCCGCAAAGCCGTCAGGGCCCGCGGACACTTCCCGAACGAAGCCGCCGCACTGAAGTGCGTCTACATGGCCATCATGAGCCTGGACCCCACCGGCCAGGGCCGCAAACGCTGCGCCACGCGATGGAAGCCCGCACTTCAGGCATTCGACATCGCCTTCGACAGCCGACTCTCCATCGGCCGTCGGTAACTCACACCACACGAGTTGCACCGATGGCTGGACACGCCCAGGTCACAGCGCAACTCCTCGGCCACCTGGCCCAGTTGGCTCCGGCGCGACGACGTCCCCGCGCCCGTACTGCATGGCTCGTCAGGGGCTCGAAAACGGGTGTCAATCGGTCCTCGAAATGACGGATACGGGCAACGCCTCGCATGTTCCCCGCTCGGCGGAACATGCCAACCTATTCAATGCCGCAGCTCCGACCACTCTTTTGCGATCGTCGCCGGCAGAGGGGAACGCCCGTTTGCGTGCGGCGATACGGGCCACCGCTCGGCCCCAGAGGCGCATAAGGAACTCTTGTGCCGCGCCGGGGCGTGTCCTAGGGTTTTTTACCGATGCCTTCACCGATCCCTTTACCGAGTTGCCCGGAAAATTAGGGAAGTGATTCTTTTGGCTGGTGTTGTACATTCTGCGGCCAGGCTCCGAGTCCACGAAGGGGATCGCGAAGAAATGACCGAAATGATAGGCAGGTCGCTATCTCCGGTCGAGGTGCTCCGCTCGACGCCGGAGGAGGACAGGGTCGCTGACTTCAGAGCGAAGGTGCGGGCCGCAGGGCAGGAGTGGACCGGTAACGAGCCGGACGAGCTGGTTGAGCTGCTGACCAAGGCGGCGGCAGGTGATCCGAGGCTGGCCGCCATCGCGCGCTCCGGGGGTCGCCTGCTGCAGGACTTCCTCGACGGATACCAGCAAAAGACCACTGCGGATGTTTCGCGTGATCTGGCAGCCGACCTCGCCGACGGTCATCCGCTGCCCGCGGACGTGCTCGAAGGGCTTACTCCTCGATACCTGATCGCCGTGGTGAGGCTTGCGGAGCCCGGCCGCGAGGTGGAAGCGTTGCGCGCGGTGGCGGGAGAGGGCACACTGCTGACGCACCGGGACGGCAACGTCATTCTCTTCATCCCGGCAGGCGGTTTAGGCAGCGGCGAACGCTCGGTGACGAGGCTGACCCAGTGTCTTGGCGGCAGGGGCTGGCTCGCGACTGCGGAACGGGACAGAGCACGCCTCGTCGATGGGTTCAACGAGGCGTCCTACGTGCTGAGGCTGGTGGTGGCGGGACTGCGCCCGAGCGGTGCCTACACGATCTCAGACGTGTTGGTCGAGTATGCGTTCACGCTGCACGAGAAGGTGCGGACCAACCTGGCTGCGGTGATCAGGCCGCTTCGGGCGCACAAGGTCCTGTGGGAGACGCTGACTGCCTTCGTCGACTCTGACTACAGCAGGAACAAGGCGGCCCGCAGCCTGTTCATCCACCGCAGCACGCTGGACTACCGCCTGAGGCGGATCGGAGAGGTCACCGGCTGCGACCCGACCAGTGGCAGGGGCGCGCAGATGCTGACGGCGGCGCTGATCGCCGAAACCCTGCATGGATGACCAGGTGTGCGCTGATCGCCGTGCAGGACGGCGCGTAGCCGGCCGCGCGTCGCTGCTTCCGTAGCGGACCTGCAGCGGTCGGACGACGCTCACGACTTGGGCGTGATCGCGTGCGTGCAGATGTAGTGGACAGCGCCCCAGCGGCGTTCCCGTACCGGATCGCACACTCACGCACCGTGGACAGGCCCGCCCCGACAGCACTACCGCTCGGTCAGCGAGTCCGCCGCGGACCGGCTCGCGGCACACTCGAGCACCCCTACCAAATCCTGCCCTGCCTCCGACTCCGAGCTTGCGATGGCAGATGATGAGGTTTCTCGACATCACGGCTGCTGACCTGGAGCGTTGCAGCGATCTCAGTGTTGGTTCTCCCTGTCGCGAGGAGGCACGTTCGTGACCGGGTAACCCTGCGTCGCGAAGCCTGTTCGCAAGCGACCACAGCGCCGCGGCGAGCTCCCCATGACGGTCCGACGGCCCCAGCACGTCGACCCTCCGGTGTCAGCGAGTCGGCGGTGCAACCGCGACGCCCACGCGCGCGACGGGATCAGGACCGGATTCCGCCAACCGATTCGGTCGAACAAGCGCCCGACCTCCATCACATGTGAAAGGGCATCCGCCGCGTCCTCACGGTCGGGTGACGAAGCTCGCAACAACCACCCAGTGCTCGGCATTCGGGCGTCCGCAGGCGCATGGGCCATGCACTGCGCTCATCCGACCGGCGAGGCCACGATCCCTGCACTTGCTGGCGAGCGACACGAGCGAGCGGACGAAAGTGGACTCCGGAACCGTGCTGTACGGCTGGGTGGTCTATCCGGCGAGGGCGAGGTTGTGCATCCGTGCGATACCGAGCATGGCGTGGTGGACGCCGTCGCCTTGGAGACGGCAGTCGAGGAGAATCTTCCAGGTCTTCATACGGGCGAAGACGTGCTCGACGCGGGCGCGGACCTGCTTGTGGGATTTGTTGTGGGCCTGCTTCCAGTCGGGCAGCTCCTCTCCTTTGCGGCCGGTGGGGCATCACGAGCCCGGTGCCCGGATAGCCGCTGTCGGCGATGGTTATGGTCGTGCCGACGGCGGCCTTCGCGCCGGACTCCTCCCATGCCTTGCAGTCGTTTCGGTTGCCGGGCAGGGTCCGGTCCTCCAGTGGCAGGCTCCACGGCCGACCCCTGCGGACCGCGTCTGCACCCTCGCGCCGCAGAACCGTCATCAGCTTGGCAAAGGCGCGCGGGCTCAGCCCGGTGAACGGGGCTGTCCACGAGGACTCCGACGCCGTGATCACACCAGCCGTACGACGGATCATTTCAGTTGCCGACACGTCTCCCCGCGACTGATCCTGGGCATCGGGCAAGCAAGGAGGAACAGGATGGGGCTCATGCTCTCGCCCGGAGACGACGACGTGACCAGCCCAGACGTCTCCTGGTCCTATACCGGCTTCAACATGTTCAGGGAGTGGCTGGCCCAGGCGGAGGGGTTCACCCTTGCGGAGATGAACGGATTCGGTGGAGACCGCGTGTGGAGCAGCGTCTCCACCACGCTGGCACCGCTACTCGACCATCCAGACGACGACGGCTCTCTCGCGCACGCTCAATGCGCGGCCATGCTGCCCAGGCTGGAGGCAATCACCGACCAGCGGCAGCACGAGGACGGCGACCCCGTCCTTGAGCGACGCATCGACGACGTGCGCCAACTGGTCACCGTCATGAAGTACTGCTTGGAGAAGGAAGTCGAGCTCATCTTCTGCTGACCGCCGCAGGCTGTCTCCCGCCGGAGATGAACAGCAGTTACAGGACAGTCCTTAGGGATGCCTGCGGAGCCGGCTGCGGTTGTACTCGATCTCGATGTACCGGAAGACGTCGGCCTGGGCAGCCTCACGGGTTCCGGACGGTGGTTCCGATCTCCGCATTGCGGACGGCAAACCAGCTTTCCGTAACAGAATTCTCATAACAAGAGCCGACACGTCCCATCGACTGTCGTATGCACAACTTGCGTATCTCGGCACGGAATTTGTCATTTGTGTATTCGCTGCCACGGTTGGTGTGCATGATGCAGTCAATTTCCAGGCCACCTCGCCCGGCCGCCATCCGCAGGGCGACGACCGGCAGCCCGGCGTGGTGGTGGTCGGCCATCGCCCAGCCGACCACCTCCCGCGTCGCGAGATCGATACAGGTCGCCAGTTACAACGTCCCTTCCAGCTTGAGTAGTTCGGTCATGTCGCCAGCCAACCGCATCCCGGGGCGGGATGCGGTGAAGTCCCGTCCGACCCGCCCCGGCCACGCCGTCAACCTCGGGCCTGGGCTGTGACCGCAGTTCGACGAGCCGGACAGGTTCGCCGCCTGGTGGTGCGGCCTGAGTGACGCCATCCAACTGGCGAGCCGGCCGCTGTGCCGGAGAAGAGGCGTCCGCGAAGCCGGTGCGACTGGTGGCCGTTTTTAGTGAGTTCTCGGACGGTTCTCCGCGAATTGCGGAAAATCGGAGCTGAGTCACGATGAACCCTGCGCGGGCGCCTAGCATTCGTTCTCCCGAGCGGAGAAACTTGAGGGCTGAATGGACTGGTTCGATTGAGTGGATCTAACAGATGGGTTGTGCTCATCGGCTCGTTCGTGGCCTACATGTTCGACGCGCTGGAAATCTTGCTGCTGTCGTTCATGCTGCCTGTGATCCGCGCCGATCTGGGACTCACGACGACACAGGGCGGCCTGCTCGCCACGGCGACGTTGCTCGGGATCGGGCTGAGCAGCGTAACTGTCGGCTGGCTCGCCGACAACTACGGCCGCAAACGGGCGTTGATGGTTTCGCTCGCGGTGTTCGGCGTGTTCACCGCGGCGATCTTGGTGGTTGATAGTTTCACGATGTTCCTGGTGCTGCGTTTCGTGGCGGGTCTGGGACTCGGAGGGGTCTGGGGAGCGGTGTCGACCTACGTGGTCGAGACGTGGCCGGCCGCGCAACGGGGCCGTGCGGTCGCGTTCGTACTCAGCTCGTTCCCGATCGGCGGGGTGGTCGCCGCGGTCCTGTCGGGTGCCCTGCTCCCGGACTGGCGCCTGTTGTTCTTCATCGGCGGGGTGGGCGTGGTGATCCCGCTGGTCATCGTCGGACTGTTCTTCCGTGAGTCGGCCGAGTGGGTCGAGCAGAAGACCACGCCGGTGAAGGTGAAGGAGATCTTCGCTCCGGAACTGCGCAGGAAAACGTTGCTCGGTGCGACCGTGACGACGTTCGCGATGTTCGGGGCGTGGGGCGCGTCCACGTGGCTGCCCACCTACCTGCAGGCCGACAAGGGCATCCCGGCCGCGACGGTCGCGCTGTTCATGACGGTGCTCAATATCGGGATGTTCGTCGGCTACAACGTCTTCGGACTGATCGCCGACCGGATCGGCGGCAAGTACGCACTGGTGCTGTCACTGGCCGGTGTGGCGCTGACCTTGCCGCTGTACGTGGTCACCGCCGACCACACGATGCTGCTGTGGCTGGGTCCGATGTTCGCCTTCTTCGCGGCCTACGCGGGCGTCTTCGGCGTGTACCTGGGTGAGTTGTTCCCGACCAGGGTGCGGACGACCGGTGCCGGATTCAGCTACAACATCGGGCGTGGTGTATCCGCGTTCGCTCCGCTCACGCTGGGAGTGCTGGCAGCCAACGCGGGGTTCGGTGCCGGTCTGCTGGTGTGCGCGGGCTTCATGGCCTGCGCGGCGATCACCATGACCTTCCTGCCCGACCTGCGCGGCGCGACCCGGCTGCGAGCCTCACCGGCACGCGCCGACAGCCGGCTGTGAGCCCAGCCGGAAGCCGGTGACGACGCCGGCGTTCGTCGAGCTGTCGAACGCCGGCGTCGCACACGTACAACCAGCACCGGCGCCTCGTCGGTCACGTGTTTCAACCGGCTTCTTCTCCACTGTGTCGTCCGGGTGGGGGTCGCCCTGCACGGAACAGATGAGCCGCCACTTCTTGTGGCGGCTCGAGCGTCTCACTTCCGGTCCACCGGATCGTTGTCACCGGTCCGCCACAGGTAGCTGCGCACCGAGAGCGACGCGGCGCGCATGGCCGCGCGGATGTCGTCGAGGTCTTCGCCGGCGAGCTCGCCACGCGCCGGGGTGAGCGTGGGCAGCATCAGCCTGGCCGCCTCCAGCAGGCACAGCATCGCGTCCAGCTGTGCGCTGGCCGGCAGTCTGCTCAGGTCCTCGTACAGGGTCTGAATCAGGGCGTCCGGTTCTGCCGGCGCTGCGGTCTTGGTATCGCGCGCGAAGTTCGTTACGGCCGTTCCTCGAAGCTGCTCCGCTGTGGACACAGGGCTGAGTCTCCTCCCCGGGGTTGGATGCGCGGGAACTGATGATCTTCATGTCGTAGCTCGTCGGCCAACGCCATTCCCCGGCACACGTCACGAACAAGGCCAGAATTCCTCAAAATTTGGAGGGAATTCCGAGGTGGACAGAAAATGACGGGTTGCGACGGCGCAACAGTGACAAAGAGTGAGGGGTCCACCTAGGATCTTATTCAAGTGCTTCTCGCTCTGTATTTCTCCGGCTACGGTCCTTTGGCCCAGCCGGCTGTACGGAATGGATGGGTGCCATGGATGATGATCAGCACGGCTGCGAAGTGTCCCGGCCGGTCGGTAGCTGGGTTCTCAGCTCGGTCCAGGGCAGGATCCTGGAGGGTGTTGCGGCCGGCTTCTCCAGCGGGCGACTTTCGAGAGAGTTGCACCTCAGTTCGAAGACCATTGACTATCACGTCCGCGTCATGTCCGACAAGTTGCAGGCGCCGAATCGTGTCTCGTTGGTTTCGAGGGCGTTCGTCCTCCAGATTCTGCGAACAGATTCGTGGCCCCCGCGCATTGCGTGTGAAACTTTGGATTAACGCACGGTGGTTCGCGAGATCGTAATCCGTACATCCAGTGGAGGGAGACGAGTTCCCTTCCCTGTGAAGCTCGTCGGGTTCGTCATGGAAGACCTCTCCTCTCCTCTCGTCGTCGGACCGGGTGCGGCCGGTCATGCCTCGACGTCCACGCCCATCTCCTCGGCGATGCGTGCGGCCTCGGCCAGGAGGGTCTCCACGATCTGTGACTCGGGGACCGTGCGGATCACCTTGCCCTTGACGAAGATCTGGCCCTTGCCGTTGCCGGCGGCGACACCGATGTCGGCCTCGCGCGCCTCGCCAGGCCCGTTGACGACACAGCCCATCACCGCCACCCGCAACGGCACCGGGAACCCCTCGAGTGCCGCGGTGACCCGCTCGGCGAGGGTGTGCACATCGACCTGGGCCCGGCCGCAGGACGGGCACGACACGATGTCCAGTCCCCGTGGCCGCAACCCAAGCGACTCCAGGATCTGCGCGCCGACCTTGACCTCCTCGACCGGTGGTGCGGAGAGCGAGACGCGGATGGTGTCGCCGATGCCCTCTGCGAGCAGCGCGCCGAACGCGACCGCGGACTTGATGGTGCCCTGGAACCGGGGGCCTGCCTCAGTCACGCCGAGGTGCAGCGGGTAGTCGCACCGGCCGGCGAGCTTGCGGTACGCCTCGATCATCACCACCGGGTCGTGATGTTTGACCGAGCACTCCCACAACGCCGACTCCACCAGGGCCTCCGGGGTGACGCCGCCGTGCTTGTCCAGCAACCGCTTGTCCAGCGACCCGGCGTTCACGCCGATCCGGATCGGCACGCCCGCGCCCTTGGCGGCGCGGGCGATCGCGCCGACCTGGTCGTCGAACTGGCGGATGTTGCCGGGGTTGACCCGCACCGCGGCGCAGCCGGCGTCGATCGCGGCGAACACGTACTTGGGCTGGAAGTGGATGTCGGCGATCACCGGGATCCCCGACTTGCGTGCGATCGTCGGCAGCGCGGCCGCGTCGTCTGCCGACGGCACAGCGACTCGCACGATTTCGCAGCCGGCCGCGGTGAGTTCGGCGATCTGCTGCAGAGTGGCGTCGGCTGGTCGGACAGGTCGGAACGACGGCCGACGCGCCTCACCGCCGACTCGCTCTTGCCAACAGAGTCCTTGCCGGCGCCATCAGTTACAGGGGTCGCCCGGTCTCGATCGGTCACGGCACATCCGCCACTCCGGTCAGCCGCGTGGGCGGGGAGAACACGATGTCCTCGGTCGCCACCCGTTCTACAGACGTGTCCGCGTAACCCAGTTCGGCGAGCCGGTCGAGCAGCTGGTCGACGAGGATCTCCGGCGCGCTCGCGCCGGCGCTCACGCCGACCGTGCTCACGCCGGCCAGCCACGTGGGGTCGAAGTGGGTCACATCCGGCACCAGTTCGGCCCTGCCGCCGAGCCTGCGCGCCACCTCGACCATCCGGATCGAGTTGCTGGAGTTGGTCGAACCGACCACCAGCACCAGGTCGCACCGGTCCACGATGGCCCTGATGCCGTCCTGGCGGTTCTGGCTGGCGTAACAGATGTCGTCGGTGGCGGGCCCGCGCAGGTCGGTGAACCTGCGCTGCAGCACGGCGATGATGTCCCTGGTCTCGTCCACCGAGAGCGTGGTCTGGGTGAGGTAGGCGACCGGTGCGTCGGGGGGAAGGTCCAGTGCCTCCGCGTCGGCGACCGTCTCGACGATGACCGTCTGGTCGGGAGCGTGCCCGTAGGTGCCCTCGACCTCCTCGTGGTCCGCGTGCCCGACCAGCAGTAACGTCCGCCCGTCGCGGGCGAACCGGCGGGCCTCCTGGTGCACCTTGGCCACCAGGGGGCAGGTCGCGTCGAGTACGTCCAGCCCGCGTGCGTCCGCGTTCTGCCGCACCTGCGGGGAGACACCGTGCGCGGAGAAGACACACACCGCGCCCTCCGGCACCTCCTGCTCGGAGTCGACGAACCGGACACCCCGGCGCTGGAACTCGCGCACCACGTAGTGGTTGTGCACGATCTCCTTGCGGACGTAGACCGGCGCGCCGTGCTGTTCCAGCGCGAGGTCGATGATGGCTATCGCTCGGCGTACACCGGCACACAAACTCCGCGGCTCGGCCAGCAGGACCTGCTTACCGCCACTCATTCCCACTCCGTTCCGTGCCATGACGTCCGCGTCGGAACGCCTGGCTTGCGTTGCCGAACAGGGCGTCCACGCCGGTCGGTAGAGACCGAGTCCTTCTCAGGAAGTCTTGTCTGTCGTTGGGTGCCGGCTTAATAGCCGGACTCGAACACGGCCTTGGTGCCGCCCAGCAGCTATCATTCCGCAGGGTAGTCCAATCCAGGCCTTACGCCGTCCTCTTTGGGGTTTTTCCTAAAGTCGAAGATGCTCACGCCGCGTCGTTGACACGACAGGAGAGGTCGTTCAGGATGGAATCCAATAGCTGCCACTCAATTTCAGGGCGACTCAAGATTCCAGATCATGAGGGCGACCCTGCATTTCGAACGAGGCGCTGCTATGGCAACGATCTCGGATCAAGGCTGGTATAACCGTCCAGCCTGGCCCACTCGTGCCGCAAACCACTTCATGGATCGCCTACTTGCCGCGGTGCCGGGTGACTCTCGCATGTGGGAGGTGCCGGCACATTTGATGAACATGGAATCCGGTCCGGTGATCCTTGTCGAACCACGTATCCTCGCAAAATCATGACGAGCACAGCGTAACGACCAAAGCAGGCCATTCGCCAATGTCGTCGGCATCCGAGCTCTGGAGGAGTGACCGTGGCACATCTGGATGAACTTTCAAGTTCACCTCAAACAGCGCTGGAGCCTCAGGATGAGGTAAGAATAGTTGGCCAATACTACGACGACAAAACAGCTAGGCTTGTTCGCAAATACGGGCCTGGACCCAGGATTCACTATCATGTAGGTTACTACCCTTCCTCTGAAACGCCACTGAATGCTGACGATGCGACGCCGGATGCTATTCGCCGCAGCATACGGCTTCATCAAGAGGGTTTGCTGCGGTATGCGGCCAAGATCTGGGGCGCTGAACACCGGCTGTCGGGGAGAGTCCTGGATGTCGGCTGCGGTCTTGGCGGGGGCTCGCTCTTCTGGGCACAGGAATACGGCGCCGACGTCACGGCGGTCACCAATGCGCCGGAACACGCGCCGATAGTTGACGGGTTCGCGCGGGAAGGCGGTGTGGGCGGGAATGTCCGAACACTGGTCTGTGATGCAATGCATCTCCCCTTGGACGGCTCCTACGACGCAGCAGTAGCAATCGAGAGCAGCGGATATTTCAACCGTCCTCTGTGGTTCGAGCGTCTGGCGCGTGTGCTTCGTCCAGGCGGGAGTGTGTGCATCGAGGAAGTATTCATTACACGCCCTCACGGGGCCGATGTGTGGGCCGAATACTTCTACACAAAACCGGCTACGGTGCTCGACTACGCAGAAGCAGCGCAGTCTGCGGGTTTTGAATTGGTCGATGACGTCGACGCTACGTCAGAAACCTTGCCGTTCTGGGAGGAGAGTGCCGCCTGGACGAAGGCGGTACTGGACAATGACAGCAGCCTTTCAGCAGTTGACCGCAGGCAGCTGAGGATATCTCTGATGGCGAACCAGGCGCTTGGCACTGAATGGCAAGCAGGGGGCTTGCGGCTGGGTTTCTTGCGCTTCGAGCTGAAGTGAGCAAAGAGCATGTTGGCGGATTCTCGGGGTCCTCGCAACACCTGATGGCTTACCTGGTTGTCAGTGGTTGTCAGTAGATCACGCAGGCGCTCGGCTGGGGTTACCCAGCCGAGCGCAGCGGGTTTCCGCCCGCCTTTCGATGTGACTGCCGGATTCCACGTCGCCAACCACGCGGGCTCACCGCCGGTACGGCTGAACCGCCGCCGACTTCCCGCCACCTTCACAACGATACGGAGTGCCTCATGACGCTCGACCAGTTTCCCGCTCCCAGCGACGTCGCCGACATGTACGACGGGATCGGTCAGATCTACGGTTCCGCGTGGGGCCCCAACAAACACTACGGCTACTGGGAGAACGACGCCGACGACAGCTCCATCGAGGAAGCCACTGACCGCCTGACCGACCTGATGATCTCAGGTATCGCCGCGCAGGCCGGCCAGCGGGTCCTGGACATCGGCTGCGGCATCGGCCATCCCGCGCTGCGGCTCGTCCGCGCTTGTGACGTGAGCGTTTTGGGCATCTCCGTCAGCCACGTCCAGGTGGCGCGGGCCACGGAACTCGCGGCCGCGGCTGGGCTCGCCGACCGGGCCACGTTCCAGTTCACGGACGCGATGGACATGCCCTTCCCCGACGGTTCGTTCGACGCGGCCTGGGCGTTTGAGTCGATGTGGCACATGCCCGACCGCGGCCAGGTGCTCTCCGAGACCGCCCGCGTCCTGCGCCCCGGCGGCCGCCTCGCCATCGCCGACGTCATCGAGCGCGGCCCGGTCAGCCCTGAGGGACGCGTGGTCCTGGACCACATCTGCGAGAACTACGCGGTGCGCTCCTTGGGCACTGTGGACGAATACCGGACGGCGTTGGCCGCCAACGGTTTCGTCGACGTGGAGATCCGTGACATCAGCGACAACGTCTCCCGTACCCTCGCGCGCATGGCCGACGCCGTGGAGACCGTCCGCGACAAGCTGGTCGGTCTGGTGGGCGAGGAACAGGCCACCTCGCTCATCGATTTCATGCGTTTGTCCGCGGTCACCCCGGAGAGTGGCTACCTCTTCCTGACCGCGGTCCGCGCATGACCGCGGGCGCCGTCCCCGGTTTTCAGCTCGGCGTCTCATGGCGTAAGGATGAGGTCGAGGTACTTCCTGACGCTTCCTGAATGGTGAGCCATTCTCGGTAATGGTCTGTCACGTCAAGTAAGGACACCGTCGAGTTCCTGTCCCGGCTGCTGGCCGCCAGCTGCGGCCGGCAGCGTACTCGGCGTGGGCGACGCGCGCTGAGCATTACGGCGGCAACGTCCAGGTCATCTCCGTGCCGGACGGCTGGCCTATCTGGGTCTCCGCGGTGCGATCCGGCCGCGAGCACGACATCACCTGCGCCCGCCACCACGACGTCATGGACTCCCTGGCCGACATGCGCGACGATCTGCCCGCCCTGACCGATCTGGGCTACGAGGGCGCCGGGGACACCGTCGCATCCCACGAGTTCGTGGCCTGGCTCACCAAGCGCGGCCGGTGGCTGTCGTACTCGGTCGGCATGACCATCACCGACGCCATCCACGCCGCGGTGCTGCGCCTCCCGGGCGCCCACCCGACGCGACAGTCGGGCCACCGGCAGGCCCATCACCAGTCCGACAAGCCGAAACGGCCCGCCAGTTGAACTGACGGGCCGTCACGAAATGCTAGCCGGCATCCTGATCTGTGGAACCCACGGTCCTCACCTTCAATGCCGTCGGACAAGTGAGTCAAGTACGTTCTGCAGGGGGCAACGTGTCGTCCAGATCTCCCGACGACCGCCCGGATGTCCGTCCCCGGTGCCGCACCCGCAACTCGGTCAACGCTCGAAGCGGAAACACTGGCCGGTGACGTGGCGGCGGCCCTGGTGCCAGAGTCAGACCTGGCATCCTGGTGGCGATGGCCTGTATCGCGATCTCCAGTTCCATGCGGGCGAATCCGGCTCCGAGGCAGAAATGGATGCCGTGCCCGAACGCGAGATGCGTGGCAGACCCACTGCCTGGACTGAACCCGGCCGGACATGTGGGGGAGTGGCTGTCCCGGCCGGCCGCTCCGTACAGCAGAAGTAGTCGGCTCCCCGCGGCCAGGTGGACGTCGCCGACCACTACGTCACGGACCGCGCTCCGGTACATGCCCGCCAGCGGACTGTCGAACCGCAACCCCTCCTCGACAAGGTCCCGTACGGCGATCGTGCCGTCGACCACCTTGGCCCAGCCGCCGGGTGACTGAAGCTGCTGGAAGAGGATCGTGCCAAGCGCCTCGGCACAGGTCATGTGTCCCGCGAAGATCAGTGTGGGGACCTGGACAGAAGCCTCGTCGGCGGTGAGCGTCTGGCCTGCTTTACCGTCGTGGAGCAGTTCACTGATCAGGTCGTCTTGCGGTGAGGCGAGCCGTTCCTGCACGAGTGATCGGGCGAACGCTCCGAAGTCCATCAGCCCGCGGGCGCATTCACGCAGCCGGTCAGGATCGGTGTAGCGCTGCAACATCATGAGTTCGATGCGTTGCTCGGACCACGTGCGGCAGCGGTCGAGGTACTCGTCCGGTATCCCAAGGCGCCGGCAGATCACCTCAAGGGAGTACGGAACGGCGAACGCCGTGATGAAGTCGAACTCCGCCGCGACCGCAGCCCGCTCGACGAGGTCGGTGGCGACCGCACGGATCGTGGGTTCGAACGCTCTGACCCTGGCCGGCGTGAACCCGACGTTGAGTACTTCCCTGATCCTGGCGTGCTCGGGAGGGTCGAGAGAGCCGACGGCCAGAGCACCAGCACCGCGCCAAGTGCGGAGCATCCGACTCACGTCCTCGGGCAACGCGACCGCGGAGCGGGGGTTGTGGTCGCGCGCCGAGAAGTTTCTGTCGTCTCGTAGCACGGCAACGATGTCCTCGCGCCGGGTGACGCACCACGCGTTGAGCAAAGGGGCGTAGAACACCGGCTCCGTCTCTCCGATGTCGGCCAGAAATGAATACGGGTCGTCGCGATGTGCGCCATACGGGTCGAACGACCTGTCTTCATTTAATTGCCCAGATTCAACTGACATAGCCATTCCGCCTCTCAAGCTTTCAGTGAACCATTCCCGGTAATGACCGGTGACGTTGTGTGATGTCGGGGGGAAGGTCCACTGGCTCCGCGTCGGCGACCGTCTCGATGATGACCGTCCGGTCGGGAGCGTGCCCGTAGGTGCCCTCGACCTCCTCGTGGTCCGCGTGCCCGACCAGCGGCAACGTCCGCCCGTCGCGGGCGAACCGGCGGGCCTCCTGGTGCACTTTGGCCACCAGGGGGCAGGTCGCGTCGAGTACGTCCAGCCCGCGTGCGTCCGCGTTCTGCCGCACCTGCGGGGAGACACCGTGCGCGGAGAAGACACACACCGCGCCCTCCGGCACCTCCTGCTCGGAGTCGACGAACCTCCGCGGCTCGGCCAGCAGGACCTGCTTGCCGCCACTCATTCCCACTCCGTTCCGTGCCATGACGTCCGCGTCGGAACGCCTGGCTTGCGTTGCCGAACAGGGCGTCCACGCCGGTCGGTAGAGACCGAGTCCTTCTCAGGAAGTCTTGTCTGCCGTCGTTGGTGCCGGCTTAATAGCCGGACTCGAACACGGCCTTGGTGCCGCCCAGCAGCTATCATTCCGCAGGGTAGTCCAATCCAGGCCTTACGCCGTCCTCTTTGGGGTTTTTCCTAAAGTCGAAGATGCTCACGCCGCGTCGTTGACACGACAGGAGAGGTCGTTCAGGATGGCGGTCAGAACGGTCACGCAAATTCCGGTGCATCATGAGCTTTGCGCAAGCCTTCGTCATCGACAGTTCGCCGAGGTTTCACCGTACGGCGAGGTGGGGCAAGGGCTGAGAAGATAAGTAAGCAACATATCCAGCACAGTGATTTTCAGTGGTGCAATTCGCGAACCCCATGCGCGTAGGTCTGACCAGGAATTGGGAAGGCGTGCGACCGGAGGAGAATCTCGATGAGCGCACTCGACATCTCGTAGACCGGGCTCCAAGCCTTCCTGTCGCCGAGGATGGTGCAGTCCACGGTATTGCCCGTTATGCGGCTGCAGGCTTCCGCACTGGAGCCGACCCTGGCCCGGATCTGTCCTTACCACCTCGGCACTACGTGACCAAGCCCCAGGACCCGATCAACCCGCCGCTGGGCGACTTTCCGCCCACCGCATGGGGGGCTGGCCGGCAGGTCTGCCTTCCTCGTTCCTCGACGGACACCGGGGCGACGAGCTCCAGTACGTCGTGATCGTCTTCGACAAGGTGGTCTGAACCTCGATTCCGGCGGAGGCCGTCAGTGAGTACCCCAGCTCAATTGCCTTTCGAGCAGACGAATGTGCTGCAACTCGCGCCAGGGCTGCGCACGCTCCAATCCCAGGGCGCGGTCCATCGGGTTCGTACTGCCGAGGGCGACGAGGCGTGGCTGGTCACCGGTCATGCCTGGGTGAGGCAGTTGCTTGACGATGACCGGCTCGGCCCCTCCCATCCCGATCCGGAGGCCGCGGCGAAGGACAGCGGGTCGGCGCTTCTCGCCGGCCTGCTGGGCGGCTTCGCCACCGACCACGCTCGGTTGCGTGCGCTGCTGGAGCCGCACTTCTCACCCGAGCGGATGCTGGCGCTGCGGCCCTACGTCGAAAAACTGACCGGTCAACTCCTGGACGGATTGGCCGGGCAGAAGCCACCGGTGGACCTGCGCCAGGCGTTGGCGCTGTCGCTGCCGATTCAGGTGATGTGCGAGTGGTTGGGCGTGCCCCAGGAGGACAAGGACCAGTTCGGCAGCTGGACCCAGGACGCCGCCAACGTCGGGGATCCCGTCAGGTCCAAGCAGGGGCTGGGCGAATTGTTCGGCTATTGCAGGCAACTCGTCGCTGATAAACGGCGAAATCCGGGCGATGACGTGATCTCCAGGATCTGCGCGACCGAGGGGATCAACGACAACGAGGTCATCGGGCTGACGGCGTTGTTGCTGTTCGGTGGTTATGAGACCACGGTGGCCCGGATCGGCACCTGTGTGTCGCTGTTGTTGGCCAACTCCGAGCAGTGGCAGGCGTTGCTGCACGACCCGAGTCTCATCCCCGGCGCGGTCGAGGAAACCCTGCGGATGTCGATGCCGAACCCGCACAACGGCGGCATGCCCCGTTATGCGCTGACGGACTTCGAGATCGACGGGATTACCATCCGGACCGGCGACTTCGTGCTGCTGAACATCATCGCGGCCAACCACGACGAGACGGCCTTCGCCGACCCCGGCCGGGTCGATGTCACTCGCGACACCACGGGCAGCCTCATGTTCGGGCATGGTGCGCACTACTGCGTCGGCGCGATGCTGGCCCGGATGCAGCTGCAGGTGGTGCTCACCCAGCTCGTCGCACGATTCCCGACCATGCGTCTGGCTGTCGGTGCAGAAGAGCTGAGGCTGCGCCACAACACGCTGATCGGCGGGTTGATCCAACTTCCGGTGACCTGGTGATTGGATCCTGATGCTGTACAAGATATCTACCGGCGTAGTCACGAAGAGCCCGGATTCAATCCGCGCGTATCTCCTGTTGATGCGACTGGACAGGCCTACGGGGTACGTGCTCTACCTGCTTCCAGGGCTGTGGGCCGTCGTCCTCGCCTCCGGGCAACGACCAGACCTGCTGACGGTCGTGGTTGTCGCCGTAGCCGCGGTGCTGGTGCGCGGCGCGGCCTGCGCGGTCAACGATGTGGTCGACAGGGACGTCGACGCCCGAGTCGCCCGCACCGTGTCGCGTCCTGTCGCGTCGGGGACGATCAGCGTCGGGAACGCACTCCTGTTCGCCGCCGCACAGGCCGTGGTCGCACTGCTGGTCCTGGCGGTGGCGAACGTGGAGACGGCCCTGGTCGCCGGGGCCTCGTACCCGCTGATCGTCGCGTACCCCTACATGAAGCGCATCTTCTTCTGGCCCTCGGCCTTCCTGGCGCTGGTGATGAGCGTCTACGTGCTGATCGGCTGGACGGCGGTGACCGGGAGCGTCGACTACCCGCTCGCGGTGTACGGCCTGTACGCCTGCGGGGCCTTCTGGACGCTGATTCACGACGCGATCTACTCCCACCAGGACAAGGAGTACGACCGGAACATCGGTGTCAAGTCTTCCGCTCTGCTGTTCGGTGAGGCCACCAAGGCGTGGCTGGCGATGTTCGTCGTGCTCAGCGTCGGCGGCGTGCTGTGGGCCGGTTCCCAGATGTCGATGGGGTGGGTGTTCTACCTGATCGTCGTGCTCGCGGGAATCTTTCTGTCCTCCCTGGTCGTACGTGTGGACCTGGACGATCCGAAATCGTGCTGGGACGCCTTTGTCGCCAACCCTTACTTCGGTTGGATCACTCTCGCGGCCGTGGTCGCCGGGAAGTTCACATGAAGGATGAGCTACGTGTGACAGATTCGATGTGGCAGGGCAGTGGCGTCGACCTGGACGCCTACCTGACCCGCGTGGGCTACCAGGGCGACGTGGCTCCGGACCTCTCCACGCTGCGGGGCCTGCACACCGCCCACGTCGACGCAATCGCCTTCGACAACCTCGACGCGGTGCTCGGGCGCGCGGTGGTGCCGCTGGACCTGGACAGCGTCCAGGAGAAGATCGTGCGGCAGGGCCGCGGCGGCTGGTGCCTGGAACAGGTCGTGCTGATGGCGGCCGTGCTGGACCGCATCGGGTTCACGTTCACGGCGTTCGCCGGCAGGACGCGGATCCGCACCGGGAGCAAGTTCGGACCGGCCCTGCACGTGGCCCTGTGCGTGGAGCTCGACGGCGAACGCTGGCTCCACGACGTGAGTTTCGGTGGCTACGGGCCGCACGAGCCGATCCAGCTCGCGGAGAACTCGCGGCTGGACGGAGACTGGTCGTTCGATCTCGTGCGAGAGCCGACCGGTGAACACGTGCTGCGGTTCCTGCGGCCGGAGGGACCGGTGGAGCTCTACGGCTTCACCACGGACGTGCGCTATCCGTCGGACTTCGAGCTCCTCAACCACTTCTGCCTCACCCATCCGCGCTCGCCGTTCAACCACCGGATGGTCCTCCAGCGCACACGGCCCGAAGTGAGACACGTCCTCGCCGGCAGCACTCTCACGGAGATACGTCCTGCGGAGCCGGCGACCTTCCGGGAACTCGACGTGGACGAGATGCTTTCCGCTCCCGAGGAGATCTTCGGGATCACCTTGGAACCGGGCGACGTCCAGGCGCTCTCGAAAATCTTGGACGGTCCATGATGCGTACCTTGCTGCTGGACAATTACGACTCGTACACCTTCAACCTGTACCAGTTGATCGCCGACATCAACGGCCAGGAGCCGGTCGTCATGGTCAACGACGATCCGATGTTGTCCAGCCTGCGGCTGGAGAACTTCGACAACATCGTGGTCTCACCCGGCCCTGGACGGCCGCAGAACCCCCGCGACGTCGGCCTCCTCGGCGACCTGCTGCGCCGCACCACGCTGCCCGTGCTGGGCGTCTGCTTCGGCCATCAGATGATCGCGCACCTGGCCGGAGCGCCGGTGGTCGCCGCGCCCGAACCGAGACACGGGCACCTCGCCAAGATCTCCCACGAGGGAGATCCGCTGTTCGCCGGAGTTCCGCGTGAATTCGTCGCGGTTCGCTACCACTCGCTGTGCGTGCAGGAGCCCCTGCCCGAGGAACTCGTCGCCACCGCGTGGGCGGACGACGGTGTGCTCATGGCGCTGCGTCACCGCGATCTGCCGCAGTGGGGCGTGCAGTTCCACCCCGAGTCGGTCGCTTCCCAGTACGGGCGTGAGATCCTGCAGAACTTCGCCGAACTGACCCGCCGGACTCAGCACGGACAACGGCCGTCCGTCACCGACACCGTCACCGCACTGTCCGACGACACGCCCGGCGCGGTCGAGGGACTGGGAATCATCAGCACGGTGGTGTCGACCGCTGCCGATTCCGAGGCCATTTTTCTCAAGCTCTTCGACAACATCCCGTACTGCTTCTGGCTGGACAGCAGCCGGGTGGAGGAAGGCCTGTCCCGGTTCTCGTTCCTCGGCGACACGTCAGGTCCGCTCAGCGAGGTCCTGACCTACCGCACCGGCAGCGGGACAGTGGAAGTGCGCGATGCGAACGGCGTCCACATCGTCACCGGCAGCGTGTTCGACGTCCTCGAACAGCGGCTGCGCGAACGGCGCATCCCCGACTCGGACCTGCCCTTCGACCTGACCGGCGGCTACGTCGGCTACTTCGGCTACGAACTCAAGGCCGAATGCGGGGCCACGGCCCGCCACATCGCCGAAACGCCGGACGCCATCTGGATGTTCGCCGATCGCGTCATCGCGGTCGACCACCAGGAGGGACTGACCTACCTGGTGGCCGTCCACGACGAGAAGACCCGGCGCGACGCGCAGGACTGGGTAGAACGGACGTCCGCGCTCCTGATGGGCCTGAACCCGGCCGACGCCGAGCCGCCGCGCGAACCTGCCGCCGGCCCGCCCCCGAATGCCGAGGAGTACCTCGGCCGCGGCCGGAGCCAGTACCTGGCGGACATCACGGAGTGCCGACGGCAGCTGAACCGGGGCGAGAGCTACGAGATCTGCCTGACCAACAAGTTGCACATGCCGTTCCATGACGACGACACGTCCTTCTACCTGAGGCTGCGCCGGGCGAACCCGGCACCGTACGCCGCGCTCTTACGCCTTGGCGAGGTCACGGTCTTCAGCTCCTCGCCGGAGCGGTTCCTGCGCATCGAGAGAGACCGCACGGTCACCAGCAAGCCGATCAAGGGCACAGCCCCTCGCGACGCCGACCCGGTGCGCGACGCCGAACTGGCTGCCACCCTCGCCTCAAGCGCCAAGACTCAGGCCGAGAACCTGATGATCGTCGACCTGTTGCGCAATGACCTGGGCCGGGTGTGTGAGGTGGGCAGCATCGAGGTCGACCCATACCTGGCCGTCGAGAGCTACGAGACCGTGCACCAACTGGTCTCCACTGTTCGTGGACGGCTCAATGACGGGGTCAGCGCGATGGACTGCGCCCGGCAGTGCTTCCCAGGCGGGTCGATGACCGGGGCGCCGAAGCTGCGCACCATGGAGATCATCGACCGCTTGGAGACGGAGGCCCGGGGTGTCTACTCCGGCGCCCTCGGCTACTTCGGCCTCTCCGGCGGCACGGACCTGAACATCGTGATCCGCACCGCGGTCCGCGTCGGTGACCGGTTGACCATCGGAGCCGGCGGGGCGATCGTGCTCGACTCCGACCCGCATGAAGAGTACGAGGAGATGCTGCTCAAGGCGGCAGCGTCGCTCCGCGCCCGGCGTGCGTCGGCGGTGTCGGACGTGGGCGGCTCCCAACGATGAACAGAGCGATGAGCACAGCGACCGCCCAGGGCGTCCGCCGGTGGTGGGACGCCGATGGCGGATGGTCGACGGCCGACGCCGCCGGGACGGTGCTGGTCATCGACTCCTGGCTCGTGGACGAGGGGCGGGTGCGGGGACTCGACCGGCACGCCGAACGCTTCGGTTCGGCCTGCGACCGGTTCTCCGAACCGGGAGCGGAACAGACGAACCGGTTCCTGCGGGCGGTCGCCGAGTCGTTGCCCGCCCGAGGCCGAGGGTTTCCTCGCGTCGAACTCGTAAAGATCGGGTCGGGAACGCGGCTGCGGATGTGGCTGCGCCCCGCGCCACCGCGCACCGCGACCGTCCGGGTCGCCGGTACGGCAGGGCACCAGGTCGTCACCGAGCAGGCCACCGCGCCGGATCTCGCCGGCGTGCCCGTCTGGACGCTGAACGCCCTGCACGGCATCCGGCCGGTCACCGAGGGGTTGGGCCGGTTCCAGGACACGGACGCCGCAGTGGCCGAGCGCTGGCAGTCGCGCCTGGCCGCGCTCGCCGTTCCGGCCGGCGCCTCCCTGATTCCTGTGGTGAACCCATGAAGGAGGTTTCCCGATGACCGCGGCACGTGAAGTGCCCGAGCACGAGCGTGACTTGCTGGTGCAGTTGACGCTCCGCTGGGGGAAGCGAGTGGCCGTCAAGAAGGACGAGCTCGACCTCGACGGTCACTTCGACGCGGCGCTGCCGGACTTCCCCGAACACCTCGTCCCGGTGCTGGGCCTGCCGGGTGCCGACCGGCTCGACCGGGACGCTCGCGAGCGCATCCTGTCCGCGGCGTGGATCGCCTACAACGCCAAGACCGCGGCCATCGAGGACGAGATCATCCTGCCGGCCTGCCGGTTGATGCTCCAGGAACGGATCCCCGTCCGCCGCGACGACGTCGCCGTCGACGCGCTGCACCAGACGATCATCGATGAGCACTATCACATCCTGATGTGCCACAACGCCGTCGGCGTCACCCGCAGGCGGCGCGACCTGGCGGACGTGCGGTTTGCGCCGGGCGTCTGGTCGGTGGTCCAGGGACTGGACGCGGTCCGAGCCGGGCTGTCCGGGTTCGACCGCGACATCGTCGACATCGCGTTCTCCCTGGCCGCCGAGACGACGATCAGCGGGTTCCTCTCCGCACTCGCCACCGCCCAGGAGATCCAGCCGATGAACCGGATCACCACCGATCTGCACCGGCGGGACGAGAGCGGACACGCGGTGGTGTTCCGCGAGTTGTGCGGCTCGCTCTACCGGAACCTGGACGGCGCACAGCAGCGGACGTTCCGCGAAGCACTCGTCACCGGGCTGACCGCGTTCCGCTCCCCGGACCTGGACCCCTGGGTGACCGTGGCGGGCCAGGGCGGCTTCGAGATCGACACCGGTCAGCTGAGCGAGTGGGCCGCGTCCCGTCCCGTGCCCGCGCGGGACACCGGACCGTTGCAGCTGCTGCTCGACGACCTGGGCATCAGCCACGACCTCGTCGAGATGGTCCCGCTGACGGCCCCGCACCGTTGAGCCATGAGGAGCGGACGGAGATCATGTTGACCCTCACCGGCGAAGCCGCCGCGCACTGGCGGACACTCGTTGCCCACCAGCGGCCGGAGTGGCCCAGCCTGGCTGAGCTCGGCGACGTGACGGATCACCTGGCGGCCTTGCTCCCGTTGGTCACGCCACAGGAGTGCGACACGCTCACCGCACGACTCGCCCAGGCGGCAGAGGGCAAGGCGTTCCTGCTGCAGGGTGGCGACTGCGCCGAACGTTTCGACCGCCTCTCGGCACAGGCGATTCACAGCAGACTGCGCCTCCTGCAGCAGATGGCCGTGATCCTGACGTACGCGTCGACGGTGCCGGTGGTCAAGGTGGGCCGGATGGCCGGGCAGTACGCGAAGCCCCGATCCCGGCCGACCGAGACCGTCGACGGGCGCACGCTCCCGGTCTACCGGGGCGACGCGGTGAACGGCATCGGCTTCAGCCAGGCCGAACGACGGCCGGACCCGGCCCGGCTACTTCGGATGTACGACGCTTCGCGCGACACCCTGGACGTCATGCGCGCATGCGCCCGTGGCGGCACCGACCTACGCCAACTGCACAAGGAGAACCAGGACTTCGTCTCACGCTCGCCTGCAGGTGAACGCTACGACGACCTCGCCGGTCGAATCGGCCAGGCACTGTCCCGCGAAGACGCGTGCGGCGGCGGCGATCCGTTGCGCACCACGGAGTTGTTCGCCAGCCACGAGGGACTGCTGCTCGACTACGAGGCCGCGCTGACCCGCTACAACCCGCGTTCCGGCCGAGGATATGCGGGCAGCGGCCACATGCTGTGGATCGGCGACCGCACCAGACAGCTCGACGGCGCCCACGTCGCCTACTTCGCGACCATCGACAACCCGATCGCGGTGAAGCTGGGCCCTGCCACCACGCCCGAGCAGGCGATGGCCCTGATCGACCGCCTCGACCCCGACCGACGGCCGGGCCGGCTGACCTTCATCGTGCGCATGGGGGCGCACCGCGTGCAGTACCTGCTGCCGGAACTCGTGGAGAAGGTCACGGCTTCCGGCGCGCCGGTGGTGTGGGTGTGCGATCCGATGCACGGCAACACCTTCGAGGCGCCCAGCGGGCACAAGACCAGGCGGTTCGACGACATCCTCGCCGAGGTCGCAGGCTTCTTCGAGGTGCACAAGGCGCTCGGCACCCACGCCGGCGGACTGCACGTGGAGCTGACCAGCGAGGACGTGACCGAGTGCGTCGGCGGCGGCGCCGAACTGGGTTTCGACGACCTGCACCGCAGGTACGAGTCGGCGTGCGACCCGCGCCTCAACGGAGGCCAGGCGCTTGATCTGGCCTTCGTGGTCGCCGAGATGTTCAACCCAGGAGCAACCGGCGTCGTGGCGCCGGACGCAGCGGTGAATGCCGCGGCCCGGGGCGCACGTCACAGCGATTCTCCCGCCTCGTTCGACGCGTGAAACCAACAACATTTTCGAGGATGCACCCATGGATCAGGATTCCACCCCTCTGGAACTCGACGACGCGTTCGTGCAGGACCCTTACTCGGTGTACGCGAAGCTCAGCGCCGAAGGCTCGGCGCACCGGGTGAAGATGCCTCCCGGAGTCCCCGTGTGCGGCGGACTGCCGGTTTGGCTCATCACCGGATACGAGGCGGTGCGCTCCGCACTGGCGGATCCCCGGTTGAGCACCGATCTGAACAGGATGGACAGGCTGTTCGCGCAGAACGAGCCGGACAGCAACAGACGTGCCGGTTTCTCACCGGCCATTTCCAGCCACATGCTGAACGCCGACCCGCCGGACCACACCCGGATGCGCAAGCTCGTGAGCAAGGCCTTCACCAGCCGCGCTATCGAAGTGCTCCGGCCGGAGATCGAGCAGATCACCGGCGGGCTGATCGATGCCCTCTCGGACGACGACACGGTGGACTTGCTGGACGCCTTCGCGTTTCCGCTGCCGATCCGGGTGATCTGTCTGCTGCTGGGTGTGCCGATCGAGGAGCAGGAGAACTTCAAGTCCTGGTCCAAGGCGCTCGTCTCCGGCGACTCCCCCGAAGCGGCCGCCGCCGCCACGACCGAGGTGGTCGAGTACCTCGGCGAACTCATCGAGCGCAAACGCCGCGTGCCCACCGACGACGTGCTCGCCGCCTTGGTCTCGGCACACGACGTCGACAACCAGCTGACCGAGACCGAACTGGTCTCGACGGCCTACCTGCTGTTCATCGCCGGTTTCGAGACCACCCTCAACGCCCTGGGCAACGGCACGCTCCACCTGATGCGGAACCTGGACCAATGGGAGGCACTGCGCGAGGACCGTTCCCTCCTCCCCGGCGCGGTCGAGGAATTCCTGAGGCTGGAGAGCCCACTGAAGCACGCCTCCTTCCGGTGTGCGACGGAGTCCCTGACCATGGGTGACGTCGAGATCCCGGCCGGCGACTTCGTGCTGCTGGCGATTGCCTCCGCCAATCGTGATCCACAGCACTTCGACGATCCGCATTCGCTGGACGTCCGCAGGCCCACTGACGGCGGCCATCTGGCCTTTGGACATGGCATCCACCACTGCCTCGGGGCGCCGCTGGCCAGGGTGGAGGTGCGGGTGGCGTTCGGCGCCCTGCTCGACGCGTTCCCCGCCATGAGGCTCGCGGCCGATCCTGAGGAACTGCGGTGGCGTACCAGCACGATCATTCGCGGGCTCCACTCACTGCCGGTACGGCTGAACCGCCGGACAGGACCTAGTGGCGCGTGAACGAAATTCCTTGAACGCCCGGGCATGACGTGTTCGAGGGTTTCGTCTGCGGTTCTGGTCCAGGTGAACGGCTGGCAGCGGTCAATTCGACTCTCAGAAAGGTGTGGCTGACCACATGCTCATATGCGGGATCAAGGCATCGCACGACGGCGGGGTTGCCGTCATCGAAGACGGTCGCCTTCTCTTCAGCTACGAGATCGAGAAGCTGAACAACGGCGAACGCTACAGCTCCCTCGGAGACCTGGAACGTGTGACTGAGATCCTTGCCGCGGAGGGTCTGTCACTCGCCGACGTCGATCAGTTCGTGGTCGACGGCTGGTACACGAAAGACGACGCGGGCCGGACCGCCGTCAAGGTGAACGCCGGTGGCCTGCCGGTACAGTTCCGGGTCGCACCGTATCTCGAGAGCCCCGGCGACGACGGGCCGCTGCAACGCCACACCTTCAGCGGCCATGGTTTCGACAACTACGCCGGCTACACCCACGTCGCCAACCATCTCATCGGCACGTACTGCTCAAGCCCGTTCGCCGCCAGGGGCGAAGACGCGTTCGTCGTGGTCTGGGACGGCCTCATCACGCCGCGCCTCTACCATGTGCGGGCCGCGACCCGTGAAGTGACCTTCGTCGAGGCCCTGTTGCCCGTCCTCGGAGGCAGCTTCGCGGCCTTCTGCTCGCGGTTCGAACCGTACTTGCTCAAGACCGACGACGTCACGTCGGACACGTACATCCGCCAACACCTCTCCGTCGCGGGGAAGGCCATGGCGTACGCGGCCAAAGGCCGGGTCGAGACCGGTGCCTTCGCCGTCTTCGACGACCTCATGGCCGAGTTCCGCGACCTCCCCTTCGACAAGGTGGGCGTGCTGGGCGACAAGGTCGCCGCGAACAGGGACGAGTTGATGCCGGGTCTGTCCAACGCGGACCTCATCGCCACCTATCAGGCCCACATCGGCCACAACCTGCTCGCGCGGCTCACCACGGCGGTGCGCAGCCGCTTCCCGGACGGCGGCCACAACCTGGTGCTCGGCGGCGGCTGCGCGCTCAACATCAAGTGGAACACCGAGATTCGGGCCAGCGAGGTCTTTCGGGAGGTCTTCGTCCCGCCCTTTCCCAACGACGCGGGGGCGGCGATCGGAACAGCGGCCTGCGAGATGTTCCGGCGCGGCCGGACGGCGCTGGAGTGGGATGTCTACAGCGGACCGCGGATCACTACCGGCACCCTTCCCGACGGGTGGCGGGCACAGCCCTGCGACGAGCGGCAGTTGGCCGCCCTCCTGCACACCGAGGGCGAACCGGTGGTCGTCCTTTCCGGCCGGGCGGAGCTGGGCCCGCGCGCTCTGGGCAACCGGAGCATCCTGGCGCCCGCGACCGACACCCGGATGAAGGACCGGCTCAACGACATCAAGAACCGAGCCCCGTACCGGCCCGTCGCGCCCATCTGCCTGGAGGACCGTGCGTCGGAGGTCTTCGCCCCCGGCACGCCCGACCCCTACATGATCTTCGAGCACCGCATGCGGCCCGGCTGGGCCGAACGCGTCCCGGCGGTCGTTCACCTGGACGGTACCGCTCGGCTCCAGACCATCGCGTCGACTCAGGACACCGACACCGCTCGTATCCTCACCGCCTACGCGGAAATCAGCGGAGTACCCGTGTTGTGCAACACGAGCGCGAACCTCGAGGGACGGGGTTTCTTCCCCGACGTCGAGTCAGCTGCCCGTTGGGGCGGGACTCGTTACATCTGGTCCGGGGGGACGCTTTATACGAACCCCCGAGTGGGGTGACGTTCTCTTGCCGGTCCGTGCACAGGCCCGGCTGAGAATCGGCACCTGGATCACCGGGTTCCGCAACACCCGCTGATTACGCGGCACCTGTAAAATGTCGCGCCCTGGAGAGACGGCCCCCCGACTCCCGGCGAGGGGAATCGCAGGCCGCCGGTCCGGACAAGTCCGCCACCTATACGACGCGGAGATCACCGTGCGACTCGCGCAAGTAATGGCACATGCCTTTGAGCGCTATCAGGACCGGCCCGCCGTCGGTGAGCGTGCGAGGGAGTTCGTGCGGGACGCCCGGACCGGGCGCGTGTCGGCCCGTCTGCTGCCGCGCTACGAAATGACCACCTACCGGCAGTTGTGGAGCCGTATCGGCGCAGTGGCGAGCGAATGGCATCACCACTTGCAGCGCCCTCTCGTCGCGGGCGACCGTGTCGCCCTCCTCGGCTTCACGAGCCGGGACTACGCGACACTGGATCTGGCGTGCGGCTATCTGGGCGCCGTCAACGTTCCGTTGCAGATCAGTGCGCCGACCGAGAATCTGACGTCCATCATGGCGGAGACCGAGCCGGTTCTGGTCGCCGCGAGCATCGAGCGACTGGGCACCGCGACCGAGCTGTCCCTGCGCACTCCCTCGGTCCGGCGGCTGGTCGTGTTCGACTATCATCCGCGCGCCGAGGACCAGGCGGAGCGATTCGCCGCCGCCCGCGACAGCCTGGCCGAGGCTGGACGGGACGTGGAGGTCGTCGCCCTGTCGGCGGTTCTCGACCGCGGCGCCGGCCTGCCCGACGCTCCGCCGTACATCCCGGGCGACGACGAGGATCCCCTCGCGATGCTCGTCTACACCTCGGGGAGTACGGGAACGCCGAAGGGCGCGATGTACACCGAGCGGCTCGCCAGGGTGATGTGGGAGGACCGGGCGAAGCGGGCCGGTACGGACATGGTCGCCATCAACTACATGCCGCTGAGCCATGCCGCCGGCCACTTCTTGCTGACGAACGCACTGGCCCGCGGAGGCTCCAGCTGCTTCACCGCCAGCAGCGACCTGTCGACATTCTTCGAGGACACCGCTCTCGTACGGCCCACCGAGCTGTTCCTCGTGCCCCGTCTGTGCGAGATGCTCCACCAGCTCTACCAGAGCGAGCTGGACCGGCGGACCTCCACGGGCACCGACCCGGAGCGGGCCGCGACCGAGGTGCTCAAGCAACTCCGCGAGGACGTCCTCGGAGGGCGCGTCGGCGTGGCCGGAACCGGCTCCGCGCCGTTGTCCGCCGCACTGACCGAGTTCACCGAGGCCCTTCTCGGCGTTCCCCTGCACAACGGGTACGGCTCCACGGAGGTCATGGGCATCGCGGCCGACGGCGTGTTGCAGAGCCCGCCGGTGATCGACTACAAGCTGGCCGACGTGCCCGAGCTGGGCTACTTCCGCACCGACGCCCCCCACCCGCGCGGCGAGCTCCTGCTGAAAGCCGACGGCATCCCCGGCTACTACAAGCATCCCGAGCTGACGGCGGATCTCTTCGACGAGGACGGCTACTACCGGACCGGCGACATCGTCGCGGAGCTCGGTCCACGCCGTATCGCCGTGGTGGACCGCCGCAAGAGTGTCCTGAAGCTGTCCCAGGGCGAGTTCGTGTCGATCGCCAGGCTGGAATCGATATTCGCCGCCTGCCCGTTGGTGCGGCAGATCTTCCTTTACGGCAACAGCGAGCGCTCCTACCTGCTCGCTGTCGTCGTGCCCACCCCCGATGCCCTGCGGCGGTACGGGGACGACCGGGTACGTCTCGAACAGCCGCTGAGCGAATCGCTCCAGCGGATCGCGAAGGACACGGGCCTCAATTCGTACGAGATCCCCAGGGGTCTGCTGCTCGAGGCCGAGCCGTTCAGCCAGGCCAACGGCCTGCTGTCGGACCAGGGAAAGTTGTTGTGGCCCAAGCTCGTGGAGCGTTACGGCGAGCGACTGGAGCATCTGTACGCCGAGATATCGGCCCACGAGACCCAGGAGCTGCTCGAACTGCGCCGCACGGGCGGCGACCGGCCGGTGCTGGAGACGGTCCAGCTGGCCGCGCGAGCGCTGCTGGTGGGCTCGGCGACAGAGGTGAGTCCCTCCGCGCACTTCCGGGACCTCGGCGGCGACTCGCTGTCCGCGGTGTCACTGTCGAACCTGTTGCACGACACTTTCGGTGTCCGGGTACCGGTCGACGTCATCATCAGCCCCGCGCACGACCTGCGGCAGTTGGCCGCCTACGTCGAGGCCAAGCGCACGGCCACCGTGACGCGACCCACCTTCGCGTCGGTGCATGGCGAGGACGCCGGCGAGACGCACGCCAAGGACCTCGTCCTGGGCCGGTTCATCGATGCGGCGACTCTCGACGGCGCCCGCCACCTCCCGCGCCCCGCCGGGGAGCCACGCCGCGTTCTGCTGACCGGCGCGAGCGGATACCTGGGGCGCTTCCTCACCCTCGAGTGGCTCCATCGGCTGGCCCCGGCCGACGGCAGGCTGATCGTCGTGGTCCGCAGCAAGGACCAGGATGCCGCCGGACAGCGACTGGCCGACGCCTTCGGCAGCGACGACTCCGAACTGACTCGCACTTATCGGGAGTTGGCCGCAGAACACCTGGAAGTGCTGGCAGGAGACATCGCCGAGCCGAGGCTGGGCCTGGACGACGCGACATGGGAACGGCTGACCGGTGAGGTGGACCTGATCGTCCACGCGGGCGCCCTGGTGAACCACGTGCTGCCTTACCGCCACCTGTTCGACGCCAACGTCCTCGGAACCGCGGAGCTCATCCGGCTGTCCCTGACCAAACGGCTCAAGCCGTTCACGTACATCTCCAGCGTGGCCGTGTCCAGATCCCGGAGGGGACAGCCTCTCGACGAGGACACCGACGTGCGCGCCGCGCTGCCGGTCCAGCCTGTCGACGACGGGTACGCCGGCGGGTACACGACGAGCAAGTGGGCAGGGGAGGTGCTGCTGCGGGAGGCGCACGACCTGTGCGACCTGCCGGTGACGGTGTTCCGCTCCAGCATGATCCTCGCGCACAGCCGGTACACCGGGCAGCTGAACGTGCACGACATGTTCAGCCGACTGCTGTTCAGCCTCCTCGCGACGGGCGTGGCCCCGGACTCCTTCTACCGGACCGACAGCGGCGAGGGGCCGCGGGCCCACTACGACGGCCTGCCCGTCGACTTCACCACGGCATCGGTTGTCACGCTGGGACGGAGCACCTCCGGGTACCGGACCTTCAACCTGGTGAACCCGCACGATGACGGCATCTCACTCGACACGTTCGTGGAGTGGCTCATCGAGGACGGCCACGGTATCGAGCGGATCGCGGGCTACGGTGACTGGCTCGTCCGCATCGAAGCCGCCCTGCGCAACCTGCCCGAGGCACAGCGCCAGTACTCCGTCCTTCCCTTGCTGCAAGGCCTCCAGGAACCGGGAGAGGCTGTGCCCGGTTCGGACGTCCCGTCGGTCCGCTTCCGGGCGGCCGTCCAGGAGGCCGGCATTGGACCGGATCGGGATGTGCCGCGCCTGTCCCCAACTCTCATCCGCAAGTACGTGACGGACCTGCGGCGCCTGATGACCGCCTGACCACGCTGTATCTGGCGAAGTCTCCGGTCGAGTCTCCCGGTCCAGGTGTGGTCGGCCAGAACCTCTCCACCCAGAGCCGGTGCGCCCGACCGGGGACAACTCGTCAGGGGGCAGCCCACCACGATCCATGATCGAGTTCATCCGCGGCATCCGTACGCCGCTGAGCACGACTTCGATCCCCGCGTCGTTCAGGATGGTGTCGAACAGTGCGGGGAACTTCCCGTCGCGGTCACGGATCATGAACCGGGCTCGGCAGCCGGCGCCTTCGAGGTCCATGACGAGGTTCTTCGCGGCTTGCGTCACCCATGTGGTGGTCGGGTGTGCGGTGGCGCCGAGGATCCGGATCCGGCGGCCGGCGTGTTCGATTACCGCGAACACATGCAGCCGCGCCCCGGACAGGGTGACCGGATCTCCCAGACGGTGGAGGCGGCCACCTTGATCCCGAGGCCGAGGAGTTCGCCGTGGATGCGGCGGTATCCCCAGCTGGGGTTCTCCCGCGCGAGGCGCAGGACCAGGGCGCGGATGGAACGCACGGTCCGCGGCCGTCCCGGGCGTTTCGGCCGGGATGTGGCGGCGTGGCGGCGTGCGACCAGGTCCCGGTGCCGGCGGAGCACCGTGTCCGGCCGGACCACCAACCGCACCCTGCGCAGCGCCTCCACCGGGAGTCGGTGGAGCAACGCCGCCAGGAACGCACGGTCGCTCGGGGTGAACCGCACTCTGTCGTTGCCGAGTTGGCGTTCCAGCACCGTGATCTGATGGCGCAGGGCGAGGATTTCCGCGTCCTTGTCCCGGTCGCTCATCGGCAGGGGAAGGGCTCGCCCAGGTGGGCGGCTGCCGTCCGCCAGGCGATAGTCACCGCTGCCCGGGCCCTTGCCGTGCGCACCTCGCGCCCGCCGGTCAGCAGCAGCGGCGCACCCACGTGAACATGCAGGTCCGGGCGACGCACCGGTGCGGTGGTCAAACCCGCAAGCTGTTTGGTGACGCTTCCCGAGGTGACGCGACGGGCGCCGGCCTGGCCCACGGGGACGACGGGGGCGCCGGTGCGCTCGGCGAGACGGGCGAGGCCGCTGCGGAAGATCCCGGGCGCGGCCTCAGCGGCGTCCTTGCGGCGGGGCAGGCCGCCCTCGGCGTAGATGAGGACCATCCGCCCCTGCCCAAGGGCTTCCGCGGCGGTGTCGAGTGAGGCCGCGGCCCGCCGGTCTCCGCGGAATACTGGAATGTGCCCCCCGCCGGCGAGTGCGCGGCCAAGGAGCGGGACACGCCACAGGCCGGCGGCCGCCATGATGACCGGCTCGGCGCCGAGCCGGCGCAGAGCGGCGAGCACGATAGCCGGGTCCGCCAGTGAGGTGTGGTTCGCGGCGATGATGCTGCCCGGTGTGAGTGCGGTGTCGGCGTCGGTGGTCACCGACAGGCGGCCGACGGCGGGCACCAGGATGTCGGCGATGCGGCTGAGCATGAGAGGTCTCCCGGTCTCGACGGTGGTGATCTTCATCATCGGTGGCGGTCTCCGCTGGTGCGTGAGTCGTCGTACTCATCTTCACGCCTGCCGTTACCGGCGCCGGTGCGGACGCCCGGGTGATCATCGACGGGCGGCGCGCAGAACCTCCGTCGCAGGCTGGGACCGTCGACATCGCGCTCTACCGGGCCGCCGACATCGACGCGCTGCCGGTCACCCGTACAGAGATCAACTGCAAGCGGCTGCGGCCCGAAGTGCGCGAGGCGGGCGATGGTGACGAGGACGGGCGCGGCCTGTTCCTGGTGGCGGCGCCGGCGGCCGACTGGGGCACGGATGAGCGGCGCTGGGGCAAGATCGTGTGGGCGGACCTGGAGGGACGCGGGTGACTACTGGAGAGTCCCCCACGCGCAGCATTGCCCGAGCCCACCTGTCGCAGTTGATCGAGATGTTCGGCACAGACGGGTGCCTGCGGATCAGCACGGTTAATGAACCCGACACGACCGGTAGGGCCCCGGCCCTCGCCTCCGACAGCGGGGAGCCGGAGGACGACGAGCAGACCTGAGTACGACTGATTGACTGGGCGCGTGACCGAGATGATCAACCTTCCGGATCCCGAGGCTGATTGGGCGCCTGCGACGTCCTTTCAAGACGATGGAGGCAATCCGGCGTGGCAGCGTTCGATGTTTCACGCCGCGACCGAACCGCTGGTTTCGCTGGCGCTGCTCTCCGTGGATCTGGAGGCGGTGGCTCGGCGGCTGAGGCTGGCGATCGAGGAGTCGTGGGACGGGCACGGAGCCGTGCGTGCCGCGTTCTTCACGCTCGGCGGAACGGACTTCGTCGTCACCCATCACGAGGGTGATCCATCGGGAACGTGTGTCTGGGTCAGGAAGTCCGGACCTGTCGATCCGGCCGAGCGCATGGCCGTTCTCTTGACGGCGCTGGGCGTCGGAGCAGAGGCAGTGTCGTACTCCACCTGGGGCATCGGCACCGACCGTTCCCGGCTGCCGGCCGCCTGGTGCCGGGACAGGACGAAGCCGGTCGAGTCGCACCAGAGGTTCTGGGAGAGCTTCAGCAAGCGGCCGGGCATATACGTCGGTCGCATCACCTACGACGCGGTGACGGCTTACCTCAACGGTTACGACCATGCCGTCGGCGGAGCACTGCTGAACGGATTCCGGCAGTGGCTCGCGGACGCATACCGGGTCGGCCAGAACCTCGTCTGGTCCGCGCAGGTCGTGCAGGTCGTCTTTCCCGAGGGCGGCCGTCCGTCCGAGCCGTGGTCCGAAGACGAACACCAACACGCTGTCGCAGGGCTCTTCACCTTGCTTGAGGAGTTCTTCCAGCACCTCGCCGCCCCCGACGATGCCCTATCGCCCACCGACTGACGCGCCCAAGCCCGACCGGACAGGGCCTGGCGGTCGGCCTGCTGGCCAGGTGACGGCAGGCCTTACGATCTGCCCATGATTGACACTCCGAAGCATTGGACCGTGCGCCATTTTTCGCAGGCCAACCCCGCTGGCCCGGGCTGCGATAGTGTTCCGGCCCTCTTGCGACGGCTGGCCGATGCCATTGAAGTGCTGGGCCCTGTTGAGATCCAGGACGTGGTGATCGAGTCAGAGATGACCGAGCACGGTCCCTGGCGGTCGGGGACCGTCTACTTCCATCTGCCGGAAGACGGATAAGAGCTGATCCTGGCGCTCACGAGCGGAGCCAGAGGGCCTGCCAGGCCCGAGCTTCGGGACACGGATCTTCTCCAGGACCGGGGTGAACTGCGTGCGGTCCGCCCGCTGTCCCGGTGTGACGATCAAGGACAGGGGGCGGCAGCGGCCGTCCGCGCTCAGGTGAAGCTGGGTGGTGAACCCGCCCCGCGAGCGGCCCAGGCCCTCACCTCCCGCACCACCTCCACCAGGCGGGCGACCAGGCCCTGCCACGGTGCCTCACCCTGATGTTCCTGCGGTTCGGCCCCCTTTCCCGTCGTCGGGCGTGGAGGATGATGTGCAGTGTCAGTATGGAAGAAGATCTTTACCAGGGCGGCTTTGTGGGCAGCTGCGGCGACCGTGCTGGTTTACCTTGGCGGGCTGTGGCTGACATCCTCCCTGAGTGACGCCACCAAGATCGACCGCTGCCTGCTCAAGGTGGGGTTCGAGAACGGTCCTTCCTCCTCAGCGCCGGTCGACCTCTCTACGACCTATTTTCCGGTCGGCTCCGCATGCGACTGGGCGGGGTACGGGCGCGTAGAGGTGACGACACCTGGGATCACTCCACTGGCTTCCGGGCTCCTGGCCCTCACGACGGTTACGGCGGGCGCGGCCGTATGTCTTCGGGTGTCCGCTTAGCGCCGGCGGCCTTCTGCCAAGACGCCTGCGGGCACGTCGCGTTCCTAGGTGAGACAGCCGGATCCCGTGCTCCGGACGATCCAAGGTCGTCGTTGGCTATGCGCTCGTGCTGGTGGCGCTGTTCACTGCTGTTGTCGTGGGGGCTCTTCATGTCTCCCGGGACGCGTCGCACGGGGGCGTACGCGTGCTGGTACCCCGATCCGTGCCGTGGCCGGTGGTGGCCATCCCGGGGTACGGGGTGACCGTGGGAGCGGTCGCCTCCCTCGTCGAGGCCCTTGCCGGCTGAGCCCGATTCCCCCTGGCGCCGGACGTTTAGCGCAGGCGTGGAGATTGTCACCCGGGTGGCGGTTCCCATTCACCCGCGTGCTCCTCAACGCGCGCCGTGCCGTCGCGGGGCGATGACGCTGAGGCCAGCCCATCCGCCGTTCGAAGGAGAAGCAGATGGCCGTGTCGTCCACTCCCGCCCCGCGGATACGTCCGCGTCGCAGGTATACGCTCGCCGCCGTCCTTACCGCCACGGTGTTCGCCACCACCGCTCCCGCCACGAGTGCCCGGGCCGCCGTCCCCGAGGGCGGTGGTGTTGACGCCAAGCCGACGGTGGTGCTGATCCACGGCGCCTGGGCCGACGCTTCGAGCTGGAGCGGTGAGGTGAGGATCCTCAGTCGCCAGGGGTACACCGTGCGCGCCATCGCCAACCCGCTGGAGAACCTCACCACCGACGCGGAGACCGTGGCCGACTTCGTCAAGAGCATCGCCGGCCCCGTCGTGCTGGTCGGCCACTCGTACGGCGGCTCGGTCATCACGAACGCCGCCGCGCAGACGGACAACGTGAAGGCCCTCGTGTACGTCGACGCCGCCGCGCCGGCGGTGGGTGAGACCACCGGATCGCTCAGCGGCGCGACGTCCGCGCTCAACGCTCCCGCGAACACCCTGTTCGACAGCGTTCCGTACGCGAACGCCCCGGAGGGCGTGACGAACCTGTACTTGAAGAAGGACATCTTCCTCAAGAAGTTCGCCCAGGACCTGCCGGTCCAGCAGGCCGCCGACCTCTGGGCCTCGCAGCGCGCCGCGTCCATGGCCGTGTTCGACACTCCGTCCGCGTACGCGGCGTGGAAGACGATCCCCTCGTGGTACTTCATCAGCACAGGCGACCAGATCATCACGCCGGAGTCCGAGCTGATGATGGCGCGTCGGGCCGGATCGAAGATCACCACCTTCAAGGGCGGTTCGCACCTGACGCTCATCTCCCATCCGGCGGCCGTCGCCAAGGTCATCGACGCGGCCATCGACGCGGTCAGCTGACGGCTCGTCGCCAACCCTTCCCCCGGTGCGGCCTCGGCCCACCGGGGGAAGGGTTGCGAGCTGCGGTTGGGCCGGACGGTCGGATTGCGCTGGGCGCTGCTCAGGCTGGTGTCACGCGGCGTGCGCGTGATCGGTGACCACCTCATGGACTACGTGTCGTGCGATGGCTGCCATGACCGGGTTCGTGTCCCGGTAGTAACGCAGTTCGTCGAGCGCGATCGACAGCGCCCAGCCACGGCCTCGCGCCCAGGCCGCGTCATCGACCTCCAGAGCGGTGCGGAAGACTCCGCGCGCGTCGGCCGGCAGCACGTACCACGCCGCGATCAGGTCGACGGCGGGATCGCCCAGGCCCAGGCACCCGAAGTCGATGACGGCGCTGAGCCGCCCACGGACGGTCAGCAGATTCCCCGGTTGCAGGTCCGCGTGGATCCAGACCGCCGGGCCGGGCCGTGCGGGGGTCCGCAGGGCCGCGTCCCATGCGGCGGTCGCCGCGCCGGTGTCGACGATTCCGTACAGTCTCTCGATCGCGTCGCGCGTCGCGGCGTCCCGCATCGCCAGGGGTTCGCCGCGGTAGGAGAGAGGCCCGTCCGTGGGATCAATCTGGCGCAACGCGGCGACGAACTCCGCCAGATCCTTGGCGAGCAAGCCTTGTTCCGCGATGCGCTCGACAGCCGGATTCTCGCCCTGGAGCCAGCGGTAGACGGACCACGGCCAGGGATAGCCCTCGGCAGGCATTCCCTGGCCCAGGGGTACGGGAATGGCAACAGGAAGCCCCGGGGCGAGCCGCGGCAGCCACCGGTGCTCCTTCTCCACATCGTTGGCGGACCCCGCGACGCGGGGGAGCCGTACGACCATGTCCTCGCCAAGCCGATACATGGCATTGGATGTGCCGGCGGAGTCGACCAGGGTGACGGGAAGGCCCGCCCACTGCGGAAACCGCGCGGTGATCAGCCGACGCACGAGAGATACGTCGATGTCCCACTCCTCAGCGTGCATCGTGCCGGCGCGCATGGATACCTTCCTGAACCGGGGTGATTCCACCACGCGACAGGGCGACGCGGCTGCGCGGAGGTACCGGACCGCCGATGGTCGCCGGCCGACGGCAATATGAACGCTCCGGGACATCGCCGGTCAACTCATTTCCCGCGAGGCAACGAGCGGACGCGCGTTCCGCGTCGCAGCCTGGTGGTGCCGGGCCCAGGAGGAACGGTGCACTCGCTGGCCGCGTCCGTCGGGGTGAGAGTGACAGGCATGACAACAACACTCATCACCGGTGCCAACAAGGGGCTGGGCCTGGAGACAGCGCGGCGTCTCGTCGTGGCGGGGCACACCGTCTTCCTCGGGGCACGTGACATCCGGCGCGGGCGGGAAGCCGCACAGCTGATCGGCGCCCGCCCGCTGCCGATCGACGTCACCAGCGACGAGTCGGTCCGGACGGCGGTGGAGCTGGTCCGCGAGGAGGCGGGGCTGCTGGACGTGCTGGTCAACAACGCCGGCATCGTGACCAACGAGGCCGGCGTCGCCGACGGCTCGAAGTCGATCAGCGAGGTCACCGCCGCCGACCTGGAGACCATCTACGCCACCAATGTCTTCGGCATCGTGCGGGTCATCCACGCCTTCCTGCCGCTGCTGTCCGCCGCCGGCCACCCCGTGGTGGTGAACGTCAGCAGCGGTCTGGGCTCACTGGCCCGCGTCACCGATCCCGAACGGTTCGAGGCGGCGCGGTTCCCGGCCTACGGCTCCTCCAAGAGCGCGGTCAACATGCTCACCGTCCAGTACGCCGAGGCGCTCCCCGAGTTCAAGATCAACGCTGCCGACCCCGGGTACACCGCCACCGACCTCAATGACCACAGGGGTACCAAGACGGTCCAGGAGGGCGCCGACATCATCGTGCGCCTGGCCACGATCGGCGCCGACGGTCCGACGGGCGGCTACTTCGCCGCCGACGGCCCGGTCCCGTGGTGACCCCGGTACGGCTCTGACCGGCGTCGAGGGGCAACGCCCCATGATCGCCGCCAAGTTGCTGTGGGAGACTGCGCTGACAGGGCGGTGGTCGGGTGGTAAACCTCGTCCCGGTGGTACACCGCGTCCCGGCCGCGCGAGTCCATGGCCAGGGCAGGTGGCCGGCCGACGGCCGCCCCTCGGTTCTCGCCTGTCTTTTTCGCGTCTACCTCTTGTGAACGGAGCTCGTCATGACGGCCGGTACAGCCAAGCCCCAGATCGACACCAGCAGGCCGCATCCGGCACGCGTCTACGACTGGCTTCTGGGCGGGAAGGACAACTACCGCGTCGACCAGGAGGTGGGGGAGCAGCTTCCGGCCATGGCGAAGGACGCGGCGCGGCAGAACCGTGAGTTCATGCGCCGCGCGGCGGCCTGGCTGGCCGGCGACGGCATCGACCAGTTCCTCGACATCGGTACGGGCATCCCCACGCAGCCGAACCTGCACCAGATCGTCCAGGAGGTCGTGCCGACGGCGCGGGTCGTCTACACGGACAACGATCCCATCGTCCTGCGCCACGCGGAGGCCCTGCTGATCAGCAGGCCCGAGGGCGTCACCGACTACATCCAGGCAGACGTGCGGGAGCCGGAAGCGATCCTCGACCACGCCCGTGGCGTCCTGGACTTCGACCGGCCGATCGCGCTCTCGCTGATCGCGCTCATGCACTTCATTTCCGACGACCAGGACCCGTACAGCATCGTGCGTACGCTGGTGGACGCGCTGCCCGCCGGCAGCTACCTGGTCCTGTCGCACGCGGCATCCGACCTCTATCCGGAGATGGCGGAGCGGGTCACCGCCGAGTACGCGAAGGGCGGCATCCGGCTGGGCTTCCGTGCCCGCGCCGGGGTCAGCCGCTTCTTCGACGGGCTCGACCTCGTCGAGCCGGGACTGGTGACGGCGCCGGAGTGGTTCAAGGGCACGTCCGCCCCGGAGGCCGAGGGCAGCGGCATCTACGCCGGAGTGGCCCGCGTCGGCGGCTGACGCCCCACCCGTCCCCGCCCCTCCTGCCTGTCCGTCGTACACGCCCGTCCTACCTGTCCGTCTTGAGGCCGCGTACGTAACCGCTCGACCCGTACCCGCTCCACCAGGGCCCCACGACCCGGTGGCGGTTTCTAGGGGTTGTTGCAACACGTGGTTGGTCTGATCGGGCCGCGAGTAGTTTTTGCAGGCGCTCGGCTGGGGTTTCCCAGCCGAGCGTT